>JAZUST010000067.1:0-38105 GCA_045606865.1 Bacteroidales bacterium
TGGAATCTTATCTGTGATATGAATAATCAAATCGTTTTCCTTAACAGTGTTAAGAACTTTTAACACTTCATCTTCTGATGTCAAAGTACCGATGTCGCCAACCTGACCTCCCATCTCAGCATAGAAAGGAGTAGCGTCGAGGACGATTTCATAATGTTTCTTGTTCTTAGCGACGACTTCTCTATAACGCATAATCTTCGATGTAGTCGTCAGTTCGTTATAACCTTTAAACTCTGTTGCTTTGTCATCTTCAACAACAACGACCCAGTCGCCTGACGATTTCTCAGCGGCCTTACGGGAACGGTTTTTCTGTTCTTCAAGATTCTTTTTAAAACCTTCCATATCGACAGTAAGATTCTTCTCTTCTGCCATGAGGTTTGTCAAATCGACAGGGAAACCGTAAGTGTCGAAGAGTTCGAATGCGAAAGCACCGTCGATGACTTTAGCTTCAGGATTTTGTTCAATATAAGACTCGAAACGTCTGATGCCTTGCGACAAAGTTCTCAAGAATGAGGCTTCTTCTTCTTTGATGACCTTAGAAACCAATTCTTGTTGCGATTTCAATTCTGGATATTGTTCGCCCATCTCTTGTACCAAGACAGGTAAGATTCTGTAAACGAAAGGCTCTGTGAAGCCTAAGAATGTGTAGCCGTAACGTACAGCGCGACGTAAGACGCGGCGGATTACATAACCGGCACCATTGTTTGAAGGAAGTTGACCATCAGCGACAGCGAAACTAACGGCGCGAAGGTGGTCGGATATAACACGCATAGCGATATCAACCATTTCTTCTTTTCCATATTCTTTACCAGAGAGTTCAGCTACCTTATTGATTAAAGGAGTAAATACGTCTGTGTCGTAATTTGACTTCTTGTTTTGGATGACACGTACGAGGCGTTCGAATCCCATACCGGTGTCGATATGTTTTGCTGCGAGGTTCACGAGACTGCCATTAGCCATTCTGTTGAACTGCATAAAAACGAGATTCCATATTTCAATGACTTCAGGATTGTCTTTGTTGACGAGTTCTTTACCATCGACGAGTTTACGTTGTTCTTCATCACGGATATCGATATGTATTTCAGAACAGGGGCCGCATGGACCTTGGTCGCCCATTTCCCAGAAGTTGTCTTTCTTGCTTCCGTAGATGATACGGGACTCATCGATATGTTCTTTCCAGAATTCAAAGGCTTCGTTATCTGGTTCGAGGTTATCTTTAGCATCGCCGCCAAATACTGTTACATATAATTTATTTTTATCTATCTTCAAGACATCTGTAAGGAACTCCCATGCCCAAGCTATGGCTTCTTTCTTGAAATAATCACCGAAAGACCAGTTACCCATCATTTCGAACATAGTATGGTGATATGTGTCGCGACCTACTTCTTCGAGGTCGTTATGCTTACCAGATACGCGAAGACATTTTTGGATGTCGGCAACTCTCACCGATTTAGGTTGTGCGTTGCCAAGGAAAATGTCTTTAAACTGATTCATACCTGCATTGGTAAACATCAATGTAGGATCGTTTTTAACTACGATAGGAGCTGATGCTACTACAAGATGTTGTTTAGATTCAAAAAATTTTAAGAAACTGCTACGAATTTCACTTGCTTTCATATATAATAATTATTGATTTTTTAATTCATAAATATTTTTTGCAAATTTACTTCAAAAAAATATTATTTTTGCACATTGTAAGGAATATTTTTCAATTATTTACCAATATTGAGCGATGGCAAAGAAAAAATATATATACAACACCCAGACTCTTGAATTTGAAGAATTTAAAATTTCAGGTAAAAAAAAGTTTTGGAACGTAACATTGTATTTATTATCTACAGCCACATTTGCTTTTATCTTTGTAATACTAATTCAGTATTTCTTCAGTTCTCCTACAGAGAGAATGCAGGCACGCGAGATAGAATATCTTAAGTTGCAATACGACATTATGAACGATAAATTAGACAATCTTGATGTAGTATTAACAGAATTAGAAGATAGAGATGATAACATTTACCGAATGATTTTTGAAGCCGAACCAATTCCATCCTCAGTAAGAAAAGCAGGTTACGGCGGTTCAAATCGTTACTTAGCATTAGACGGACATGTTAATTCTGACTTAGTTATAAGTACTGCGAAACGTATTGATATTCTTACCAGTCAACTCTATGTTCAGTCTAAATCGTTTGACGAGATATACGAGATGGCAAAAAACAAGTCGGAGATGCTAAGTTGCATTCCTGCTATTATGCCGGTAAAGAAAACTGATATTTACAGAATATCATCATATTATGGACAACGCACCGACCCATTCTACAAGGTAACCAAGTTTCACGGCGGTATAGATTTCAGCGGTCCTACAGGTTTAGGTATTTATGCCACCGGCGATGGCGTCGTGATAAGAGTAGAGAAGAACAAGAGCGGTTATGGCAACAATATTCTCATCGACCATGGTTATGGTTACATGACACGTTATGCTCACCTACATTCATTCAAAGTCAAGAAAGGTCAGAAGGTTAAGAGAGGTCAGGAAATCGGACTTATGGGCAATACCGGTAAGTCAACAGCTCCTCACCTTCATTACGAAGTTATTAAGAATAACAAAACTGTCAACCCTATTAATTTCTTCTACAACGATATAACACCAGAAGAATACGACAAGATTCTTGAGTTATCGCAACAACCTTCACAAACTATGGATTGATTATGAGCGACGAGAAATTATATTACCGCATTGGCGAAGTTGCCGAGATGTTCAACGTAAACACCTCTTTGATACGTTATTGGGAGAGTGAGTTTTCTGTTTTAAGACCTCGTAAAAGCAACAAAGGTAATCGTATGTTCACTCAACGCGACGTCCGTTATCTCCGTATGATTTATCAACTCGTCAAAGTTCAAGGTTACACCTTACAAGGTGCAAAAGATGCTCTCAAAAAAGACTTCGACCAACTTGAACGTAAAGCATCAATATTAATGACATTAGAAAAAACCAAGAAATTCTTATTGGATCTTGACGAAGAACTCGCTAGTAAAGAAAAAAATAAGCGATAACTCTGGTCAAATAATTACACAAAGACGAAAGTTTTTTATACCACTGACTTCATAATAACAGACGCATCACTTTGGAAGTGGTGCGTCTGTTATTATGATTATCTTTCTAAGATCTTATTCTTCTTTTCCGTGACAATTCTTATACTTCTTGCCACTGCCACATGGACATGGGTCGTTACGTCCCACTTTCTTCTCCACATGTATCGGCTGTGTCACCTGACGTTCTTGCGTGTTGCTGTGTGCCTGCGACAACAAGTCGTTACGTTGTTCTTTCAACTTGCTTCTATCGATGGCTCTCGCTTTCTGTTCTCTCACCTGTTCTCCGTTTTGCATAGGGATGTCGGCACGCATCAAGAATGAGATGACATCTGTATTAATCTTTTGTATCATTTGTTTGAACAAATTGAATGATTCAAACTTATAAATCAAGAGAGGATCCTTTTGTTCATACGTTGCGTTTCTTACAGATTGCTTAAGGTCGTCCAACTCGCGGAGGTGTTCCTTCCATGACTCGTCGATGATACCAAGTGTGATGAATTTCTCGACTGCCAAACTTATCTCCTTAGATCCGTTCTCGATGGCTTTCTTGATATTGACAACTACATTCATACTCTTCTTGCCATCGGTGAATGGTATCAGGATATTCTCAAACTGCGTATTTTCATGTACTTTCTCAATAACAGGAAGTGTCTTTTCTCCGATGATACGTGCTTTCTCGTTATATACATCCAATGCTCTGTCGAACAACTTATCTGCAAGAATATCTATTTTTGCACGTTTGAATTCGTCTTCATCGAAAGGAACATCGATACCCATTGTAGATAGCACTTCTAACTTAAGTCCATCGTAGTCGTTAACTTCCTGGAATTTCTCTATCAACGACTCGCCGAGGTCATACATCATATTATTAATGTCAATTGAAAGACGTTCTCCGAACAATGCGTGACGTCTCTTTTCGTAGATAGCCTCGCGTTGTGAGTTCATCACGTCGTCGTATTCAAGGAGATGCTTACGAGTACCAAAGTGGTTTTCTTCAACTTTCTTCTGTGCTTTCTCGATCTGTTTCGTAATCATCGAGTGTTGGATTACTTCTCCTTCTTGAAGACCTAATTTATCCATGATAGGAGCGATACGTTCTGAACCGAACATACGCATGAGGTCGTCTTCTAACGATACGAAGAACTGAGAGCTACCGTTGTCGCCCTGACGACCAGAACGACCACGTAACTGACGGTCGACGCGACGTGACTCGTGACTTTCTGTACCTATGATGGCGAGACCACCTGCTTCCTTGCCGCCAGGTCCCAACTTGATGTCGGTACCACGACCAGCCATATTGGTTGCTATTGTTACTGTTCCTGCCAGACCTGCATCTTTAACGATTTGAGCTTCCTTTGCGTGTAACTTAGCATTCAAAACATTATGTTTGATACCTTTACGTGTCAACATTCTTGAAAGAAGTTCTGAAACCTCAACCGATGTTGTACCAACGAGAACAGGACGCCCTTCTGCCACGAACTCTTCAATCTTATCGATGACAGCATTATACTTCTCACGTTTTGTCTTATAAATTAAATCTTCAGCGTCAATACGTGCTATAGGTTTGTTAGTAGGGATTACGACAACGTCCAATTTATATATATCCCAAAACTCGCCAGCTTCTGTCTCGGCAGTACCTGTCATACCTGCCAACTTATGATACATACGGAAGTAGTTCTGTAATGTAATTGTTGCGTAAGTCTGTGTTGCTGCTTCAATCTTAACATTTTCTTTTGCTTCAACAGCTTGATGTAAACCATCAGACCAACGACGACCTTCCATAATACGACCTGTCTGCTCATCAACAATCTTAATCTTATTGTCCATGATGACGTAGTCGACATCTTTTTCGAACAATGTGTATGCTTTAAGTAATTGTTGTACTGTATGCAAACGTTCCGATTTTTCAGAATAGTTACGAAGCAACTCTGCCTTCTTGATAAGTTTTTCATCGTTAGAGAAGTCGCTGCGTTCAAGTTCTGCTATTTCACTTCCAACGTCAGGCAAGATAAAGAACGACTGGTCGTTGTATGCTTTAGTGAGTTCATCGATACCTTTTTCAGTAAGGTCGACACTATGAAGTTTCTCATCGAGAACGAAATAAAGTTCATCATCGATGATATGCATATTTTTCTGCTGCTCTTGGAGATAGAAACCTTCTGTTTTTTGCAAGAGGGTTCTCATACCTTCTTCGCTCAAGAATTTAATCAAAGCGTTGTTTTTAGGGAGACCTCTATATGCACGGAAAAGTTGGTCAGCTCCATGTTGTTTTTGTTCAGATGTTGCGTTAGGGTCTGTCAATATTTTTTTGGCTTCGGCGAGACACAATGTCACGAGACGTTTCTGTGCTTCATAGAGTTTCACGACGTCGGCTTTCAACACATCGAATTCTTGATGGTCGCCGCGTGGTGTTGGTCCTGATATAATCAAAGGAGTTCGAGCGTCGTCAATCAAGACGGAGTCAACCTCGTCGACGATAGCAAAGTGATGTTTACGTTGTACGAGTTCTTCCGGATTGCCTGTCATGTTGTCACGAAGATAGTCGAAACCAAATTCGTTGTTTGTACCGTATGTGATGTCAGCGAGGTAAGCGTTACGACGTGCTTGTGAATTTGGTTCGTGCTTGTCGATACAATCTACTGTAAGACCTAAAAATTCGTAAATGGTTCCCATCCATTCGGAGTCACGTTTTGCGAGGTAGTCGTTAACGGTGACGACGTGTACGCCGCGACCTGCCAATGCGTTGAGATATACAGGGAATGTAGCCACCAAAGTCTTACCTTCACCTGTTGCCATCTCAGCGATCTTACCTTGATGCAAAACAGCACCACCAATAACCTGCACATTATATGGAACCATATCCCAAGTGATAGTGTTACCGCCGGCAACCCAACTGTTGTTGTAATAAACCTTATCGCCTTCTACATTGATGTGGTCAAACTTAGCTGCAAGATTACGGTCCAACTCCGTAGCTGTTGCTTCAAGCACTTCGTTTTCCTTGAAACGTTTAGCGGTTTCTTTCAAGACAGCAAAAGCCTCAGGCATAATATTGTTGAGAGCTTCTTCTATCTTATCTAGGAGTTGTTTTTCTAATTTATCGACTTGTTCGAAAATATCATTTTTCTTTTCGAGGTCAAGGTCTTCATTTTCGGCTTTCAGTTTCAACTCATTGATACTATTTTCTATATCAGCGATGTAACTGTTGATATATTCTTTAAATTCGACAGTCTTATGTCGAAGTGCGTCAATGTCTAAGTTCTTAATCTTTTCGTAAGCTTCTAATGTCTTATCTAAAATCGGTTGCAAAGCTTTATTGTCACGCGATGCCTTATTACCGAAAAGTTTAGCTAGAAATCCCATATTATTTTTAAGTTACTAAGTTACTAAATTGCCATGCTAGTGGAATATAATCCCAACGATTAAAACATTTTTCAGATTTTCAAGTTTTCAGATTCTCAGATTTAAGAATCATGAAATTCGTTTAACAAATGTTGTGCAAAAATAACGATTTTTTGCTATTATCTATAATAATAATTTAGGTGATATCAATAATTATTGAAGTCACCTATATAATCTTCTGACATGATATTCGAGATATTGGTCTGGCGAAGGAGCCGGCGACATTCCAACTTTACCATTCCTGCCAATGATTACATAATCGGGGAAGGTTTTTATCTGATAATCCTCAAGAAGTAATATATCGTCATCAAGATTTAACAACTTCCATTTATACCCTTTATTTTCAAAGGTTTGCTTATAATCATCGAAACATTCTTTAGTAGCAATAGTAACGATATTGATGGTGTCTTGCCATTGTTGCGATAAATCATTTAACATATCAAATTGATAGTTCGTCATAGACGATGTTTGATTAACGAATTGCAAAAGAACCATATTATCCTTAAAATCAGATAGTTTTACGATGTCGTTATTCTTATCCTTTAAAGAAAATTGTGGAGCCTCTGAATTAAACGAAAGTCTCTTAATTTGTTTTAAGATATTTTCAATTATCTTTTTATTTTCGGCATTTCTTGTACTTTCTGACATATAATTCAGATAATGTAATATCCTTCCCTTTTCA
Source organism: Bacteroidales bacterium (assembly GCA_045606865.1). Lineage (GTDB taxonomy): Bacteria > Bacteroidota > Bacteroidia > Bacteroidales > F082 > Limimorpha. The sequence continues at coordinate 7,172 of JAZUST010000067.1, forward strand.
TCCGGCATCTCATAATACATCCTCCTCAGATTCCATGCTACAACCAATTCTGCCAAATCAGGATAATCTGACAAAAAGACATCTTTTTCATTAATATATTTTAAGAAACTGTCATAATCTGAATACAATAAGTCTCTTAAATCTGACGGATTGAATTGACGTAACGTGAGATAATTAGAAAAAACCTCTTGAAACAAATTCATATATGCCGGATTAGAATAAAGTATATCCTTTTTGCTGAAATGATTTTCAACAACTTTATTTATATTATTATTTACCATCATCTGAACCGCTACTTTACGATAATAGATATTATCTTTAACGAAGTTAGAATTAATAGTCCCTAAATCTTTATTTATTTTAACATCTAAACTATCTAGCAGATGAAGTTGACGTCCTCTGTAAAGTTTATTAAAATTATTTAAGACAAATTCATCTATAATCATATTCGACATATAATATTGATAGTAAAGATTTTCATCGTTTTCTCCAATCATTATCAATGTCGGACTCTGACGTTCAAAATATGAGGCATTACTATCTTGTTCTGGAATTATTATCTCGATTTCATAATCGGAATTAGGTTTCAGAAGAATATCAACACGTTCCAAATCAATCGCAATTTGTGCCATGACAATATCATCGATATTTGCTTCGATGATGAAATTTCCTTTCTCATCAGTTTTTGTTTCATAAATGGTGGTCTGCTCGCAAGTCAGCATGTCGTTATAAGTTAAAAGACGAACTAACGACACTGATTGCTGACCACTGACCGCCGATTGCTTGACAACTCCTTTTATGGAAATATTTTGTGAAAATAAATTAAGACTAAAAAATAACGCTAATAATAAAATGTATCTTTTCATGTGACGATAACGATGAATTATCATTTATATTTTTATTAAATCTGAGAATCTGAAAACCTGAAAACCTGAAAATTCCAAGTTTCTCAAGTTTTCAAGTTCTCATATTTTAAACAAACATTTTCTGGCACAAATTGTTCGACGGAGCAATTGTGCTTTATAAGATCTCTGACAACTGTCGACGATACGCAGCGTAACGACGGCTCTGTCAGGAAGAAAACGGTCTCTATTTCCGGATTTATCTTTTTGTTAGCTTCCGCTATCATCGTTTCATATTCTAGGTCAGCATTTCCTCGTAATCCTCTTACTATGAATTTTACTCCGTTTTCTTTACAAAAGTCAACGGTGAGACCTTCATAATGCGCGACCGTTACTTTCGGATAATCGGCGAAAGTATCTTTAATCCATTGAAGTCGTTGCTCCAAGGAGAATGCACACTTCTTCATGTTATTAATTCCGACAGCCACAATCACCTCATCGAAAAGAGGCATGGCTTTCAATACTATATCTTCATGACCTTTTGTTATAGGGTCGAATGAACCGGTAAATACAGCTTTCTTCATAATTTTTATTGTCAACGGACAACAGTCAACAGACAACAGACTTTGTTCAAGTTATATGTTATCTTCAAAAAAACTTTAGTCATTTGTCTTTAGTCTTTAGTCCATAATTGTTAATTGTCAATTGTTAATTATTTTTAATATTTCCTCTTCCAACGTAATTCTTAAAGAGATAAAAGTCTTTTCTAAAAATTCGTTAACATTATTTTTGTTCAGTAGGTAAACTTTTGTTATGCCTTCTTCGGTTTGTGGTTTCGGTTTGAAATCGTTGTTAGTTTTCATCAAGTACCACGAAGTATGTTTTAAAGTCCATTGACCGTTAAGCATATAACAATGATGCGTTGATGGAAGTTGCCTTATTATCGAGAGGTTTGATATTGCAGTTTCTTCTTTGACTTCTCTCACTGCGGCAACATCAGGCGACTCACCCTTTTCGATATGACCTTTCGGCAAGTCGGGGATTCCGTTTCTTTCTATCGCGACAATTGAATTGTCGACAACTACTAATCCACCGGCGGCGGGTGCGAACCGGAATATTTTTTTTATAGCAGCAGTCAAAACGTCATTTTCCACGTTGTCGACAATTAAATTTTCTTTGCCATTTTCGAGCCAGTTTTTTATTTTATCTAATATATTTTCAAACACTTGGCTTGAATACAACGACTCATCTATTTCAACATCTAAGCAATGTTCAAAAAAATTTATGCACTCAAGGGTTTTATTATTGCAAAAAAGTCTATACATTTGCGAAAAATTTAAAGGTTAAATATATGAACGAACAAGAAACATCAATGGCTCTTGCCAGTTTTCTTTTGCAAATTAAAGCAATAAAATTGAATCCTGCAAATCCTTTTACATGGGCATCAGGATTAAAGAGTCCTATCTATTGCGACAATCGCGTGACTTTATCATACCCACAAGTAAGAACTTTTATCCGTGAGGGTTTCAAGAATATGTGCTTAGACAAATTCGGCACACCTGACGTAATCGCTGGCGTTGCCACAGGTGGCATTCCTCAAGGCGCATTGGTAGCACAAGAATTAGGTTTACCTTTCGTTTACGTACGTTCCGAGAAAAAGTCACATGGTATGAACAACCAAGTTGAAGGCATCATCAATAGTGGTCAATCAGTAGTAATTATCGAAGACTTGGTTTCAACAGGTAAATCAAGTTTAAATGCTGTTGAAGCCTTACGCGAGAAAGGTGCAGTAATCAAAGGTATGCTTGCCATCTTCACATACGGAATGGACATCGCTGCTGAGAACTTCAAGAAAAACAAATGTGAATTGTTCACATTAACGAACTACGATGCTTTGATTAAGAAAGCTGCTGAAGAAAACTACATCAGAGAAAACGACTTAGCTTCTTTGATGGAATGGAAAAAAGACCCACAAGCTTGGAGCGACGCCAGAATGTAATTATGACTAAAGGCTAAAGAGTTATGATTTTTAAAAGTGACTGGGCTAAAAATCCACGTTCCGAGAAAGAATTATTCGAATATATAGGCGACATGAACAACATGCCGCCTATTTTGCCGGAACAAGTGGTGAACATAACTGCCGATACCGACAACCTCGCATTTACGATACAAGGTATGGGAAGTATAGCATTGCGCGTGTTCAACCGTAAACCAAATGAATTGATACAACTCTCACCAGTTGGAAAGACTCCTTTTCAATTCGTCTTGAATATTTATATTAAAAAAAGTGAATCAGGTTCCGAATGTTGCTTCGAGATTGATGCTCAACTCAACCCGCTCATGCAGATGATGGCATCACGACCATTGCAGAATCTGGTTAACATAATGGCGGAAAGGGTATGCAGTCTATAATCATAGACCGCACCTTACCCGTTCATTTTCTTTGTCAACATTTCCACGAATTTAAACTCTCCAAGAAATTGTTTCGCTATTATTCTTATCAGGGTATATACAGGTATAGCGACAATCATTCCAACAACGCCTCCAATATTACCTGCCATAAGAATCACCAAGAAGATTTCTATCGGATGTGCGAAAACACTTTTCGAGTAAATCACAGGTTGCAAGACAAAATTATCTATTGAATTAGCTGCTATAAAAACACCTATTATTTCCAGGGAATTGGGTAAGATCATATCGTAAGCATTAATGCCAAGATTGGATATTATCCCGATTATCACACCGATGAATCCTCCCATCAAAGGTCCAAGATAAGGAATGATATTCATAAATCCTACAATTACAGCAATGATTAAGGCATTCTCTATACCAAATATTGTTAGTCCTAAGAATATCAATATCATCATAGACAAGAGTTCCATAATTAAACCAAACATATATCTTGTCAGCATCTCTCGTGAATCGTGAAGAACATTATTCATACGTATTGTTTTGTCATCAGGTACAACTGCCATAATGATATTATGAACTATTTTCGGTTCTTTAAGGAGAAAGAATGTTAAAAAAAATATAGAAAATACACCAACAACAATGCTGCTTGTCTTTGAAACTATACCACCTACAACACTACTGAAATTATCCCAACTAACGATAGAATAAATCTTTGCCTCAATAATTTTCATCAGATTTTCTTCAGGTCTGATGATATTGTATTGAATGAGAAAATCGTAGATTTTCCTCATCGGCACCTCAAAATATGCCACTATAGCATTGGTATCAATATTTGACAATATTATTATTTCTTTATTTACCAGAGGGATGATTAATAGAAATACCAGTGAAAATATCATAAACATCACCAACATTGTCAAGACCGCCGACACCGAATCTCCAAGAACAAACTTTTTTATGTGAAATTTTTTAATTAATTCACACAACGGACGACCGAGCATTGAAAGTACAACAGCAACAACAAAATAGACAAATATAGACGGAAAGAAATAAATCAACACGCCAACAGCTATCAGACCAGCAAGAGGTTTTATAAATGATATTATTCTATTCATATATCAACAAGGAAACAGAAAGCAGTTTTTTAGTTATTATTTTTAAAATTCTTCTTAATCAATAATATTTTCGAGTGTCATTCCGAAGAGTCGACTCAATGGTATTCCCATTTCAGCGGCTTGCTTAGGCATAATGCTTGCCTCCGACATTCCTGGCACGATATTCACTTCTATAAAGAACAAACCTTCTTCGTTGAGTATATAATCGAAACGAGCGAAACCTTTGCAACCAAAACTTTCATAAAGCATTGCCGACGTTGCTTTTACTTCAATCTCTTCCAGTTCTTCCAATTCGGCAGGCGTAATTTCGTCTGACATACCGCTGGTATATTTTGCCTCATAGTCGAAGAATTCATTTTTAGAAACTATTTCTGTGAGAGGTAAAACCATCATGCGACCTTTATGTTCAATAACACTACAAGCAAGTTCTCTACCCTTAACAAACTTCTCGCACATAATCTGGTCGCCGGCATTGAAAGCAGTTTCTACAGCTTTATCAAAATCCTCTTCAGTATTGACTTTACTTACGCCTACACTAGATCCATTACAAGTTGGTTTAACAAATAATGGCAAACCCAGCTCCTCAATAATTTCCTTTTTATCAATAGGTTCTCCTTTGTTGATAGTGAGAGAAGGAGAAACCGTAGCGCCATGAGCGGCAGCAATATGTTTTGTCAAATCTTTATTAAAAGTCAAGGCGCAAGTCGTGAAATTAGATGATGTATAAGGAATATTTAGCATTTCAAAATATCCTAAAATCTCACCATTTTCACCTGGTATTCCGTGTACGGCATTAAAAACAGCGTCGAAGGTGATTTTTTTTCCATTGATAGTAATAGAGAAATCATTCTTGTCGACAGGTATATGAGTATCATTATCATTAAGACAATACCATTCGCCTTTTTTTATTACAATAACATATGAATCATAAAGTGTTGAATCTAAGTGTTTTTTAACAACTTGAGCACTCTTGATAGAAATCTCATACTCACCGGAGTAACCTCCACAAATAATTGCAATCTTTCTCATAATATTATTTAGATAAAATTTCAATAAAAAAATTAAATTCGTTATCTTTGTCGCACCAAAATTAACAAAAACACGTTATTAAAACACATTAAATTTTAAAAATAAATGAAAGCCTTCAATTTTTTAACCAAAAGGGCATTTTATGTACATTCTATAATTGCTATAGCATTAGTAATCATAATAATAGAAATAGCATTCTTCTCACTAAAAGCATACACTCGTCATGGTGAAGAAATATTAGTGCCCGATTTTGTTGGATTAAACTGCGACTCTGTGCTAAACGCATATAGCGACGATTTTAATTTCATTTTGTTAGATAGTATCTATTCAAAATCGTATCCCGAAGGATCAATATATCAACAAGACCCATTACCAAATTCCAAAGTCAAGAAAGGTCGTAACTTGTATTACGTAAAAATTTCTGAATCGAAAGAAATGGTTGTTATGCCAAACCTCCGTAACTTATCATTACGTCAGGCTTTTGTATCTCTCAAAGCCAATGGATTGAGGGTTGACGAATTGGTGTTTGTAGAACATTTTGCCAAGAATGCTGTTGTTGAACAAATGTTTGAAGACGACACCATTAATCCTGGAGAAAAACTTGTTAAGGGTAGCGCAGTGAAACTTCTCGTAGGTTATGGCCGTGACGACAAGAAAACACATCTTCCTAACTTATTGACCGTTAAAAAAGAAAATGTAAAGAATAATATTCTGGAAGCTTCTCTTAACCTTGGTAAAGAAATTTATATGGACAACGATGAAAACGACAGATACAGAGTGTATAGGATGGAACCTGCCTACGATGTCAAGACTCTCGTCACTCTGGGTTCTAAAGTAAATGTATGGTATCGTTCGGAAAGCAAATTCGATTTCGACTCTTATGGCAGAGAACTATTCAAGAAAGATTCTATCTTAGCGGTGATGAAAAAGAAAAAACTTTCGGATGATACAATTAAATACGTAACTGATAGTTTTGATTATATCATAACACATCGACTTTTCAAATTCGATTCTATAAGTCGTGAATATGACAAGAATCTCATCCTTGAAAGAGAATTCTTCGAATATATTTATCGCGACGACACAATCGATATGGACTCGTTGAATGAATTAATTAGAAACGGAATACAAGCAAATTACAATTATTACTATGAAGAATAAATTATTAATATTTATAACATTAATATTCATTGGTTTACAAGGATTCTCACAAGAATATCTTACCGGATTTTCCAATAAAACTATGACTATTGACGATGACAATGACTATATTGCTAATCGAAACCAAGGTCGTTCTGTTGCGAATAATAAATTGTCACTTCCATTTTTTGAAGATTTTACAGGTGACAACAATCTTGACGCGACAAGATGGAAAAACCGCAGCGTCTTCGTGAACTCAGGATTTCCAGCTTTCCCCACAAATTATATGGCAGCTACTTTCGATGCCCTTGACGAAACAGGCAAGGTGTATTCATATGCAAGCAGCAATCCGTTCGTGGCAGACTCTCTAATTTCAAATCCTATTAGTCTCAGAGATTTAACACCATCCGACTCATTATACTTTAGTTTCTATTACCAACCACAAGGCAAAGGAGAAACTCCGGAAACAAACGACTCACTGGTACTTATGTTCGGATACGCATTAGACACTTTCAGAATTGAATACGATTCTGTCTTCGTGTATGAAATGCTTGATTATATGCAAGTCGACACAATCTTCGCAGGAGATATTTTATACCACGACATGAATTCATCATGCAATCCTGATATGTATACCTTATCTCAGTCTTTATACACAATGGAAGATTCCTTGACAAAAGTAGCGATTCCGTGCGACACCGTGTTTTATCAAGAAATGGTATGGAACCATATCTGGAGCAGTGAAGGAATGAGTTTAGACACTTTCTTAATAAAAAATAACAATCAGCACTTCAAACAAGTGATGATTCCTGTAAAAGACGAAAAATACTTTAAGAACGATATGGTAATACTTTTCTATAACTATGCAAGTATGCCATCTACAATGTATCCTAACGACAGAAGCAACGTCGACAATTGGAATATCGACTTTGTTTATTTCGACAAAAATCGTTCATTTGACGACACTACATATCCGATGATTACTTTCTCAGAGAAGTCGCCATCATTTTTGAAGCGTTATCAATCAATGCCTTACCGTCAATATAAGAGTAATCCCACTGTTGCGATGTCGACCAATTATACAATGTATTTCACTAATTTAGATTCCGTTGGTGCGAAAACAGAATATTCATGTCACATCGAGAATATGACTTCAGGTTGGACCTATGATTTGAACGGAGATTTGGTTATATCACCATTTGCAAATCATGGAATTCATGAATATCCCGTACAATTCAATAATTTCCTCTTCGACATGGATGATAAGACAGACACAACAACATATCTCATTACACACATAATCAGTGTCGATACGAATACATCTTCAGCAAAAGGCGATACACTTGTCGGATACCAAGTATTTAACAATTATTATGCTTACGATGACGGAACACCAGAAAGAGGTTACGGCGTAGTTCCGGACGACTCATATTTTGCAACACAATTCACAATATCAACACCCGACACTTTGTGCGGCGTACAACTTCTTTTCAACAGAACACATAATGATGCCAACTACGACTTCTTCGATATAGTTGTATGGAGCGATAATAACGGCAGACCAGGAAATGAGACATATCGTCTTAAAAACCAACGACCAATATGGGATGAAGAAGAGATTTATAAATTTGCCTATTATCCTTTCGATAAAGTTTTGAAAGTTAACGGAACAATTTACGTTGGTATTATGCAACATTCAAGAGAAAGTATCAATATAGGTTTCGACACTTCAGCAGACAATAGCCAATACACTTTCTTTGAAACTGGCGATGGTTGGTTAAATACTCAGATGCGAGGTTCATTGATGATACGTCCTGTGCTGGGTGGAGATTATGTTATTGAAGAAGAGAATGATGCTCAGAAAAACAGATTAGGGCTCTACCCTATTCCATCGCAAAATGAAGTGAACATAAGCGAATTGCCAGCAGACTCTTGTGAAGAGATTATCATATTTGACATGACAGGTCGAATTATGAAACGCTATCACTATGATGTGAAATTAGACATAAGTGATTTGTCGAACGGACTTTACATGATAAGAGTCATAACAGAAGAAGGCGAGTCGTATACAGAAAAATTCTTGATTTCTAAATAAATATGGCAGAACATTTTGAGGATATAAAAGAAGAAGAGAAGAAACAAGATTTCATCGGGAAATATCAAGACGAGGAATCGGAAGAGACAACAGAATTGTTTGAACATTTTCGTATTGTTGCAGATCCGGGACAATCGTTGGTACGTATTGATAAGTTTCTGCAGAATCGCATGGAAAATGTATCTCGCAACAGAATACAGAATGCGGCAAAAGCCGGAAGTATCCTTGTCAACGACAAACCAGTAAAACAGAATTATAAGATAAAACCAAACGACGTTGTTTCTATAGTTCTTTCATATCCTCCTCGCGAGGTCGTCATCACTCCGGAAAACATTCCTTTAGAAATAGTTTACGAGGATGAAGACGTCATCATCATAAACAAACAAGCGGGATTGGTAGTTCATCCGGGGCATGGCAATTTTGATGGCACCTTGTTGAATGCTTTAGCTTTTCATTTCAAGAATACGAATCAGAAAGTAGAAAATGGTTTCGGATATCTTGTACATCGTATCGACAAAGACACTACAGGTTTGATGATTGTCGCAAAGAACGAAACGGCACAAACAGTACTCGCGAAACAATTTTTTGAACACAGCATAACACGTCGTTATCAAGCATTGGTATGGGGCGACTTCACTGAAGACGAAGGCGTTATTGAAGGTCACATTGGACGTAGCACCAAAGACAGAGTCGCCATGGCAGTTTATCCTGATGGTTCACAAGGAAAGTCTGCAGTAACACATTATAAGGTCTTGGAAAGATTCAACTACGTCACTTTAGCGGAATGCCGTCTGGAGACAGGACGTACGCACCAAATACGCGTACATTTCCAACACATCGGACATCCGCTTTTTAACGATTATCTTTATGGCGGCGACACTATCATAAAAGGCACTACATTCTCAAAATATCGTCAGTTTATCGAGAACTGTTTCAGAGAGATACCTCGTCATTGCCTCCATGCCAAGATTTTAGGATTCGTACATCCAACAACGGGAAAAGAAATGTATTTCGATTCTGAACTTCCGAAAGATATGGTGATAGTATTAGACAAATGGCGCAACTATATTAAAACCAGAATTGAAAATTGAAATCGTTAGATTCTATTGAGGCATCTGACGCAAGTTGGCATCATTAAAAAACGTTTGGATTTTTGAAATTAAATTTTAAACTCTGCATAACGGAAATTAATATAAATCTTCAGTCATGGGAATAATGCGGTTCTGCCCATGATTTGATTAAAGAGAAAAAAGTTAATAAATAGTTATTTCTATTTTGTTATAGATTTGTTATAGAGATTTCCCTATTTACATATATATAATATCTTTATCTATATTTAATATTTAGAATATCTTTTCTAGCCAAATCTTTATTATGCTCATCTCTGATCATTACGACACATGAAATCAAATCATCATTATAGCCAACCAATTGCCCATAAGGCATAAATAACGAATAGTCTCTCCATCGCGAACACTCGTATGGCACATCAAATGACTGATATACGCATGCAGAACCATTTGTTGACAGATATCCGGATGACTTACCTTTTATTGAATTATAATAATAATTATTATGTCTGACAAATTTCGAGTTGCTAGAAATACTTCACAAAGTAAATCTTTTTTTTAAATAAAACAAAAGATTTTTTCATACATACAATCTATCATTCCATTCTTCAAATTAAGACTATTATTTCATCAAATTTGATATAACCAACTAACAAATAGACCATACAACAGCAACTATAAAAACAATATAAATAATTGATATTTATACAATTATAAGAAAGAATATTATTCTTTATAGTATCAAACAAAAAATGATTATTTTTGCACTATCCTTGGTATAAATAGGTCAGTAAAAAAAGTATTTTATTTGTATAATAAAACACAATACACTGGTGTACAATATAATTCAGTCTAAAATTGATAATTTATGATAGTCATAACAGGAGCAGCAGGTTTCATAGGCAGTGTAGTTGCCGGCGAATTTAATAAAAAAGGATACAACGATTTGATTCTAGTTGATGATTTTTCTAAAAAAGAAAAAGAAAAAAATTACATCGATTTAAAATATAATTCCTTAGTTGATAGAGAAATCTTTTTCGAATGGTTTAAGGTAAACCACGGGAATGTAGAGTTCGTCGTTCATCTCGGAGCTCGTACCGATACTACTGAATTTGACTGGAACGTATTTCAAAAACTCAACGTCAACTATACACAGACACTGTTTTCTTTATGTACCGAATACCAGATACCTTTGATATATGCTTCTTCTGCAGCAACTTACGGCAACGGAGAATTGGGTTATGACGATAATCATGAAGTTGTTGAAAGACTACAGCCATTGAATCCATACGGGAAATCTAAGAATGAAGTCGACAAATGGATTTTGAAACAAGAAAAATATCCTCCATTCTGGGCAGGACTCAAATTTTTCAACGTCTACGGACCTAACGAATATCACAAAGGACGTATGGCATCGGTCATTTTCCATTCTTTCAATCAGATAAATGAAACAGGAAAAGTTAAATTGTTCCGTTCACATCGTCCCGACTTTGAAGACGGGCAACAATTACGAGATTTCATCTATGTAAAAGATATTGCAAGTGTTATCATTTGGATGATAAGTCAACATGAATTGTCCGCACCAACTCATAGTTCACAGTTTACCGCTCATAGTCTGAAGAGTGGTTTATATAATCTCGGGACAGGCAAGGCTCGTAGTTTCTACGATTTAGCAGCGAATACATTCAAATCAATGGGAAAAGATGTCAATATAGAATTCATCGACATACCAGAAGATATACGCGATAAGTATCAATACTTTACCGAAGCAAATATGAGCAAATTGAAATCTTCAGGATATGACAAAGAATTCACATCGTTGGAAGAAGGCGTAGCTGACTATGTGAAGAATTATTTGAAACAGAGAAGTTGAAAATATAGAACTATAAATAATCAAAAGTAAAACAATTTTATTATAAATTTGTAGTAATAAAAATAGACGTTAAACGGTTAGAAAAATGACAATACAATGGATAATAGACAGAAAATAGCAGTTGATGGTCGGCGGTCAGCAAAGACACGTTGTTCATCACACCATGCTCTTAGTTCATGCATTATTATCCTTTTGTCATTATTATTTTGTCAAAACATTGCAGCACAAACCAACGATTCCATCACACGTCCAAGAGTTGGTTTGGTGTTGAGTGGCGGAGGCGCCAAAGGTTTTGCTCATATTGGTGTTTTAAAAGTTATAGAAGAAGCCGGACTTCCCATTGATTATATTGCAGGAACAAGTATGGGCAGTATTGTTGGCGGACTTTATGCTATTGGATATTCACCAGAAATGATGACACATCTCGTTAGAAAGCAAAACTGGAATGCTATTATGTCTGATGCCATTCCCCGCAAATATATTTCCATTGACGAAAAGATACTCGACCGACATTATCTTGCCACTTTCCCTTTCCGCAACAGAAAGATAGAGATGGAATCATCAATTTATGACGGGGCAATGGTCAATCTTCTTCTGGCACGACTTACGTCACCTGCATATAAAATCACCAACTATAGTGAATTGTCGATTCCTTTTTTATGTGTTGCATCCGATATAGAAACTGCCGAAGCTTACGAAATGACAAGAGGTAATCTGCAACGCTCCATTAGGGCATCTATGTCAATACCTTTCTATTTCGCACCTGTAGAAGTGGACAATCGATTACTTATTGATGGTGGAATGAGAAACAACTTTCCGGTAAGCAATTTACGGGACAAAGGTATAGATATTATAATAGGTGTCGATGTTCAACGCAACTTACGTAAGAAAGACGACCTCAATTCTCTGGCAAAAATTATGGACCAGATGATTGCGATGGCCGACATTGATGCAAATATGAAAGCACAAGAAGATGTAGACATCCACATAAAGCCTAACCTTTCTAAATATGGAATGATGGACTTTAATTATTACGACACCATCATCGCCTTAGGAGAACAAACTGCTCTTGAATATCTACCTGAATTAAAGAAACTTGCCGACTCCTTAAAAACCATACAAGATTATACTATTAATCGTCCGGAAATCAAACTTGTCGACTCTATATTTGTCGCGGCATTAAAGGTTAAAGGAGTCAAAACCGAAAGCGTCAATTTCATCAAAAAATCTATTGGCACTCATTATCCGACAAAAATGGCATTTAACGACATTGAAACTTCGATAATGAGAATCTATGCCACAGGATATTTTAAAGACATATGGTATGAAATGGAACCTGCTGCCAAAGGCATTAACTTAGTGATACATTGCAAAGAAAAGGAAGAGGAGACTTTTTCTTTAGCAGCACATTACGATACAGATTACGGCATCGGGATCTTGGTAAATGCCACGTTAAAGAATATTATAAGAATTCCTACACGCTCCACCATATCAGCCGATATCAATATTGCGGAAGACCCTTATTTCAAGCTTCGTTTCCATTCCAACATCTCCCAAAAATTTAGATATGGAATTGATTTGTCTGTGATAAGTTTATTCATGAATCAATACCAGAATAGAACTATCATCAACTCATATAGTGTGCAAGACAATAAGATAGATTTATTTATGGAAATTATGCCAAACTTAAAACGACAATTTAGAATCGGGGTGGTCGCTAATTATGTCCACCTTCGTGATAATCTTGTACACAACGTTGAATCTGACAATTATGACTATATCAGTCACGCATATTTCAACTATTATATTGACAACGAAAACTCACCGACATTTGCATCGAGAGGATGGAAATTCAATCTTAATGGTAAATATATCATGCCTGTAATTAAATTGGAAGATGGCAGTCGTATGTCGCATTCATTTATACTGAAAGCTGATATAAATGGTTCCATAGCGATTGGGAAAAAACACTCTTTAAAATTAGGTGCCACAGCAGGTACCTCTTTATTAGCACAAGAACCTCCATTAAGTTACCAGTTCTTCCTTGGAGGACAATCACACATGAACTATTTCGACAACATCATCTCATTCGATGGATTGAGATTCACGCAATTATACGGCGACCATATCACACTTGCAAAAATATCATGGCAATATAATTTCTACAGAAACTTGTATGCCATCGCCAATATTAACGGAGGTTATATATCCACAGATTATGACCAGTGGTTCAATGACAATAATTTTGTTATTGGTTGCGGCATAACATTCGGTATGAATACAATGGCAGGTCCCATAGAAGTGAGTTTAATGGGATCTAACAAATACTCTGGTTTGTTTGGTTTTTTAAACGTAGGTTATTGGTTTTAAATAAAATATATTAAATTTATTAGTTATGAAATATAGAAGAGTACTTTTAAAATTAAGCGGCGAAGCCTTAATGGGAAACCAACAATATGGCATCGACCCAGAACGTCTTAACGACTATGCAGAAGAAATAGCAGAAGCATCAAAACAAGCTCAAATAGCAATCGTCATTGGTGGAGGCAACATCTTCCGTGGATTACAAGGTGCCAGCAAAGGCATGGATAGAATCCAGGGAGACTATATGGGAATGTTGGCAACTGTAATTAACAGTATGGCATTACAATCCACCTTACAATCAAAAGGAGTAAAAACAGTATTATTGTCAGGAGTTTTCATCGACCGTATTGCAGACTCAATGAGTAGTGCGAAGGCAATCAAATATTTAGAAGAAGGCAACGTTGTTATCATCGGTGGAGGTTCTGGTAATCCATTCTTTACAACAGATACTGCCTCAGCATTGAGAGCTGTTGAAGTTAGAGCCGATATCATCTTAAAAGGAACACGCGTCGATGGCATCTATACCGCTGACCCGGAAAAAGATCCAACAGCAACAAAATTCGAACACATAACTTACGATGAGGCATATAATAAAAACCTTAAAGTCATGGACTTGACTGCATTCACCTTATGCAAAGAAAACAATATGCCTATGTATGTATTCGACATGAACACAAAGGGCAATTTGTTAAAAGTCCTCAATGGCGAACAAATTGGCACTTTAGTAACAAAATAATGTCGATATAAACGAAAAATTTTTATTTTTGTGCTGTAAAAAGAATTTATTATGACAGACGAATCCCAATTTATTTTAGACGAAACTACTGAAACCATGGAAAACACCATGAAACACATGGAGAATGAGTTTCAGAAGATAAGAGCCGGTAAGGCAAGTCCTGCAATGTTGCAAGGTGTTAAAGTAGAATATTACGGAACCATAGTTCCTATTGAACAGACTTCAAATATTGGCACTCCAGACCCTCGTCAAATCATTGTTCAACCATTCGATAAAAGTTCTATCCAAGCTATTGAGAAAGCCATCTTAGCAGCAAACTTAGGTTTCAACCCAAAAAATGAAGGTGATTTCCTACGTATACAAGTTCCTCCATTAACAGAAGAACGTCGTAAAGACTTGGCAAAACGTTCTAAGACAGTGGCAGAAGAGACAAAAGTTGGAATACGCAACATCCGTCGCAACGCCAACGATGACGCCAAAAAACTTAAAGACGAAGGCGTTTCGGAAGATGAAGTCAAATTAGTGACAGAAAAAATCCAAGAACTCACTGATAAATACGTTAAGAAAATTGATGAACTCTGTGAGTTGAAAGTAAAAGACATCTTAACAGTATAATAAAAAAGGTTCCAAATGGAACCTTTTTTATTATACATCAACATCCTTATTGATTTATTCTTCCACGAGAAAGAGTGCCACCTGCTTAAAACCATAGGCACCGACAACCAAAGTATTCTCTATATCAGTGCTACGCGTTGATTTACTAATCATAGTCATACTTGCTGGTTGATTATCGTTATACTTCTCTTTCATATACCCAAAAGCATCTTTCATCCTTGCCACAATTTGCGACGGATGAGCAACCACTATAAGAGTATCGGCAAAAGCATAGGCAGCGCGTGAACCTGCAGTGACATCGGAAACCATGATACTACCTGTCTGCGCAATCATACATTCACAATCGATAATACTAACCTTATTCTTACGCTCGAGGTCCTTAAAGTCATCGGAAAATTCAATGTCGGTGTCTGCAAATATCTCTTTTATGTAAGGACTTGTAGTAAGCAGCGGCGACCAATTATTCTCTTCAACAAATTGATTCATTGCCTCTTTGAAATGTTCCATCTCTTCGAAATACATAAAGATGCCGCCATTTTCCTTGAATCGCTTAACGAATGTAAACTCAACGCCGTCCTCTTCATCGAAAGGCAACCAAGTATCATCTTGAAGATTTATTGTTGTGAAATGTTTTTCATCTTTCTCCAAGATGGCACTACGAACCTTCGTAAGGATCTGTTCTTTGCTTGTACAATCTTTATTATACCCGAAAACACTCATGACAAATTACAATTTACAATTAACAATTGTTTTTGTCAGTATCAGTGTCTGTGTCCGCATTTTCATCTGAGTCTGTGTCTGCATCGTGTTGACTCTCTTTTGGAAATTCTATTTCCTCTTTCACCCAAGGGCGTTTGCCAAAGATTTGTTCCAGGTCGTCACCGAACACCACTTCCTTATCTATGAGTTTGTTTGCGAGTTGTGTCAGTCCGTCAATGTTTTCTCCTAATATTCTGAGAGCTTCTTGATATGCACTTTCGATAAGTTCACTTACCTGCTCGTCAATGATTTCCGCTGTTTTTTCGCTGAATGGTTTTGTAAGAGCATAATCTTGTTGACCTGTTGAATCATAGTAACTTCTGTTACCTATTTTTTCATCGAGTCCATAATACACCACCATAGCCGTTGCTTGTTTTGTCACTTTCTCGAGGTCACTGAGAGCGCCTGTTGAGATGTGCCCAAATATAAGTTGTTCAGCGGCACGACCACCGAGTGTTGCTATCATCTCGTGATACATTTGTTCTTTGGTTGTAATTTGACGTTCGTTTGGCAGATACCATGCAGCTCCGAGAGCCTTACCGCGAGGAACGATAGTAACTTTTACCAATGGATGAGCGAATTCGAGAAGCCAACTTGTGGTAGCATGACCCGCCTCATGGAAAGCAATAACTTTCTTCTCAGAATCTGTTATCACTTTATTTTTCTTTTCAAGACCACCTACTATACGATCTATTGCGTCTAAGAAGTCTTGTTTCTCAATAGATTCTTTATTACGACGTGCTGCTATAAGAGCTGCTTCGTTACATACGTTAGCAATATCTGCTCCTGAGAATCCTGGAGTTTGTTTTGCCAAAAATTCTTTGTCGACATCGTTTGCCAACTTCAATTTACGCATATGAACCTCAAATATCTCTTTACGACCTATGAGGTCCGGCAGTTCAACATATATCTGACGATCGAAACGTCCGGCACGCATAAGAGCCTTGTCGAGGATATCTGCACGGTTTGTTGCTGCTATTACGATAACACCAGAGTTGGTTCCAAAACCATCCATCTCTGTGAGAAGTTGGTTCAATGTGCTTTCTCTTTCGTCGTTACCGCCACTCATAGGACTCTTTCCACGAGCACGACCGATAGCATCTATCTCATCTATGAATATAATACTTGGTGATTTTTCCTTTGCTTGCTTAAACAAGTCTCTAACTCTCGAAGCGCCAACACCCACAAACATTTCCACGAAATCAGAACCCGAGATACTGAAGAAAGGAACATTAGCTTCGCCAGCCACCGACTTTGCCAATAAAGTCTTACCTGTACCAGGAGGACCTACCAACAAAACACCTTTAGGTATTTTACCACCTAAACGAGTATACTTCTTAGGATTTTTAAGGAAATCAACAACTTCAACAACCTCTTCCTTAGCCTCTTCCAATCCAGCTACATCTTTAAATGTGACTTTGACCTCCGAGTCATTGTCGTAAAGTTTTGCCTGTGATTTTCCTATATTAAAGACGCCACCGTTGCCTCCTGCTCCACCATTACGTCCCATCATTCTGATTATCAAAAACCAGAAACCAAAAATTAAAACTATCGGCAACACCCATGAAACAACTTCTGCGCCCCAATTATGACGCTTCACCATATTTGAATATACTGGATCCGCATAACCTTCTTGAGCCGATTCCAAATCTTGTTCAAAACGTTCCAACGAACCTATACGGAAAGTATAATCTGGCGTTTGACTGAAACTACTCGACTTCTCGTTTGGGAAGTACTTGTTGCGACCAGTCTCGTTAAGATAGATTTCCGCAACCTCACCATTGACAAGGTCTATCTTCTCAACATCTCTGTCTTTCAATAATGTTATCAACTTACCTTTGTCGATTTCTTGTGCGCTCTTAGGACTATTAAAAAATATAGAACCTAAAAACACCACAAATAAGATTGCATAAATCCAATAGAAGCCTATCTTCTTTTTTGGTTTGTTGGTGTTGTTGTTTTTGTTGTTTGAAAAATTTCCGAAAGGATTATTATTCTCCATCTAATCAGTTGTTTTAAAATACGTTAAACTTAGTCTTCATAAGAAGTCCGTTCAGCGTCAGCCCATAATGATTCTAATTTATAAAACTCGCGTTTAGGTTCTATGAAGACATGAACTACTACGTCGATATAGTCAATCAAAATCCATTCCGAGTTTTCAAAACCTTCATAATGGTATGGTTTGACATGATGATTGTCACGAAGGTTATCTAAAATTCTGTCAGCAATGGCAGAAACCTGCGTTTTTGACTGAGCATGACATATTACAAAATAGTCTGTCACTGCTGAATGTATGTCTCTTAAGTCTAAAGATACAATGTCTTTTGCTTTAAGATCTTGCATAGTCTCAACAACAGCAGAGACTACAAATTCCGGATTATCTGACTCGTGTCTAACTCTCATATTATTAATATACTTTTATTTTCTGCAAAGATAAGAAAAGTCAACGGACTACGGACAACAGACAATAGTTTTTTTGTAGATTTTTAAATAATTATTTTTAACGTTCATAAACATAAAAAATCACAACCTATATCATAAAGACGATTTCCTTCAAATCACAAACGACTTCACGGTCGTTTTTTTCTTTTAAGATTAAACGTCCAAAATTGTCGTAACCGATAATCATCATATCTTTGACAATGTCTTCATGTTCATATAACGCCCACCGCTTGTAACGATACAAATACGAAGTGTATCGTGAATTGAAAACTGAAAATTGAAAATTGAAATTTATACAAGACCCGTTGTCTGTTGTCTGTTGTCTGTTGACATAATTGCTGACGGCTGATAGCTGACAGCTGATAGCCAAAAGTATCTCTTCCAAATCATAATCCTTTCCCGTAATCATTTTCATAGAAATGGGATTGGGAAGATTATCATCGAAAGTCGTTTGATTTACGTTAAGTCCGATGCCTATGATAGAAGTTCCGAGCATCATTCCTTTAATCTCGTTCTTTATCAGTATGCCCGCGATTTTACTGTCTTTAAAATATATGTCATTAGGCCATTTTATAAAAAGCGATTCTTCTGGAAGATAATTCTTCAAGACATTTATCATAGATACAGAAACCATCTGGGTAAGAACAAACTGATTCTCTGCTCTTAGAAAACTCATATCCAGTCCTATGCTGAAAAGCAGATTTTTTCCACTTTCACTTTCCCAAACATTTCTCCCCTGACCTTTGCCTGAAGTCTGAAATTCAGTGACGACAATATTATCGTTAATATCTTTCCCATCATTGAGAAGATTCTGAAGATACGAACTGGTGGAGTCTAATGTCTTAAATCGAGTTATTTTCATATCGCAAAGGTAACAAAATAAAACACCTAAGGAGCAGATCAAACCAAACTTCTTAGGTGTTTAGATTCTATTGTCTAATAACTTTTATTTCTTCATCATCTCGAAACCTTTCCCGTAAACTCCCATAACGGTGTTGACGGAGACGAATGCCGCAGGGTCTAATTGCTTCACGATTCTGATGACACGTTGCGACTCTGTCTTTCTCACAACGACCATCACGATATTGTTTTCTGTCTTGGTGTACCAACCTGTTCCTTTAATCATTGTCACACCACGATGTACTTCATTACCGACCATATCGGCGATTTCATCAGGTTTTTGTGAGAAGATGAACATCTGCACAGACTGCTTGCTACCGTTCATTGTCAAGTCCATGGTGTAACTTGTAACCATAAGACCGACATAACTGTAAATCAACAGTTCCAAATCTCTGAAAACGAAATAGGAACATGAGATTATCGCTACATTAATAAATAAGGTGAGACGACCTAATGTTATGTTGCGATATTTGTTAATCATCATAACTATGATGTCGGTGCCGCCGGTGCTGCTGCCTTCCAAGAAGATGAATGCACATGCCACGCCGTTTAATCCCGCACCGAGAACAGCCGACAAGAAGCGGTCTTCAATGATAGGTGCTAAAAATACGTATTCCTGTAAAATATAGAATACCACTGACGTTACAATGACGGAATAGATTGTGCTTAGAGCGAATCTTCTTCCTAATGATTTAAAAGCTATAAGGATAAGAATCGCGTTCAGGACGAATATTGAAATACCTGTCGGCAATCCCGTTACCCAATAGATGATGGTGGCGAGACCTGTCACTCCTCCGCCGAGCATATTGCTTGGGATAAGAAATCCTGTCCAGCCGATAGCGGAAATTATAATCGCTACCGTGATGATGATGTGGCTTTTTACTTCTTGCCAAATGAGTGATTTGTTCATGTTTTTTTATTTTTATAACAAAAAAGTCGCCACATTGTGACGACTTATCATTTTTTATTTTTCAATAAATGCGATAGTCTCGCCTTTTTCAACAAGCTTGCCTTGTGGAGCTACTGCCTCGACGATCTTGCCTGGCCACAATGCCACCACTGGTTCTTGACCGTAAGGTGCTTGGATTTGTGCGATTATATCACCTTCTTTATATACTGTGCCTGGAGCAGGTGTTGTCGACTTGTCGTTGAAGTCGATGTCCCAAAGGATTCTTCCGCCTACTGGAGCCACCACCGGTTCTGCATTTGGATGACGTAAAGCTCTCAAATCTGGAATCTGTACGTTAGCGCCGCCTTGTGAGAATTTGGCTTTCATCTTTTCTTCTAACTCTTGGTTGAAACGACGTTTAGCCTCGCCTGACTTATATTCGCGATATTGTTTTTCGTGCATTGCGAATTCGAAGAGTTCTTCTTCATCTGGACCGAGATCCCAACCGTTTTCTTCCATCTCTTTACGGAAACGTGGAAGTTCGTCTGGATAGTTGTCTTGTGGATTACCTTCGAAGAACTCGAAACCTTTCTTCTTAGCCAAGTCGATGATTTCTTGATCCAATTTGCCAGGAAGCTGACCTGCTTTGCCGAGAATCATTCCCCATGCAGCTGGGTCGATAGAGTTTTCGTAACGAGCCTCGCCCTTGCTTAATGAGTAGAGGTTCATCAAGGCGATGTTCTTTGTATATTGACTGAATGGAGTTACCAACGGAGGATAACCTAACTTAGGCCATATATTTTGTACTTCATCGAAGAGTTGAACGAGGAGTTCGTCTTCTGAGAGTTCTTTCTCACCTTTATTTTTGAGGTTCATGTTGATAGCGGCGTGTACGCCTTTGAGGTCAGCCATAAGAGAACCCATCATACCACCTGGGAGACCGCAGCCTAACATCAAAGAGTTGAGGTAACGGTTACGAGGGTCGATCCAGTAGCCTAAGAAGTCGTCGATGAAACTTTGTGTCATGGCGCGAGCTTCCATATAAGCGTTCATGTCGATGTCTTTTACCAAGAAACCTGCATCTTTCAACATAGCCTGCACTGAGATAACGTCAGGGTGAACCATGCCCCATGAGAGAGGTTCCATTGCTACGTCTAAATAGTCGGCACCTGCTTCTGCCACTTCAAGCATAGAAGCCATTGAGAGACCTGGACCTGTGTGACCGTGATATTGAACCTTGATTTCTGGGTGTTGCTTCTTGATAGCAGCTACGACTTTGCCCAATGAGAATGGACGACCGATACCTGCCATATCTTTCAAAGCGATTTCTTTTGCGCCTGCTTGGATGAGTTTCTCAGCCATGTCGATGTAATATTCTGCTGTGTGAACAGGAGAGTAGGTGATACTCATGGCAGCTTGAGAAATCATACCGGCTTCGTTAGCCCATTGTATTGAAGGGATGATGTTACGGATGTCGTTCAATCCGCAGAAGATACGAGTGATGTCGACGCCTTGAGCTTTTTTCACCTTGTACATAAGTTGACGTACGTCGGCAGGAACAGGGTTCATGCGGAGAGCGTTGAGGGCGCGGTCAAGCATGTGACATTCGATACCGCCTTTGTGCAATGCAGCAGTGAAAGCACGTACCGAGTGATTAGGGTTTTCGCCGTAGAGCAAGTTAACTTGTTCTGCTGCACCGCCGTTAGATTCGACGCGGTCGAAACAACCCATCTTGATAATAATAGGAGCTATCTGTTCTAATTGGTCTTTACGAGGAACATATTTACCGGAACTTTGCCACATGTCGCGGTAAACCAAGCTGAATTTTATTTCTTTTTTCATATTATATTTTATTGATAATTCACAAAATTAATAGTCTACAAAAATAGTATTTTTTTAAATCTGAAAATCTGAGAAATTGAAAAACTGAAAATTTTTTTTGAAGGAGGAAATGAGGTTTGTTGATTGTTGTTGTTTTGTGAAAAAATGTGGATTTAGAAGGTGTTATTTTAGGAAAAAATGTATATCTGCACGATTGAATTTTCAGAAAAAATGTAATCACTATGCATAAAAGAATGATTTTTAATAAGATAGAGAATATAAGTGTATGATAACGTTTTGTATTTGTCTGTTTATTTTGCGATGTTTTTTTGACTTTAGTTGTTTATACATCCTTTCTCTAACTCTTTAATAATAAATTCTTCTAATTGTTTTTTATCTGGTAAAGTAAGCATATAGGTAGAGACAAACAGATTATTATCCATACCTGCAAGAGCGTATTCTACCATTTTCTTGCCTTTACGGGTACATAACAATATACCAACAGGAGGATTGTCTCCAGGATTAATCTCTTTATCACAGAAATATGACACATAAGCAGTTCTTTTACGTTCCAGGAAGACTTAATGCATTCTGTCTCGTAGAAATATCTGGCGAAGGAGTCCTTTACGGTCATTATCTCTCTGATATGAGAGAATGAGAGGTTGTTTATAATATCAATGGCACTGTTAGTGAATTGGTGCGACAGCGTCGCACTTTTTTTATTTAACAGAAATGTCTTGATTTGCGGATAGTTGATATAAAAAAGTCTTGATATTTTCAGTAAAGTCTCATTTATGCCTTTTATATTTATTTTTTCTGCCAATCTTTTGAGTAGGCGTTCGCCATAGATAGCGCGGTCGTTACCTTTTTGTTCATATTCTACGATATAATATCCTATAAGATAATCCCTTAGGGTTGTATACCTGTTGATTGCTTTGAATGCTGAATGTTGAACATCAAAATGTATTTGCTCAATCGCCGAAGAAATTCCTTATATCGAACTCACATTAATTTGGCAGTACGAGATAAATTTACAAATAAACGAGAGGATTCTAATATTGCCTCAATTTTTTCTTTAGATAATATATTACAATTCCACAATATTCCGGAAATTTGCCCTCTTCATCTTTGCTCTCCCACTTTTTCAAGATACGTGTCATGTATGACTTAGAATAGTTATATTTCATCAATACCCTGAGCACACCATCCAAAGTGTTTTTTCTATTTATTCTCAGTAAATAATTATTGAGATTAAGGATTTCATTTATATCTTGGTCATATTTTTTATTGGAAGATTTGATATGACCATCCTTGGAGTTATATGATAATGTATCTATAAAATGATCATCAAAAGGAGTAAAAGATATGTCTTGGTTTCCTTTAGAACTGTCACAATGTAACCCAGAACCTCCTATATTACCAGGACAGCACATTATCATATTGGAATAATCTAAAGCCCTAATAGCATAATTATCACGGCATTGTATATGTTCAATCTTGTGATTTTCTGTGGAATTAGGATCTTTGCATGGAATCCTTCTCATACAATAAGCACAGATATATCCTTGCTCCTTATATAATGAATCCCTTAATTCAGGAATTGATTTATATGTAGCATTAGGAGTATTGCGATATTCTTCCCATTCACGAGGTTCCGTAAATTTAACAATCTTCTTCATCGTCTATATCAATACATTGAATCATGGCTTTTGCTTGAGATAACTCTGGAATACCGTTACTATATTTATTTTCAAGAGTATCTAACATATCTTTTGCTTCTTTAATTTTATCATTGTCAATTAAAGAAAATAATACAGTCAGTTCTTCGTCAACCTTTTTTGCTCTAGGTGTTTGTTCTAAAAGTGCTTCGGTAATTGTAGAAACATCCATCCCGTATGGTGTAATAGGATTAATGCTGTATATCTCATTCTTATATTCCAATTTATATACAATGTTATGTTCATTTGTTTCAACTCCCGACATTACCATTGGAGCATGAGAAGTGACAATAAACTGTATCTTGGGGAAAGCATTAACTAATCCTGATAAAACTCTTGACTGTAATGTCGGATGAAGATGTAAGTCAATCTCGTCAATTAAAACTGTACCAATAGTTTCCTTGCAAGTTTGATTGCCATAGATGCCATAATTCAACAAGGCACACCTGAAAGCAATATCTGTGATAATATTGACAAGTCGTCTATATCCATCGGACAAATGATCTGATTCTATTTCACGACCATCTGTAAACATATAATAAACTTTATTTTGAATAGGACGAATGCTCATGTTTGAAATAATGTCACATCCGTTTTCCCCCAATGCATCTATTATAGCATTTTTTACAATGGTTATTTCTGGATGCGTTTCATACCCTTCTTGTAGTACAAGTAAACGCTTAATCCAGTAAGGGAAAAAACCGTCTCCTTCCAAACATTCATAATACCCGAAAGAAGGTTTGTGTTTATATAGTTTAAATTTATTGGCATCAATTTTTCGCTTTGTATGAATGTCTTCTGTAGAAAACACAGCGAATAATGGTAAGTCAAGAATTTGGCCGTTTGATGAGAAGTATTTTTCTTTTAGTAAAGAAGCGTAATTCTTATAATCTTTGATTCCCGTTATTAATGAACGACTGTTTTTTGTGCTGGTCTTGACAAGTGTGAATGGTAAAATATCATCATCTATCAAACGATTTTGTATAAAAGAAATTTCATTTCTGTGTAAAAGGATGTCGTCAATATCAAACTGTATTTCAATAGGTTTTTCTGGAGCGATTATGCCGTTTACGAGTTCTACTCTAAAATCGTTTTTCTCTAATCCAACCCATTTGGTGTTATCATCGCTAAATCCAGAGAAGAATGCGCTCATGACATATTTACAAGCTCTTAAAATTGATGTCTTTCCCGAAGCATTATCACCAACAAACAAATTTATACCATCTTTAAAAGAAATCTCTTGTTCAGAAAAGCACCTAAAATTCCTAATATTTATTTTTTTCATTTAGTTATTCTCCTATTATGAAATACCATTCAGAGTACAAAAATAATATTATTTTTGTTTGTTTTCGTTATTTTACGATTTTGATTGAATTAAAAGAATATATTTTTGTTGTTATAAAGCTAAACGTAAACCTCTATTACCGTGACCAATGGTTGGATCTGCGTAATTTCTATTAGACACTCGGCAATATTCTGAACCAATTCGCCAACTACCTCCGCGTAGAATGCGATAACAGCCATTAGTAGGACCTTGTGGATTTGTTTGAAATTGATTACTATATTTCCCATACCAGTCATGGCACCATTCCCACACGTTGCCACTCATATCATAAATTCCTAATTCATTTGGCATTTTAGTTTTAATGTTTTGTGGTGATTTACATACATTATGTTTGTTGATGTTGCACCATGCAATATCTTTTATATTATTACTTCCACTATAAATATAACCATTAGTTTTATTCCCACCCCGTGCAGCATATTCCCATTCCGCTTCTGTTGGTAACCTAAAATTCATCCTTGTAAGTTCGTTTAACCGATAAATAAATTCTTGACAATCTTCCCATGAAATATTATCAACAGGTCTTTGTTCACCTTTAATGCAACTGGGATTATTTCCCATCACTGCCTCCCATAGTTCTTGTGATACTTCAGACTCTCCTATGTAATAATCCGATAGTTTTACTAAATGTACGGGGGATTCCTCTGTATAATTGCTGCAACCCATTCTAAA
Organism: Bacteroidales bacterium; assembly: GCA_045606865.1. Taxonomy (GTDB): domain Bacteria; phylum Bacteroidota; class Bacteroidia; order Bacteroidales; family F082; genus Limimorpha. The sequence continues at coordinate 33,009 of JAZUST010000067.1, forward strand.
ACTCCCTCCTCTAATTTCAACCATTTTGAATACAACACCTTTTACATCAAAGGTTTTTATCTGTTCTGTCACAATATTGTTCTTTTTTTTATACCACTTAATAAAAAATAGCGACAAACCAATAATTATAGTAATTATAGATATACTTAACAATATAGTATTGTTTTGTTTTTCTAAATCCGCTTTTGATTTAAATTTTAAGTTTACATAGTATCCGCTTTCTTTGTTAATTTTAACATCTGATATAACTATATTTGATACATATTGATTTGTAGAATCTTTTCTCACTGCTTTTATTTTATACTCTCCATAAGGTAAAGATGTTGTAAATGGACTTATACCAACGTAATCATCATCAATATAAATTTCATCACTATTATTACCAGTGGTGATAACTATATCTTTTATACTTTCTACTGATTCTCCACAAACAGGTCGAACGGTATTGCAATCAATGTATCTATCATTCACTTTGATGGATATGTCTAGTTTGTCAATACACAATGAATAAGCTCCTTCAGTTGAAGGTGTTGAGCTCCAATAATAACCTCTTTCATTATCATAACTTATTGGATACTCATACATTCCAGTTCCTATTATTTTACTTCCTCCAGCTGGAAGAAATATACTATTAGAATTAGGACCTATTATCAAATAACCATTTATTCCATTTTGCGTCATCCATATCCATATACATTCGTCTATTAACTCTTCAAAATCGTTTTTTGATGGTAATCGCCAAGGTGTACCTAACATTGTTGTGGCTATATCATACTTTTTCTTTCCTTTTATATCGACATTTGTATTACATTCTCTATATTTATCTCGTTTCTTCTCTTTCTTACTTACTTTATAATATCCATCAGATGTTATAAAATAATATTGACGGCTTTCTGCAATATCGTATCTCCCAATCCCCCATAAAAAATATTCTCCATATTTATCATACCAACTTTCTCCTTCTCCTATATTTTTTGTTGCCCATTTAATTCCACTTGGCAAACCTAAATCAACATATTCATATCCATTGATTTCTCCAGTAGGTTCTGTGTTTATATCTATATTTTCATGTACTAGAGTAGGTGGTTCAAATATGATATGTTCTGTTTTTTCTGCTATAATATCAATGTTTTTCACAATTGTCTTATGATGTGTTTTCTTAGACTCTATAATGTGTTTCCCTTCAACTAAATTACCGCTCCAATTGCCTCTGCCTATATAATTGCCATCAATATAAATTTCAGATTGAGAATCTGTATTGATTGTAACATCTGCATAATCAATTTGCATATTTAAGACAAGATTAGTTGTATCACCATCAGTAATTTCGACATCTTGTTCTATAATTTTATATGATTCTTTCTCAAGTTTGAGTTTGTATATGCCGCTAGCAATTTTGTTTGATTTGAACGGTGTTATGCCTATTTCATTATCATTAAGATATATTATGGCATCATTCTGAGGTGTTGAAACTATATTTAGAAATCCGTGCGCTTTATTTAACTTCTTTTCAACCACAATCGGATTTCCCTCTGTGATTGTAATATCACCACTTTCGCTATGGTAAAGTTCACATTCTATCTTCCAAGTATGCGTACTTCCAACAGGAAATGATTTAACACAAATATTATCATGTGTCACTTCGTTATCAACATAAATTATTGCGTCCTCTTGATCTGCTATAATTGTAATAGTGTTATATTTAGACGATGTATTTTGAATATCTGCTGCTACTATCGGCACATATTGCAGCACCATCTCGTAACCGCAGAAGTCTTTCAAATCGAATGGTAAAATGAACTCCGTCTTGCCGTAATCAGGATGGTGTATTTCTATGAAAGTAGCGGCTTGCGCTGAGATATAAAGATGAATCTCAGTGGGTTCAAAATGTACGTCGAAATAGGTGGCGAGGTTGCCTTTGAATGTTATGCGTCGTCTTTCTTCGGCGGTGATGTTTTCCGTAGAAATTTTAATCAATGCCATCGGAAGGTTATTGTCGTCATAATGTTCATTCTTATCCAACATCACGAAACCGTCAATCTGATGGAAAGAGTTTTCTTTCACCTGCATCTGAGCGAGAGATGTAAACGACATAAATGTCAATAATATAAGTATTAGTTTCTTCATAATTATATTATAAAATTCAAGGTTTATATGATAATATCACCGTCTTTTCTTTTCTAATTCTTTCCAATATTTAAAGAATTGGAAAGAATCATTTGAAAAGAGGTTTTGTTATTTCATTAAATTTATCTCCTTTTATATAGCCTTTCTTTACTTTGTTGAATGAGAATTCTTTTAAAAGTCCACGGTTTACAAGTCCCATAATGTCGGTCTTTGCTGTTGTGGGACTGATGATGAATTTACTTTGAATATCTTTTACGGTGATGACTTCGTTAGGATTATCCGTAAACATCTTGATTATTTGAGCCTGTCTTTCGTTCAAATCGCCTAATTGTAAGAAAGTGTTGGCAATTCTTTTCTCGTCTTGTTTCTTCTTCAGATAAGTCTGCAACTGATTGAATGAGCTGTTCAGCACGTTTAGGTTATATGAAACGAAATAACCGATGTCGTTGTTGTCGATTTCGGTGTATAAAAATGATTTCTCGTATTTTTTCTTTGACTTGGCTATGATTCTGGATATCGATAGATATTCGGTAAGCCAATATTTTTCTTTGAGCATATACCAATAGAATAAGGCGCGTGCTGTTCTTCCGTTGCCGTCAGCAAATGGGTGTATATATGCAATCATGAAATGGATTATAATGCCACGGATAATAGGATGGATGAAAACGTCTTGTTTCTTTTCGTTAAAGAATTTACATAGTTCTTCTGCAAATTCAGGAATGTCTTTGTAGCTTGGAGGGTAATGTACGACTTCGTGAGTGATTGCGTTTTCAACGACAACATCGTCATTGTCGCGGAATCTGCCTGCTTTACCAGGATTGTCTAATGTCCCTTCTGTCATCAGCTGATGAACCTGAAGAAGCAATTCTATGGTTAAAGGATTATCTTTGTTTTGTACAACAAATTGAATTGTCTGGTAGTTATTCGCAATCATTTGTTGTGATTTGTCTTTCGGAGTTATTTTCTTTCGTAGCATATCCTTGGCTACTTGTCGTGTTGTTGAAGCCCCTTCCATCTGACTGGAAAAGATGGCTTCCTCCATGAGAGAACTTAATAGGTATAGTTCTTTATTCTCGTCAGAAAGAATGGAATCGGTACTCCATGAACCTCCGAAATTCATGTCGAACTCATGACACATACGTTGCATATGGTTGGTAACACATAAATTAATGTCATACTTCTTCCATACAGAAATCATGTTTTTCATTCTGGAACTTTTGACGTATGTCCATAATTTCTCGGAGGATATGCCTTCAGGACATTTTTTGTATTTGACAGAATCCCAATATTCGTAATTTTCATTGATTTTGTCAATCACTTCTGAAAGTTCTTTTTGTGGACTGTTGATTAAAGCATCAAAAAGATCTTCATTTTTTATTTTAGGAGGCAATTCTATTATGCTCATATTATTCTAAGATTTGTTGTGCAAAGATAATAATTCTTTCCAATTTTTAAAACATTGGAAAGAATTGATAAAAAATCATATCTAATGACTATAGTCAAAAGTAATAAAATCAGTTAAATACGAGCGATGCTTGAAAATGATTATCTCTCAATAAATCAACAAGCCTACTATCGCTCCTAATCCTATGATGCCAAAAGGTCTAATCTTTTTGAAATATAAGGCGATGAACGCTACGATGCATATCACGAAACTCTTCCAGTCGATGAAGTTTTCCGGCGTGGCGAGTGTGACGGCGGCGGTGCCTATGAGTCCGATGACAGCGGGTCTTAAACCTGACATCACGCCTCTGAATATCGGATGGTTTTTCCATGCTTCATAAACCTTGCATAAAAGAAGTACTATTATAAATGATGGCAATACTACTGCGAAGGTAGCTGTGAAAGAACCGAGTACGCTCATGAACTCCGACGCTCCTGATTCTAACAACACCTCGTATCCGATGTAAGTGGCGGAGTTGATGCCGATAGGTCCTGGCGTCATCTGCGAGATGGCTACTATGTCGGTAAATGTGGTCTCGTCAATCCATCCGTGAACATTGACGACTTGTCCCTGTATTAGCGGCAACATAGAATATCCGCCTCCGATGGTGAACATACCTATGAGGAAAAATGTCAGGAATAATTCAAGGTATATCATGATGTTCTTTGTTGTTATACCAACTGATGAAGGCGGCAAATACGATGACGCATATCAGTATGTATATTGGTGAGACTTTCAGAAAACAGACTAATGCCATCGACAAAACGACGACGGTCCATGACCACCATTTCATCTTCGTGGCTTTTATCATGTCGATGACAGGAACTCCGATGAGCGCGACGACAACAGGTCTGATGCCTTTGAACGCTTTGATTACGTATTCGTTGTCTTTGAAGTTGGTGAAGAACATCGCGACAAACAATATAATAAGGAATGGAGGCAGACAACTCGCGATGGTGGCAACGACGCTGCCTTTCGTCCCGCGCAGTCTGTGTCCCGTTAATATGGCGATGTTCACGGCGAACAATCCGGGTGCTGTCTGTGATAAGGTGATGATGTCGACAAAATCCTCGTCGTTGAGCCACTTACGACTAACGAGTTCAGACTTTATAGCCGCAATCATCGGGATGCCTCCACCAATAGTGAAGGCACCTATTTTTGCGAATATCAAAAATATCTCCCAAAGACTTATCATAGTTTTATAATTAACAGTTGATAATTAACAGTTAATAATTGAATGAGTTGTTGTTATAAACTTCCTCATTGTTGATGAACAATTGAAATAATTAGGGTGGCAAAATTAAAAAAAATCATAATCATTTTTTTAATAAAAATCAAATTAAAATTAACCCTAAAAAATTCAAACACATTGGAATCGTTATCGAAGATGGGGAATCCACTTGTGATGTTGAAAGAGATTGTTGATTTGAATAGTTTAGGGATGAACTTGAGAAGTTGTTTAAAAACGACAGCAAGAAGAACAATGCAGGTCGCGAGCCTGTTGATCCTGTTTTCATGCTGAAGAG
>JAZUST010000068.1:0-4877 GCA_045606865.1 Bacteroidales bacterium
TGACTTGAAAGTCGCTGTAGCATATCCTAATCCAGGCGGTGATGTGATGAATATCAGAACCACGTTGAGAGATTGTAATCTTACAGTATATGACATGCAAGGAAGGATCGTTCATCAACAGGAAATAACCGATGATGTCACAAGTGTTGATGCTTCGGGTTGGTCAAACGGGACATACATTTGGAAATTAACAATTAACAATGAACAATTAACAGTTGAGGAAGGGAAGTGGGTGAAGTAGAATCTGAGAATCTGAGAATCTGAAAAACTGAGAAAGGCTGTGAGCTGTGAGTAATGAGCAGCGAGCAGAAATCCTAAAATGTTCAAAGATCACAGCTCGTGGCTCACGGCAAAATAAGAAATATTATCCTTTTAAACTCTGGAACTTTAGAAACAAAGTTCCAGAGTTTTTTATGATTCATAATGCATTTATAAAGCAATTTATAGAAGTCCCCTTATATGTTAAATGGATGCTAACACAAAGTCATATCTCCTAACTTAGAACTTTTTTCTTATTTTTGTGAACAAATTTAACCTATGAGAAAATCATTCTTAATAATATCACTCATTACTGTTATCTCAAGTTTCATGATGCTGTCGCATTCTTGTGTGAGGAAACCGCAACATGAAACGTCGGCAATATTTGGTGAAGCACTGAAATGTTACGACAAGGCTCTTGATATGTTCAGTAACGACAGTCTGCATCAGGCGTTCCCGAAATTTATCGAGACACTTGAGATGATAGAGGCCTTGCCGGAAGACATGAACGAAGATGAGAAACATTTAGCCTCAAGAACTTATTGCAACATAACACGTATCCTCGCTTCAAGATTGGAGATTAATGTTAAAGCCGATGCCGCGAGAAAGGCGTTTTATTATCAGAAGATCTCCAATGAGATAGACTCCCTTACCTTTCCTATGGCATGCCTTCTATATGCCGACACGTTTGATTCCGAGACGGAGTCAGATTCTGTGATGTACTATGCCAAGATGGCGATTCCTCTGATCGACACCGTCGGCGAATACGCATCGTTTTATATACTTTCTCAACAATATCTGTCTGAGGCATACCGTCATCAGAAAAAATATGATTCGTGTTTCTATATTAAACGCAATATGATAGCATTTAGCGACAGACATGGCTTGGATACCAAAGGCGACTCCTTGGCGTTGGGCATAGATATGTTCTATTCCTCATACAAACTTGAGTCAAAACCTTACCTCATGAAGGTGTTCGAAATTGAAGCAGGCGACGTTATGGTCGGTATGGTGATGCAGCTGTTGGAACAGATATATGAGATGGAAAACAATCGCGATAGCGTGGCTTTTTGCCGCATCTTCTACAAACCGAGTTTTGAAGCGGAAATAGAAAGAATTAACGAAGTTGATAGTTTTATAGAAACCTATAATAATTACGCAAAAGAACGTGATGCCCGACTCGAAATTCTGCGCGGACAGAAAGAAAAACAAAAAAGAAATATTTATATCATAGTCTCAATCTCACTGCTTCTAACGGCGATAAACGCATTGATTATACATTCCATACATAACAAAAATAAATATAATAAGCACACCGAGCAACTCAACAACGTAATAGCGGATAAAGACTTTAAGTTTGCCTCTGTCGATGGCAAGATAAAGAAGATGAACAAGGAACTTCGTGAAAAAGAGGAATGTATCAAGACTAAGGAAAAGGAATTGAACGAGATGAAACAAAAGATGCTCAGAATAGAGAATGTTATTGATATTGACGTCTATTATAAATCGGAGATATGCCAGAAAATCGTTAATAGAAAACCATCCGACTTCTCGGCTCTGAGCAAAGAAGAGCTAAGTATGCTTCTGCAAGCAGCCGACAAATATCTCAACAATATTAACGTAAGGATTAAAGATAAATATCCGGAGATAAAAAAAGACGACCTGTATTATATATGTCTTGTCCTGCTTAATATAGACGATTACACTATGCAATTTTTGTTAGCCAAAAGCCGTAGGACCGTATGGAACAGATTGAATAATATAAGAGCCAAGATGGGATTGGAAAAAGGCGATGATATTTTGATGCATCTTATGAATAACTTCATCAACTGATGGTTTTGAGGATGAGTTTTATGTTTTGAAGATTGTTGTTTCTCAACTATATAGCTGATTTTATATCACAAAATTTCACATTTTTTTTCATCACTGATACGTTTTAATAGTCTATTTTTGCGGCGTTAAAAATTTAAAAATTTAAGAGTCATGAAAAAGTCATTTGTTATTATAAAGTCATTTATTATTACACATTTGTTTATTTTATTGTTACCTCTTTCGTTATTATCTCAAACTCCACTGATTGAACCTTCTTGGGATTTAAGACTGATTGAAGAGCCGGCACCAGGACCTCAAAGTTGTATTTATACTAATATAATCGAAACGGATGAAGGTTTTTATGTTGTTCCTTTACTACATATTGATGAATATAGGAATGGTAAGGATGACTGTGCGGATATTATTGTAATTAACCGAGATGGGGAAGTGATGAAGGAGATTTTACTGGAATATGATGAAAACTATATCGTTAATAAAATTGTACTCGATATATGGAATGATACTGTTAATGTTTTTGCTCACCTTATAAGTGATGCTAGAACTCATGCTTTAATTATGCATACTTATTTATACGATGATTTTAGCTTAGGAGAATATAAGGAAATATGTAGAAATGATTTTGGAGATAAGAAAAGGTCTGAATGGGATACCATGATTGCTTCGCCATTGATTGATAAAGAGGGAAATAGAACAATGTTTTATAGATATACAGATTATCCTGAGCCATCTACTAATATGAGTTGGTTTATGATGAAATTTGATTCAGGGCTAAATTTAATCTTAAAAAAGGAATATTATGAAAGTGAACTAGAAAATAATAATTTTGATGTACGCTTTACATATAATGCAGACTCAACACAATATTACATGGTATCATATCGCAATGATTACCCTTATTATTATTTCTTGAATGTTTTTGATATGGAATTAAATTTAACGAAGTCTATTCCATTAGAATCAGACACTCCTATTGATCTTGTTGTTTTAAATGGATGCTGGAGTCAGAATCCGTATGATGGTAAAATATATGCTATAGGAGAAGTTAATCATCAACTTATAAAATCTGAGATATGTGTTTTTAAAATAGATGTAGAACTAGACGATGTAGAAATGCTTCAATTTACTGATACGTCGGATGATTTTATGAATAATATTGTGCATGGAATAAGCAATTTGTGTTTTTTGCCTAATGGTGATATATTGGGACTGACAATATGGGACGTGGAAGAATATATAGCATATAAACCGGATGCTTATTATGCCTATATTCCTGTTTTCGATACCAATATGAAAAAGAAAGGGGAGTACTATTATTCTATTGGTAAAGAATATAATCAATTATTTAGTCAGATACATTATACTAAGGATGATGGTGTGATAATGTCTGGAAATATCCGTTTCAAGATTGATGAAGAAATCCTATGGGAACCGTATATCGTCAAATTTCCGGCATCGGCATTTGATACGGACAATATAGAGGAAGCTCACGCTCACGGCTTGCACCTCGCCGTAGCCTATCCTAATCCGGGCGGTGATGTAATGAACATAAGAACAGCCTTGCTTAACGCGACATTAAGCGTCTATGACATTCAAGGAAGAATAGTCCACGAACAAGAAATAACAGACGACATTACAAGTATAGACGCTTCAGGATGGAACTCGGGAACATACATCTGGAAATTAACAATTAACAATGAACAATTTACAATTAAGGAAGTTGAGAGCGGGAAATGGGTGAAGGATTAATTCATAATGCATAATTCATAATTCATAATTATTTTGATTATGCATAATGAATTGTGAATTATGAATTGTAAAGATGTATCAATTACATCGTGTTTATTTTTAATGGTGTAATTGGTACGTTTTTTTAGAACCTGAAAAAATCAGTGTTCATCAGAGGAATTTGTGGGAAAGAAAAAGAAACCGCATATTCCGCAGATTACATGGAAATTATATGAGAAAGGCTGTGAGCTGTAAGTAATGAACAGAAATTCTAAAATGTTTATTGCTCATAGCTCGTAGCTTACAGGTCGTGTGGTTTTGAGGTTGAATTTTATGTTTTGAAGGTTGTTGTTTCTCAACTACATAGCTGATTTTATATCACAAAATTATGGATGGTGCCTGGCAGAATAATTTTCAACTTTCAATTTTCAATTTTCAATTCCCAATCTCTTTCTGTTTCTCTCCAATTTCCTCTTTAACCTTTCCTTCTTGTTAAAGCGATCATATACTTTTTTAAATGGATTGTAAAATATGAAATGCCAGCCTCTTATTCTTGGTAAATCTTTGGTTTTGTTGTAATAATAATTTTCTATGTTGATATTGATGTCATGTTGAGTTAAAACATGCTTTGGTATAGAAGTGGGAATTTTACTTATTATTTCTTCAACTCTATGATTGTCCAAATAAGGAAAGACATCAATTTCATGTAACATGATGGTGTCTCTTTCCATCGTTATTTCAAAGTTGTTTGTGTTGATGCTGTCGTAATCGACGGATATGATTTTCGTTACAAAACCTATGCTACTGATTATGAGACTGTCATTCTTTCTTATAGGCATCGAGAATTTTCCGTCATAATCAGATGTCGCCCCGTAATATGATTTTTCGCTTAAGATATGGACGTCAGGAATAGGGGAGAGACTGTCGACGGAAATGACTTTTCCTTTTAACGGGAAATATCTGTTTTGAGCGTGCAATGAGATACAACACGAAAGAAATAACACTATAATCAAAAGTCGTCTCATCCTTCCAAACTTTAGTCATTAGCCTTTAGCCATATA
>JAZUST010000069.1:0-2569 GCA_045606865.1 Bacteroidales bacterium
TCGCACGAACTTACCTCGCCAACACTATTAGCAACGATGGTATTTACTGCAATAGTATCGAACTGCATCAACTTAGCATTCACGGGAAGCATATAAAATTGTTTGACTTTACTTGCAGCCATTCCAATACAATAACACATCAGCATATTGAATTTTAGTCTTTTATTTTTGCTGATTTTTACAAGATTGGAGACATCAAGTGTCTTGAAAAATGTTACCATCGGCATTGGAGCGTTCATCCACATTTCAAAAGCGTATGCGCGAGTGGTTTCTTGAGGATTGACTTCTTTCATCTTTTCTATTTTAAATTCGTAAATGAAGTTACAAAAGTAGATGAAGCATCCTACATTGGATAGAACAAATGAGACTTCTATATGGGGGTAGAAAACAAATCGGAATAAGGTGTTGCTACTTGAAGCAATGACAAAGGGGTGTATCCACACAACTTCTTGAACTCTCGTATAAGGTGCGACTGGTCGGAATACCCGTTCGTATATGCCAAATCGGCTTGATTGATATTGCCCTGTTGATGCTGCATCTGTTTCAAAGCCTTTTGAAAGCGGACAATACGAGAGTATTCTTTGGGATTCATCCCCACATGCAAATAGAACTCTCGTTCGAATTGTTTCTTGCCCAAACAGCAAATGGGAGACAATTCGGTTACAAGGGTATGAGGAGCAGCACAAAGTTTATCTATAGCTGCATTTATACGCTTTACTCTGTATGTTGTATCGTATGGTTTTGTCGATAATCGGGATAACAACCATTCTTCAATGAGAGTGACGCAAAGATTGTTATCCTCACATTCAAACACTTGTGCGGCCAATTCGTTCAGTTGTTTATCCTCAATGTCATAACCTGAAATTTCTTGGTTATAAAAAGATGATGCAGGAGTGTTCAGAAACATATTCATCGTATGCGGATAGAATACGACAACAATCATTTCGACATCACCGTCAGCTTGCAGGTGTGAAGAGAAATTGACTTGTCCGCTGATTGTCAGTTTGTCCTGCATTGTACCAAATTCTGGGACAAACAGCGGTGTACGCTTATGAAAAATGATTTGAGGACATCCAATAGGGAATGTATAGGTATTCATCATTTGACAACTATTGAATACCCAATAATATCTCACATAAAGTTGCAACAACTTACATGGTTTATAAAACTTAAATTCCTCTTGAATCATATTGCAAAATTACAAAGAAGTCGTAATAATAAGCCTTGCATGGGCAAATTATTACGACTTGTAGTGCATTTTATAGTTTCAACCCTCGATTTTGTCTTCTACTTGTCGGTAATCCTATCGCTTCAATAATCAGTGCATGATGTATTATTATTCCGATTTCGGTTGATTGTTTCAAAGTTTTTTTCGTAAATTTGCCACAAATAACAAAATTGTGAAATCTTAAAAAAATTATTATGCCAGAAATTAGTAGATTTTATGGATAAAATAAACTGATATGTTTTTAGAAGTTTAAAAGCTGGATTTATTATTTCGTCACAAAATACATAATAATACCAACTAGCAATCCGGAAATAATACTTGACAAAATACTGATTACCCATGTTTTCAGTCGTTCATTTTTCTTCTTTTTTTCATATTCTACCAATGAAGGAATCATAGTGTCAACTTTTTTGTCAATATTTATTAATATAGAAATCTGGTCAAAATATGCTGAAAATGATTTGTCAGAATTGATCTTTTTCTCACTTCTCAATGAAGCAACAATGCCTTTAATATCTGTTAGTTGAGGTTTTATTGTGGTAAAATAATACGGAAAAACTTCAGTAATAGTTTTCGTGTCATATCTTTTTAGTTTTTCTACTATCGTTATCCCGATGTTTGCTGCTAATAATTCCATAGTGTCGTATCCAGCTCTGTCTAAATGTTCTTTAGCTTCTTTTAGCTCATATTCACATTTTTCAATGTCGTCACAAATATTGATAGCTTTAAATATATGATCTAACGCGCTCCTAAGTTGATTGATAGGAGCTATATACATCTTCTGTTCTTCGTTGAAGTTTTCTAATAAAATGACAGCTTGTCTGACTTTGTCGTATAAAGAAAATAGTTCTTCAAGTTTATTGAAGCAGTGCAGTCTGTTGTCCATAGATGATGGTTGTTGGTAAGGTTCTATAAATTTTGTTATGGTAATGTCGTTGTTAGGAATTTGTTTATGATTTTGTCAGCTTCAGACTTGATCATAAAACGACCTTCAACTAAATTGACATTGCCAATGATTTTATCCAAATTGTAATTTTCTCTTGTTGCAGGCATTTCAATATACTCGACATTGTCAATGTCTATACCTTTCCTTTCAAAGAAAATTTTTCTAATACGTTCGCTAAAATCGTTCATTTCCGTAAGGTAATTAAAATAATGGTTAGTGATGATAATTTATAACTCAATAAATATATCTGCAAAAGTACAATAACAAACATCCATTGTCAAGAAAAAAATATATAAAAATTATTAACATTTTTAAGTTGATGGCGTATAGCAGATCCTTGGAATTGTGAGTTCTTCTCTGTTTTTAGTAGCCGCCTTGCGTTAGGGATTGGAGCG
>JAZUST010000070.1:0-3616 GCA_045606865.1 Bacteroidales bacterium
TCAAGCATTTGTACCGAACATCTAAACGATTCCCAAATGGGAATTTATTGCGAAATAAAAGAAAGAATGGAGAAAGGCGACAATAGGGTTTTTAGGATAAAACATGGAAAATAAAAATAAATTCAACGATTTGAGCAAGGTCCCGGTTGAGCTTTAATGTTGCAAAATCTCACGCAAAGACGCAAAGCAACGCAAAGAAATAACAAAAAAACTCTGCGATACTTTGCGTCTCTGCGAGAGAAAACCGCATGCCCAAAGTCTGTTGTCCGTTGACGGCAGAAAACTCACAGTAAAAAATCATTGTCAAATTTTTTTTTGACATTTTTACAAAACGGTGTATATAATCACTGAATTTTTGTAACACTTTTGTTATATATAAGTAATTAAAATCATGGTCAAAGTCTGTTGACTGTACTCCGTTGTCTGTTGACTTTAAAAAATATGAACCACGAATGCATTGATTTAGGATTGCCCAGCGGATTGAAATGGGCGACTTGTAACGTCGGAGCGAATTCTCCTGAAGAATGCGGCGACTATTTCGCTTGGGGCGAGATAAAACCGAAAGATGATTATTCAGAAATGAATAGTCTGACGTATTCAAAGAACATTGCCACATGCAAAAACAGGTTGTGGAATATCTCGGGCAATCCTAAATTTGACGCTGCCACCGCCCAATGGGGAGAGGAGTGGAGAATGCCGACAAAAGACGAGATGCTGGAATTGATAACAGTATGCAAGTTTGAGAAGAGTGTGCTTAATGATAAAAAAGGACTGAAGATAACAGGACCAAATGGCAACAGCATTTTTCTTCCGAATAACTGCATATATTTTGAGAAATGCCACATTGAAAAAGATTATGGCATTTATTGGACCTCAACGCCACATGAAGGTCGCTATATTTCTTACCTCCTCGAAGCAGACAGACTGACGACGAAAAGTCGCAGCTGCGGCTATTCAATACGAGCAGTACAAAATCATCGCCTCCCGTAGAGTCACACGGACGTGTGACTGCTCATTCACCGAATATACAAAGTCTGTTGGCTGTTGTCAGACGAAGTCTCTCATGACATCATAGAAATTATCTTATCAATCTGTCCTACATAATAAAATGGAATGTTGATGAGTCGGAATGCTTTCCCTTGAGGTGTCTTGACATTATCGATGGAAAATTTTTCCGTCCATACTCTGATGGCAATGTCGTGAGGAGTCCTGTCCATATATTGATGCAGGGAACGTAATTTCGCGTTAACTCCGCTTTTGACTTCTATAGGAATGATTTTATTTTCAAATTGATAAACAAAATCTATCTCTGATGAAGCATCGACTTTGTCTCTTACCCAATAGTTGCGTCTGTTGCCGAATTCATAATCCAATGTGAGAAGTTCCTGCGCTACTATATGTTCTGCGATACGTCCTTTCCATGATGACATGATGCTTTCTATATTGAAAATCTCGTCTCTTACACCGGCGTAATAATTGACTAATCCGGTGTCAAGCCATATCAGTTTCGGCTTGCGTTTGTAGTTTGCCATCAGAGGAGGAATTTCCGTGGTGACAGGATAAACGAGTTCCAACAATAAGGCGCGTTCTATCGTCCTGAATGCTTCGCCCATTTCTCGAGAACGATAGTTGCTCTCAGCGAAGTTGTTGAAACTTATTGGCTCTGCCGCATACGACCATCCTTCTTTTAATATATGTCTTATGACAGCCGACATTGTCTTGTTTTGTGCATACTTCTGAACATCGTCGCTATATGCATTTATGAATGTGTTGTAGATTTTGTTCACGCTGAGAATGTCACGTTTCTCCGCATATTTCATTATTGCCTCAGGCATACCGCCGACGAGGATATAATTCAGAAAATGATTCATAATACGTTCATGAATGGCATCAGCCTTTAATGACTTTACGACTTCTGCATCAAAGACTTCGCCTATGCCGTTGAGAAATTCAGTGAAGGAACATGGTCGCAATGCCATGTATTCAACGCGACCTACAGGGAACGAGATGTGCGTGTCGATGAGCGTTTCCAACAACGAACCGGCCGCTATCACATACAATTCCGGAATATCTTCTTTGAAATAGCGAAGCATCTTCACTGCTTCCGGAGAATTTTGTATCTCGTCAATGAATAATAGGGTAGAACCTGCTTTCTTTTGTCTCTTGCAATGTATGTAAATCTTGTCGACCAAGGTAATGGTATCGTCTTCGTCAAACAATCTTAAATCACGTTCCTTGTCGAGATTCAAGTAAAGATAAGTGTCGAATTCCAAAGCAAAATGATTGACAAGAGTCGTCTTACCGACCTGTCTCGCCCCGCGTATTATCATAGGCTTATGGTTTTTGGAGTTTTTCCATTCTTTAAGATGTTGTAAGGCGTTGCGTTCTATTATATTCATAAGAATTGTTTGTTACAAAATGATGGCAAATATACAATTATTTTGTAATGTTTTGATGGTAAAGATAATAAAATTTTGTAACAGAATGATACCAAAATAAAACTTCAGAATCTGAAAACCTGAGAAATTTTCTTTGTCTAAAGACAAAAGACAAAAGACCAAAGTCCGTAGAGACGATTCAATATTTCCTACCCAAAATAACAAACATTGAAGCGTCACTTTTTTTCTCACGCAAAGACGCAAAGCAACGCAAAGAAATCACAAAAAGAAATCTCAGCGATACTCTGCGTCTCTGCGAGAGAAATCGCATACCCAAAGTCTGTTGACTGTTGACAAAAAAATCCTTTAATCTTTAGACATTTTTCAATACAACAACCCGAACATCCATAATGGTATTCTGTTTCCGCTGCCTGTTTCAATGTCGGCAATAGCCAAATAACTGTCTGGAATGTTTGCTATTTGGTCGAATGTCTTGCTGTTACCTCCGACCTCAAAAAGGAATTTGCTGTCGACTAAAAAATCTCCTTTCTTTGGAATCGTCACATTAGCAATGCTGTTCAGTTGGTTCGCGAAAAAAGTCTCTCTTTTGTTTCCTTCAGAAATGTTGCTCGGACTTAATGAACACATCAGGTTACTGTTGTTAAGATAAATTTTCTTTGGATTGGTGAGATGTTTGTAATCCTTGATTTTCTCTCCGAATAGCATAAGCAACTGCGCTCTGTCTAAAATATACAGCATCTTTAGACATTGGTCGCGAGTAGTCTCCAATTGAGTTGTCAACTTTGTGCGCCTCTTATTCCTAAAAGTCTTACATTCCAATTAATCTTTGAATATAAATATCGTTTGAAAGTGAGAATTGTCGTCATTATCTTTCTGTGATATGTGTCTATCAATGGTTTGATGTCAGATAATTCCATAATAGTTTATTTTAACTTCCTACAAAGATAACAATTATTTTCCACAAACGCTTTTGGAAAAGTGTTTTTTAAAGAGAAAATATCTTTTTGAAAAGTTTTTTTTAAATCTGAGAAGTTTTTTTTTTTTTTTGAAAATTATTTTTTTACGGATATAAACGTAAAAAATATTATATTTGCAAGTTTTACGTCTTAATCCTTAAAATTATAGATATGATAAATAGAGGTTCTTACATTAATAAACTTATAAAATTAAGGGATAAACAAATAATAAAGGTTATAACAGGAATACGCCGTTCTGGT
>JAZUST010000071.1:0-18111 GCA_045606865.1 Bacteroidales bacterium
CGACATCAGCCACGCCATCAGCCAGCAGTTAGAACTCCAGAAGTTCGACCCCGCCATCCTCCACGAGCTGAAGCACATCAACCTCGCCGAGAACACCCACTTCTTCCTCTGGCACACCTGGTTCAGCGACGTCTTCGCAAAAGGAGGATTTGATATAGTTATTGGGAATCCGCCGTATATAAGCTCAAAAACACAATTGTCAAATCCGATTTTATCAGCACAAAGGAATTCTTTGATAGAGTCAGGAAAATATTCTTGTTTATATCAAAAATGGGATTTGTATATTCCGTTTATAGAATTTGGGACAAGTCAAATTTGTGCAGAAAATGGAATATGCACTATGATTGTACCGTATCCGCTTACAAATCAAATCTATGCTCAAAAATTAAGAGAAATGATATTGGATAAATATCATCTATTTGAATTAGTTGATTTAAATGGAACAAAGATTTTTAACAATGCAACGGTAAGTAATTGTATACCATTTATAAAACGAACTAAAGGCAATAATACAATTATTTCTAACATCGATGAAAAACTACAAATATCTCATTCTTTTACTAAAAATTATGACGAGTTAATTCAAGAAAAGAAAACCTTTATATGGAATGTCACTAACGAAAATAGAAATTCAGATAGGCATTCGGACATGTTAACATTAGGGGATTTGTGTTACATCAGTAAAGGTATGGTTTTATATTCAGAAGATGGTTTGTTTACAAATGAAGATTTAGTAAGTGATACTTATGATTCTGTACATTGCAGACCATATTTGGAAGCTAAAGATATGGATTCATATGTAATAAATAATGTGAGATATATTGAATATGATACATATAGAGTTCCAGACATGGTAAGTCGTCCAACTTTTAGAGAACTATATGATAGACCAAAATTAATGTTTAATTGTCTTGGTAAAATGAAAGTAATGATTGATTATTCTAATCATTATATATGCCAACAAGGTATTCGTGTTGCTCTGTTGTGGAGAGATTTAAAAGGAGTAGAAAACCGTAGTATTTTAACAAGTATAAAACGGTATTCAAAATTAAGTAGAAATGAGATGGAAAATATATCATCATCATTTAATATGTATTATTTGCTTGGAATATTGAATTCTAAATATGCGGCACAATTACTTACAAATATTAGGGGTGGAGATTATCATATTGTACCAGAGCACATCAGAAATATACCTATAGCATCTGCATCAGAAGAAGTTCAAAATATGGTAGCTGAAATTGTTAAGAATATTATTGCTTTTAAGCAAAACAATTCAAATCACGATACAACCGAATTAGAAAATAGAATTGATAAAATAGTATATCAAATATACGGTTTAAATGATGAAGAAATTAAGATGGTGGATGGAATTGCCAATAATATATAATAGTATAAAAATCATTGTCGTTTATAGAATGTGTATGTTGATTATTGTTAAAAGTCTAGAGAATTTTTTAATGTAAATTAGTATATTTGCATCTATAAATTTTCATAAGATGAAATTCATTTTGAAACCATTACGTAATGTAACAGAAGAGGATCTTATAAACGATTTGATAAGAGTATCTAAATGTTTTGAACAAAAGCAATATATATCCATATCATTATATAAACAAATGGGAGGGAAACATTCTGATAATACATTTATTAAATATTTTGGATCATGGACAAATGCACTTGTAAAGGCTAATTTACCATTGTCTCGCAATCATGAGGAAATGAAAAGAATTTCGGACGAAGAACTGATAAATGATGTTGTTAAAGTGGCTCAACTCCTAAACAAAACAACAATAACCACAGTAGAGTATGAAAAATATGGTATGGCTTCTGTGTGGACAATGACTCATAGATTTGGAAGTTGGTCTTCTGTATTAGAAAAAGCCAACTTAGAACAAACCGGTTTTAACCATGATATTTCAAATATAGATTTGTTTAATGAAATTGAACGTATTTGGATTATGTTAGGAAAGCAACCGACTACAAATGATATGAAAAAGGGCGTTTCCAAATATAATCTATCTACTTATACTCGTCGATTTGGAGGTTGGCGTTCTGCTTTAGAAGCATTTATAGAGTACATAAACGGAGATGTGCTTTTTGAAGAACCTATTATAACAAATACGGTTAGTACAAGTAAGATAAATGTCGTTGCAAAATCAAATAATAATAAAAATCCTCATAGGACCAGAAGAGAACCAAGTAACAGACTCAAGATTCAGGTCTTGATGAGGGATGGCAATCGTTGTAGATTATGTGGAGTTGAGTGTAACGATGGATTGCACAATATTCATTTTGACCACATCATACCATGGTCGAAAGGAGGTGAAACAACGTTGGATAATTTACAAGTTTTATGTTCAGACTGCAATTTGGCTAAAGGTGATTTATAATAATAGTGATACACAAAAAATCCCAGCAATTTCTGAAATGAGATTCGCTGGGATTTTTTTTGTTGGTTAAGGATTGCAAAACTATTTTTAACTATTTAATTTTCATTTATATAAAATTATGGATGGTGCCCACAAAAAAGACGAGACGATACCGAAAAAGAAGTAAAATAACTACAAAACATTAACATACACTATATTGGATTATTAATCGTATACGCAATAATTTGATTGCATATAACAATAAAATCCTTAATATTATCCTTAAAACGCTCTGTAGATGATTCCATTACAGTATTTTTTACTATATTATAAAAATCTGTTTGATTGATCTCATTTTTTTCTGTCATAATAGTGTATATACGTCCAGAATTTATTCCATATTCAATTACAATATTTTTATTATCGTATTTATTTCTTTTCTCTTTATCACTATTAAATACAAATTCCAAACAGCAACTTCTATCATTTTGTACATATAATACGTATGCAGGTCTATCAATAGGATTAACACTTATTTCTCTAATATCAATAATTTGATCAAAGACTTGGTGTTCTTTATCTTTTCTTATAAGTCTAATGGCACACATCATTTTATGGTTGAAAGAGTGAAACAAAATATTTTAACATACTTATCTATAAAAGGTTCGATTTCCATTTTTAAATTTCGTCGAGTATTACCCACATTATCTATAACAAAAACGCCCCACATTTTTTCTTCTTTATCTGTTAAAGCAACCGCATATAGATTATTCGCTCTCGTATTCATATTCAACAATGATATATAATTGTTTTCATCAATGAATGAATCTTTCATATACTTCATTACATTTTTATCATTTTGCTGTCTAGATTTTTTTAATCTTTCATAATCATCTGGTAATTTTATTCCAGAAATATTACAGGTATTAACTTCTATTACTTTACCTTCTCTATAACATTTATCAACAACACCATTGGTGCCTTCATTCTTACCCGACACTCTAAAATGCGTATACGATTTATCTTCTTTGGGGTAAGAGTATCGTTCATACAATGTTAAATAATCAGAAAACAAACGAATTGGTGTATTTTTTATATACTTATTCCATGTTTTATTTTTAAAATTATTGATAAAATTTTTAACAAAAACAAAATACAAATATTTTATTATAAACTGCCATCCTTTTTGTGGTCTAAATACACTAATTCTTGTATTATATTCACCACCTCCAAGTTGCTCTTTTGCCATAAATCTTAAAAAATGTCTAGTCCACAATTTGATTTGCTTATCTTTGTTTATAAGTTCATAAACTTGAAACGAAAAAATAATAATACAAATTGTTAATGATATGAATAGTTTATTATTATTACATATTTGCAACGCTTTATTTATATATTGATTTTGCGCATTAGCTGGCAAGAAAGATAAAATGGTAATAATAGTCGGACCTAAAACGGAAAACCAATTTTTAATTTTTTTCATATCAACTATATATTCAACTTAAATTGTGCATATAAATCCATACCTGGTATATCATCATAGCGTGATGCTATCTTTTGTCTAAGACCAAACATTCTTCTTTCAGCTGTATCCACTAACTGATCGTAAGTTGTAACATATAATATGCCTCTATCTTCTATAGTTGTAGAGAATCCTACGTTATCAGCAACAGAATCACCAACAACGTATGCTGTAATTTGACAATCAACTCCTAAATTTGATTTTAATAAATCTTCAACATATCCATATGCTTGATTTCGTTCTTCTCTTTTAATTTTATACCCACCTTTTTTAAGTTCAATAAGTAATAATTTACGAACTTTTACCAATCCAAGATCTGAAGGAATATCCTCAATTCCGGTTACTCCAATAGTACTATCATGTAAACATATCAAGTCTGGTCTTCTTTTATAATTTGTGTCTGTTGTTAAATATTTAGCATCTGTAAATATTTTTTCTACAGCAGTTTTCATCTGTTGGTTAAAGATATATTCGGAAGACTCATATTCTGGTCCAAATAGCCATCTTGACTCCGCAATCATTGGATGCAAGACATGTAACTCATCTGTATTTTTGTCTTTACCTAATTTTCTTATTGCTGTTATAATAGATAATCTCCTATCAATCTCATTGAGTACAACTAACGCATCACTTACCGTCCATTTGCTAAGCAAGTTATTCAATCCTTCAATATCATCTGAATTTAAAACTGATAGTTTTTCCAATAATTCATGTCCATTTTTAGAATTTTCCAGATTAATAACAGTCTGTACTACAAGATCTACAGATTCCTGTTTAACTTTAGGATTGTTTTTTACAATCTCTGTAATAATACTTTTAACCTCTTCTCTTACGAATGGATTCGACTTATTCAAAGATTGCTTTATTGGCAGATCTAAATTTTCAGTGACATTTGAAATTGTAGTAGCGGATACGCTTTCAATGGAGTCATTTACAAAATTTTCAACAACTTTATATACTTTTTCAATATCATCAGAAGTTTTAAATCCACTCCAATCCTCTTTTATATACTCATCTAAATTGTTTGATTTTATTATGAATGTATACCTTTTGGCCAATGATGTTCTTCCATCTAGAACTAGATTTTTACCTAATGACCATGAAGGTTCCCCTACAAGCCTTCCTGATTGCCAAAAAGCAATTCCTTGAAAAATACTTTTTCTACCAACTTTTGTAGTATCAATAAAATAAGCTGTTAAATGTATGTTCGTATCTTCCACATCCAATTCAACAGGTTCATTATCACCAGTCAGATCATTTAAATCCAGTGTTTTATGATTAACTGTTATTACAAATTGTGGATCATGTAAAAATCTAGCAGATAATATTTCTGTCATTTTTTCAATATCTGGAAGATTTTTTGTTACGATAACTTCAAGTCGAGTCCCTGTCTTTTCAGTATTTTCTACGTTTTTTTCAACAACAGCAAAAGGTTGAGATTCAATGTTAGGTTTCACTTTTAATGTGATTTTCTTTCCATCTTTAGATGTTATTACTTTGTATTCGTCACCAAAACAAAACAAACCATGTCTACCTACACCATTACGACCAAATGCATACCTATTATGTTTTAATCCATTGGGAAATATAACCTTCCGACCTTGTCCCTTTAAACGATTATAGCGTAATTTCATCCAATAGTTTTGAAATTCAGACTCAGACATACCAATTCCATCATCTTCTATAGATAGTAGTTGTCCTTTTTCTTTTGGAATCAATATATTAACATTTGATGCACCTGCATCCCAAGCATTTGCTACAAGTTCTGTCAAAGCTACATCTGGTTGATTAACTATACTTCCTAAAGAGCGAAGTATATAATCTTCTTCATATAAAGACGGAAATAAAACGTTATCCATAAGCATATAACATTTTCAAGGAATAAATTTACAAATTTACATTTTTTTTCAAAGAATCGAATTTATTTCATAAATATTTTTTCAAATAAATTAATGTATAAGTAGAATGATTTCTCCCAATCCCCTCAATACCAGCTCCGTACCAAGCACATTCCCCTTTGCGTCCTTTGCGCCTTAGCGAGACACCTCCAAAAGTTCATTGTAAATTCCACATTGTCAATTACAACAAAGCCTCAGCACCTTAATTCAAGTACCGAGGCTCTGTCGCTTCAAGGCAAGACCCTACGCCGTTTTCTTCTCCCTCTTCTTGCCGTATTCATTATGAATCTCAAACATCGTGTAATTCTCCGCAAGCATATTCTGTATATCCTGTCGTCGGTAGTAAATCTTACGTCCAATCTTCGAGAACCTCACCTTGCTTTCAGACAATAATTCTCAAAATTGTTTCCACTCCATATCTGCTAAATATGTATAATTCTTTATACCAACAGAAACATCTTGCAACATCCCATGTTTTAATAACAATACACCCAGCATATTAAGTCTATATTTATTACCTTCCTCTGCATCTATAACAGTATTAGACAAAACTCCAGCACTCAATAACACATCTGTCAAACCATATTCGTAATAATCTTTTGTATACTTAGACAACTCATTCAAATCAGAAAACGGAATACGATCAATAACTACACATAATCTTATAAAACACTCAATATTTATAAGGTCATTTATTTTAGCTTTCATCAAATTTGCCAATATGTCAACTTTATTTATATTGTCCAATTTATCTATAACTGCCAATAATGCTTCACACCCATTTTCTTTATTTTTCTCAGTGTATTCCGCCATAAACTTCATACGTTCATATAATGTGGTATCTTTTGTAGCAAATATAAATTTATGAACTTTTTTAATTAGGCGTCGTGTTTGAATGTTTTGCGTAGTCTTATAAATACCTTTTAACGTCTCTAATACAGGAACTCCGTCTAACACACCACCATCAATTATTGCATCAAGTGCAATATCACCAATTTGAGCAACCATATCATATGCTTCTTCACTATTATAGGTTACATCAAATGATTTTACAATATCTTCCATTTTTATTTATTTTCATTTATTATTTTCATCGCTTTCCAAACATCCGTATATGAACTGCCATTTCTGCCAAATTTCTCTGCTCGTTGCATTGCCTTATTCATCTTGTTTTCTTTTATAAGATCTTCAACCCATTTCGCTTGCTCTAAGAAATGTATTTTCTTATCAAATTGAGGAATGTACTTTTTTAAAGCTTTAATGGCATCACCTGATGTTCTTAGATACTTATTTGTATTTTCATAATGTAATAAGAACCAATATTCTATGGAAGGCATACTACATGCCAACGTCACATTTTCATTATTATCATATTTATCATGCAAACATTTTATACGCTGCGCTTCAACATGATTCCACTGCGTCACATCTTCATCGTAAAAACATATTATCGGCGCACCATCGCCAAGAGATTCCTCTATGAGACTATTAATATTCGCAACAGATTCATCACCAAAAAACCTTGGTTTCAATTCAAAATCCAATTCAAGCAGTGGCTTAAGATGTTTTAAATACCAAAATTCCGTAATCCCCGCACCAACAGCTCGTTTCTTCGGTTGCCTCGTCTCTCTAGTATTTATCTTTCTCGCCATATATCAATCTTTTATATTAGGTAATGCTCCAAATTGTCCATTACGATAAGCCCGTTCAAAACGAGTTATCTTATTCAATCCATTAAACTCCACAAGAGAATACAAATCTGTAGAACCATTCTTTCCCTTTTCAACAAACCAAATATTATCCTTACGCAAAAGGTCATTAATTGTATCCAACAATCCCGGATAATGCGTTGTCACAAGCAGTTGACTGTTACCATGATTCATCAAAAATTTTTGCAAAACATATTCCAACAAATCAGGATGCAACGATGTCTCAATTTCATCAATAGTCAAAAAAGATTCAAATTCTACCGCTTCATATATAGCAGCTTCAATACCAATCATTCGTTTTGTACCTTCACTTTGTTGCCCAAAACTCATATTATATCTTTCAGAGCCTCTATCATTCTCTACAGTATGTTCAAATACAATTGCAGGATTATTTGCAGTTTCTTGCTCTTTAGAATAATTATTTTCAAGTCCGCTAATATTAAAATCAGCCAGGTGCATGAAGTCAACAAGATAATCCACGAATTTATTATCCTTCTTTATTTTGTTATATCCATATTTATTCATATTTGCGCCAATATCAACCAACGGCATAAACTTATTATGAATCCAATCACGAACTTTATCAACATGCTCCATCTTCATATTAACACGTCCACGTGTCGCAAAAAACGACATATTAGGCAAGCAATTCAAGTTCAATATTTTCTGTTCTTCCTGTCCTATTTTCTGCACCTTATTGTTAAAAGTCAATACAGATTGTCCGCCATCAAGAGTCCTTTCAAAAATTTTAATAGGTTGAATCGTTTTATAAAACGATAACTTTTCATAAATAACTTTCTTGCCTGTTACATGTAATTGATACCAATATCTGACGCCATCAATCCAAAACCTAACACTATATTCAGATGGCAGGTTCGGTGTTTCTTTATCGAGCATAAAAGGTTCAAAACCAGTATGCACATCCATATTTTGAGGGTCAGAAATTAAAAAAAGACGCAAATCATCTATTGCGTACAAAAGATTACTCTTGCCACTTGCATTTGAACCATATATAACACCTAATCTGAGCAGACGAGTTCCATTAGGCATAACAACCACATGCGTAGAGTCAAAAGCTGTATCTGCCGTAGCTTCAAAACTAAACGTTACCTCATCCTTGAAAGAATAAATGTTTTTTAAAGTTATCTCTTCTATCATAAAATTCAATATTTGAAATGCAAATATAACATTTTTTTCAAATTAAATGCTTATAAGATTAAATTTTATTTTAAAATTAAGGATATTTATATACAAAACAAGAAATAAAATATCAATAATCCTAAATTATATATTTCGTATCCCTTTTCTCTTCATACCTTCTTCATACCCTCCTCTTACCAAGTCCACTAATTCAATTAGGAATGAGGAGCGGTCAACAGACATCTTCCACAACAAACTCCGTGAGACACCTGCGATACGTGGAGGCCAAAAGAGCCATTCGCCAACTTCTCAGATTTTCAGATTCTATAATTCTCAGATTCCAACTACGCCGTTTTCTTCTCCCTCTTCTTGCCGTATTCATTATGAATCTCAAACATAGTGTAATTCTCCGCAAGCATATTCTGTATATCCTGTCGTCGGTAGTAAATCTTACGCCCAATCTTCGAGAACCTCACCTTGCCGTTAGACCGCAACGTCTGCAACGTCCTCCGGCTTATATGAAGCATATCCATAACATCATAATTATCAATCCAATCCTCCAACGGCGTTCGCGCAATCTCACTTATATCCACCACACCATCAACACACCCGGCATCCTTTGCCAATTTTTCGTTCTCTTGCATAACACGACCCTTCCGTTGAATTAGAAAATAACAATAACACAGCAAACTCCAGAAATTCCCATCACGAGACCCCTCTCCATAAATCTTCTGTAAATCAATGCCCAAACACCTCTTCAGCGCATTATACAAGAAACAAACTTTCCCATACACATCCTTAATGCCATTAGCTCGTTCCAATATCCAATCAAACACGTCACTGTACATTATTCTATGCGAAAGTTGCACTTCATCAAAGTACTGCGTCGTACAATTCCTAACCTTAACAGCGGCGTTCACATCTAAGAGTAAATTCATAATTATGAAAATTTAATTTATTAAAAAAAACTATTAACCATAAGCCACCACAAACATCCCAATGCTCATGGCTCACAGCCCATAGCTAATAATACAAAGATACGCAAAATAAGAAACGTAATCAATCAATTACAGATAATATTATATACTTTTTTTTCAACATTATGTTAATAAATTGTTCTAAAAATAATTGTCGGCAGTCAAACAACCACCGACAATCCTCCATCAACAACTGTCAATTGTTAACTGACAATTGTTAATTCTCAATTACCACCTCTCCAACGTAAGCCGAATCCGAGACCAAAGAACCGTTCTCCGATACGAATCCCAAATACACATGAACCGTATCCCCAACCCAATCCGAAGGATAACTCAGACTCACGCCCTCATCACCCCTGCACGACGAAACCATGTCATACACAGCCACATTCTTCACAGCGTTATAAGCCAATGGCATAGCGAAGTCACTATCCATCGCATTAGCCATCCCACTATTATCGCTCCACGAAATACCAATTTCACCCTCGTTATTCAGCTTCTGTATATTCAAAGGCAGAGCTAAACTCCCCCTCGAAACCATCACCTTAGAATAATCGATAGAAAAATTCGGAGAAACACCCTTAACAGCATTCCTCATAGTGTACGACATGGCCGCATTAAAAGCAGTCTGACGTATGGCATACATCTTAAAACCCACACGCACATACGACTGCACCGACCTAAGAAAACCCAACACAAGTTTAAACTTCTCGCGCTGAGCCAACTGTTTTGCAGTACGAGCATCCCTTATACTCGGAGCAATCGCCCTCATATAACTGATACCCTTCCAATTAGAACCCACCACGGTTCCCACCTTACCAGAGAATCCCCCAAGGATTCCTTGCTTTATGTTTCCCATAGACAGAAAAATTTAAAAAATTAATAAATAAAAAAACCGAAAGCAACAACCATAATCATCAACGCTTTCGCAGCAAAAATAAAACAAGAAACAACGACATTCTTAAAACAAGTTTCAATAACCCCACATTGCGTCACCTTGCGCTATCTTGCTTCGATAAGACAATAAACACAAAAACCAACAACACCACAACCACCACCTTCCTGTCAAGTTCCTGTCATCTTCCTGTCATCTTCCTGTCAAGTTCCTGTTAAGTCGATAGATAAATTAGGACCAATGTGAGTTGTCAGGCGTTTTCTCATTAATTTAAGAAAAATAAAGATAATCGCATCTATCCACCCAAAAGTTAAAAAATGTTAAAAATGTAGAAGTGAAGATTTTTCTTCATACCTTTGCATCATGAGAACGCCAAAATATGCTTGACGAACTGGCATATCGGCAAAAGAATCAACGATGAGATATTATTCAACCGCCGAGCCGATTATGGACAGCAGATAGTCAGGAAACTATCACAAAAACTAATCGAACACTATGGCAAAGGCTGGAGCGAGAAGAAGTTACGACATTGTCTCCGCAGTGCGGAGACTTTCTCCAAAGACGAAATAATTACCGCAACACAGAAACAATTATCATGGACGCATCTGAAAACTCTGATGTACATTAAAAATCCGTCAGAACGGCAGTTTTATATGCTGATGTGCTGCAACGAGCATTGGGACACAAGGACTTTAGATGAGAAGATTGACAAGCAACTTTATCTCAGAACAGCCATAAGTCATAACACCGAAGAACTAATCAAATCTGAATTGGAAAAGGTAGAATCTGTCAATCAGCTGCAACCAGATTTAATATTCAGAAGCACTTATTTCTTGGATATGCTAGGACTGCCAGATGTCTTCTCTGAAAAAGAATTGGAAACCGCAATTATCAATCAAATTGAGGAATTTATCAGAGAGTTAGGCTGTGATTTTTCATTTATATGCCGTCAAAAAAGGTTAACCATAGACTCCACCGACTATTATATCGATCTCTTATTCTTCAATAGAGAATTGAAACGACTTGTTGCCATAGATTTAAAATTAGGTAAATTCAAACCAGAATACGAAGGACAGATGCTGTTATACCTTAGATATCTCAACAGAAACGAAAGAAAGGAATGGGAAGAATCACCGATAGGCTTGATTTTATGTTCAGAAGGTAATACTGAACATATAGAATATCTGATGCTTAACGACAATCCTAACATAAAAGTAGCACAATATTACACCAAACTGCCAGATAAGAAAGTATTGTCAGAAAAACTAAAGAAAGCAATAGCTATAGCAAAAGAACACTGTCACAACAAACACTCTGATAAATAGTAATTCCTCTCCCAATCTCCTCCGTACCATCTCCGCTAATTCAATGCTTAATATTATGGCTTCATTCGAGTCTCATTCATAAACAGTTTAAGGTTTAAAGTGTTTTAATAAACTGTTAATTGTTAATTGTCAATTGTTAACTGTCACCACCTTATCCCCTACCACCTCAACGCCTTCACTCTCGAGGAGTCGCCTCTGCGCTTCTATACCTCCAAACGCGAACGACTTCGACAGCTCCCCCTTGAAATTGACAACCCTATGACACGGAATATTCTCCCTATCGGGATTCTTATGCAGAGCGTTACCCACGGCTCTCGCGAGTCTCTTGTCACCAAGCATCTCCGCTATCTGTCCGTAAGTCATCACCTCACCTCGCGGAATATTACTCACAATCTCATATATCCTTGCCGAGAGACTCGTCATATCACCTCCTCACAATGAAAAGGACATCTCTCCTTTATACATTGGTTGTTCTTCGATGAACGGCGACATCTGACTTCACCAATCTCCATCTCGACACCTAATTTATCCCTGACGAAATCAACGGCTTCTCTTATGGCAAGATACGAATCTCTCTTACAGCATCGCGGTCCGCCCACTTCTCCAATCTTACCCAAAGATCGCGATGTCATCTGATTCGACAAACCCCAATTCTCAACTCCCAAAGGCGTCGATTTCGTGATTATCGAGACGAATATGCCGCTGCTTATTCCTGCACCGCACGCTCCCCAGAACCCACATATACCGCCCGGCACTTCCCTGCCCCTCTTGAACATCTCCGACAATGATGCGGCCAAGTCAATCTCGCCACCGGAATTTCTATACGCCGTCAATAATGCCGACCCGACCATGATATGATGTTCCGGTCCGTGAAAATGACAGAACGACATCGACATCATCTTATCCATAATCTCAATCGGATTCTTAGAACTCTCGTTGAGACATAACGAAACCACCGTATCAATCCCAGAGGTATGACACTCGTCACAGACATAATGCCCGTTCACACAACGAGTCTTGCTCATCACTTTCTTATGACATAAAACACACTCCATCTCGACAGCACTCTCAAGATATTCAAGCGGAGAACTACAAATCAGGCATTCTTCATTCATATCATTATCATTAAATACATCATACAAAACTAAAAAAATTCTCTCGAACAATTAATTATTGTTTCAAACATCCTATCGGAACAATGTATATTCCATCTTCTGGGCGACGATATGCATGTTCACCTGTTGCCGTTAATATCATCTTAAAGGCTGGTGCTTTCATACGTGTAGTGTCAATCTGCTTGACTAATAAATTCAGTGTTTCTACTCCTTCATTTATCAAAGTCTCACCGCCGAGTTTAATTTCGATAAGTCCATACTGTCCGTTGCGGAGATGCACTACCGCATCGCATTCCAATCCGCTTTTATCTCTATAATGATACACTTTACCATTTAAAGCTTCTGCAAATACACGCAGGTCTCTTATGCACATTGCTTCAAAGAAGAATCCCATTGTTTTCAAGTCACTAATCAAATCTGCAGGGCCTAAACCTAATGCCGCTGTTGCAATTGATGGGTCAACGAAATAACGTGTGTTAGCAGTACGGATTGCAGTCTTTGAACGAAGATTAGGATTCCAGGCCGGCATGTCCTCTATCACAAAAATCTTTCGTAACGCATCAAGATAGGAACTTATGGTATCATCATCAAGTGTAGCGATATCATTATTCTTCAGATCTTCTCTCAAAGTCGCTATTGATGCTTGTGTTCCTTGATGTCTGGCATAAGCTCTCATCAAGCGTTGCACTCGCTCCGACGCTCTTTTAACGCCATCGACTTTGATTATATCTTCCTTAGTTACTGCATCGTAGTAATCAAATGCTTGTTCCAAAGCGGCCTCTTCAGGCAATCCAACAGCCATCGGCCAACCGCCACGACAAATCAGAAAAGCAATATCTTGTAATCTTAGTTCATTCTTCTCCAATATCTTTTCAGGAGTAGTAAATAAATCTCCGAGACTTACTTTCCCGTTCGACTCACCAGATTCAAACAATGTCATAGGTCGCATTGTCAGCCAAGCAAAGCGTCCTGTTCCTGAATGTTCTCTTTCCTCTTCTGCCTCCTTGTCTGGAACAGCAGAACCTGTTAAAATAAACTGTCCCATTTTACGGCGGTGGTCAACTGTATATCTTACAGCATCCCACAATTTAGGTACGGTCTGCCATTCGTCAATAAGCATAGGAGCATCTCCTGATAACGCAGCATCTGTATCTATTTCTAACAGACTCTTGAAATTATTTTTCACATCAGTTCGAGCCAACAATATTTTGCTGGCTGCTATTTCCTCTGCCGTAGTAGTTTTACCACACCATTTAGGTCCCTCTATCAACACAGCTCCTTTTGCCTGCAATTTCTTTTCAAGCAGACTATCCATTATCCTATGTCTGTAACCTTCCATAAATTGAAATATTTACCACTGCAAAAATAATTAAATTATCTTAGATTCGGTAATTTGGAATAATATTTTTCGGTAATTTGGCGCAAATTTATTCGGTAAAATGTACCAGCTTCAGGAAGTAGACTGTACCAGCTTCAGGAAGTAGACACTAAAAAAATTCTCTCGAACAATAGAAGCCCTCTTTTATTTTTTATCATGAAGATCCCAAAAGTAGGGAGAAAAATATTTTTTTGCATAAAAAAGTAGGGAGAAAATAATCGTTCTTCTTGCAGAGAATGGCAGACTGAGTGCCGCAGCCTACGGCACCATCGAACGCATCGACTGTCACCTACGGCAACGACCCCGACTTCCAAAAATATGTCAAGAAAACTCCTATCTTGATACCATTCCTCCCGATCTACAGCGTTGCGAAACACGAATGGCTGAAAGCGTAAATAAGACTACAAATCAATGAATCAATCAGCAGATACGCGCTAAAAAACATTGACACATCTGATTTAATAAAAAACGAGATGCCAGGCATCTTACTTCCTTAGCATCTCGTTTATATTTTTGATTGTAAATGGTTAAATATTGATCTTAGAAAGGTCTTACACCAATACCGATAGAGAAAGGCCTAATCGATGGTCCTAACCCGCTTTTGAATGTATCTGAGAACTGATACGACATAAATACGTGAACACTTCTATATGCAGCACGCAAAGTAACAGAATAGACATATTTCTCTAAATTATCTATTTTCAAATACTTAACTCTATACGTCTGATCATCATTATACAATTCGCCTACATATTTTGTTTTTCCTGACACCAAAATGCCGAATTTAAAACCTGTAGTAATCTTGAATTTATCTGCAAGTCTGAAACTCACTTCAATAGGAATATCGATATAATTAGTGTTTATTTTACTTCGTTTATAATCATGAGGGACGTTGACAAATTCTGTCACATCGTAATAAGGTCTTGCAAGATAAGTTCCTTTCATATAAAAATTGTGACCTGTATAACCAACGCCTATAGAAGCTGAGTGAGGGGTATTTTCAAATTTGAAGTTAAACATCGAATATACACTAGCACCTTGATTTATAGCTCGTAAATCAAAATTATCATAGTGTTTTCCCGTACTTATATCGGTAAACAAATCCGCACCTATGATAACTTTTCCTGCAGTTCTTTCAGATATTACTTGAGCCTGAGAAATGTATGTAAACAAAAAAAATAGAATAAATAATAATGATGTCTTTTTCATATGTGATTTTATTAACTATGTAATTGCTTAGAAATAGTATCTTTGATTTGTTTTCTTTTATCTAACAGCATATCAATTTCTTCCATTGAAATTCCTGGTCTTTTCAGTTCGGAGTCTATAGCATCTAAGAGCGCTACGTATCTATCTTGTGTTGGCAATTGTTCAAATTCTTTTTCTTTTTGCTCAACGACAGACACTTTTTCTATTGTATCAGCAGAAGCATCTTCCCCAAGTTGTTCTTTTAGTTGTGTTATCAATTTGGAGAGGATTTTCTTTGTCGTTTCCTCATCAAAAATCCCGAACATATCTGACGAGAAACTTATCTTCATTTCGTCAGAATTAGATAACATCATCTTAAGTTGTTCTGCTTGAGCCTTATCAATTCCAGGCATGGACTCAGGAGGATACTTTTCCATCATTTTTTTAAATAAGCGGAAAAGTTCTTCCATTTGTTTATTTATTTCTTCATTTTCCATAACACAAATTTTGAGACTCAGAATCAAAAACCATTCCCAATTACACGCAAACGCATTATGTCAGTTAAAAGTATGTAAAAAAATATTTATTTTGTTGATATCACAGAAAAAATGTTTTTCATGTGCGAAATTAGCACAGGGCATTTTGATTTTGTAACAAGTTGTAAAGTATACGAACCCTCGAAAACATTTTTTAATGTAGTTTCCTGTTCGTCCATGATACTTAATAAATTGGCATCAATTTTTTCTGCATATTCAACAAGGTCTTCCACTAGATTTCTTGAATATATCTCGTCGTATTCATACCTAATATTTTTACTCTCAAGATATTCGACGACTTGTTTTGCATAATTTTTCACACGAGCTATAATATCGTCGAAAGTTGAAGTCTGAACTGCCAACACATGAATTGTCGCGTTGAAATATGTTGCCAATTTTGCAGTAATCGGAAGTTTTTGTCTCGTCTCGACAGTACTGTCAATTGGTAACAATATGTTTGTCAATGTATTTTTAGCATTAACATTATTTCTTATTATAATAACAGGAACATCAAGCATTAACGACATACGATATGCATTGCTTCCCAACCATTTTTCGGAAAACCCTGATATTCCGTGAGTTCCTATAACAACTAATAGAGGGTTCAACTCTTTACAAAGTTCATTGATGGATTCATACACGCGTCCTTCCTTGATAACATAAGAGATTCTGTCGCCTATGATAGGTTTGTATTTATCTACAAGTTCTGCAAAATGTAGTTTTGCACCACTGACAATCAATTCATTGCTGTGATTGAGAACCCTTTCTTCAGAAAACTTATTTACCCACACCATTACTATTTCCAAATCCGATTTCTCAGCTATATTAACAGCATGAGCCAATGCGTTAAGCGAGCATTCTGAAAAATCAATACCGACTATAATTTTTTCATTCATGGCTATTAATTTTTTATTGATTAATAATTATCGTAATAGATGTTACCAACATTTTTGATTGTATCATTGTCAATAAAATCCATTTCATTTCCAATAAGTTCCATTTCCTCATCACTCAACATAGGATTGCAAAATGCATTATACGGCAATTGTATCCTATCTGAAGTAACAAAAGCCTTTTTATAATCCTGACTTAAAGTCTGGTATACTTTTTCGGCTTCCAATCTTGTTCTAAAATCACCTACCCTCAATCTGTAATAAGGTTGGCCAAAAATAAGATATGCTGGAATTTCTGGATATTTCTCCTTGAATTCCGCCATTATTGCATTAGCATGAGCCACAGCATCGTTGCCAGATTCCATGAATATTTGTATCCGAAATCCATCTATAGTATTATCCTTGGAATAAATCTCTTTTTGTCTTTCTATCAATTGCTCAATACGTTCATCTTGCTCTACAATAACGTAACCTTCATTTTGTGAAAAACAACATATTGATACGAAACAGAATAATATCGTTAAAATTACTTTCATTTTTTGTATAATTTTTTGCTAAGATAAACAAAAAAATAATACAAGTAGCACAAATTTTATGTAATTTTGTGACATAAGATTTTTTTATGAACGAAAATTTAGACGCATACGGCAAGTCATTCAGCAAGCAGGAGTTAGAAATAGAACGTGCTTTGCGACCTGAAGCTTTTGAAAACTTCGCAGGACAAGAACAAGTCGTTGAGAACCGCTTGATTTTCACTGGTGCCGCTGTGCAGAGAGGAGAGTCGTTGGATCATGTCTTGCTACATGGACCTCCGGGATTAGGGAAAACCACTCTTTCACATATCATCGCTAACGAGCTTGGAGTCGGCATGAAGATGACATCTGGTCCTGTCTTAGACAAACCTGGCAACCTCGCAGGACTGCTCACAAGCCTTGAAAAAAATGACGTGCTTTTCATTGATGAGATTCACCGACTTAGCCCCATAGTGGAAGAATATCTCTATTCCGCCATGGAAGATTATCGTATCGACATCATGATTGAAAGCGGACCTAATGCTCGTTCTGTACAGATCGCTCTCAACCCTTTCACTTTGATTGGTGCCACCACGCGTTCAGGATTGCTCACGGCTCCGCTGCGTGCCCGCTTCGGCATCAATATGCGAT
>JAZUST010000072.1:0-2255 GCA_045606865.1 Bacteroidales bacterium
ACCCGCGGAAGAATTACGTATCGTTTTAAATAATCTCGGTTGCACTCCGCATTTTATAAGGAGGGAAAACAATGAAAGTCAGACCATCAGTAAAACCAATCTGCGAAAAATGTAAAGTTATCCGTAGAAACGGTAAAGTAATGGTTATTTGTGAAAACCCAAAACATAAGCAAAAACAAGGGTAATATTTGAAGGAGGTGCACATAAATGGCACGTATTGCAGGTGTAGATATTCCTCGTGAAAAACGAGTTGTTATTTCTTTAACTTATATTTTCGGTATTGGTAGACCAACTGCTGAAAAAGTACTTGCAGAAGCTGGAGTTTCTCAAGATACTCGCGTACGCGATCTTACTGAAGATGAATTGAACAAAATCCGTGATATTATCGACGGATACAAAGTAGAGGGTGACCTACGTCGTGAAGTTTCCTTAAACATCAAACGTTTAATGGAAATCGGTTGCTACCGTGGATTACGCCACAGAAGAGGACTTCCTGTTCGTGGACAAAACACTAAAAACAACGCACGTACTCGTAAAGGCCCACGTAAAACTGTAGCTAACAAGAAAAAATAATAAGTAAGGAGGTTTTGTCGATATGGCACGCAAAACGAACACACGCAAACGCCGCGTGAAAAAGAATGTAGAGTCAGGTATTGCTCACATTCGTTCAACTTTCAACAACACAATTGTTACAATTACTGATGCACACGGAAATGCTATTTCTTGGTCAAGTGCTGGTGCGCTTGGTTTCAGAGGTTCCCGTAAATCTACTCCTTTTGCAGCGCAAATGGCAGCAGAAACTGCAGCTAAAACTTCTATGGAACATGGTATGAAAACTTTAGAAGTAACTGTTAAAGGTCCTGGATCTGGTCGTGAAGCAGCTATCCGTGCTTTACAAGCAGCTGGTCTTGAAGTTACTGCGATTAAAGATGTTACTCCAGTACCTCATAACGGATGCCGCCCGCCTAAACGCCGTCGTGTGTAATTTGTTTGAATAGAATTTATTTCCCTGTCTATAATGGGGTAATATAGGGATTTTTCTTTATAAAGGAAGAATCACAATTATGTTGCGCACATTGGGATTTTATATTGGGGAATTTCGGTTAGATGCAAACCACTACCTTCTTCTAGCCGGGGTTTCGACGTTACGAAGGAGGGTATTGTTGAATGATCGAGATAGAAAAACCAAAAATTGAAACGGTTCAAATCAGCGAAGACGGAAAATATGGTAAGTTCATCGTTGAACCACTTGAGCGTGGATATGGAACAACTTTGGGTAACTCCTTACGTCGTATCCTACTATCCTCATTGCCTGGTGCTGCCGTTACATCTATTCAAATAGATGGTGTGCTCCATGAGTTCTCTACTATTGAGGGTGTAGAAGAAGATGTAACTGCTATTATCCTAAATATTAAGAAACTCGCATTAAAGATTTATTCTGATGAAGAAAAGACTCTTGAAATTGATGTTCAGGGGGAAGGGGCAGTAACGGCTGCAGATATTACACATGATAGCGATGTGGAAATCCTAAACCCGGATTTACTAATAGCTCACCTTTCTAAAAAAGCTCACTTGCGTATGCGCTTGGTAGCTAGAAGAGGAAGAGGCTACACGCCAGCTGATCAAAACAAACGTGATGATCAACCAATCGGTGTAATCCCTATTGATTCCATTTACACACCAGTATCTCGGATGACATATCAAGTTGAAAACACTCGTGTAGGTCAACTGACAAACTATGATAAACTTACAATCGATGTATGGACTGATGGAAGCACTGGTCCAAAAGAAGCTATAGCTTTAGGTGCGAAGATCGTAACAGAACATCTGAATATCTTTGTTGGTTTAACAGATGAAGCTCAAAATGCTGAAATCATGGTTGAAAAAGAAGAAGATCAAAAAGAAAAAGTATTGGAAATGACAATTGAAGAGCTTGATCTTTCTGTTCGTTCTTACAACTGTTTGAAGCGTGCTGGCATTAATACAGTACAAGAGCTTGCTAATAAGACTGAAGAAGATATGATGAAAGTTCGTAATCTTGGCCGTAAATCACTTGAAGAAGTGAAAGCTAAGCTAGAAGAACTAGGTCTTTCCCTACGTAAAGACGATTAATGAATGAATAGATAGAATCAGTTATTTCAACAAAGGAGGGAAACTTTCATGGCATACAGAAAGTTAGGACGTACAAGCGCACAGCGTAAAGCAATGCTTCGCGATTTGGCTACTGATTTAATTATCAACGAGCGTATCGAAAC
>JAZUST010000073.1:0-2422 GCA_045606865.1 Bacteroidales bacterium
ACGTCACGGCATCTCCAAGAACATCAAGGAAGAGAGTGCCGCTTATCTGAAGTCATGGTTGAGTGAACTGAAAGAGTCACCGGATTATATCAAGACAACATTGTTGGATGTGAAAAGGGCTTCTGCCATGATTACAAGTCAGATTGACCGTATCAACGAGAAATTGAATAATGGGATTGGTGAAGAAACGGCTATAGAAGAACGGGAACTTGAACCAATCTTACAGGAGGAAGAAACGGTTCGTTATGGACGTGGAAGATAGATTTAAATCAAAAAAACAATGTAAAAGCAATCAAAATACACATTTTTTCTGTTATATGTTTTGTGAAACGCAAAAGAGTTAGTATCTTTGCAACACGAGAACCCCCAAGCCTCTTTACAATGCTCAAATCGGGGGTCGTTTTTTTATATATACCTATGTCAGAGTTATTCCCTAAAAAATACAATTCGCCAGAGGAACTGGTTGCGTTACTAGCCCAAAGAGGGTTGGCAATTGATGACGCAAACATTGCAAGTCAATATATAAAGAACATCGGCTATTATCGCTTTAGTGCTTATCTTTATCCATTGTTGGATTTGCCAAAAGAAAAGCAACGTTTCAAATCAAACAGCCATTTCAATAAAGCATTAGAACTATATCGCTTTGACAAGAAGCTTCGTTTATTCCTTTTCAATGAGATAGAAAAAATAGAGGTTTCTTTTCGTAGCACTTTGGCAAATATTGTTGTAGAAGAGACTGGTAACATATTTTGGATTACTGATCCGTCTGTCTTTGCCAATGCAGGCAAATACAACAAAACAATAGAACTGATAGAAAAAGAATTGAAAAGTTCCAAAGAAGATTTCATTCTACACTTCAAGAACAAGTATTGTAATCCATATCCTCCAGCATGGATGCTTGTGGAAATATTGCCGATAGGAGTTGTAACACGTATTTTTGAGAATATTAAATCAAACGCACTGAAAAAGAAGATTGCAGCTCGTTATGAATTGCCCGTTCCTGTGCTTACTTCATGGCTTACGGTAATAACATTAACCAGAAACTCATGCTGCCATCATTCTCGTGTATGGAACCGTATATATGCTGTAACACCGATGATAGCAAAGAAACTTTCACGTCCTTGGATAAACAACAGCATAACTCCATTAAAGACGTTCTACGATATATGTATAATCAAATGGTTTGTTGACATCATATCACCCAGCAATGACATGAAAGAACATTTAATAAGCCTGATTAGAACATATCAGAATGTAGACGTTAAAGCAATGGGATTTCCAGATCATTGGGAACAAGAACCTTTATGGAGTAAATAACATACAATGAGATTTGTCACCAAATTACAGTGATAAATCTCACTTTTGTTTATAGCTTATTTTCTATTAAGAACCTCATTTATTCATAAAATGGAGTTCTTATTGATTAAGAGACGCATTTTATGGAGTTTTTGTCGATTAAGGAATAAAATAAGGCCCACTCATCACGAGCAAGCCTTACCATGAAAATGAAAAAAATTATTTTATATGCAGCTCAATCTTTGTGTGTCTGTTGGCTTCATCGGGATTGAATCTGTCAATACCACCTTCTGAAACCTTCAGTATCTTCTTATTGTCAACACCCCTTTGTTCCAATAAACGTACAATATATTCTGCACGGTTATCACTCAGTCGGTTGTTGATGACGGCATTGCCTGTAGCGCTGTCAGCAGCACCTGTCACCTTGACGACCAAACCATATTCCTTGACCACTCGTGCAATCTCATCCAAGTTTATAAGTTGGGATGAATCAGTCAGCGTTGACGTTCCCAATCTGAAGAAGAAATAGATGGGTGAACCGAGACACTTCCCATTAGTAATATTTGCCAGATATGAATTGATGGAGATGGAATCACCACCGTGATAATGGTACCTGTATCGTAGTGGAGCTTTACCAATAGTATTCACACCTGTTGAATCACCATCAATAGGATAATCTCTGTTCATCAACCTTGCCCGGAGAGAGTTCAATCCGCTGTAATCGTTTCTGGGATATCCGTTATTCCCCGTCGGCATCGCATCTTCATTGAGTTTGTCAAACAAGTTGCCGTATTGCTCTAGCAATCCTTCAATCTCAAGTATCTTCTTCATTTCAACAATCGCCATAACTGACAGATTGTTCTGTCTTGAAAGTCTTGCATTGTCCGATTGCAGGGACACCGCATAGTCAACCAACTGTTCATTACGTTTCATGAAGGGCTTGGCATCTATTACTTTTTTCC
This sequence comes from Bacteroidales bacterium, assembly GCA_045606865.1. Classification (GTDB taxonomy): domain Bacteria; phylum Bacteroidota; class Bacteroidia; order Bacteroidales; family F082; genus Limimorpha. Next base: position 2,259 of record JAZUST010000073.1, read on the forward strand.
ACCCGACCTTTCCTATAGTGAAGGACAATCCCGCCTTAACGCTGAACAAATTGTCACCGAACTCCCGGGAAGCGCTGTGGCCATAATTGTCAAAGTCATCGAATGTGGTGGTGCCACCTAGTTCCATCGTCAGATGCAACCGTTGCGCAAGACGGTATCGAGCC
>JAZUST010000074.1:0-19085 GCA_045606865.1 Bacteroidales bacterium
CGACTAAATCCGCTAAAATTATGATTCTTACGCTAAACAAAAAGAACTCGCTTCGCTCAGACAGCTTTTTGTTCTTAACGCTTCATCATCATAATTTCTTAACGCTATTTAGTCGAGGCGGCATGAGGACGTCACTGACTTAAGATTCGTGATGTAATAGTAATTTTAAATTAAATATCACTATGTTCTTTCGAGAAAAACAAAAATCTTCTCAAAGATAAAATCATAAATCACTTGCAAAGCAATTTATAATAGTCCCCTTAAAGTTTAACTATCATTTTTATTCTTTAACATTAATATCTGCATTTGTTGAATTGCAATAATTGAAACTTTGGACTAATCCACATGCCGAAATGATAGGCAATATCTCTATGAGCATAAGTTCCTCCGTACCGACCTGCCTTTGAAAATATACCGATAGCATTCGTTCTTTCAATCCAAGTCTTGACAGATAAGACATAGTTGTTGCTTCCTGAGTTATTTCTAATTATACCGAATTCGGTACAATTAAAATTGGGATTATATAACATTTCCCACTCTCCAAGATATTCTATTGTGCTTTTTAGGCTTAACCATCTGAAAATGATATGTTCTTGTAGCTGACTACGGGTCATATCTGTCAAAGAAATATAATCATCTTCATTGCGAGATATGATTGTTATTTCAGAGTCTTGAATTTTAATCCTTGAAGTAGATTGGCGGACAATAATGTCTCCATTGTGATTTGATACAGATTTCATAAATTATAAATTTGGGTTTTTGTTATGTTTGAATTTTTATCATCAAACATTGCAAAGGTATATAAATAATATTGAACAACATTATTTATACAAGAAGAAAATTCAAAGATTTCTATTTTTTCTTTGATTTTTTATTAGATAAATATGATTTTTCTTAATAAATATTTAGTTTTAATTAAATTTGAGTAACTTTAAGTAACTTATTGATTTTTACTTCTAATAAAAATAATTCAGATAACAATGATATTGTTTCAAATTATTTTCTACATTTGCGCTTGGATTGAGGTGACTCTTTCCGTTACATATTGAATAATAAGAAGCGTTATGTCTTCTTCTTGTATGTGAAAAGCCTAGGAAACTTAAACACAATGAAAACAAGAAGTGATGTAATGGTTTTCACGCTATAGCGTGGGCTGTTATAATTATATCTGTTTTCAAAGGTTTTTCCTAGCACCTTCACATAGAGATGTAAACATACAGTTCCACGTTTCTTTTATAAGTTTAATTAAAAATAAACAATCTCTTTGGAACTGAGGAGAAGGGAGGAAATTGTTATGAAAAATTATTTTTACATTGACAAAAACGGACAACAATCAGGTCCTGTTTCAGAAGATTTGTTAAAACAACACGGTGTTACTGCCAGCACATCGGTATGGTGTGAAGGAATGAGTGAATGGAAAAAAGCAAATGAAATTACTGAATTGAAATATTTGTTCACTACACCTCCTTCGTATAACGAAATCAGTCAAACGCCACCACCTGTGAATAGTAATGACGAACAATGTCCTGACAATTATTTAGTTTGGGCGATACTTTCAACTATTCTTTGCTGTTGGCCTTTAGGAATACCGGCGATAGTAAATGCGACAAAAGTTGAAAAGTTATGGAATGAAGGTAACAAAGAAGAAGCGAAGCAAAAATCGGAGAAAACGAAAATCTGGTGTTTTATTGCGCTTGGGGGTGGTGTGTTATCCGCTATAATAGGTGGATTGTTAGGATTCTTTGGTACATTAGCATCATTTTAATTTTAATATGTTATGAGAATAGTTATATTATTTGCAAGCTGTGGTTTTGCTTTGATCACTTTCTTGATAAGTTTGATTGCATATCCATTCATTGCTTCGGTATTCGATTTTAATCCTTTTGCATTGTGTTTAATAATAGGAATTCCTTTATTATTGCTAACTGAGTTTGTCACTATGAAAATATGTAAAGAGAGGTTTATCATATCAAGTATAGTTTTACCTTGTTTAATGTCAATTGCACTTTCTGCTATAATCACTGGACTAAAATTTGATGTATATAATGAATACCGTAATGGTTATATTCATCCAGGTTCTCTTTATAATAGTCTAGGATTCCGTGTTGTAGGATATCATGAATATTTTTATATAGGAGTTGATGAATATGGTTATGATGTAATTGTTGGTGCAAATTGTGATGAAGACCATGATTATGACGATGATGAATATGATAGATATGAATTTAAATTAAACTATTTTGACACGCAGGGTAATTTTATTGATTCAAAGGAACTAAGTAAAAGATATGATGAGAATTTAAAATGGTCTGAAGTTCAAGATGAGATAAAAGAAGATATAAAGTATTATGCTAAGAAATACAACAATATTACCATTTATGCGCAAATTGGTTAAAATATTGTTGTCAATATCATTCTTGATTATCGCTGTTTTAATTGTGTTCAGATACAATCCAGAAGAGTATTCTTGGTTTCCGAAGTGTATGTTTTATCAGTTGACGGGTTTGCAATGTCCGGCATGCGGAAGTCAGCGTGCCGTTCATGCATTTCTGCATGGAAATTTTACACAAGCATTTCTATACAATCCGTTTATGATAATTTCAATTCCTTATGCTGTTGGAGTTGTATTTGCAACATTGATAGAAACACCATTTTTTACAAAAATTAAAACAATACTTTTACATGAAGTATCGGTATATACATACGTTGCTTTATTTGTATTTTGGTGGATTCTGAGAAATATTATTTAAAAAACAAAATGTTTCCCTGCGATACCCCTTCAACCCTGAAAATGTCGCAGGGAATTTTTTATCACCATATTGATGTAATCATTAATTATATTAATAATATATATTCTTGTAACTCCTTGAATGTTATATTTTTTAAATCATTCAAAGGCAAGTTTTGCGGTCGAAATTTTCGACTTCAAAAACATCAAACAAAAAAATGAAGTAAAGGTTAAGTTAAATTTTCCGAACTCGTCTCGAATGTGAGTCGAATGTGGCACGAAGGGGAATATTATATTTTTTGTAATATCTCATTTGGAGAAATGTCTTTCATTAATGTAAAGGCGAACCATTTCTTACATAAATCCTTTATTGAAGCTCCTATATGGTAAAGTTCGTTGTCTATTATCAAGAATCTATCGTGTGATTTGACAAAACATCTCACCATAATCTCAGGATACTGTTCGTTGTGTCGCTTGATGTCAAGTTTCAATTGTTCTGAAATTCTCTGTGTGTATATCGTTGCTGATACATTGTAATTACGTTTGTCAAGCAAGGTCAATACACTATCATCTATATAATTATCTATAAGAATTATTGTCTTGTTTGCTTTCCTTATCAAGTCTGAAACAAAATGATATGCATCAAAGACTTGTCCCTCAAAGAAAATTCCTTGTTGCGGTGATTTCTGTTCTATCTTTTTGAAAACTTCATCGATGCGTTTGTCGATTTCTATCTGATGATATTCTATGTTTGCAATTCTTTGGAATATGATTTCGTTGTTAGCGACAATATGTCGCATTGAGGTAAATGCTCTCATTATGCGGATATTCATTTCTATTGCCGTCTGTGAACGAAGCACGCTGCTAAGCATGGCGATACCGTTTTCAGTAAAGGCGTATGGAAGGTATTTAAAGGTCACAATTTGTGACCTTAGACATTCCTCTTTTGTAAGTTGAAATCTGAAGTCATCTGGGAATCTTTCTATGTTACGTTTTACCGCTTGGTTTAACACTTTGGTCTCGACACCGTAAAGTGATGCTAAGTCCCTGTCAAGCATGACCTGATAACCTCTTATGTTTAGAATCATCTCTTCGATAGTTCTGCGACCTGATGATTCATCGGAAATATGGATTAGACTAATATTTTCCATAGTTGTATAAATTTTGGATCCATCCGTTTTTGGCACTCTCTATAATGTAGAATGCACGTTCTGAAATGTCAGTTACCTTAGATAACAATGATATATGATGATACCATGTTATTTGTGCAAGTGACACTTGCACTATTTCGGCATCATCTTTTCGTAATTCGGCAGGTGAGACTTGCCAAATTGTGTTTTCTCTTAATTTGGCAAGCATAAGTTAAAAGATATTTTCAGATTTTCAGGTTCTAAGATTTTCTGATTTTAAAACTCATTCCTATCCTTCGCCATAAGCTGAAGATCCGTGGAGACAAATCACCGTGATCTCAGGCTTGGTTCCAATCCTCGCTTTCATCACGGTCTCTCCTAATCCGATGTTGACGTACAAATATTGATTCTCATGTCGGAACAATCCCGCTACTTCCTTGAAGATGAATGACGATGGCGACCATCCGAAGATGGAAAACTGCATCGCGTGGGTGTGACCGGAAAGCATCAGGTCGATTTCTGGATTATCCTTGACTTCCAACTCCCAATGTGTCGGGTCGTGACTTAAAAGAATCTTATATTCACCATCAGCGCCTCGCATAGCATTCTGAAGATTGCCGTATGAAAGAAAGGCTCTGTGCGTCGAGATGTTTTCAACTCCTATTAATGAAATGGTATCTTCGTTATGAACTATATTTACGTTCTCGTCAAGGAGTAAGTTCCAACCCATATCTCTTTGTCGTGATTTTAACTCCTCGACATATTTCCATTGAACGGAATCTGGGAAGTTGCTGTACGCGCTGTAGTCGTGATTGCCCAAAACAGAATATACTCCGTCTCTCGCTTTTATCTTGGAAAGTATTGTGTCTAAACCATCTAACTCCCAAGGTCCGTAAGAAACCAAGTCTCCGGTAAAGACAACAACATCGGCATCCTGATTATTAATCACATCGATGAATTTCTGTAAGGTCTTTTCTCTGTTTTTGAAAGAACGAAGATGTAAGTCTGAAATCTGAACTATCTTATAATCATTGAAGGAAGCCGGAATCTTCTCGCTTTCGATATTTATGTCTTTAACCTGACATTGATTTCTCTCGATAAGAGAACCGTAGCACCAGAGTAGGGGAGCGATGAGCAGAAACCATAATCCTTTCTTGAAAAATGTCTTGAATTTCTTGCCGAATAAAAATGCTATGAAAGATATTAATGCGATGATTAAAGTTAAGATTATCATCGCGAAAATGATGATTAATATATTCGCTATAATTTCTATTGCTGTAACCATAATTCAATTAACAATTAACAGTTTACAATTAACAATTATCAACTATTTTTTTGCTTTGGATAAAGATAATGCAAAGTTACGGTTTATTTGAATAGTAGGCAACATCCTTACTTTACGCAAACCATTACCCAAATCAATCCCGGTTTGAGGATTGAGCGTTAGTACATTTTTATATTCCCGTTTCAAGGTTCAAGATGTGATTTTGGATTGAAATTCTCAGCTATGCCACTTTCGAGACCTTCGAAAATAGTTTCTCTTAATTCTTGAATCTTGTCCTGCTTTTCAATGTATTCTTTTTCTTCTTTCATAATTATGGTTTTCAACCTTTTGCTGTGAATGCCGTTGTACGACGACAATACTGTGGAATTTGAAGTTTTCATATATTTTGGATTTAAAATTTATATTGCAAATATACTATTATAATAAGGAAAAATCAAGGTGTTTTTTCTTAAAATTATTATGAAAATTAACTGAAATTTCTGAAACTAAAACCACCTCTGCTGATATGAAATTCGATATTTTATAATAATTTGTTGTCAGCAGACTTTGTACACTCACAACCTTAAGCTCATCGAGAAAAATCTTTAGTCAACAACAAAAGGAGCCAATGTACTAACATCGACTCCTTATTATATACGTAAACCTAAAATTCTCAGATTTTTAGTTCTTCAGTTTCTCAAGTTTAAAAAATCATTGATGTGTGTCTCTCAACAAATCGTTGACTGTCTTGACAGGATTGAAAGTGAGAATCGGAACTTCAACGAAGATATTGATCCAGTCTGCCATCGCACCGTTCCATAATCCTGGCAACTCCAATGCTTTCAAGTCTTTGCCGTCTTTAGATTTCTTTGAGATGAATCCTGTGTTGACATCAATATAATCGTTCAGGTCGAAACTGTTGCCTTTGAAATCTTGTGTGGCGCAAACCAAATCGACAGGGTTGAAGTGTGTCGCCGACTTGAATATCGCTTCTTGTTTCTCATCGCTATGATTCATCTGTGACGACTCTACGATTTGTAATGAGATCTCATCGTTGCTGTTTCTCACCCAGTAAGGACCGCCTCCAGGTTCGCCTTCGTTCTTGACCATGCCGCAGATTCTCATTGGACGATTCAACTTGCTGTATAAGAAATCAATCTTTTCTATCTCGTTGTATGTTTTATAAAAATTAGGAATATCGATCATCAATTTTTCTTTGGCGAATTTTGCAATCTCGTCAAGTTCATCATTAACCAAACATCCTTCGTCTAATAAGTTAAGGTATTCGAATTGTTGCTGCTGCAATCTGAAGAGATAACCTCCTAATACTTTTTTGTAATCGTATGTCGTTTGTTTCAGTCTGTCAGGCACAACATTGTCGATATTCTTGATGAAGATTATTTCTTTGTGTAAGTCGTTAAGATTCTGGATCAAAGCACCGTGACCTCCCGGACGGAAAAGTAGACTGCCGTCATTGTTGCGGAAAGGTTCGTTGTTCATGTCAACGGCGATGGTATCTGTCGATGGTTTTTGTACGGAATATGTAATGTCGTATTTAATTCCGAATTGTTCTTCATATTGAGGAACGACTTCTTCAACGACTTTCTTAAAAATATTTAAGTGTTCTTGTGATACGGTGAAATGTAATTGCGCAACAACTCCGTCTTCTGTGTCAGCTGTACTATATTGCGCTGCTTCAACGAGATGTTCTTCTAAAGCAAAACGCGATGTCTCTTTGTATCTGTGGAATTTTAATAATGCCTTTGGGAGTTTCCCATAACCGAGACCTTCATTTTCGAGAAGGAATTCTGCAATTTCAACAAGTTTATTCTCGTTTAGAAGTGTATTGATGTCTTTGTCGTGTTCTGCCAACTTAGCTTTCAAATCATCATAAAAAGCGAAATCTCTTATATTCAGGAAGAAACTCTCAATGGAATCAGTTTTTATGTTTTCTTTTTTTAAGAAATCTTCAGGAATCTCCTTGCCTTTGTATTCTTCAACGAAAGAGTATATGCTTTTAAACATACGACTTGCGGCACCTGAAGCTGGAATAAATTTCAAAATGTCGTAATATTGTTTGTCTTCATCGAATTGTTTTATAAGATCTTGAACCTCCGCATCGCTGAATCTTATTATTCCGTTATCTATTGTAGCTGGTGCAACCAAATCGCTGAAAGGGAATCCGGTTTTGAATTGATTTACTTGCTTTTCAACTTGCTCTGTTGTGATATTTAAACTCTCAAGTTGTTTCTTATCGCTGTTTGTTAATTCTATCATAGGCTTTTATATTTGAACACGACAAAGATATAAATTAATCTTTATGTTGTTAAACTTTTTAAAAAAATATTTGTATATATTTGCAAAGACTATGATGTCAGTCTAAAGGCAAAAGACAAAAGACTTAAGTCTCTGTTAATGAATTTGAAAATTTATAAAACTCAAAAAAATAAATCATCATGATTAACAAAAAATTACAAGACGCTATCAATGCGCAGATAAATGCTGAGTTATGGTCGGCTTATCTTTATTTGTCAATGGCTACAAATTTTCATGAAATGGGATTAGGCGGTATCGCTAACTGGTTTGAAGTTCAGTTTAAAGAGGAACAAGATCACGCGATGATTTTCTACAACTACTTGGTATCACGTGGCGGTCGTGTCGAACTTAAAGCTATCGACGCTGTCAAGACAAAATGGGAATCTCCATTGGAAGCTTTTGAAGATACTTTACAACACGAACAAAAAGTCACTTCTTTAATCAACGACATCAATGCTTTGGCAGTAGAGCTGAAAGATTACGCAACTCAAAACCGTCTCGTATGGTTCATCGACGAACAAGTTGAAGAAGAAGAAACAGCTCAAAAGATGATCGACAGTCTCCGTATGATTAAAGATAATCCATACGCTGTCTATATGTTCGATAAAGAATTAGCAGCAAGAACATATACAACGCCATCACCTTTGGCAACATCTGCTGAATAATAATATCCACGTATCGCGAGTATCTGCGCATATATTTAATATTGTTTAGATATTTGTGTATAAAATTAAAGTCCGATGTAGAAGTCGGGCTTTTTTTATTAATGAAAATTAACATATAATCTATGAATGATGTTAAAAGCGTTTTGCCACAAAAGTTAAAAATAAAACGCCACAAAAGTTAAAAATAACACGCCACAAAATTTAAAAATAACTTTGCGATATAAATAATTGTTAGTAAATTTGCCCAACAAATAATCATAATAATGAGCTATCTTAAAAGAATATCTGATAAAGTTCTTTATGAAAGATTGGAAGCTTTCGGAGCTGTTCTTATTGAGGGACCTAAATGGTGTGGGAAAACAACTACTGCGGAACAACAAGCAAAAAGTGTTATAAAAATGCAGGATCCAGATATGAGCAGTGAGTATCTTGCAACTGCAGAATCTAAGCCGTCTCTTCTTCTATTGGGGGAAACGCCAAGATTGGTTGATGAGTGGCAAGATGCTCCAGTACTATGGGATGCTGTACGAACAATGGTGGATAAAAGACAATCAGTTGGTCAATTTATTTTAACTGGTTCTAATGCTGTTAAAAAGGAAAAAATCAAACATTCAGGAACAGGACGTATTAGCCGTATGAAAATGCTTCCTATGAGTTTGTACGAATCAAAGGAATCTAACGGAAAAATATCTTTATCGGAATTGTTTAATAACCCAAATCTTGATATTGATGGTATTACTTCTGATATGACAATTGAAGACCTGATCTTTTCGGCTTGTCGTGGAGGTTGGCCCGCAAGTGTCAATATTAAATCTCGCAAAGCGCAATTATTGATTGCACAGAACTATGTTGATACAGTTTGCAAAGATGATATTTCTAGAGTTGATAATATCAAACGTGATGAACTTTTGACAAGGCAAATCTTGAAATCATATTCAAGAAACATATCTACATTAGCCAAGATTTCCTCAATATTGGAAGATGTTGTTGCTTCTGGGGAAGTTGGTTGTACAAGACCGACCTTTGACGATTATGTAAATGTATTGACTCGTCTTTTTGTTATTGATGATATTCCGGCATGGTGTCCTGCAATACGAAGTAAAACCGCAATTAGAAGTGGATTTAAGCGTTCGTTTGTTGACCCATCAATTGCTGTTGCTACATTAGGATTATCACCAGATGCATTATTGACGCAGTTGAAAACATTTGGATTTATTTTTGAGCAGATGTGTATCCGTGATCTGAGGGCTTATAATCCAGATTTCAACAGTCATATATCTTATTATCGTGACCGATATGGACTTGAAGCTGATTTGGTTCTCCATTTGTCTGATGGCAGGTATGCTCTAATAGAATGTAAATTAGGTAGTAAAGAAATTGAAAACGGCGCAGAACATTTGAAAGAATTAAGAAAATTAATACAATTGCATAATAAAGATGAAAAACAAGTTCCATTGCGAGAACCTGATTTGTTGATAATCCTTACTGGAGGACAGATGGCTTATACCCGCCCTGATGGAGTAAAAATTATACCTTTAGCTTGTTTGAAAGACTAAAGATGACTTTTATAAATTCTCCGTTTGAAAATATTTTGACAATCAAGATATAAAAAAAACTCAGGCGCAAAATGTGAAAAACATAATGCGCCTGAGAGAGGCTTTTATGATTATACAAATGCCTAAAGTGTATGCTATCCAATGTAACCGATACGCGTAAATTGAGATCCCCACATACTGCTAGTGTTGCAGCAAGGACAAGTGCTTCCAGGAGTACAGTGTTCACAAACTATGCGTCCGCAATTAGAACAACGATAAAGGCGATCGTCTGTTTTTGTATTTCCACACGTTGGACATACTTTGAAATAATGATCCATAACAATTAAATTAATTAAAATTATTCCTACTCACTTTAAGGCTTTTCGGTTACTCCTTAAGTGCCTTGGGAATTTAAAGATACACACATAAAAAAAACGCGGCACTTTTGTCTATTCCCATTTCGAGGTGTTTGGCGTAACCCGTTCTGATAGAATAACCAAAAGCCCGCGCTTAGACGCGAGCTTTTTCGCTATTATCCCTATCAGAACTTTTTAAAGTCGCCAAACTTTCGAAATGATAGAATAAAAGCAAAACGCTTTTCCAATATTTTAAAATATGCGTATCAATTTACGCTTTTATATCATAGGCATCAATTTTTTGTTAATACTAATTTTAACTTCGCAAATGTACAAATATATTTTAAACTTCTTATCTCTTCCTCACAATTATCTTCTGCAATTCTAATCCTAATGGTTCCAAAGGATAACACTTTTCTGCTTGATTGAGTTGGAAGGTGTTATTTCCTTTTGTGAGGTTCATCTTGCCAACGTATGATGTCTGTATCATCTGGTCGACACCAGGTAATGTGTGAACTATTTTTTGCTCTCCGCATTCAAACGAATATTTCTTGTCTAAATATTCAGGAAGATAAACGATGAAGATATCGTAAGTTCCTTCTTCCGTCACATCTAACTGCCATGAACGCCATGAATCTACCTGCGTGCTCATATATCCTGTTCCGTCGATTTCCGCGTGAATAGTACCGTTCTCATCTGTCAATTCAAAAGTTCCGTTCTCAGATTTCACTACAGGCGTTTCTTTGTAACTTACTTCAATCTTATCTAAAGCGTCAGGATTTTTTCTGAAATAATCGCCTATCAGTGTCAAGACTTCTTTCTCGTATGGTATTACGTTGCCGTCGCCGTCAGGTCCGATGTTGAGCAAGAATACACCACCGTGTTTTACTGTGCTGAACAATCTTCCTAACTGAACTGCGACTTGATTCTCAACTGGAGGACGGTTTATCCATGATTTGTATCCCCATGTTCCGTACATTGAAGCGGGATTGTCCCAGAAAATATTTTCGTAACCTGCCACATCGCCGTTGTCTGGCAATGTCATGTAGTCGCCTTGGTTGTTCATGATTCTTCCGTTGATGATACATTCAGGTTGGAGCGACTTCACTGTCTCACGGAAACGTTTGCTTTGTTCTGGCGTCACGAGTCCCATGTCGAACCAAATTGTGTTGATGTCGCCGTAATTTGTGAGAAGTTCAGTGACTTGCGCTACTATATAATCTTCCAATTCAGGTGTTACTATTTCAAGAGGAGAATATACTTGGTTCACATATTCGTGGCATTTTGTCGTTGAATCAGGTGCGAGGCGTGGAATGCCGAGAGGGTAGTGCCAGTCGGGAAGTGAATAATAGAGACCGAATTTCATGCCTTGACGTTGGCAGGCTTCTGACAATTCTTTCACCACGTCGCGACCGAAAGGAGTGAAATCTACTATGTTGTAATCTGTTGTCTCCGTGTGGAACATACAGAATCCGTCGTGATGTTTCGAGGTCATGACGATATATTTCATTCCGGCTTGTTTGGCGAGAGTCACTATCTCGTCGGCGTTGAAGTCTTTAGGGTTGAACTCTCTCGCGACAGCTTCGTATTCATCGATAGGGATACGGGCGTGGTTCATAATCTGTTCGCCGTAGTATGGAATTTTTTCGCCTTTCCACCATCCGGCGAGTTCCGAATAAATGCCGAAGTGGATGAACATGCCGAAATGTTCTGAACGCCATTCCTCGAGAGCCTTTTGTGTGACTTCGTCGACATTGTTTTTTTGACATTCTTCATTCTTCGTCTCATAAGTTGAAGAACCGCACGATGACATAAAAATCGCCGCGCCAAGTAATAGATTAATAAGGTGCTTTTTCATGAAGATATTTAAGATTTTGTTAATATTCCAATTTTTGCAAAGATAATGAAAAGTCAAAAGACAAAAGACTACAGACCACGTATTTTTTTTGTGGTGAGAAATTGCGTCTTAAAGGTAATGCTGGCGGTAATTATTGGAAAGAACTTATCGATAGAATCAGAGATATCCGTGCACTCCGAAACCTTGAAGGAATGGGACTTTTCTTGAGTGTATCTGTTACCACTCCAGCAAATAATTTGTCCTCATGACAAGTCACTAATTCTCATATTCTCAAGTTCTCAGGTTTTAAGATTCTGAAATCATTCCCAGTCTCCACCTAAAGCCGTATATAATCTCACTAAAGCTAATAAAGCAGAGTTCCATGCGCTTACAAGATAGTTTTGGTCGGAGAGGACTGTGCGCTGAGCATCGAGAACGTTGGTGAAAGTTCCTAATCCTCTTTTGTATAAATCGATGGAAAGTTCCAAAGTTTTGTTACCTTGTTCCACCACTTGTTGTCCCATCTCAATGGTTTTAAGAGCATTGGCATAGTTGTTCATTTCCGTTTCGACTTCTTGTATCGCAGTGAGAACTACGCTGTTATAGTTGTCGATGTTGTCTATTAATTCTATTTCGGCGATTTTAACGTTTTTACGGGTCTGTAATCCGGAAAATAGATTCCATGTGATGGTAGGCGTGAAACTCAACATACGGCTCTCGCTGTCGAAGAATTTTTCGATGTCGTGAGAGAGAAAACCGAAACTACCGTTGATGGAGAATTTAGGATAATAATCGGCTTTCGCTGCACCTATGAGAGCCGCCTGCGATTCAATCATATATTCAGCTTGCCGCACATCAGGACGCCGTCTGATGACCTCCATCGGAATTCCGACATTTACGATATGCCTAATGCTTGGAAGTTCATTTACGTCATTGAAACTGTCTTTCAAAGTAGAAGGATATGTTCCTAATAATACTGCCAACTGATTGATACATTGTGTTATGTATGCGTCAAGACGAGGAATCGTAGCGAGAGTGTTGTAATAAACCGATTTTGCCTGTGAGACGTCTAACTGTGTGCCCAGACCAGATTCATAACGCGCGATGGTGATGTCCAAAATGTTTTTCTCCGACTCGATATTTTGATTTGCCACGATAAGTTGTTGTTGATAGGAGCGTAGATTGAAATAAACAATAGCCACTTGTTCGCAAAGATTCATTATCGCATCTTGATAATTAGCTTCCGTGGCGAGATATGAACTTTTGTTTGCCCTTACGTAATTTCTGTTCTTGCCAAAAACATCAATTTCCCAATTTGCACTTAAACCTGCGTTAAGATAATCGTTCGTACGATTAACGTCACTACTTGTTTCTGCATAATAATTCAAACTGCTTTCTGCTAGATTGTATTGAATGTCAATGCCGATGGTAGGGTAAAAGTCGCCTTTCGATTTCTGTAGCATAAGCCATGATTTCTCGAGCGTGTTTTCTACAGCATGTAGACTGTAGTTGTTATTCAAAGCGATAGTCATCAAAGAGTCAAGAGTCGGGTCGTTGAACTTATGCCACCATTCGTTATAAGTGATATTGTTCGTCAAATAAATGGAGTCTATCTGCCATTTTTCCGGAACAATGATTTCTGGTTCGATGTCTTTCTGAGCAAAAATATTTGTTGGAAATAGGATTATTATGACTAAAGACAAAAGACTAAAGTCTAAAGTTTTGTCCGTTGAATGTTGTCCGTTGACCGTTGACTGTTGACGTTTTTTCATATCTTCGTTTTTTTTTACATCAAACAAAAAAACAAAGTAAAGGTTGTGTTAATTCGGTTATTTTCAGATTTTCAGTTTTTTTTAAAAAAGTTCATCGTAAATATGTATCTTTGCATTTATGAAAAGAATCTCGATTTTTATATTGCTATTGGCTTTCAGCTGTCAGCTATCAGCAGTCAGTGGGCAACAGACTTCGTGCACAGACACCATTGTAGAACGTCTCAAGGGTCTTAACAATATGGTTGACAGTTTGCGTAATACGGGGAACATAACCGCTGCCGCCAAGAATTGCTTCGATATGATAGAGATGGTAGAAAAGAATGTCAAGAAAAAAGATTTTACGGAGAAACATTGGAAATATCTCGGAAACGCATATACATGTTTAGGTGATTTCTTTAGAGATTATACTTATCCTAAAATAGCACTCGTTAAGTATAAGAAATCATTACAAATCAGCGAAGTCTTAGGCAACGACGACATCAGGTCACAAGTGTTAAAATTGATTGGAATGTCTTACTTGTACTTCAATGCCGATTCTGCATTGTATTATTTCGATGAATGTATAAAGGCATATCCCAACCATCTCAATAAAATTGACGTTGACAAAGCAATAGCAGATTATCTGTTTTACGAGAAAAACGAAAGAGATAGTGCCATGCGTATGATGAGAGACAATTTCAACATCATTGAACATGAACACGTAAGATATTCATATTATTCCATCTATGGAGAAATGTTATACGAAGAAAAGCAATACGATTCGGCGATTTATTATTTGGAACAAGCCATGAACAGTTCGTATTTCTTTACACGACTTTGTTCTGCTTCTGTTTTGTCGCAAGTTTACGACTCGATAGGTGATTATGAGAAGAAAGCCTATTATGATGACATCACCGCAAAACATAGTATAGAAAGAGTTGAAAATGAATCGGATGTCTCAGAACTTATGGATCTCTACAATATCCATAAGGCAAATATGTCGGAGATTAAGAAAAACCAGACCAAGAAAAAAGTTACAATAATATTGACGCCTATTATTTTAATAGTAGCAGCACTTATAATTCTCAGGATTTCCAGAAACAAGAAACGTGTCAACAATCTTTCAAGTATCATTGACGAAAGGGATAAGGAGATTCAGGATATAAGGTTCAAGCAGTCTTTGGTGGAAGGAAAGATAAAGAAAAAGAACGCCGAGATTCAGAAACAGGCTGAAATCATAAAAGAACAGGAACAGAAAATATCCACAATAAACGACAGACTGGAAAAGAGCAACTCTAAGAAAAGCGACCTTGACTCTTATCGTAATTCCGAGACATGCATAAAAATCATGAGTCTCATAAAAGAAAATCATGATCCAGAAACGGCAGCTTTATCACAAGAAGAATTCACTTCATTGGTAGAAACGGCTAACCTGCATCTCAACGATTTCATTGATGATTTGTCGCAAAACTTCCCGAGACTTAAAAATGAAGACCTATATTATATATGTCTGAGTGTGCTAAATCTCAGCGACAAGCAGATTTCATCTTTGTTCGGCGTCGCATATAGCACCATAAAGACAAGAAAAACCAAGATTGCCACCATATTAAATATGGAAAATGAAGATTTGTATAAATATTTTATCGACAAAATTTACATAAGATAAAGTGTTTCAAAATCTTATGCGATTATATAGTATTTCCTACTACTTGACATAGACCTCTTCTCTTATTAAATTTGCAATTGTTTTAATTAAAAGAATATCATTATGAAACGATTGCGTCTTACCCTATTTGTCTTTACGTTCCTTTGCGGAATAAATCTTAATTCTCAAGAATGGGAGTTTCAGATGGATACTCAAATTGATTATCCTTATCACAGGAAATTCAATGACGCCATAGAATTACAAGATGGCAGTATTGTGGTGAATACGCCTATAACCTTAAATATACCAAGCCATGCGAGTGTACCTCATCCAGGTTTGGTGAAGATATCTGCCGATGGTACTGAGTTGGCAAGAAACAATTATTTCCGTCCCGCATATTGTTCCATATCTTACAACCAGATTCTTGAAAACGAGAATGGAGAATTGTTTGCATTGATGACATATAGTCCTGACCATGAAAGATTGTCGGATAATTATTTCAAGAACTTTGACAATCCACCAACTGAAGCCATCTTAGGATTGTATAAATTAGATGATGAACTTAACGTTGTTGAAAGCTATGAAAACTACATTCCTATTGACACAACAGAATATTTCGGATCCCTGCCGGATTGGGATAATATGCCGAACGAAACTGGTGGACGTTTGTATCTTTTCACATCATTTATTGATAATGCAGGCAACATTGTAGGGTCGTTTTTCAAATGTCCACCTTTCTATAGTCCTTATCAGACTGAAAATGATTCCATGTTCTTTTTCAAGATGAGTTTTGAAGGTGAAATAATTCAGATGAAAGGCATTGAATGTCTCACCGGTCATGGAGATTATTGGAGACATAGAGGACATAGCATGGTTGAGACCGATTCACATTATATTTTGTATCAAGTATTAGAACATAATGATTATAATTTTTCATTTATACCAAGCGGAGAAGCCTGGTATTTCGATAAAGACATGAATTTTGTCGATAAAAAAGCTATTAGACAACCTGGATATGCAAATTCAGTAACCGCTTCTTTGGATTATGTATCAGTGGTAAGGAGCAAGCATAATACTGTATTTCTGACATCAGTGGCTAGATCCGTAGATATCCCAAACAGTCATTGGTATGATGATAGCAGATTATATGAAATTGATGATAATCTCGATAACTCAACCGATCTTTTACCTATAGTACAATATATCACACGAGGTGTGAGCTATTCAAAAGATCATCAGCCTTTAAACAACGGAATTGTATTAAAAGAAGATAACACTTTGATTTATGTACAGAATTGGAATCTTGGTGACAGAATTAATTACGATTCATGGGTTGTTATTGAACATTTGGATGAGAATTTTGAGACTATATCAGAAATGTATTACACAAGCGGTGAAGATGGTAATTTCATAGAAGTAAATTCTATAGTATCAACAAAAGAAGAAGATTTGTTACTTGTAGGTTATGGTAATAGTTTAAATGGAGACAAGTCATGGAATTTTGTCACCAAATTCCCTGCCTCGGCATTTGTCAGCATCGAGGAAGCTCACGCTCATAATTTGAAAGTCGCTGTCGCTTATCCTAATCCTGGCGGAGACGTGATGAACATAAGAACTTCATTGCGCAATTGCACCTTGCAGGTTTATGACATGCAGGGAAGAATGGTTCATCAACAAGAGATTACAGATGATGTGACAAGTGTAGATGCTTCGGGTTGGAGTTCTGGAACTTACGTTTGGAATTTGAAAACTGAAAATGGAAAGTTGAAAGTTGAAGAAGGGAAGTGGGTGAAGTAGAATCTGAGAATCTGAAAATCTGAGAATTGGCTGTCAGCTATCAGCAGTCAGCTCAATGCTCAATGCTCACGGATCAAAGCTCACGGCAAAGGAAAATAAATGTTTAACAAAAAATTTTTTATTATGAAAAAACATAGATTGTTCGTATGTTTATTAACTCTGCTTTTTGGCAGAGTCAATAACATAATTTCCCAAGAATGGGAAACTGTTTATTATAATGATCCTGATGTTTCCTGGTGTTATTATAATGAAGCCATCGAATTATCGAATGGCAATATACTTGTGACTTCCATAAGCCTACCGAGAAATATGAACAATGATCCACAATATCTTTTTTATCATTCAATGCAACCTTTGCTATCTTTGTTTTCACCAGATGGCGATGAAATATACAGAAATGAATATGATTATTTTAAGCCAGGTCTTAGTATATTGACATATCCTTATTTGTTTGAAAAAAACGGGGAAATGTATTTTCTTACAGCATATAATCCGGATCATGATATAAACTCAAAAAATTATTTTAAAAATCAAGACAATATTCCGACAGAATCAATAATCGGTCTCTATAAATTAGACGAAATGCTCAATATCGCTGAAAGTTATGAGCATTCTTATCCGATTGACACTTTTGAACGCAGGGATGAAGATTGGTATTATTATCTTAATTCATATTGCGGATACATTTACATATATTCAGCTTTTGAAGAAGATGGACATATAACCGGTTCTTACATTAAAAATGAGAGTCGCCGTTACACAGGATATGATGATTATAATGATTCGGTTTTCTTTTTCAAGATGGATTTTGATGGGAACTTTTTAGTTAGAAAGGGATATGAAATAGACACGGTCTGCGGATATGCTCCAGGAGGTGTCCTTAGGCAGCAGATGATAAAAAACGATGACGGTTATGTTGTCTATTATAGAGGCTGTGAGCAAGATACTCATGGCACTGTTGAATATTATGACAACGAATTTAATTATGTGACGACAAGATATCTGATTATGCCAGACAACGCTACTTTGCTAGATGACAGGTTGAATTATCATTGTGTAATGCGTAGCAATCGCAACACCACATACGTATCGACGGCCTCTATAAATACTCAGATTCAGAATGGTTATAAAGATATAAGGTTATATGAGTTTGACGATGATTTGAATAATTCCACCGAAATACTACCCATTCTCAATTACATTGAAAGAAAGACTCCAAACCACGAATATCCATGGTATCGCTCTATGGATATGACAAAAAACGGGGACATTTATTTTACATACACATTAAATTGCGGTATTGGTGAGAGTTCCG
Source organism: Bacteroidales bacterium (assembly GCA_045606865.1). GTDB lineage: Bacteria > Bacteroidota > Bacteroidia > Bacteroidales > F082 > Limimorpha. The sequence goes on from JAZUST010000074.1 coordinate 18,340, forward strand.
ATTCATGGATAATGATAGAAAGATTGAATTCGGATTTTGACACAATATCAACGTTTTTCTATGATGAAGTTGATATTTTTAATAAATCAACATGCATAACAACAACAAAAGACGATGGATTGTTACTTTGTTCATATTCATTCTATTTAACGGACCGAGACTATGTATGGTCACGAGTTTCTAAATTCCCAGCCTCCGCATTTGTCAGCATCGAAGAAGCACATGCTAATAATTTGAAAGTCGCTGTCGCTTATCCTAATCCGGGTGGAGACGTGATGAATATCAGAACTTCATTACGCAACTGCACCTTGCAGGTTTATGACATGCAGGGAAGAATGGTTCATCAACAAGAGATTACAGATGATGTAACGAGTGTAGATGCTTCGGGTTGGAATTCTGGAACTTACGTTTGGAAATTAACAATTAACAATGAACAATTAACAATTGAGGAAGGGAAATGGGTTAAATAAAATCTGAGAAACTGAAAACCTGAAAACCTGAAAATTGAGGAATCAGTGAACATCTGTGGAATTTGTGGGACTTTGACTTAGCTCGTCTCACGCATTTGATTCATGATAAATTTAAGTCCTGTAAGGACGAAAGAAAAGTAGGCAGGCGTGAAGAGCGGAACTCGTAATGCCTGCCTGAAAATATTAAGGGAATTTCTATAAATTGCTTTGCAAATGATTTATGAATTTTTATTGAGAAGATTTTTGTATTTCTTGAAAGAGCATAGCGAGCTATGT
>JAZUST010000075.1:0-4807 GCA_045606865.1 Bacteroidales bacterium
TAAAAAGCGTATGTTAAAAATCGAAAATTTAAAGAAGAGTTTCTTCACAGAGGAAATCGAGACCATCGCCTTGAATGGTGTGTCATTTGAAGTTAAAGAAGGTGAATTCGTAGCTGTCATGGGTCCTTCGGGATGTGGCAAATCTACATTGTTGAACATCTTGGGATTGTTGGATAATCCTTCGAGCGGCACTTATAACCTGCTCGGTCAGGAGGTCGGCGACCTTAAGGAAAAAGACAGAACCATGTTCCGTAAGGGTAACATCGGCTTTGTGTTCCAGTCGTTTAACCTCATCGACGAACTTACCGTAGCCGAGAACGTGGAGCTGCCTCTCATCTATATGGGCGTGAAGTCGGCGGAACGTAAGGAGCGTGTCTCCAAGATTTTAGACCGCATGAACATCTCGCATCGTTGCGACCATTTTCCACAGCAGCTCTCCGGAGGTCAGCAGCAGCGTGTAGCCATCGCAAGAGCTCTCGTCTCTAACCCTAAGCTCATCCTCGCCGACGAACCTACAGGTAACTTAGACTCCAAGAACGGCATGGAGGTGATGAACCTGTTGCAGGAACTCAACAGAGAAGGCACCACCATCATCATGGTAACACACTCTCAACACGATGCCAACTTCGCCACAAGAAGAATCTGCCTCTTCGACGGTAAGATCGTGGAAGATGTCACGAATAGACTTTAGTTTGAATCTGAAAATCTGAAAATCTGAAAATCTGAGAATCTGAAAATCTGAGAATCTGAGAATCTGAGAAGGTAGAGACGCGTCAATGCTTCCTGCAAAAAATAAATGAACATTGACACGTCTCAGGAATTAAGAATTATGGTAGGGACGTGGCATGCTGCGTCCAGGTAAATTGAAAATTGAAATTTGAAAATGGAAAATTAAATAAATTATTAATTTGGTTTAAGGCTTAAGGTTTAAGGGAATTAGGAATTAGAAGTTAGGAATTAGGAATGTGGACAAAGACTGTTGTCTGTTGACTGTTGTCCGTTGACTCAATAATAAACTTTAAAACTTAAAACTCTCAACTTTAAAACTACTTTAAACTTTAAACCTTAAACTTTAAACTAAACAAACTATGAAAATCAACTATTCTTTACGATATTTATGGAGAAACAGAGGTAACTCCGTGACACGTTTGGTGTCGTTGGCATTGGGACTTATTGTGGCCTTGCTGATATGCTCGTATGTCGGCATCAACCTTTCATACGGTCGTTTCTTCCCTGATAGAGAGCGGGTGTATCAGGTGTTTATGAAGTCGTCAATGGCGGATTTCAGCAGTCAAGGTATGTTAGAGCCGATGGCGTTTACACTCGCTGAAGAGGTTCCTTCGATTGAGATGACAACGAACTTATTGAAAGAGTCGGTGCAGGTCAATATGGGAAATGATGCCATCAAGTCGCATCGGCTGAAGGTAAGCTCTGACTTCTTCAAGGTCTTGGACTTCGGCGTGATAAGCGGTGATGTGGAACGTGTGCTTTCCAACGAAGGTCTCGCCAACAACGAAGTCATGATTTCGGAGCGATTGTCTGACAAAGTATTCGGAAAGAATGATCCGCTTGGTAAGATTATTACAATCAATGAAGAAGAACATGTAGTGGCAGGTGTCTTCAACACACCTCCCGTTACAAATCCTATCGTTGATTTCGATATAGTGAGTTGGTTGAAATTTGATCCTCAGACTCTCGACTGGAATGGAGGTGATAATTATCCTACTTATATCAAATTAAATAAAGGTGCCACTATTGATGAATTGGAAACTCAGTTTGAGTCTCTGATGGAACATCATGAGATGCTGCAATTCATGATGCAGATGTTACATGCTGAATTCTTCTTCGTTCCTATTGAAGATTCATATTATGTCGTTGATGATTCCACTCGCACGACGCAGGTGATATATGGTGTTTTAGCCGTACTCGCGCTTCTTGTCGGTACGCTTAACTATGTATTGCTCACCTTGTCGTCACTCGCATCACGTAGCCGTACCATAGCGATGTTGCGTTGTAGCGGTGCGTCGCGTGGCGACATCTTCCGTATGTTGCTTTCCGAGACTTTTATCATGATTGTAGCGTCAATTTTATTGGCGGCGTTTCTCCTCCTATGTCTAAGCAATCATATATATCAGTTGCTTGGCTATCATCTTAATGAACTTTTCGCATTGGAACGTATCTGGATTCCTGCATTGGTATGTATCGTCTCGTTCCTCTTGGCAGGTCTGATACCTGCGGTACTTTATTCACGTGTAAATCTTGAATATGCTTTCAAACGTGGCAGCGACAACCGTACTTGGTGGAAACGCATTTTGTTGTTCGTTCAGGTGGCTTGTACTACAGCCGTCGTATGTTTCTTGCTTGTCACGGCGCAACAATCCAAATATGTGTTGAAAGCTGATGTCGGATATAAATATGATAATGTCATCACGATGGAATATTCGGCTACACAATCGCAACATTCAGCATTGCGTGACGAAATCGGTAAACTACCATTCGTACAAAGTGTCGGACTTTCTGTACAATATCCAATAAACGGTTATATGGGTTCTCCTGTAATTGACGTGGAAAAAGAAGAAATAATGTTTTTATGCCGTTATGAATGTTTCGATGAAAACTATATAGAAACCATGCAGATGGAGATTATCCGAGGTCGTAACTTCAATGAGCAGGACGGAACTAAGAAAGCGATTGTTAATGAGAAATTCGTACATCAGCATGGCTGGGATTTGAATTCTGCTGTCGGTAAATATTTCTTCCAGAATGGGGGATGGGTTCAAGTCATAGGTGTTATAAAAGATTTCTCACAAGGTTTAGGTATAATATTGCCACTTGCGGTTTATCGTCCGGAACATTTCTTGAATCAGATGTCAGCTCAGGATGCAATGTTACAATACAACATTTGTCTTGATGAATTGTCATCAGAGAACATCAAGGCATTGGACAATGCAATCAAGAAACATTATCATTCTGATTCGGAATATACATTACTTTCTTACGCCGACAAGGTGAAGAGTCAGTTTACTTATCGCGATGATATGCGCAACAATGTGCTCGTCATTTCACTTGTGACCTTGTTGATTTCGCTTATCGGTTTGGTAGGTTATCTCGGTAATGAGATGTCGCGTCGTCGCAAGGAGATAGCCATCCGTAAGGTCAATGGCGCGACGAGCGTGCAGGTGTTGAGTCTGTTAGGTCTTAACCTTTTATGGGTGATAATTCCTGCTATAATAACCGGCGTAGTCGGAGCAGTCTGGGGAGGACTGCGTTATATTGATATGTTGGAAACCATGTGTGAGTCATTGGCATCATGGACGTTCATACTCGGAGCAGGCATCGTTCTGTTGATAATATACGTCATTCTCGTCGTCCGCACTTGGAAGACCGCCAACTCCAACCCGATAGAGATGATAAAGATAGAATGAATCTGAAGTTCTCCACGTATCGCAAAGTATCACGGGGATTTGTTTGATGATGAAGAGATACGTGGAGTTCTGTTTTAAACCAAAATATTTTTTATATAACTATCTACGGCGTATAATGGGATGTTTTCCATCCATTCCTGGTCGATGTATGGCCCTGTAAGGGCGACAGATTACAGGCAGGTGTGGACTGTGAAAGCACGAAACGCCTGCTACAAAATGACAGGATCATTATCAAAGTGCCGAAGGTACGACAGAGGAAATGGAAAGTTGAAAATGGAAAGTTGAAAATGGAAAATTAAATGATAGTGTAGAGTTTAGAGTTTAGAGTTTAGAGTTTAGAGTGTAGAGTAGTTGATAGTTTAAAAATAAACTTAAAACTCAACACCATCAACTTTAAAACTACTCTAAACTCTACACCTTAAACTCTAAACTAAAAAAAAGGTATGAAAATCGCATTTAAAAATTTCTTGATGACCTTGAAGCGGTATAAGGTTGCTTCGGTTCTTAACATTGCGGGACTTACTCTCGCTTTTGCGGCGTTTTATGTCATCGCCTCGCAGGTGTTTTATTCTCTTACCTACAACCGCTCGCTCAAAGACTCGGAGCGCATTTTTAATGTGGCGTTTTGGAGTAAATCTTCAGAAAATTGGTCCGCTAATAGTCCGAATCCTATATCTTACGAAGTCGCCGACATTATGCCTGAAGTGGAATCTATAGCATCAATGAAACTTGGATATTCTCATAAGAATGTGTACTCTAAAGTGAATGGACATGATTTTGAAAAGTTTTATTGGCGTGTGATAGATTGTAATTTTTCAATTGTAGATGTCATTGATTTTAACATCGTTACTGGTAACATCGAGGATTTTAATGTCGAGGACGCTGTCATCATCTCACGTTCTGCTGCGGAAAAGATGAATGTGACGACAGGCGATATGATTTATATGGAAAACTTTGGCAACGGCAAACCGGAGCTGCCTTTGACCGTAGCGGCTATATTTGAGGATTTTGACAGAAACACGATTTTTGACGGCTATGATGTTTTTCTCAACGATGAACGTAGAGACGGAATGACAAATAATAATCATAATTATGCTGTGTTTGTGAAACTTACAGATGAGGGCTGCGTCGAGAAATTTACCGATTTGTGGGTAGAAAAATATAATGAGTGGGGCTATGAGATTATGCAAGAATATATAACGCAATTTGGTGATAATAATAATGTTGCTATGTTGCAAGAAGAGTTTGAGAAGACTAAGGACGTCAGTCCCATCAATATGATTTCCTTAAATAAAATGTATTTTCAGGAAAATTATGATCCGTCAATCATAGTTCATAAAAACACATTGAGTGCGACCTTCGTAATGATAGCCATCGCTCTT
>JAZUST010000076.1:0-11588 GCA_045606865.1 Bacteroidales bacterium
ATCTTCAAGTCAATGTGGCCAGGTTATACTGCTGCAGAGAACCACATTGGTTATGTAACCAACGGAGTTCACTTCGAGACTTGGACAAACGCTGCTTGGAAGGAGATTTATTATAAGGAGTTTGGTAAGGATTTCCCAACTCACCACTATGATAAGAGCTGTTTCGACGGAATTTACAACGTATCTGACGAGAAGGTTATGTCAGTTCGTAATAGCCTAAGAAAGAGACTTATTGACCGTGTAATTGAGTTGTTGGAGAGCGGAGTTACTAACTCATACTTCACTCCTCGTCAGATTGTTAAGATTAAGGAGACATTGCGTCCTGATGTATTGACAATCGGTTTCGCTCGTCGTTTCGCTACATACAAACGTGCTCATCTTTTGTTCAACAATATAGATCGTTTGGCAGAATTGCTTAACAATCCAGAAAAACCTGTAGTATTCTTGTTCGCTGGTAAGGCTCACCCAAATGACAAGGCTGGTCAGGATTTGATTAAGATGATTATCGAGACATCGAGAAGAAAAGAATTTGCCGGTAAGGTCATGTTCCTCAACAATTACGATATGGAACTCGGTAAGATCTTGACAAGTAGCGTCGATATTTGGATGAATACTCCTACACGTCCTCTCGAAGCTTCCGGTACAAGTGGCGAGAAAGCCGTCATGAACGGAACACTCAACCTCTCAGTTCTCGACGGATGGTGGGCAGAAGGCTATCGCAAAGAAGCTGGCTGGGCACTCCAAGAAGAAAGAACATACAGCGACCAACGTTATCAAGACGAATTAGATGCTGAGACAATATACAACCTCATTGAAAACGAAATCGTTTCATTGTATTTCGACAGAAATGAAAAAGGTGTTCCTACACGTTGGGTACAATATGTCAAGAACGACTTGATGCAAATCGCACCTAATTATACTATGAAACGTATGCTCGACGATTATTACAACCAATATTATAACAAGTTGATCGAGAGAACCGACTTCATGCGTGAAAACCGTTATGAGAAAGCATTCGAGATTGCAGCATGGAAGAAGAACGTCTTGGCTAACTGGGATAAGATTGAAGTCGAGTCGATTAAGATTCCTGATTCAAGTGTTCGTTCATTGACATTCGGTGATGTCATCATCGCTGAGATTACTTTGAAGACTCCAGGATTGAATAGGGGAGACGTAGGCGTTGAGATAGTATTCGGCGGTAAAGACAAGAACGGCAACGATAAAGTAATGCAAGTTGAGCAATTGCAACTCGTCGATTCAGGCGAAGGTTGGGCAAGATATTACATAAACCTTCCTTTGAACAAAGCCGGTATCTTCGACTACACATTCAGAATCTATCCAAACAACGATCTGTTGCCTCACCGACAAGATTTCGCTTTGGTGAAATGGATTTGATGAATGCATAATGCACAAAAAAGGGACGTACGTCCCTTTTTTATTATACATCTAAAAGTAAATGCAAGGGCGGAAGATTACAGGTAGCCTCAATTATTTTTGACGGCTAAGTGCTTTAATCTTGACTTTCATCTCAGATGATTTTACGTCGTAGACTTTGCCGTCTTTTATTAATCTGATGCTACCGGTTTCTTCTGAAACGACAATTGCTATGCAGTCGCTGTTTTCAGTGATACCGATGCCGGCTCTGTGTCGAAGTCCATAACTTCCAGGAAGATGTGTGTTTTGTGTGATTGGAAGGATGCAACGAGCAGCAGTAATTTTATTATTTGAGATTACCATTGCCCCATCGTGTAAGGGACTGTTTTTGAAAAAGATGTTTTCGATTAGGGGTTTGCTTATGATGGCGTTGATACTTACTCCAGTCGCCACTATTTCGTTAAGGTTATTCTCTTGTACGAGCAATATCAAGGCACCTACTTTATCTTGCGACATGGATGCGCATGCGTCACAAATAGGACTAAGATCCAGTTTGGATTCTTCCTTGTTGAGAAATCCCAATTTGGTGAAGAAATTCTGCAGTGATTCTGTAATCTGATTGTTGCCTATACTTAGAAGGAAGCGACGTACTTCCGGTTGGAAAATTATTATCAAAGCTATAAAACCGACATTGACAAAGGCGCCCAGTATGTAGCTTAAAAGTTCCATCTTGAGTGCCGTAACAATCTTGAGTCCTAAGATGATTGCTACTATACCCAAGAAAATCTTGATTGCGGTAGTACCTCGCACGAGATGATAATATAATCCGTAAAACAAAAGTCCAACCAACAATATATCAATGATATCCCAAATTCTGACTTGAATAAAGGCGCTTATTAAAAGTTCAGTCATGACATGAATTTAATTACAAAAAATATTTTCCAAAGATAAGAAAAAGACAAAAGATAAAAGACAAAAGACAAAAGTTTTTTTGGTGATTTCAATAAACCTCTTAGGTTTCAGAATTCTTGAATAAGTTTCACGGTTTCTACTGCTTGCTTTACGTCATGAACTCTTAAGATGTCGGCGCCATTCAAAAGAGCAACGGTGTTTAAAACAGTAGTCCCGTTTAAGGATTCTTGTGGTGTTGTTTTAAGGGTTTTATAAATCATAGATTTACGTGATATTCCTATTAAAACAGGCAAATTATTTATTCTGTATTCGTTAATATTTTTTAATAATTTGAAATTATCTTTCATACTTTTGTTGAAACCTATACCCGGGTCTAATATTAAAGATGTCTCTCCATATTGTAATAAGGTCTTTATCTGCCTTACAAAAAATGATTTTACTTCCTCGCAGACATCGTTTTCTATGATTTCGTGATGAAGATTCTCGATACTGTTGCCGCTATGCATCATTATATAAGGTATTGAGTTTTTTGCGATATAAGGCAGCATCTGGTTGTCGAATGTTCCTCCCGAAATATCGTTGATGATGTCGGCGCCGTTGTCTATCGCTTTCATGGCAATGTCTTTTCGGAATGTATCAATAGAAATCAATGTGTTTGGAAATCTTTTTTTGATTGCGTTCAAATGGGGAAGGAGACGCGAAGTCTCTTCGTCGGTGCTGATTATTTCCATTCCCGGACGAGACGAGAATGCGCCGATGTCGATGATGTCGGCACCTTCATTTAACATCTTCTCGCAATGCCTTAAAACGTTGTCGATGCCATTATGAGTTCCTCCGTCATAAAAAGAGTCGGGGGTGAGGTTTAGAATTCCCATAATCAAAGGTCTTTTGAAATCTGAGAATCTGAAAATCTGAGAATCTGAGAGTTTATCTTCTTTAGAAAAAAAATGCTTTCCAATATTCGCTTCCATAATGAAAAATGCTTATCTTTACGTTCTTAAAATATTGATTGTTTTGTCGATATTGTCGGAACAATTTTCTTACAAAAATAAAAAAATATTACGATGAAAGATACACGAAATCAATTTAAAAAGGTTGTTGAACAATGTACTGAGATATTTACTAAGAAAATGATGGATTATGGAGTTGCATGGCGTATTATGAGAACCACATCTGTAACAGATCAGATATTCATCAAGGCTAATAGGATCAGAAGTCTTCAAACAAAGGCTGAACGTCTTGTTAATGAAGGCGTAGAACCGGAATTTATCGGTATCATTAACTATTCCGCGATGGCAATAATTCAGTTGCGTCTTGGTGTTGTTGATAAACCGGACCTTGAACCTACTAAAGCTGCAGAACTTTATTCGGGAGTGCTTCAGGAAGCTTTTGATTTGATGCAGTGTAAAAATCATGACTACGATGAAGCATGGAGAAGTATGCGCGTCAGTTCTATGACAGATCTTATCTTGATGAAACTTTTAAGGATTAAAGAAATTGAGGATCATGATGGTAAGACAATTATTTCAGAAGGATTAGATGCGAATTATTTCGATATTATTAACTATGCTGTATTCTGTATGATTTTACTTTCAGAACAAAATGAACAATAATCTATGAGAAAAGACTATACTAAATCCGGTTTCCTTTCTTTTGCAATCACGATATGGGCGTTGATATGCGCTGTTTTCGTGGGATTTTTCCCCGACTTTTCATGGACAATGCTGATTGCGATTTTACTTCCGATATTTGCCTCATTGCTCTTCAACAATTATTACAATAAATCCGGTTTGACCTTGTGTCGAATTTTAGTTGGTGCCTTGTTTATTTTCAGTAGCTTGACTAAAGGTGTCGACCCGCTCGGGACGAAATATAAAATGCTAGACTATTTCATCGCATACAATATAGAATGGTTGAATGGTCTTGCTCTCGTTCTGTCGATAATAATGATTATGACAGAGTTCATAGTCGGATTTTGTATGATGTTCAACTTTTTGCCGCGTCTCGCAACACTGGGGGCTTCTCTTCTGATGATATTCTTCACGACAACGACTTTCTTCGATGCTCTTTATAATCTCGTTCCTGATTGCGGTTGTTTCGGTACGGCAATAAAGATGAGTAATTGGCAAACCTTCTTTAAGAATCTGATTATCGTTTCTGTATTAATACCTTTGATTTTTAATAATAAATTACTTGTAAATAAAAGAGTTACTAAATTAGGACAATATCTGTTTACATTTATATTTATGGGACTTTTTGTGGGATTTGAGATTTATAATGTACGTCACTTACCTGTTGTCGACTTTATGGATTGGAAAGTTGGTCGCGATATGAAACCCGCAGAAGACCCTAAACCTGCCGATATTTATCTTACATTCAAAAATATCGAAACTGGTAAAACAGAAGAGTTCCTTTCACCCAATTATCCGTGGAACGATTCTGTTTGGATGTCGCAATGGGAATTTGTCTCTCAGCGACAAGAAGGTGGAACTCAATCACTTGGATTTTCAATCTTGAATGAAGATGGAGACGATTACACATATCTGCTTTTTGAGACAGAGAGGTTATTTGTATTTGTCGCTCCTTATCTTAATGAATTAACAGAAGAGGAATTTGCTGAATGCCAGAGGATTTACGATTTTGCTAATGAACACGGATTTAGTTATCTATGGATTACATCTGTAAATCCGGAATATATATACGAACTTCAAGGTGAATATAATATGTTTGATGAGGTTTATTTCGGCGACGAACTAGAACTAAAGTCGATGGTTCGTTCTAATCCCGGACTTATATTGATGGATAACGGAATAATACTCGACAAATGGAGTAAAATTGATTTTCCTTGCGAAAAAGATTTTTTAGAATCTGAGAAATTGAGAATCTGAAAATCTGAGAATTATGTTTATGGTTTGATTTAAATATACTTTAAAACTCGTGGACAAAGACTGTTGGCTGTTGTCCGTTGACTTAAAAAAATATGACATCATATATCATTAGGAAAATATTATACGGATTGGCTGTCCTTTGGGGAGTTATAACTCTGGTGTTCTTGCTTTTTAATATAGTGCCAGGCGACCCTGTAAGAATGATGCTAGGACAGCGTGCCGATGAGGCTGACGTACAGGCGATAAGAGAAGAACTGGGTCTCAATCAAAGTGTCTTTAAACAATATGCCGACTATCTGAATGATTTGATGCCGGTCTCTTTCTATAAAAACGAAAACGATGATAATCAGTATGATAATTTCAGGTCATATTGTGTGTTGGCGAAAGTTGGCGATGTTGACGTAGTTCTCAAGACACCATATCTAAGATATTCGTATCAGAGTAAACGTTCTGTGGGAACGATATTGTCAGAAGCATTTCCTAATACTCTGATTTTAGCGGCAGTTTCCATATTGTTCGCTTTGATTGTCGGAGTCTTTATTGGAATTTTGACAGCAGTGATTAATACTGATTTTTTAAATAAATTAACGTTGTTCATTACTACAATAGGGATGTCGTTGCCGTCATTTTTTGCAGCGATATTGGTTGCCTACATTTTCGGATATTTGTTGGAGTCGTACACCGGATTAAGTATGACCGGAAATTTGTATTCTGTTGATGATTATGGTAATGGTTCGTATCTGGATTTAAAGAATCTTGTATTACCTGCTTTGACACTGGGACTTAGACCATTGGCGGTTGTGGTTGAGCATACTCGTAAATCGTTGTTGGAAGCCTTGTCGATGGATTATATCCGAACGGCGCGCGCTAAAGGTTTGAAACGCTGGAGTGTTGTTACTGTTCATGCCTTGAGAAATGCTATGACACCGGTAGTTACCGCAATTTCAGGATGGTTCGCCTCATTGCTTGCGGGAGCTGTTTTCGTGGAATATGTCTTCGACTGGAAAGGTATTGGTGTTATCATTGTTGATGCACTTGATACCTTCGATTTTCCCGTGATAATGGGAGCGGTACTTTTGATAGGATTCATGTTAATAATAATTAACATTATCGTCGATATCATATACGGAATTTTAGATCCGAGAGTGAGAGTTTATTAAGGAATTCTATAAATGCCTTATTGTTATCATAAATTAAAAAAATGTAATCAATAGAGATAAAAAATTATTTTTTTAAGATAATTTTCTAATAAAAATAGTTATCTTTGTTGCAAGTATAAAAAAAGTGTTAACAATTAAAATTGAGTGTTATGAATATTTATGATTTATTAAGTAGCGATGAAAAAAACGCAAAAATGTCTCATATTGCAGGATTATATGCACTTGCATGTGTAGATGGAAAAATAGATGACGTTGAGTTAGAAATTATAGCTAAAATTGCTAATAGAGAAGGTCTTTCGGAAGATGAATTATGTGAATGTATTTCTAATCCGGAAAAAATCAATATAGAATTTCCAGATGATGACAACATTAAAGTTCAATATTTGAGAGATATGGTAACTCTTATGATATGTGACCTTGATGTAGATGAGAAAGAGATGAAATTATGCAAAACTATTGCTAAAGCTATGGAATTTAAAGATGAGATTATAGATGCATTGTTGATGGATATCATAAATGATATTAAAAAGAAAATGTGATTTATATATCATCATTGAGTAATTTTACAATAATAACCTATTGATTATGAGAAGAAAAATAGTTGCAGGTAATTGGAAAATGAACCTCGATTTCCAAGAAGCACAAGACCTTATTGAAGGCATTGCTAATCTTTGTGAAGAAAAACAACCTGATTGTGATATAGTCATATGTCCACCATTCCCATATTTGGAAATGACAACAGACATGGCTGACGAAACCCAGTGCTTTTATGTTGGCGCACAAAACGTTAACGAAAATGAATCTGGCGCATATACCGGCGAAGTATCTGCCAAGATGCTCGACTCTCTCGGAACTAACTTCTGCATAGTTGGTCATAGCGAAAGAAGAAAATATTATAACGAAGATAATGCAGTTCTTGCAGTTAAGATTAAGAAGTTGTTAGAATATCAAATAGTTCCTATTTATTGCGTAGGTGAAGTTTTGGAAGAAAGAGAATCTAATACTCATTTCGAAGTTATTAGAAAACAAATTGAAGAAGCATTGTTCCAACTAGAAGTCGCCGATATGGAGAATATCGTAATCGCTTATGAACCAGTGTGGGCAATAGGAACAGGTAAAACAGCCACACCACAGCAAGCAGAAGAAGTACATAAATTTATTCGTACTTTAATTTCTGAAAAATTTGGAGAAGAAATAGCAAGTCAAATGCGTATCCTTTATGGTGGTAGTTGTAATGCAAAGAATGCAGCCGATTTGTTCGCTCAAGAAGATATTGATGGCGGATTGATAGGTGGCGCTTCTCTCAAAGCTGAAGATTTTGTAAGTATTGCAGTGCAGGCATCTAAATGATGAATTATGAATTGTTACGCTTGTTCGTTTTCTAATCCTGAAAATGAAATACTAAAAGATATGTTTATGGAACTGCTTGGAACCATTGGTTTCGACAGTTTCATGGATGTAGAGGATGGTTTTGAGGCATATTGTCAAGAATCATCTTTAAATGAAACCGAACTTGACGATATATTACAGATGGAGCAATTTGCTAATGTCAAGTTGTTGAAAAAAGAACTCATCCCCGACCAAGACTGGAACGCCACATGGGAAGCTTCATACGAACCTGTTATCATCAATGAATTCTGTAGAATCAGAGCTCCTTTCCATCAGGTTGAAGGTTCCTATAAATACGACCTCATCATTGAACCTAAAATGTCGTTCGGAACAGCTCACCATGAGACAACGTCCCAAATAATAGAACTAATGCTTCAATCCGACTTTAGAGCTCTTAACCTTTTGGATATGGGGTCGGGAACAGGTGTGTTGGCAATCCTCGCCAAGAAATTGGGTTCGGCAACGACAGTGGCGATAGACAACGACGAATGGGCTTATCGTAACGCTCTTGATAACATACGTCTTAATGACGAAAACGAAATCATCGTTGAACTCGGTGATGCCTCTTCATTAAACAACAGACAATTTGATGTTATCCTTGCTAACATAAACAGAAATATCCTTCTTAGAGATATGAAAGAATATGTGAAATGTCTTGTCGATGGCGGTAAGATTTTTTTCAGCGGTTTTTATGAAGAAGACCTTGTCCTCATCAGAAGAGAAGCAGAATGTCTTGGATTGACATACTCAAATCATGTGACAAAAAATAATTGGACAGCTGCTGTCTTTAATAAATAATTATGTGGTTACCAATACTAATAACAATATTAACTGCATATCTGTTAGGTTCCATACCAAGTTCGGTGTGGATTGGAAAATTGTTCTTTGGCATTGACGTTAGAGAACATGGATCTGGTAATGCAGGTACAACAAATACAATCAGAATATTAGGTTATAAAGCAGGAATTCCTGTTTTTGTTATAGATGCCTTTAAAGGATGGTTCGCCATCTTTATGTCGAAGGTGATATTCGGATACTTCCCGGAGTTGGAGATGCCAGAATATATGGAAATACTGGCGGCGGCAGCAGTTGTGGTGGGGCACATATTTCCAATATTCGCCGGGTTCAGAGGCGGTAAAGGTGTCGCTACATTATTAGGCGTCGGCTTTGGACTAATAACAATTCCGGCACTGATTGCCCTCGGAATATTTATGATGGTCTTGTTGTGTTTCGGTTATGTATCGCTTGCAAGCATCATAGCAACAGTGACGTTGCCTTTTGTTGCCTACTTCTTCGTGATGCCACAGTCACCTTTGTTATTGCTACTTACAATTGCAGTGGCTATTTTCGTTCCGATTACTCATAAAGAAAATATCAAACGTCTGGTAAACGGAACGGAGAATAAGTTTATCAAAAGAAAAAATAAAAATTAATAGAAGTTTTTGAATTAAGGTTGTACCTTTTTTTGTAACTTTACAACCCTAAAAAATTCAATAATTATGAAATTCATACTTTCAAGTTTAAAATTATTAAAAGCTGTACAATCGCTTAGTGGTGTTATCAATTCTAATAACACACTTCCTATTTTAGATGACTTTTTATTCAACATCTCAGAGAGCGAATTAAAGATTACAGCTTCCGATTTGGAAACTACAATGGTGGTGACAATTCAACCAGATATGGTAGAAGGTGCAGGTGAAGTCACAATTCCGGCTCGTTTACTTATCGATATTCTTAAAAACTTTCCTGATATTCCTGTTTCTTTCAATATTGACGAAACAACTTTAGCAATAGAAATAACAACAGGTGAAGGACGTTATAAAATGGTTGGTCACAAGAGTGATGAATTCCCACAACTTCCGGTATTGCAAGACCCAATGTCATGTGAAATCCCTGCCGACGTATTGGTATGTGGTTTTGAAAAGACTGTCTTTGCAACTGGTAATGATGAAATTCGTCCTGTGATGACAGGTGTTTTTATGGAAATGACAAATGATAGTTTGAACTTTGTTGCTACAGACGCACATAAATTGGTACGTTACAGAAGATTGGATATTAAATCAGAAACACCTGCCTCATTCATCATTCCGAAGAAACCTCTCAATCAACTTAAGAGCGCTTTGTCTGGTAAGGCCGATGAGATGGTGGTGGTAGAGTTTAACAAGACTAACGCTTCTTTCTCAATGCCGGGATTTAAATTGGTTTGTCGTCTCATCGATGGTAGATATCCTAACTACGAAGCTGTTATACCAAAAACAAATCCAAATAAATTGACTATCGACCGTCAGTTGTTATTGTCAGCGATTCGTCGTGTCGCTATTTTCTCTAGCAAGGCAACACATCAGATTCGTTTCAGAATAGCGGGTCAGGAACTCACATTAACAGCAGAAGACAACGATTATTACAACGAAGCAAAAGAACGTCTTACATGTAACTATGCAGGTGAGGATATAGAGATTGGATTTAACTCACGTTTCTTCCAGGAGATGTTAGGAAATCTAAATCAGACAGAAGTCATGTTAGAGATGTCGGCGCCAAACAGAGCTGGAATCATTACACCTTTAGATAATCAAAATGCTGATGAAGATATTTTGATGTTATTGATGCCTGTTATGTTGGGATGAAAAATATTAAGTTAAATAAAAAAAAGGAGTCGAATTCGACTCCTTTTTTTTATTTAAAGCTATTTGGATGATTATTCACCTTTTTCTTGAGCTTCGATTTTTTCTTTCAATTCTGCGAAAACGTCTAAGTCACCTAAAGTAGTGCGTTCAACATTGTCGTTGATTTGTTTAACAGCGCGTTTTGTTGATTTAGCTGCTTTTTCTTTAACTTCTGTTTCAACTTCGCGTTCTGCTGCTACTTTGTCTTCCCAAATACGTGAGTGAGAAAGGATAATCTTCTTGTTTTCTTTTGAGAATTCGATAACTTTGAAGTCGATTGTTTCGTCTATCTTAGCATTTGAGCCGTCTTCTTTCTTGAGGTGACGATTTGGACAGAAACCTTCAACGCCGTAAGGTAATGAAACAACAACGCCTTTATCGCTTGAGTTGATGATTGTACCTTGTTGAATTGAACCGATTGTGAAGATGCTTTCGAAAACATCCCATGGGTTTTCTTCAAGTTGTTTGTGACCTAAGCTGAGACGACGGTTTTCTTCATCGATGTCGAGAACAACAACTTCCATTGTGTCGCCAATCTTTGTGAATTCAGCAGGATGTTTGATTTTCTTTGACCAGCTGAGGTCTGAAATGTGGATTAAACCATCAACGCCTTCTTCTAATTCTACGAAGATACCGAAGTTAGTGAAGTTACGAACTGTAGCTGTTTGTTTTGAACCGACAGCGTAACGTTCTTTGATGTTTGCCCATGGATCTGGAATAAGTTGTTTGATACCTAATGACATTTTGCGTTCTTCGCGGTCTAATGTCAAGACTTTAGCTTCAACATCGTCACCGATCTTCAAGAAGTCTTGAGCTGTGCGTAAGTGTTGTGACCATGACATTTCTGAAACGTGGATCAAACCTTCTACGCCAGGAGCTATCTCGATGAATGCGCCGTAGTCAGCGATGACAACTACTTTACCTTTAACAACGTCACCAACTGCTAAGTTAGGATCTAAAGCGTCCCATGGGTGAGGAGTGAGTTGTTTCAAACCGAGAGCGATACGTTTCTTGTTGTCGTCGAAGTCGAGGATAACAACTTTGATTTGCTCGTCGAGTTTAACGATTTCTTCTGGGTGATTGATACGACCCCATGAAAGGTCTGTGATGTGAATCAAACCGTCGATGCCGCCTAAGTCGATGAATACACCGTATGATGTGATGTTCTTTACGATGCCTTCAAGAACTTGACCTTTTTCAAG
>JAZUST010000077.1:0-26328 GCA_045606865.1 Bacteroidales bacterium
TTGGCTCACAGAACGACATGGCTACGATCCGACTTGAGTGCAGAAGACAAAGACTTCGAGATGCAGCGTTTTGTGAAGAACCAGGCGCATATCATGGTGGCAACGACAGTGATAGAAGTGGGCGTTAATGTGCCTAATGCGACGGTGATGATAATAGAGAACGCCAACAGATTTGGCTTGTCGCAGCTTCATCAGCTGAGAGGTCGCGTAGGTCGTGGCGCAGAACAGTCGTATTGTGTCTTGGTGACAGACCACAAGATAACCGGCGAAGGCAAGAAGAGAATGGAGACTATGGTACGCACCAACGACGGTTTTGAAATCGCCGAAGCCGACTTGCAGCTCAGAGGACCAGGCGAGACTCAAGGCACGCGTCAGTCGGGGATGATAGAGATGAAAATCGGCGACTTCATGAAAGACGAACCAATAATCAGACATACAAGAAGAATGGTGGGACTGCTTTTAGACAGCGACCCTACATTGTCGAAACCTGAGAATTACGTTACCAAGGAATATTTCAACAAGAACTTCGCTGCCGGCTTCGACTGGGGAAGGATAGGGTAGTAGAGACGCGTACGCATCTCTACTGCGGACGATGTCTGTTGACCAAATAAAGCGAAGTAACTATTAAGGGGACTTCTATAAATTCCCCGTTTAAATAAATTTTGACAATCATGTTAAAAACTTTTGCGTGCTTTATGTTTCTCTTTGGAATCTTTTTGTCTTTTTCTCAATCACATAGCTCGCTATGCTCTATCGAGAAAAACAAAAATCTTCTCAAAGATAAGATCATAAATCACTCGCAAAGCAATTTATAGAAATCCCCTTAAAATAATAATCGTCATGGAGTTTTTGCAGTCGATATTGAATAACAGCACAATGCCATTATTATCCGCCTTTCTGTTAGGACTTCTCACTGCCTTGTCGCCATGTCCTTTGGCAACCAACATCGCTGCCATCGGATATATTGGCAAGGATATGGAAAACAAAAGAGTCATATTCAGAAACGGATTGCTTTACACCTTAGGTCGCACTTTAGCATACACAATTTTAGGAGTTATTCTAATCCTTATTTTAAAACAAGGTGCGAGTATGTTTGGCATCCAGCGTTTTATAGGTAAATACGGAGAAATGATATTAGGTCCTATGCTTCTTCTTTTCGGATTGTTCATCCTTTTCGGCCATAGGCTTAACCTGCCGTCATTTGGCTTCAAAGGAGACGGCGAGAAAGTGGCGCGTCGTGGAGGCTGGGGCGCGTTGCTATTAGGAATATTATTCGCCTTAGCATTCTGTCCTTCAAGCGGTATATTCTATTTCGGAATGTTAATCCCAATGTCAGCGACATCGGCAGCGGGCTACTTCCTTCCAATGATATTTGCCGTAGCGACATCCTTGCCAGTAGTCATCGTTGCTTGGTTCTTATCATTCAGCGCGAACAAAATAGGCGTGGTTTACGGCAAGATGCAAGCCATTCAAAAATGGTTCAACAATATAGTAGGAATACTATTTATCGTCATAGGAATTTATTTTTGTATAACAATTTATTTTTAAAATTATGGAAATTAAGGTTTTAGGCACAGGTTGCGCAAAATGCAAGACAACTTACAATTTATTGGAAAAGGTAATAAAAGATAACAATCTTGACATTCAGATTGTCAAAGTTGAAGATATTGTTGAGATAATGAGTTACAATATCTTAGCGACTCCCGCTGTAGTCTTCGATGGCGTAATCAAGATTAAAGGGCGTGTTCCTTCAGAAAAAGAAATCAAAGAAATATTAGGCTTATGATACAAAGATTTGCAGATTGGTTGGTATATGGCATCTTCGGATTAGACGCCGCCACCTCATTAGGAATAGCAGTCAATTTTTTCTTCTACGACAGCATAAAAATCATAATATTGCTTTTTGTCATCAGCTTTGTGATGGGCATCATCAACGCGTATTTTCCTGTCGAGAGATTACGTAACTACCTGACTACGCACAAGCTTTATGGGTTAGACTATTTCTTAGCCGCGCTTTTTGGCGGCATCACGCCGTTCTGTTCATGTTCGTCCGTGCCTTTGTTCATAGGTTTTGTCAAGGGCGGCATTCCATTAGGCGTCACTTTCTCTTTTCTCATCGCCTCGCCATTGGTAAGCGAGGTAGCTGTCGCCATGTTCTTAGGCACTTTCGGGATAAAAGCGACATTGATTTATATCATAAGCGGAACATTATTAGGCATGATTGGCGGATTCGTCTTGGGTAAGATGAAACTTGAAAGCTATCTAAGCGATTGGGTGAAAGACGCTCAGAAACAGTCGACTGCACAAAGTGAAATCTGGGAAAACGAGAAGACGCCGTTTTTGAAAAGACTGCCCGACATCACTAAAGAGTCGTGGGGCATTGTTCGTGGCGTATTGATTTACATATTCATCGGCATCGGCATCGGAGCTTTCATGCACGGTTATGTCCCCGAAGGATTCTTCGAACAATATCTCTCTGCCGACAAATGGTGGAGCGTGCCGGTCGCTGTAATCTTAGCCGCGCCCGTCTATGCCAATGCCGCTGGAATAGTGCCGATAGTAGAAGTCTTTGTTGCAAAAGGCATTCCGCTCGGAACAGCCATTGCATTTATGATGTCGGTAATCGGACTTTCAATACCCGAAGCGACGATGTTAAAGAAAGTCATGACATGGAAACTGATAGGAATATTCTTCGCCGTCGTCACCTTCTTCATAATCATATCAGGATATTTGTTTAACTGGATATTATAGAAATCACAAAACATCGACTCCACATCAAAAATATAAATCAATGAGACGTGTCAGTATATGTTTATATTGTAAATACATCGACACGTCTCCCCAATTGTCAACTGTAAACTTTCAACTTTCAACTTTCAACTTTAAAACTACTCTAAACTATTAACTTTAAACTCTAAACTTTAAAAGGAGGGCGTTCCGGCTATCGCCGTCGGGCTTTCCGCTATATCTTTTTCCGCTGACGCTCCAAAAGGATGCCGCTCCAATCCCTAACGCAGGGAGACTGCTATAAAACAAATCCGTGGGAGAAAAAAATATTCCCCACTAATTTCACTGATATACACGGAAACTATCTGTGCTAATCAGTGCCAATCAGTGGGAGATTTTTATCCCTACTAATTATGAATTAAAAAAATCATTTCTCCATCTTGATGATTAAAAAAATATTCATATCTTTGTAGCATCTTTTAAAGAGTAGTTGATACGATCCAATGGTATAGAGGGCATTTCGACTACTCTTTTATTTTTTTAGTAATGCAGTAATGAATCATTCTTTTATTGTTTCTTTCACCTACTATAATCTTCACTTCTCCAAGATTTGTTAAAGTAGCTCTCAATTCATATATCTTAGTAAAATACATTTTCTTTTTTTGCTTATTTTTCGGAATGTCAACTCCTATTAGAGACGATTTCCTTAACGCCTCTACTAATCGCATTGCTGCCAATGTCGATTCGTAAGAACGTGATGCTCTTGTTGCGGTTTCATCGACGGAATTATAAAGTATCTCTACACATTTACCCCCGAATGCACCACACGGAACGCTTGTTCCAATAAGTGGGGATAATTCTTCTACAATGATGGCACGCCGGATATAAACTTCTTCACGACTGCTGCCCGTTGGAATAAGTTTCATAATAAATCTTGATTTTTGGCAAAGGTAAGAAAAAAGTCTAAAGGCTAAAGATTTTTTTTAAAGTCTCCAAGTCACCGAGTAGAGACGTGACACTAATATGGTTGATAAATCTTTATATAAAAATGACGAAATCATATTTTAACCATATTATGGTGCGTCTCATTTTATTAAGTCAACGAGTCGCCAAGTCAATAAGTTTATTATAAAAATAACTTAGAATCTGAAGATTTTCAAGTTCTCTGGTTTTCAATTTCTCAGATTTAATAAAAAAAAGAGCTGCCCTTTCACAGAGCAACCCTTAACTGTCAACTGTCAATTGTTAATTGTTAATTTTTTTCCTTCTCGCATATAATATCGCCATGCCTCCTAACAAGAGAAGTCCGCTGCCGAGTGGGACGGCATCCTGGTCGGTGGTGAAACCATGCGAGGCTGGCAGTGTCGGCAATGCACCCCATTCGTCGGAACCGCCTCTGTTATCAACATCTGAATATGCGAAAAATCCATCGCTTTGTGCACTCATTGTCATTCCCATGAAGAGCGCGAATATTGTTGTGATTATTAGTTTTTTCATGTTTATAGTTTATAGTTTATAGTTTATAGTTTATAGTTAATAGTAGTTCTAAAGTTTATAGTTGAAAGTTCTAAAGTTTATGGTTGAAAGTTGATAGTTTGATAAACTTTTAAACTAAACAACTTTCAACTTTCCAACTGCTCTAAACTATAAACTATTAACTATTAACTTCTGTACCTTAACTCCATTTTCATTAACAACTCTAACAACATACGCTGCGTTGTCAAAACCGCTTACGTTGATTCTGCTGTTGTCGCTCGTGACATCGTTGCTGTATATTATTCTTCCCATCACGTCGATTATCTGAACCGCACCTTCAACGCTGATGATGAGGTCTTCCCCAGAGATATACGCAAAATTACCGTTGTCAGAGTCAGTGTCATTATCAAAGTCATTGTCATTGTCAGAGTTCATCGTCAAGACGAAGCGTTCAGCGGAGTCATACGTCGTTGCCATGAAAGTATAATCTTCTTCTAAGATGTTGACTTTCTCTCCTGTCTCTTTGTCTAAGAGATAGAGCTCTTCAAAGTCGCAGTTTTCTTGTTGTAATGAGATTGTATATTGTCCCATTGTCATTGCCTCGAAGCTGACAGGAATCTCGCTTACGTTCTCATCCATCATAGCGATAGCGTAATCTGTTCCATCTTGCGGTATGTATAATAAAGGAATATTCTCATTCTCGTGATTTATCTTATCGAGACCTACGCCTTTGTCGAATACCACAAACGCCTTGTCGGAATAGGTGGAGTTGGAAACTATTAATGAAATTGTTGGTTGTTGAGACGTGTCAATGTTTGTTGATTTTGCAGGATTCATTGACGCGTCTCTACTTTGTGACTCTGCGTCACTGCGACTTTGCGACTTAGAAATCCTCAACGTTCCGTCCGCTGTCGTCTTTATCAACGCGCCTTGTCCTACTTTGATTACGTCTCCTTCATTTCCTAATGCAGCGCCCCATGCGCCTTCGCCGTTGAGGACGTAATATCCGTTGGCGAGTTCTGCATCTGTACTTAAATGATTGAAACTAATATCGTGAGTGTAAGGATTGCCTACGAGATGGAAGCCGTTTAACACTTCGCTTTGAGCTGTGAGAGTATAATTTACATCTTCAGTATTGATATTGCCTTTAAATTCTAAAGTGGTATTCTCAGCGTTAGCATATAAGTAACCGCGACCAGATTCTATAGTCTGGAAGTTGGTGCTACCTTCGCCCGGTTTAGCATTCTGCCAGGTATGAGTTGACTCGTCGTAACGATAGAAGTCATAGTCGGATTCAGTTGTTAAAAGTCCGCTGACTGAGCTTATTGAAGTTACATCTTTTAATGGAGAAGAAATTGTGTACCATTTTGACTCTGACTTTGACTCTGACTTTTGACCGGCGTAGCCGATAATTTCTTTCCTAACCGTAACCTCGCCTCTTGCTGTTTCGCAATAAAGCTGACCGCCTTCTTCAATGGTGATGCTTCCGTTTGTTGTCGTTCCATCACCGCAATAACCGAAAGATTTAACGGTGAGTGTGGACAAAGTCTGTTGACTGTTGTCTGTTGTCTGTTGACCTAAAACAAGCGGTGCATTTATCGCCACATGGTCTTCTGCACTAATTTCCGTCTGACCTTCTGGGAATACCCATCCTGTGGACGAAGTCTGTTGACCGTTGCCTGTTGTCTGTTGACCCACAAAAGTTGGCATCTTAACTAACTTATCTTCTGGAATATTTGTAAATGACTCCCATATTACAGGGGCGTAAATCTTGGCATTAGAATTAATGTTTGCAAATGTATTAATGTAAGCAATAGAAGGAGATTCATTTCTGTAGAAGAATATATCAGTTAAACCATAACAATTAAAAGCCTCGTTTCCAATATATGTAACACTGTTAGGAATTATCAATGAACCTGTGAAATAACATTGAGAAAAAGCATTTCTTCCGATAGAAGTTACGCTGTTTCCAATTGTCAATGAACCTCTGAAATTACATGAAGTAAAAGCATAGTCTCCGATGGAAGTGACATTGTTAGGAATTGTCAATGAACCTGTAAATTTACATGTATTAAAAGCTACATATCCGATAGAAGTTACGCTGTTAGGTATTATCAAATTTTCTGTGAAACCAGAACAACGATAAAAAGCATATTCACCGATAGATGTCATTCCTTCTTCAAGTACCAATGTTTTCAGTGATTCTTTATGTGTATACCATGGAGAAAAATCCTCAAATGCATAATCATACATTGCTCCTGTGCCGAAGATGGTTAGGGTGCTGTCGGTGATATTCCAATAGAGGTAGTCGCCGCACTTGCCATGAGGTGTCATGTCTAAAGTCTCAAGATTTGAATATACATTTATATTTCCAAAATCAAATGTATGTTTGTAAACCTTAGCTCCACCTAAGACTGGATAGGCGTCTGCCGTCTCGCCATTGTCTATGTTTTGTCCCCATATATGATTCTCTTGTTCGCCTTGCAAGAGATAAGCAATCTCGCCACTTGCAAGCTTCGCCTCAGTAACGGTAGTGATAGCATTATCATTCTCATTGTTGGTTGTAACGTAAGGTGTACTATTTAACGCATAGCAGTTTGTAATGCTTTGGAAGGAAGTCATGGTGCCGAAGGCAGAGAGGTGAGCATTTGACGCTTCAAGGTCGGTATTATTGATTATCTCGCCTGCCCAGAGGTTATTCTCTAAGACTGTCTGTGCGCCTGCTGGGCTGTATGACAGGAAGCCGCCGATATATATGGTGGAATAATTTTCAAAGGTGCCGCTCTTATATGCTGTCTCGATAGTGCCGTAAGCGGCGCAGTTACGGATGGTCACGTTGGCAGAGTCATAGATGCGTCCGATAAATCCGCCGGCGCCTGAGTCAACACGATAAATGCCTGCATCGAAGGTGCCGTACCATGAGCAGTTTTCAATAATTGTTTCGTGGTTAGCATAGCCCATAAAACCGCCTACATAACTTGAACCGTGAGAGCCTTCATCAAGGGTTACATTCACATAAGAGGTAATATTTCTGACTGTTGCTCCGTTATGGTCGGGAACATCTGTACCGTTTGCACCGGGTGCAGAGCCGATAACACCGCCTACATAGCTGCAATCTGAGGTAAGCTTCACATCACCGTAAATGGTGAAGTTTTCAACAACACCAAGACGCACTTCTCCGAAGAAACCGAGTCCTGCTCTTTGCATATCAACATAAAGGTTTGTGATTGTATGATTTCTGCCGTCAAAGTGACCTCGGAAGTTGTGGCTGTTCTCGCCCGTAGAGCCTATAGGCGTCCACTTTCTGCCCGTACCGTCAGATTTTCCTTCAAGGTCGATGTCAGCCGTAAGGACTGCGCTTGCCGTTCTGTCCACGGTGTTGATATGGTTTGCAAACCAATAAAGCTGACCTGCGTTGCCGATTTGGTAGTAGTTGTCTTTAAGCTCAGGTACATCCATTTCGCCGCAAACCGAGCAGAAGCCGTTCTCAAAGTTATGCTCCAGCAAATTCTCTATCTCGACATTGCTGAACTTGTACGGAATTCCTCCGCAGCTTATTGGATAAACCTTAGCTCCACCTATGACAGGATAAGCGTCTATAGTCTCGCCATTGTCTATATTCTGTCCCCATATATGATTCTCTTGTTCGCCTTGCAGCAGATATGTAACTTCGCCAGAAGCGAACTGTTCTGTTGTTTTACCCGCCGAATTGATGACACTGCCTTCGTTGGCGTTGCCGATGGTGTTTCCACTGTAAACCATGTTGTCATGGTAGCAGTTGATGACAGAAGAGGGATTAGGTTGAACGACATCATCAGCAAGAACACCTGTAATACCACCGCCGAGGTGGGTGTAGGTTGCGCTCGTCTCCACTGAACCGCAGCTATAGCAGTTTTCTACGGTACCACCATACTGTACGTTACCTGATATACCACCGATATTATAATTGCCCTTGATGGAACCAGTATTGTAACAATTTCTGACCGTACCAGCATCCACTACGCCGCAAATGCCGCCAACGAAGTCTCCTGTAGAAGAAACGTTGCCGAAATTGGCGCACTTTTCAATCAGACCTGCATTTCTGCCGACGATCATACCTACTCTGCCGTCAGAGTCTGTATGGATCGAAGAATTATGGATAATCAAATCACGGATTTCTCCAGTGGAATAGCCGAACATACCGAAATAGTTATCCGTGCCGTTGTAATACAGATGACTAATGGTCTTTTCGTTGCCGTTGAAGATTCCAGCAAAAGCCAGATTCTGTTCCGCATTATCGTACCAGCCGATGGGTATCCACTGACGGTTTTCCAAATCGATGTCAGCCGTGAGGACTGCGCTTGCCGTTCTATCCACGGTGTTGATATGGTTTGCAAACCAATAGAGCTGACCTGCGTTGAAAATCTCGTAATAACCGTCTGAGTTCAAGGTTGCAGGCTGGTAGGTGCACAGGTTGCAGAAACCGTTTGCAACATCCAAACCTATATGATTGCCCAAATCGGCACACGCCTCACCCGAAGCGAACTGATCAGAGCTCATGGCTGTTGTCTTGCCTGCCTCGTCCGGCGTAGTGCTACCCGCAGTAGCGTTACCGATACCAAACTGTGTGACGCTGTTTCCGTCCTTTGCGCATCCGTTCAGATAATAACAATTTGTCACGGTGCCGCTTGCTCCGTTAATACCCAGTACGCCGCCGACACGAATTCCAGTGCCGCTGACAGCCCCCGTATTGTAACAGTTCTGCACGGTGCCGTAATTATCTCCAACCACACCACCGACAAAATTACCGTCATTGCTGATGGTACCCGTGTTACTGCAGTTCTCCACAATGCCATCTGCGTGATTGAAGCCAACCACACCACCGACATAAGAGGCGGTACTGTTGACACTTCCAACGCTGTGGCAGTTACGCACGGTGCCGTCTGGGTTATTGCTGCCAACCACACCACCGATAGAGTGGTCAATACCGCCGACGGTGGTGCCACTGTAGCAGTTTTCCACAGTGCCGTAATTAGTTCCAACCACACCGCCGATGGTGCCTTTGCCGTTGAAATAGGAGTCGACAACACCAACGTTCTGAACCTTTCCCACTTCGTACACCCTACCGAACAAACCAATATCATAACTGCTACTATCGTTAAAATAGAGACCGCTGACGGTGTTTCCGTTGCCTTCAAAGGCACCCATGTATGGATATGTGGTATTGCCAATAGGTATCCAAACTCTGAAATTCGAGCCGTTGCCGTTCAGCTTGCCATCGGCAGTCAGCATGTTTTGGTTGACCACGATGTTTGCGGTCAACTTGCCGTTGATAGCTCTGTTACCGCCGTTGACTGCCGCCGCAAAGGCATACAGTTCGTCGGCTGTGCCAATGTCATAGTAGCCATCGCCGTCGGCATCCTTCAAGGTAACCTTGCCACCCGTGTCTATGGTAACGGTGAGATCAGCCGCTGCCGCACTCGCCCTCAGCGTTGAGGCAACATGATTGTCGTTTGTAATTAAATTGTCATGAGAATGAAGGTCTTGGTTCTTTGTTACGAGTTCCGTCTCGGAGTTACGTGTAGCAGTAAGATTCTCTGCTTTCAGAGTATTACCACCCATAATTAGTATCAGGGCGATAATCAGTAGTTTGTGAAGTTTGTTCATTTTTGTTTGTTTTTTAAGTAGTAAAGTTGTTAAAGGATTAAAGGATTAAAGGTGTTAGTTAATATTTATTTTTTTCAGATTTTCAATTTCTCAGATTTTAAAAAAAAATCCGTCTGAGGTTCGTTTTCACAAACTCTGTCAGACGGAATTAATAAAATTAGGTTTTATCTTCTGTTATTTTAACCTTACGTTTTTCTTCCTTTATTAATATAATGTTATGCATAGTAGTGCTTTCTCAGTTTTTCTATTTCTCAGTTTTTCAGATTTAAAATTAGTTTTTTTAGTTGTGCAAAGATAGTAAAAAAAGTCGTTGTAAACAATATTTTTTTGAAAATAGACTACAGGCATTGTCCACGAGGAGGTCGGCGATTAATCATTCATTAAAAAGGTTGTCTTTTGTCAGGAAGTCAAACAACCCAACGAAGAGGATGCCGTCTTCATTATACCATGGATGTATGTCGTCTTTGGTAATGACAATTTTCTTAAATGCATCATGAATGTGTCTTAATGAGTTTGTTTCTTGCTGTATCTTCTCTCTGTCAGGAATGGACAAAGCTGATTGTATATAATAACGTTTTGAGCCAAGATTCGCGACAAAATCAACTTCATAATGATTACGAATGGTTTGTTTTTCCTTGTTGCTTGTTCGATGTTCTACTAATCCGACATCTACAAGAAATCCTTTTATACGCAGTTCATTATATATGATATTTTCCATGATATGCGACTCTTCCTGCTGCCTAAAATCTAAGATAGCATTGCGCAATCCTATATCGGTAAAATAGTATTTCGACAAAGAACCGATATATTTCTTTCCTTTTATGTCAAAAC
Organism: Bacteroidales bacterium; assembly: GCA_045606865.1. GTDB lineage: Bacteria > Bacteroidota > Bacteroidia > Bacteroidales > F082 > Limimorpha. The sequence goes on from JAZUST010000077.1 coordinate 10,681, forward strand.
GCGTTGACTTTTCAATCAAATATGCATCCTGAAGATACGACAGATAGAATCCTATTGTTTCTGAGTTTAAATTTACGTCTTCTACACTTTTAAAAGTATTTGACAATTTGTTAGGATTACAAGGAGAACCTATCGACGATGCTATTATCTTTATTAATTTTTCAAACTCTATACTTTTCTTGATTTTATTTCTTTCAACCAAATCCTTAATATACACTGTATTGTAAAGATTGTTAAGATAATTAATCTTTTTTTGTTCAGTATCAATGTTTTTTATCAAAGGCAATCCACCATAAGTATAATACTCTTTCCATGCGTCTTTAATTTCCCCATCATAAACAGAAAAGAACTCTTTGAATGATAGTGGATAAATATATATAACATCACCTCTCCCTCTAAATTCGGTAGCTATATCTGAAGACAAGAATTTAGAATTGCTTCCTGTTACATAGACTTTCTACAAGTTGATTCAAATACGATGTACGTTCTATCCTCATATTAATCCGTTATTATTGACATTTATGTCATTTTTTTCGGATGTAAAGATAAGAAAAAATATTGTATGAAATTATGGATTAAAAAAATCATTTTCTCCATCTTGATGATTAAAAAAATATTCATATCTTTACAACATCTTTTAAAGAGTAGTTGATACGATCCATTGTAATCGAGGGCATTTCAGCTACTCTTTTATTTTTTTAGTTATACAGTAATGAATCATTCTTTTATTGTTTCTTTCACCTACTATAATCTTCACTTCTCCAAGATTTGTTAAAGTAGCGCTTCTCATTTTATTAAGTCACCAAGTCGCCAAGTCACCGAGTCGCCGAGTCGCCAAGTCACCAAGTAGAGACGCGTCGATGATACCAATGCTAATAAACAATATATCATTGACACGTCTCATAGAGAGTTATGGAGTTTGTATAAGTCAATAAGTCAATAAGTTGTAACAGTACGGACAGATTGAATGTGTCAAAAAAAATCCCACTGATTTCACTGATATTCACGGAAGCTATCCGTGCCAATCAGCGCCAATCAGTGGGAGATTTTATCCCTATCAATTATGAATTATGCATTATGAATTAAATAAATATGTACTTCAAGATGAACAGCACTGCAAGTATATACATCGCTGGTGTGAGTTTCTTGAATTTGCCGCAGCACATATTAACTACAACATAAGCGATCATACCAAGCATGATACCTGCTGAGATTGAATAAGCGAGAGGCATCATGATGAGAGCGATGAAGCTTGGGATAGCTTCTGTTGCGTCGTCGAAGTCGATGTTTCTTACTGGTTCCATCATGAGCATACCGACGAGGATAAGCACAGGTGCTGTAGCAGCTCCAGGAACAGAGAGGAACAATGGTGAGAAGAACAATGCTATCGCGAAACAACATGCTATTGAGAATGCTGTCAATCCAGTGCGACCGCCTTGAGCCACGCCTGCTGCACTTTCCACGTATGTCGTTGTGGTTGAAGTACCGAGCATCGCGCCTGCTGTCGTTGCGATAGCGTCAGCCATGAAAGCTTGTTTCAAATTAGGGATACGTCCGTTTTCATCGACCATCTTAGCCTTCGTACTGACACCGACGAGCGTTCCTACCGTGTCGAACAAGTCGATAAACAAGAATGTGAATACAACAACAAGCATGTCAAGAGTAAATATATTATGCCACTCGAACTTACAGAAAATCGGTGCTATTGAATCTGGAGTCGAGACAATGCCTTTAAACTCTGTTATTCCCATCGGGATGCCGATGACAGTGGTGACGAGGATACCGATGAGCATCGCGCCTTTGACGTTCAAGGCATAGAGCACGCCAGTGATGATGAGACCTATAAGAGCTAAGAGAGCGGTGCCTGATGTGATGTCGCCGAGAGCGATGAGAGTGGCGTCGTCATTGACGATGATACCGGCGTTCTGCATACCGATGAAAGCGATGAAAAGACCGATACCGCCACCGATGGCGTAACGTAAGTTCTTAGGAATAGCATTGACAATAGCTTCGCGGATGTTAGTTATCGTCATGATGATAAACAAGATACCTTCGATGAAGACGGCTGTGAGAGCGAACTGCCACGAGTAGCCCATTCCCATACATACCGTAAAGACAAAGAAAGCGTTGAGACCCATTCCTGGAGCAAGTCCGAAAGGAAGTTTGGCTAAAAACGCCATCGCCAACGTACCGATGATGGCAGCGAGAGCTGTGGTTGTGAATACTGCACCTGCCGGCATACCTTCAAGAAGACCGAACATGGAAGGGTTGACAGCGAGGATGTAAGACATCGTGAGGAAAGTTGTGATACCAGCAACTATCTCAGTCCTAATGTTGTGTTTCGACGAATCAAAACCGAATAGTTTGTTTAACATAAGATTAAAATTTAGTTAATAAAATTCGGTACGAATATAAGAAAAATCTGAGAATTCTAAAACCTGAAAATCTGAAAATCTGAAAATCTGAAAAAATTCATTAACAAGACGTGCCAATGAGTATTTATATTGTAGGTTACATTGACGCGTCCCTACTTATTGTCTCATAGACTTCCAACACCAACGAAAGCGAATATCCTTTTGAGACGGCATATCTAACTAACTTCGCCTTACGTTTATAAGGGTCTGTTTCGTTTATCTTCTTGTTTTTAAGAAGATTGATAAGTTCATCTTTATATGAGTCCTCATCAATTTCAGAAAACACGCTGTCTATAATATCCTTATCGATGCCTTTTGAGATAAGCGAGAGTTTGATCTTGTTGACGCCCCATTTCTTGACATTCAACTTGCTTTTCACATAAAGGCGACAATAACGCTCATCGTTGATAAAACCTTCATCTTGAAGAAAATCAATAATAAAATTCTTATCATTATCGTCATCAAGTTCAAGGGAATTTAATTTAGAATAAATCTCTTTCTTGCAACGATCCTGATAATTGCAATAATGAAGCATTTTCTTTAAAGCCGAGAATTTGTCCATAATTAGTTAAAACAGTCTTTAGGCAAAAATAAGAAAAATTAAATTCATAATTCATAGTGCATAATTCATAATTATTTTTACCATCTTCATTTTTATTGGGACTTATATTCAAAAAATTTTTATCTTTACAAACTGAAAATTATAGCGATGCTATTTTTTATTTTGAAATTAAATCATTTATTATCTTAATATTATGAAAAGAGTATTAATAATTTTATGTTGCGTTTTGGCATTGCAATCATGCAATAAGGACAACACAAAAAATGAAACTATCAATGGTTTTGAAATAAATTGGACCGGCGATTTAGGCAAAAAAGAGAAAGATGCCGTTAGAGATTTGATTACCAATATGGTAAAAGTTGAAAGCGGTACTTTCTATATGGGAGCTCAGAAAGATTCTGTTGAATATTATTGCTATGATGAAAATGCAACTTCATTGGAAGGTCCTGTTCATGAAGTAACTGTAAGTGAATTTCACATCAACAAATATGAAGTGACACAATTGCTTTGGGAATCGATAATGGGATTGACTCCTAACGATGAAAATGAAATGCAATGGGAAAAAGAATATGGCTTGGGTGATAAATATCCTGCCTACAGAATCTCATACAAGGAAGTAGAGACATTCATCAGCAAGTTAAATGAATACACAGGATTGAACTTCGCTCTTCCAACAGAAGCACAATGGGAATATGCAGCGAAAGGCGGTCCTAATACAAATTACGAATTATATGCTGGCGATGGCAATGTTCTTGAAGTGGCATGGATCGAAAGAAATAGCGATAAAAGTAGTGAAGTGGGTATGAAAGAACCTAATGGCTTAGGTCTCTACGACATGAGCGGCAATGTTTGGGAAATGTGTCAAGATTGGTATTATGACTATTCAGAAGAAGCCGTTACAGATCCTGTTGGTGAAGCTTATAATGAAGGTCTCAAGGTATTCCGCGGCGGCAGTTGGTACACCAACGACCAATCAGCAAGAGTGACAGCTCGTTCAAAACAAGGAATCCATTATCGTGACTTCAGCACCGGATTCCGTCTTGTTATAAAATAAAATCTGAAAATCTGAAAATCTGAGAATCTGAAAACCTGAGAATTTGGACGAAGGCTTTACCAATAATTCTCAGGTTTTCTGGTTTTAGAGTTTCAAAACTTAAAAAGCTTATCAATCCAGATTGCCTTGCCGATTTTGCGCAGGGCATTTTTTACATATTGACGGTTCTCTGGCTTATACCAGAAGAAAAATCTCTGCTGATCGAGTTTCTCTTGTTTCGTCTTGGCAACAAAGACAGGTTTCAAAGTATAAGGGTCATAACCGGAATAATAAATCTCTGTCGCTAATGTCATAGGGGTAGGAGTGAAGTCTTGAACCTGTTCCAACCTATAACCTAATTCTTTGGTTTTTACGGCAAGTTCTGCCATATCGACCAAGGTACATGATGGATGACTCGATATAAAATAAGGTATCAGCTGCTGATTGAGATGATATTTCTCGTTGACCTTGTCGAATTTCTTTTTCAACTTAATAAAAAGATTGAAAGAAGGTTTGCGCATCAGACGTAAGACCTCGTCGCTTGAATGTTCAGGTGCCACTTTCAACCTTCCGCTCACATGACGTTTCATCAGCTGTTCGAAATATTCGTCGTAACCTAATTTCCCCGAAGGATCTTCGTTGGTCAGAAACAAATCGTAACGAATGCCAGAACCGATAGTCGCTTTTTTGACTTGTGGCATCTTATCTACTTCCTTATAAAGTTCGATAAGCGGATGATGATTTGTATCTAAGTTTTTGCAGATGTTAGGTTGTATACACGTAGGACGCACGCATTTCTCACAAAGACTTTCATCCTTGCCTTTCATGCGATACATATTGGCGGAAGGACCACCGAGGTCGGAGATATAACCTTTGAAGTCTTCCATCTCAACGACTTTCTTCACTTCTTTCATGATAGACTTCTTGCTACGTGAAGCCACGAACTTACCTTGATGAGCGGAGATGGTACAGAAAGCGCATCCTCCGAAGCATCCTCGATGGATGTTGACAGAATGACGAATCATCTCATAGGCGGGGATAGCACCTCGCTTGGCATATTTCGGATGCGGCAGACGAGTGTAAGGCAAGTCGAAAGAAGCGTCAATCTGTTGTTCCGTCATCGTAGGATAAGGCGGATTAATATATAAGGTATAATCGCCTACATCTTGAAGCAGACGGTTAGCGTGTTTCTTGTTCGATTCTATCTCTACGTTCTTGAAATTTGAAGCGTAAGTCTTTTTATCTCTCAGACAATCTTCGTGCGAGGCGAGACGTAAGTCGTTCCACTCAGTTTTAATATTCTGTGATTTCTTTTTCAGGAAGAAAGTCTGAGGAACATCTGTAATATCTTCAATTTTCTTGTTTTCATTTAAGGCTTTTGCTATTTCCACTATTGCGAGTTCACCCATTCCATAAACGCCGAGGTCGGCTTTGGAGTCGAGCATGATGGATGGTTTCAGTTTGTCATCCCAATAGTCGTAGTGCGTAACTCTTCGTAAAGAAGATTCAATTCCTCCTATTATTATAGGTGTGTCGGGATATAATTTCTTAAGTATGTTGGAATAAACTATCGTGGCGTGGTCAGGTCGGAAACCAGCTTCGCCTCCTGGAGTATAGGCGTCGTTGGAACGCAGACGTTTGTTGGCTGTGTAATGGTTCACCATAGAGTCCATGGCACCGGCGGAGATGCCGAAGAAGAGACGAGGTTTGCCGAACTTCTTGAAGTCGCGTAGATCGTCGCGCCAGTTGGGTTGTGGAATCAAAGCGACTCTATAACCATGACTTTCTAAGACACGACCTATCACAGCAGCTCCAAAAGCTGGATGATCGACGTATGCATCGCCAGTGATTATTACAATATCGACTTCGTTCCATCCGCGTAAGTCGGTCTCTTTTTTTGTTATCGGTAACCAGTCTAATAAGTTCATGCGAAAAATAGTTTTAAAGCTTCACGAGCGTCACGTAGTTTGTCCATCCAGATCTCGCCTGAGTTCTGACCTATGATGTCGGTGATATATTTTACGGAGACGAAGTTGATATTCATCTCCTTGCATACCTGTGCCTGAGCGAAAGCTTCCATATCTATCACGTCGCCATTGAAATGTCCTACTTCAGTGACGAAACTGTCGCCTGTGTTGCAGACCCCTGTTTTATTGTAATTATCGATAAGTTCTATTCCGACTTTATCAGGAAAAGAGATGTCGGAACATACTTTAGGGAGTGTGATTTTTTCCATATCTCTGTCAATGAATCGACGACAGACAAAGATGTCTCCCACATTATGATTGAGAGTTCCTGCTGTCCCAACATTGAGTACAAGATCGTACTTGTCATTACAGATTGCTTTTGTTAGATTAAAAGTCGAGAGTACTTTTCCCATTCCTGTTTTTAAAAACGTGAGTTGATTATTTTTTATCTCAAAAGGTAAGACCTCCTCATCGAAAGCATAAGTGACTAGTATTTTCATGGAGTTATATTTTTTACAAAGATAATAAAAGACGAAAGACTAACGGCGAAAGTCCAAAGATTTTTTAGATAAAAAGAGACGTCAATTCAATTAAAAAGAGACGTCAGTTCAATTATGAAGTGACGTCTCTCTATTAACTATAGTTTTTAGACTTTTGCTTTTAGTTGTTATTTAGCGAAGCTGACTGCTCTTGTCTCTCTGATGACAGTAATTTTGATTTGACCAGGGTAAGTCATTTCAGTCTGAATTTGTTTAGAGAGGTCGAATGAGATGCGGTCGGCATCGGTGTCGCTTACTTTATCGGCTGCCACTATGACGCGTAACTCGCGGCCTGCTTGGATGGCGTAAGTCTTGACGACGCCAGGGAATGCCATTGCCATTTCTTCGAGTTTGTTGAGGCGTTGGATGTAAGCTTCGACAACTTCTCGGCGAGCGCCTGGACGTGCACCAGAGATGGCGTCACATACTTGTACGATAGGAGCGATGAGAGTCTCCATCTCTATTTCGTCGTGGTGAGCACCGATAGCATTACATACGTCTGGTTTTTCTTTATATTTTTCGGCGGTCTTCATACCAAGTATTGCGTGTGGCAATTCTTCTTCGTTTTCTGCTACCTTACCTATGTCGTGGAGGAGACCGGCGCGTTTAGCAGTCTTAGGATTTAATCCGAGTTCAGCTGCCATTGAAGAACAGAGTTTTGCTACTTCGATGGAGTGTTGCAACAAGTTTTGTCCGTATGATGAACGGTATTTCATACGACCTATCATTCTGATGAGTTCAGGGCTGAGGTTGTGGATACCGAGGTCGATGACCGTACGTTTACCTGTTTCTATTATTTCTTGTTCTACTTGTTTCTCAACTTTTTTCACCACCTCTTCGATACGTGCAGGGTGGATACGTCCGTCGGTGACAAGTTTTTGTAATGAGAGACGAGCCACTTCACGGCGTATTGGGTCGAAGCCGGAGAGTAGGATGGCATCCGGACTATCATCGATGATGATTTCAACACCGGTAAGAGATTCGAGGGCGCGTATGTTTCTGCCTTCACGACCGATGATACGACCTTTTATCTCATCATTTTCTATATTGAATACAGATACTGTGTTTTCGATGGCGTGTTCGGCTGCTGTGCGTTGGATTGTTTCGAGGATGATTTTCTTTGCTTCTTGGTTTGCTGACATCTTTGCTTCTTCAACGATGTCGCGAGAGATAATCATTGCTTCTGCCACTGCTTCGTCTTTCATCATCTCTTTGAGTTGTTCTTTAGCTTCTGATGCGCTGAGACCTGATATTGTCTCTAACATTTTCTTTTGTTCGTCTTGAATCTTGTCTAACTCAGCCTGACGTTTGTGGATGTTTTCTTGTTGTGCTGAGATGCTTTGTTGTTGGCTTTTGAGTTCGTTGGCTCTTTTGCGAATCTCTTCGTCGCGTTGGTTTGCTTGTTGCTGCTGTTGTTGAATGCGCGACTCCATTTTTTGGATTTCGCGTTTACGTTCGTTTGTTTCCTTCTCGTGTTCGGCTTTGAGTTGCAAGAATTTTTCTTTAGCCTGAAGGATTTTGTCTTTTTTAATTACTTCTGCTTTTTCTTTTGCTTCTTCCAATAATAGAATACTTTTCTTTGTGAGCGTATTACGCATCACTGTTGATGACAGCAAGATACCTATACCTGCGCCTATTATGAGAGCTGTTACTCCGAGGAGAAGGTACGCTGCTGTGTGACTTAATGTTAGTAAAATCATTTGTTTAATCAATTAGACCCGATACGGAAAGGAGGGAAAAAATCTGTCTGCTCAATGGGATAATAGTAAACCCCTAAAAGCACGTTTATGGCTGCCACGATACGCAAACGTCCACTGGCGTTAAAGCACCTTTGCAGGTTGAGGCCTGTTTTTATATCCATGAGTCAACCGGAATTATTGTTATTGAATTGTTAGGTTTACATCATGCAACGAACAGACAGATATATCTTCAAAGAACGTTATTTAGCATCTATGTTTTCACTTAATAAGGCACCTAATTCATCGAGTTTTTGTTCCAAATATTGATCTTTATATGCTGCATCCGACTCATATTTCACATTAAGTGTCGCTAACTGCAAACAAACCATCGACAATAAGTCTTGATAATCTCTATAGTCATACGCTTGTTTGTGCGATTTAATACTTTCATTAATCATCTCTGCAGCCTGCATAACTTTTTCTTCATCAGTTTTTTTTACAACCATACGATAACTGCGCTCTGCTATGATTACATTAATCCTTATTTCATCTTCGCTCATCGTCGTCGGTTTTTATATTACTGTTCAGCATTCAACATTGCAACACACCTATCGATTTCTTTAACAAGTGCTTTTATCAGCAGTCTACTTTCTCCTACCTCTTTTTCGTTATCGAGTACGTTAACAATAACTAATTTATTTATTTTATCCTTCAACTCTGAATTCTCCGTCTCAAGCATCTCAAGCTTGGCTTGAAGATCCTCATTACTTTGAATTAACCTACTATTTTCTTCTTCCAGATGTTTCTTAAGTGATATGAGCTTTCTTAGTTTTAACTCTATCTCCGAAAGTGTTACACTCAAGTCTGCCATTTCAATAGTATTCTTCAGAATTTGTTACAAAGATAAGGAAAAAAATGTCGTTACGGAACTTTTTATAAAATTTTTTTTATACAAAAAATGCCGCCATTATATTTCAATTTCAAAGACGCCACATGGGTGACGTCTCTACTGTAATTTTCAATTTCAAAGACGCCACAGGGGTGACGTCTCTACTGTAATTTTCAATTTCAAAGACACCACAGGGGTGACGTCTCTACTGTAATTTTCAATTTCAAAGACGCCACAGGGGTGACGTCTCTACGTTAATTGTCAGTTTTCAATTTTCAATTTGTTTATACACTACTGCTGTTCTGCTTACGTTATAAATCTTCATGAAAACTTGTTCGTCTCTTTTCTCTGATGGGAATATGACGTTCTTATCGATATTGTCAAATCCACCGAAATCTTTATCATCGCTGCTGAAAATAATTCTATAGTCTCCTGTATTTTTTACATTAATCTCGTAGTCTGGTGTCGACTTGGTTCCCCAGTTGAAGACGAAGATGAGGTTGTTTCTCTCAAAGACTATCGTCTTATTTTCCTCGTCAGCGTTGAGCATCCAGGCAGGTTCGGAGTTCATGATGTTGTTTTCCTTAACGAACTCTAGCATCGCTTTGTCGAAATCATTGAGGTAATGATATTTCAAGGTAGTATTATCGACTAGTGACCACTGGCGGCGGGCGTGTTTATGACTCCACTCGTTTTCCAGGCGAGGGAAGTCAATCCATTCCGGGTGTCCGAATTCGTTGCCCATAAAGTTGAGCCATGCGTTGCCGCCTAAGCATATTGTGAAGAATCGTATCATCTTATGTAAAGCTATGCCTCTGTCAACGATGATGTTTGGCGTGAACTTCGACATGGAGTCGTACATCTCTTTATCCATCAGACGGAATGCAATTGTCTTGTCGCCTACCAATGCCTGATCGTGCGATTCGGCGTATGCTATCGTCTTCACGTCATAGAGTCGGTTTGTCATCGTGAAGAAGAACTCGTGCATATTCCAGTCTTCTTCAAATTGGTCTTTGAGAATCTTGATCCAGAAGTCGGGAAGTCCCATGCCGAGACGATAATCGAAACCAATGCCGCCGTCTTCAATAGGTGCGCATATCCCCGGCATGCCGCTCACGTCTTCTGCAATGGTGATATAATCTTTGTTGAGTTGATGTATCAATGTGTTTGCTAATTGTAGATAAGTGACGGCTTCATTGTTGACGTTGTCGCCGAAATAATCTGACTGCTCTGAGAATTCGGTTCCTATGCCATGGTTTTTATATAACATCGATGTGACACCATCAAAACGGAATCCGTCGAAATTATATTCTTCCAACCAATATCTTACGTTAGAAAGCAAGAATCGTAATGTTTCAATCTTGCCGTAATCGAATAACTTGGAATCCCACTGAGGATGATGTCCTTCCTTGCCTCCGATCAGATATTGATTTTCGCTACCGTCAAAAAGATACATTCCTTCGTATGTGTTTTTCACGGTATGAGAATGTACCAAGTCCATAATCACCTTGATACCCATCTCGTGAGCAGCGTCAATAAGTTCTTTCAAATCTTCCGGAGTTCCGAAACGCGAACTTGCCGCAAAGAAGTTGGAGACGTGATAACCGAATGAACCGTAATAAGGATGCTCGGCTATCGCCATTAGCTGTATCGCATTATATCCTAAATCCTTTATTCTAGGCAAGATATTTTCCTTAAATTCTTTATACGTACCGACAGTCTCTGTCTCCTGCGCCATTCCGATATGGGATTCGTAGATGAACAAAGGGGAATGCGCCACAGGGGTGTTATTATTAGACGCCACAGGGGTGACGTCTCTACGGGATGTCCAAAATACACCGGCGAAATCTTTGTTGTCTTCGTTCTGAACTACTCTATTAATATATATAGGTATGCGTTCTTGTTCGCCGATGCTGGATTGCACCAACACTTTTAAGAGGCTTCCTTGTGTGAGTTTGTTTTTATATTGAGAGTCGGGAAGGAATATTGACCATATTCCGTCGTTTTCTCTTTCGAGCGGGTTGGCGTATCTGTCCCAATTGTTGAAGTCGCCGAATAATGCGAGATAATGTGCTGCGGGTGCCCATTCTCTGTACCACCATCCGCGACGAATCTTGTCGTATGTGAAACCAAAGAATTCATGCGCCGTAGCGAATGACTTCAGACTGCCGAAGTGAGTGTTGATATATTTTATGGTGTCCTCATATCTGTCATAGCGTGCCTGTATTTCATTTTCGACAGGTTGTAACCAGGAGTCTTTTTCTACTAACTTCATCATAACTTTAAGATTTTAATTCCACAAGGTTCAAGATTTAATGCGATGCCGCGAGTACTTACCTCTTCTAAATCATATTCTATTTTTTCTCCCGTAAGAATATCCATTGCAATTTTCTGCTGAGAGCTATCGTCTGTTGTCTGTTGTCTGTTGTCTGTTGACAGCTTCATGTTCATATAATCTAAAGCGTCTTCTGCAATCTTGACTTCGCAATAACGGCTTTCATTCTGGTTGAAATTGATTACTACGAGTAATCTTTCTTCTTCATGATAACGTAAGAAAGCATAGACGTATTGAGGGTCGAAGTTAGAATACCACGGGTTGACCCACATAAGGTCGTAGAACGCACCTTTGTTAATAGCATTGCTACGAAGTCGGAAGTTTAGTAGTTTGGTATAGAAGTCGTGTAATTTCTTTTGTTCTTCTGTTAATTCGCTTCCATCGAATTTACCTCCCGACATCCAGTTCTGATGTTTGGGCATCGTAGTATAGTCGAAGATGGAAGTGCGTCCGTCGTCACCGCTGAATCCGACTGCGCCGTCAGAATCTTCGCCGCTCTCTTGTCCGTTGTAAATCATAAAAGGTCCGCGGTTCATCAGTGCCGCCATTGTCACTGCCGGTAGCGCTTTGAAAGCATCGCCGATGAAATGCTTTGAGGCTAGACGAACTTCATCGTGATTTTCCATGAAACGTAACATGACATCGCCCATACCTTGAAGACTGTTCCAAACGTTGGTGATGCTGTCGGCGCGTTGCCCGTGACGATAAATATTCTCTAATGTATTGTAGAGACCAACTTTGTCGTAAAGGTAGTCGAAGCCTGCTTCTATATAATCTCTGTAAAGATGTGGTTGATAAATCTCGGCAATCATAATGACATCGTGAATGTCGCGTAACTCATTGATCGACCATCTCCAAAATTCAACAGGTACCATTTCTGCCATATCAACACGGAAACCATCGATACCTTTTTCACACCAATATTGCATAATGTTCAACATCTTGTACCAAGTGTTCGGAATGGTGTCGAAATGTTTGGTGTTGCCATTTAGATAGTCGATGCCGTAATTTAATTTTATGGTGTCATACCAATCGTTTACTGATGGAGTAGGAGAGAAGACGTTGTTGCCTGATGCTTTTGCAGGAAATTCTTCATAGTTGACAGCTGGTGACTGATGGTCGACAACTGATATATGTTGTTCCGGTACAACGAATTCTTGATTGGGACAGTAATAGAAGTTATTGTCGCTGGCGAAGTTCACGTCTTTGTCGTCATAGATGCCAAATTCTTCAACGTCAAGTGGTTTGTTGAGTGACTTATATTCTCTGGCAAGATGATTTGGAATGAAGTCTATTATCACTTTCATTCCTTTTTCGTGAATACGTTTAATTGCATCTTCAAATTCTGTCATCCTATTTTGTGGATTAATGACTAGGTCGGGGTCTATGTCGTAATAATCCATTATAGAATAAGGTGATCCGGCTTTGCCTTTGGTAATGAGTTGATTTGTTGACTTTATTCCCAGTTCAGGATATGCAGTCAGACTGGAATGTCTTATTACGCCTGTAAGCCAGATATGTGTGATGCCTAATTCTTTGAGAGAGTTTAACGCATTGTTGTTAATGCTTGCGAAAGTGCCACATCCGTTTTGTGACTTATCGCCATTCTGAATAAGTTCTGTATTTTTATTACCGAATGTCCGTACAAATAGTTGATATATATTCATAAAGTTGATTTCTTGTAGAGATACACAGACCTATGTCTTTAGGTGTGATTTGCAAAGATAATAATTCTCTTCTTTTTATCAAAAACATTCTTATTCTTTTTTTGTTTATATGATAAAACCAGTTTATGAAATCGACATTAAAAAATAAAGATGAAGGTTACGGATATAATGCTACTATGCTTCCCGATTATGATGCTTTTATCATCATCAAACCTGAGTTTCTTGAATACACCGATGAAATTGTCAGAGACTTATATCGCCGTAACTTTGCTATTGTTGTGTCTGAAAAAAAGACTTTAACAAAAGATGAAGCGGAGATGATATACGGATGTCACAAAGGCAAACCCTTTTTCGATGAACTTATAGAATATATGACGAGCGGACCTTGTATTGGGATGGTTTTGTTGTCTCCTTTTGCGGACAATGAGTCGACTATGGAAGTTATCAAAGATTTTAAGATGATGTATCGCAAGCGTTATGGTATTGATGCGATGCGCAATGTGATACATAGTTCTGATAGTTATCAGAGCGCGATATATGAAGCGGAGACTTTCTTTGAACCCGAAAATTCTTGAATCTAAAAACCAGAAAAGTTTTGCTGTACTTTTATGAAATAAAAAAGACGACGAGAACTTATATTCCCGTCGCCTTTAACTTTTGCCATTGGCCATTAGCCTTTAGCCATTATTTTCCATTATTTTCTAACAACTAATTTGCTTGTTTTAACAGCTTCGCCGTTTACGATTACGCTGTAGAAGTAAATGCCGTCTGTTAAGTCGCTGATGTTGATGCTTACGTGTGAGTCGTTGACATCTTGTCTAATTACTTCTTGACCCATCATGTTGTAGATAGCGATTGTAGCGTTTTGCATTTCACAGTCAAAGTTTACGAAATTGCTTGCTGGGTTAGGATAAGCGTTGCTGAACATATTGCTTAAGTTTTCTTCCACCGAATTTGTTTCGTATCTGAAATAGAATTCGAATGTCATTGGTTCGCCGCCTCTTTCAGTGAATGTGTATTGAACTGTGAGTTCTGCACCTTCTGGCAACATTTCCCATGTCATGGCATCGTATGGTTTGAAGTGTGCGCTGAATTCGTATGGATAATAAGGCATGTTAGGGTCAATGCCTGATATAGGATCGATTGTAACTTCTGTAAATGAAGCATCATCTGGGAAGCAGTTGCCGAAACAGAAGTTGTTGCCTGCTCCGTCTGTTATAGAAACAATTGTTCTTTCGCATGTCATGCTAACTGCATCTGTACCATTATTAATAACGTTCATAGCGAATTTAAGTTCTTGCATATCGTCAACATTACCGATAACTTCGTATCTACCTGGTGCTACTTCACCTACATTTTCATGGTCAACGATACGTTCAAATGTGATTTGTGCAGAAGCGAAACCTGCTAATGCTACAAGTACTAATGAAAGTAAAAATTTTCTCATCTTTTTTCTAATTTTTAAGTTAATAATTATTTAATTTATCTGTTTATTAATCTTTGTTTTATGTCTTGAAAAAAAACACAAATATCGTGCTATTTTTTGTGGTTTAAAGTTTAAGGTTTAAAGTTTAAAGTATTTTGACATTTCCTTAAACATTAAGCCTTAAACCTTAAACAAAATCTTATTTTATAATGTCATTGATAAGAGCGTCATCTGCGAAGTTAGGCATTGTAACCTTAAGTCTTGGCTCGACTTCCATGGCGCGTTTTATTGCGAACATGGCAGGTTCGTTTCTTGCCCAGCTTCTACGAGCGATACCGTTGTTGACATCCCAGTGTAACATGCAGTGTAATCTTCTGTCAGCGTCGTCGCTGCCATCGAGTACCATACCGAAACCTCCGTTGATTACTTCGCCCCAACCGACACCGCCGCCGTTGTGGATACTTACCCATGTAGCGCCTCTGAAACCGTCACCGATTACATTATGTATTGCCATATCTGCTGTGAATGAAGAACCGTCGTAAATATTTGATGTCTCACGGAATGGTGAGTCGGTGCCTGAAACGTCGTGGTGGTCTCTACCTAATACTACCGGTGCTGAGAGACGACCGTCGGCGATAGCCTTGTTGAACTCGGCAGCGATCTTTGTACGACCTTCGCAGTCGGCGTATAAGATACGAGCTTGTGAACCAACGACCAATTTATTAGCGCGTGCGCCTTTGATCCATTGTATGTTGTCGCGCATTTGTTGTTGAATCTCGACAGGTGAGTTCTTAGCGATTTCTTCAAGGACGTTACATGCAATTTCGTCAGTGACAGCGAGGTCTTCTTCCTTACCTGAAGTACATACCCAACGGAATGGACCGAATCCGTAGTCGAAATACATTGGTCCCATGATGTCTTGTACGTATGATGGATAACGGAAGCGTCCGTCTCTGCGCATGACGTCTGCGCCTGCGCGCGAGGCCTCGAGAAGGAAGGCATTGCCGTAGTCGAAGAAGTACATACCCTTGTCAGCCAGTCTGTTCACAGCCGCAGCATGCCTGCGGAGAGACTCCTGCACACACTCTTTGAACTTCTCTGGCTCTTCTGCCATCATCCTGTTGGACTCCTCATATG
>JAZUST010000078.1:0-6005 GCA_045606865.1 Bacteroidales bacterium
CGCATCGGGACAAGTCAATATGATCATCACCGAGATGGGCGTGATGGAGATAACACCAGAAGGCATCGTACTCACGGAGATACACCCAGAGTTCACCGTCGAAGACGTACAAGCAGCAACAGAAGCAACCTTGATCATCTCCCCGAATTTGAAGTCGATGGTGGATTAAGAAATTAATAATGTACGGACACATTGAATGTGTCCACCAATTAACATCAACAGGGACGTGTTTTTTTAATCGCGTCCTTGTTTGTTTTTTGTGGGGGGAGTAATGATAAGCCAACAGTATAATTTTGACTCCATCATGACATGTATATCTCATTTGGTTACATGTAAATAATTGTAACTTTAAAAACAAAATTTTAAACTCAATTATAAAATACTCTCCTAATTTTAATTCTTGAAAAGAAAATCTTATTTTTGTATTGCTAAACAATATCAGCATTAAATAATACAAGTTATTACGGCAGTTTATCATGAGCAAGTTAAAAGAATATTTTAAAAGAATATTAGAGCACGTTGAAAATAAATATTCAAACGAAACAGAAGGTTTCAAAGAAATTTTGTCTGATTATGACATAGAGACATCTGTTGCTACAGATTATAATGGGCGCCAAATATTTGAAATGCTACAAAATGCAGATGACGCTTCCCGAACTGCTATATACAAAAAAGTATTATTTACACTCAAAAACAATGAACTCAGAATATCAAACAATGGTATTCCTTTTACTTCTAAAAGTTTTGATTCTATTACTTATATAGGGAATAGTCCTAAACGTGGAGAAAACAGTTCCACAGGTGAAAAAGGACTTGGTTTCAGGTCATACTTGAATTGGTCTAATGATTTAACTATTGAAAGCGGTGGTGAAAAAGTATCTTTTTCAAAAACGTATGCTAAATCTTTTGTTAAAAATATTCTTGATAGATGTCCTAAAGTGAGTGAAAAATTTTATCAAGAAAAACAAAAATACAATGATGAATTCCCTGTTTCAATTTTCAGGATACCATATCTTCATGAATCAAAGATAACAAATAATGATTATGATACAACCATTACATTAACTCTTAATGATGAAAAAGTTATTGAGGATGTTTGCAAACAATTTGAGAGAATAACACCATATACATTATTATTTACAAAATTCATTGAAGAAATTGAAATAGTATCAACCAATACCAAAGTCATAAAAAAAACAACTGAAGGAGACAAAGTTGTCATCACAGAATACATTGATAATATTAAAACAAATGAATGGCATTGGAATATCAGAAAGAAAAAGGGGACTATCAAAGAAAAAGAATACGAACTCATTGTGGCATGGAACGACAATCTCACTAATGACGAAACTGTATTATATAGTTATTTCAAAACCAATGTTAAGTTTCCATTTCCAATTCTTGTAAATGGTTCATTTGACTTAAAGTTAAATAGAAACCAATTAGACCTGAAAGATTATAATGCCGAACTATTTCATCACCTTATTGACTTAATGCTTGAAGTCGCAGAAATAATAGCGAAAAAAACGAAAGGATATACTGCATTAAAATTGTTAAGTATAGATTTTGAAAAAATTTCAAGCGATATATCTGCGCATTTGGATTTCTCTAAAACGTTAAAAGAAAAAGTTTTAAAGAGTAAATTATTTCCAACAGTAAATGGTTATTATATTAGTTCTGAAAACCAACCTATATATTATAAAGATTTTAGGTCTTCTATTTTAAAAGGTGATGATGTAAAGAATTTATTATTGGAATGTGATAATCCTATTATCATTGGCACATATTTAAATAAATTTGACAAATACAATATTGATTACTTAGTTGATATAATTCACAACAGATTAAACAATATCTGTATTGATGATTACTGTAACTTGTTGCTTTTACTTCAAAGAGAATGTAACTACAATAATATTTGCTGTTACTCCTCCCTACAAGACGAATATGCAAAAAAATATCCTAATAAATCATTTCCAACATTATTGTATGATGAATATGGAAAACAGATACCTCAAAATAACAAGAAGATTGCAAAAGAGAACAATATTCAAATAGATATTCCCGATGAATTAGAATACAATTTCGTACATCAGGATATTTTATCAAAAATAAAAGAGAAAGAAAATTACAATACAAATAGCATATTACTTTTATATAAAATTTTAGGAATAGAAACATTTTCTTATGAAACAATTGCAAATGATTTAATAAAAATATACAATAACAAGATATCCGACAATACTAATAATGCAAAAGATTACATAATGCTGCTTCATAAAGCTTTATATTCTCTTTTCAAACAAAATAAAAATATTGTCTTAACCCATTATCCATACGCATTAACTAAAGATACTGAACAAACTTTCAGATATACAAGTGAATTGTATTATGGTGAGGAATATGATTGTAATCTAAACAATATTATTTTTGATTACGATAAGTCATTACTACTTGCTAAGAAAGATTTGTTTGAATTTGAAGGAATAGATGATACTATCATCATTGAATATTTTGATTGGTTAAAAGTAGCAAAATATCCAAGAATAATTTCTGTATCCATTAAAAGATATGATATAGGTTATAAAGATTATATTGATTATTTTGATTATCTATTTAAAAGTATTGATTGCTCAAATGTCGGAATTGATTTTTGCAATTATGACAATTATAAGAAAAGAGTATTTTGGGTTGATAGCATAGAAATATCAGATATTCAACATTTTGAAAATATACTTTACAATAATAAAAGTGAAACAATTTTAAGTTGGGTTTTAGAAGATGCCAATTTAAGAAATTTATTAGAAAAAAACATAGAACCATCGGAAAGCTATATAAAAATAGATAAGTCAAATATAAAGTATCTACGAAAAATTTATTATATACATCTATTGAGTTTTATCAAATGGAAATTTTCACAATCGTCATGGCTCACATGCAGAACAGGAAGAAAAGTTAAACCTGTTACATGTACAATGTCTGAAACTATAAATGATGAATTTAGTCCATATATAGAAAAACCAAGTGTTGATACTAAAAGTAAGATTTTCAAAGAATACCTTGAAAAAGGGAATAGATTAAACACAGCGTATGAATTGGTTGGTGTGAACTCTAAAATATCAGATTTTGATTCTGAGATTATATATTCAATACTTAATATCCTTCCTGAAAAGGATACTAATGGAGAAAAAGCAAAAAAAATATATAAACAATTAACAGAAAATTATGATTCTAAAAGGATAAATAAATCAGGACGTAATTATTTGGAATACACTATACGAGGAAAAGTATTTTGCAAAAAAGGTAAAGAAGAATATTATCTTAGTCATATAAATGTATACTATGTCAATAACAAGCAGTATGGTGATTGTGTGACAAGTCAATTTAACACTATTACTATACCACCAAAATTAAATGCTCAAAGAATCAAAGATATATTTTGCATTGAAAAAATAAAGTTTGACGATTTCCATATAAATGGAAGTCCATCATTACATGTGCTAAACAAAGAATTTGAACGTGAAATAGAATCATTCAAACCATACGTTTATATCTTTAGAAAAGATAAAGACCAAGACGGAAACGACAAATCACAAGTTAAAAACTCAAAATTCAAGTTGGTAAATAATTTGTCATATACATTCAAGAAAGATGATGAATTATTCAATGCAGATTTGGATGATTTTGACTTTTTTACAGATAAGAACAGTAAATGTACATATATCAGAATTCCTGAAAACATATACTCTTACGATATTATTCGCCACGATGTTAAATTAGGGAATGCAATAGCAGAAGCATTTTCGGCAATGTTTAATATTGAAACGATGAGCGATATACGAGAATTATTTGGACAAAACATTTCAGGAAGAAATGACATTATCAGAGCGCATTTTAATGACCCACAGTTGATTGAATTAGAAAAGACAAAGGAATTATTAGGAATTGTTTCAAATTATAAATTGAACTTTTGGCGTTCTTTTGTTAATTGTTTTCCTGATAAAGCGTTAAACAATACAACCTATGAGGATAAAGAACTAATTGACGAATTACATAGGCTGTTCCCTGAATATTCTGATTTAATAGATAGTGTTGATAAATATATAATTGATGATGACAGTATCTTTGATTCTGATATAAGTGCTGTTAAATGTATTGTTGAATTACTTAAATCATCAAATGTATCCCTTGAACAATTTAATAAATATGCTTATCCCAATATATCAATTAACAAATTATATAAGAATGAATTTGGAGAAATAATTGAAAAGAATGATTCTATAGTAAAATCTGCCATATATAGTAAATTATGTTCACAACCTGATGCACAGTATAAATTCAGAAAACTTACAGATAAATATAAAAACCTAATTTCTTCTGTTACTATTCCATCAAATGTTAATTATGATATTGTAACTGATTTTAATAACACAATAAAAAGAGAATTTGACATCAATTTAGATAATGATACAGAAATAATAGATTTTGAAGGATTGTATAACAATAATTTACAATTAGTAATAGATGAAGCATCTAAAAATAAAATTGGAGACAATGCAGTTGTAGAATATATAAATGAATCCAATGAAAGAAGCAGTCTATTGTTTTTTGAACAAGGCACTCAAAAACTATTAGAAGAAATAATACAAAAATTAAAACCAAGTAATCCTGAAACAACTGTAACGACTATACCATTAACAGTTGCAGGGAAATCTTATTCATATAAAAATATCATGGATATCATTAAACAGATATCTGAAAGTGGTGTATGTTTAAAGGATAGTGATATAGATTATGTTTCAATTCACAATCCTCATACTAATCCATCAAACGGTAATTCAGGGAATAACAGAAAAAGTTATTCAACACGGAATATAGGAAACATTAGAAGAACTGAAAAAGAATTTGGGTGTATTGGTGAAAAAATTGTGTATGATTATCTTAAAAATAATGCTAAATATTCTGATGTTAAATGGGTATCTGCTTATGCTACAGAATGTGGTGAAAATCCATTTGGTTCAGATGGACTTGGGTATGACATTGAATATAATGATGGTAAAAGGAAAAAATACGTTGAAGTAAAAACAAGTATCAGTGGTGGCAATGTGATTTTAATATCACCTAATGAAGTTAAGAAGGGAGAAGAATTGAAAGATGATTATGAAATTTTCATAGTTCGTGATGTCAAGTCACACCCCAAAATTGAAATCATTAAATCACCTTTTAAATACCCTAAAGGATATAGTTTTAATAACAATGAGAAATTTGAAATAGAAATAAAAGAATACGCATCACGTTTTGAAAAAGAATAAATTAACGTAAGTATGATATAAAATAATTTGTTTAAAATGAATAATATAACGATAATTTTTGTATCCTTTAGTGAACAAATGCACCATCCATAATTTTATGTAAATGAAAATTACAGTCTTAAAATATATTACGAATTTTCATATAGAGACGTGCCAATTACGTTATTGACAATATGTGATTGACACGTCTTTATATATCAATAGTTATCCTTATTGATTAAATTAACGACGACCTTTACCATCACGTCTTTTTCTTCCGGGCGACTTTCCGCAATCATCAGAGTGAGAGCCACTAATGTACCATTACTGATTCTTTTAGAACCATCGTTATTATATAAGATACCGTTATTCTGCATAAACCAAAGAAACAATGTAGCTGCAATACGTTTATTTCCATCACTGAAAGAATGATTTTTAGTTACAAGATAAAGTAACATAGCAGCTTTTTCTTCAACGGAAGGATAAAGATCTTTACCGTCGAATGTCTGATAAATCTGTCCGATAGAACCTTTAAACGAATTGTCTTTTTCCTTTCCGAACAGCCAACTACCACCGAAATTCTCTTTAAGTTTATGAATCATTATGATAGCATTGTCGTATGTAACGATGAATTTGTTTTCACTTGTCGTTTTATCAATTATTAACTTCTGATAATCATATTTATCGAGAGTATCAAGAGCGTAGGTGTAATCC
>JAZUST010000079.1:0-25661 GCA_045606865.1 Bacteroidales bacterium
CCCCATAATGCGTACATATACAGACAACCTTGCCAAAACTCACCCCAATTCGTAGGTGATACAAGAATTTTCTTAAACGGTTTCATATCAACCCAAAACATAGCATTATATGCAAATGCTGTGCATAATCCAGCAAACCAAAATTGACTACCTACAAAACAAACAACAGGTAAAGTCCAAACGGTTTTGCATAGACACAACTGCCAAAAACAAAACTCACGGTCGAACTCTTGATAACCTCTGATTTTACCCCACCAAGTGACGATTTTTCTATAAGGTATTTTTCGACCTTTTGCTAATTGTTCATCAATGTAATTAGGGTCTTCCGTTCCACAAAGAAAACCAGGAAAATGGCCCTTAAGCTCGCAAATAATAACTAAAGCTGTGACAATTAAAGTAAATAACCATTTAGGCATTACGCTCTCGAGATATGTATGATAATGACTAAAATATATCACCGGTGCGTATAGCAACACCAAAAGAACAATCTGAAAACCTCTTTCTTCTAATATCTTAAACTTTGCTGATAAACCACCTAATAAACGTCTAAGAATACCGCTTATGATTCCCATTTTATTTTTCCTTTTGTTCTAAATTAACTCCAGTTTCTTTCTCAATTTTTTTAAGAGTAAATTGCGTTAGAATCTTAAAAACACGATTTCCTGTTATCCGATAGCAATTTTCAAGAATTGAATAAAGCTCAATTCCGCATATCAAAGTTGAACAAATTTTAGCCAATCCGACAGGTATTATAAGCATATCCACATCAATCCCATGAAGAAGAGAGATTGTCATTGAATACATAAACAATTTAGCAATGGTTTTTCCCCATTTTTTTGAAGTTATTATTTTTCCTTCACAACTTGAGGCAATCATTCCTGTTATCATATCACACATTACAAATATGAATAACCACAAAAGCAAAGCACCAATGGGCTCAAAAAAACTCATTATACTTGCGATTAAATAAGCCCACAGTTTATGTACATCAAATATCTTGCTCATTTTTATCCTCTAAATGTTCTTTTGCTTTAATTTCAGTATAACACTTTCTTTCGTAGTATTCAACTTTTTTGCCTTTGTTGTATTCGGATACAGGGCGATGATATCCCATGACACCTTCGAGTCCAAACTTCGCAAGGCTGTCTTTCTTTATCAGCTAAGCGGAGTTCGGACATTTTTTCTCCTTTGTTGTTGTCCTTATACATTTTTTAATTTCCTTTTAGTTTTAATCATTTTTAATATCTCCATTTACTTCTATTTTATAGCCCACAGGCAAAGTATATGTTTCCCAATTTTGCCCATTTGTAGAGATTTCCAAAAAATTATTTCCAGAGGTAAAATATGTTCTAAAGAATTTTTCCCCATCTGAACTAATGAATGGGTAAGAGCTAGTAGTTGTTGTTAGCGTCCAATTAGAAAGATCACTAGAATAATAAGTTGAATCTCCCAAAGTTATCAAATAAACCCCATTACAATAAGCTATATTTCCACTTCCAGTTGGTTTCGTACCTGTTTGCCATGTTGTTCCATTTGTTGAATAAAAAAGTCCTTTATTACAGTTTAATATGAATTTCTCTCCATCATAAATTAAAGAATTTCCTTTAATAGTTACTCTTCCTGTGAAAGTCTTTCTAGTCGTCCAATTAATACCATCGGTTGATGTATAGATTCCACCACCGGAACCCGAAGATGAATCATCTCCTAATGCCGCAACAAATATGCCTGAATCAAATATAATACTTCCGGTATATGAACTATTTGAAAAAACATCCGCACCTTTCACAAAATTCATGCCATCTTCTGAAGTATAGATTGATTTCAAGTACTTTGCAATATATATTCCGTTGCCATATGTAATATTAGTTAATGCATCATCATTAACACTAGGAGATATATTGCATCTTGCCCAAGAACTACTATCATATGGTGTAGTTGTTACCATTAATTTGTTGTTACCTTTTAAATAATAGTGATCATTACAATAATAACATGTTCTTCCACCACTAGTTGGGCCACCAACGGCATTACTTATTGTTTTTTCTTCATATTCTATACCATTAGAAGAAATTAAATATTTCATGTTTTCATTCAATGAAGTTAGCATTTGTATTATGTATGTTTTTACTTTCGGTTCAGGGGGGGGCAATAAAGTTAATACATCACCTGTTGAACCACTTGCAATATTCTCTTGGGCATAACCCATTAGAGTGTTTTCTGTAATACTCGGTAAATAAGGCTTCCAAAAAAGAGCGTCATTAACATTGATATATGTTTCTGAAAGGTCAATAGAACCAAGCCAAGGAATATTAGCACCATTAGAATATCTGTTCACACCAATACCTAATGGTGTTTTAGAATTATAAATATTCGTAGAACTTGTAACAGTGTTAAGTGTAGTAAAACTTGTACCATTTGTTGAATATTCTAAAATATAAGATGTACCTGTAAAAGATAGTTTTAACCAGTATGACGTATTAGCTGAAACTGTTTGAGTAGATGTATATTCCATTATATCCCAGTTTGAATTGTCACTACTTAATAAACACCAAAAATGACTATCAGTAACACCTAAAACAACCCTATCAAATACATTAAAACCACTAAAAATTGCTTGAGGCGAAGAAACATTATTTCCAGTTGTTATTTTAGTTTTTATTTCCCAAGATTGGCTTACTGGAGTAAAATCTTTTAGAGTATTAAGATAGTTTGTTGTACTAAATCCGCTTGCAATATGTGTACTATTATCTATTGTGGGACTACCAAAAGTATTGAAAAATTCAAAATCATCAAAATTTTCAATGCTATATGAAACCGGAGCTGGAAGCATAATTGATGCATTTTGACCCTCATTCATCCAAACTTTGTCACCGGCTAAAATCTGATTTCCAGTGTTGTTTGTTGCAGTTACAACATCTCCGCCTCCACCTGAAATTGTATCAATGGTGGTTACCAAATTATCTGTATTTTCTGTTGCAGGCATAGTTGCACCTTTTGCTTCAAGAGCATCATAAGCATTTGCAATGTTTGTCTGTATTCTCTGAATTTCACTTGCGATTGTCATTTATTATCTCCTAGATAGTTTCTAATTCTGTTTCAATAGTTCCAACTACATTGTTTACATATTCGACGTTAACAACGGCATTTTCATTTGAGCCATCAGGCGTTTCAACAACAGCTTCGCCATCAGGGGCTATGATACTTGGTTGAACATCAATTCTATTCCATTCATAAGCCGTGATTTCACTTTTTGTAATTTCATATTCCAATTCTTCCCCATCTGATATTTCTTCCATTGGGACAATAACAACAAATCCGGCGTCTTCTAAATCTTGAGTATAAAGTCTGTAATTTGAAAATAAAGTATTTCCATCTTCATCTTTTCCATCTATATGCCAGATGTCACCAGCTAAATCATACTGAAAAGTACCACTCTTGATTTGCAAATAATCTTCAGTTGCTTCTTCGAAAAAAGAAAATACATCACCTTTTGTATAATCAAAAGCAATTTTAGTTGGATATATTCCAATTAGAGCTTCATAGGCAGTCTCGCTTTTACATTCATAAATGTAACCATGAGAATATGTTTCATTTGTTTCACCTGTGTACATATATACTTCGCCTTTATACTTTTCTTCAGCAACAGGCATTATAGACGATTTGACAATAATCTTTTTCAAGATTTCATCGCTATCATCGCCAAGCATCCAATCAAAAATAAGCATATTTTTTTACTCCGCAATGTTAACGAAAACAGAATATCCGCTATTAACTTTTACCCAAAGATACGCAGATTCTTTTTTATATCCAAAAGGTCTAAAATTATTCCAAAAAAACCCACTTCCATTTTCCGGTTTATTTTCGCTTTCACATATAACAGCATTTCCTTGAATTTGAACCGAATATTTTTTTCCTTCTTCTAAATTCAAAGATAATTCTGTTTCAATATTAACATAATCCCCAGTACCTGTTATTTTTCCTGATTTAAGATTTGCCATTTTTTTTACTCCTATATTTGTGATAAGATTGTTTCTAAATCACCAATCATATCATCAATATATTCTTTAGAATAAGAATCCATGACCGGTACGTTTTGCCATTCATAAGTATTATACCCCAAAACAAAATCAACTTGCAACTCATCAAAATTTGCAGGTGTTCCACTATATGAAATTCCATAATCAGCTAAATCAACAGTTAAACTTCCTAAATACCAATTATTCTCATTATAAACAAAAGAATAAGTGCCTGAAGATGAAACTTGTGTTTGAAAAGTTACAACATTAACAGCCAAATCTGTCATACTTTCACTTCCCGATTGCGTAATCGTAGCGCTTGATGGTGTACTTCCTGTTTGTGCGCATCTGTAAAAATATCCATTTACATAATTTGCATTTGTAGCGCCTGTATATTGAAAGATTCTTCCAGCTAATCCTTGAGTAGCTTCAGGCATCGAATCAAATTGCATTTTGTCTTGTTTTCCATCAATTCCGATAACACTTGATCCTGATGCTGTATTTCCACAAACCACATAATAAAACACCATTACAGATTTGGGCTGAACTGTGGAACTTCTACCATAGATTGGATTAGACCATGAAGCATTAAATTGATTTAAGTTTCCATAAGAATTTCCATCAGGTCCTTGATTTTGTTGACTGTTTCCTTTTCTAAAAGCCCCAGTCATACTTCCGGCGTCACCTCTTTCATCAGCCCAAAAAGTACCAGTTATATTTGGTAAACCAGCATCAATATCAATATCGACACCATTCGAACCTTGCATGAAAGCTTCTGCTAAATAAGGTAAACGAATTGTTTTTGCATCTTCATCAATGACATAAAATCCGCAAAAACCTTTTGCATTTAATTCTGCATCATATTCTGCTTGTGTCTTGTTGTATCTCGAATACAGAACATTTCCGTTTTGTGCTTTTTCTTTATTTTCGACGCAAAGATTCCAAAAATCAGGATATGCCACATTTACATTTGTTAATAATTTACCTGTCGGATAATCAACACTATTCAAAGGCTCCAAACCATCCATTTCCGTCGGATAATCACTCGTAATTAAAGAACCAACAGGAAGATTGCTTATTTTCGTATCTACATAGCTCCAAGGCTTATCACTTCCACCAATGAAATCAGGATTTTGATTAAAGTTAAATGTATTGTTTTCCACATTAGAAACAACTTGAATATGCGTTCCATTTGTTGAATTGTTATACCACAAAACAGCTCCCAAAGGATATCCACCAATCGCCGAACTCACGCTTGAATTAAATGTATATGTTCCACCATTTTGATTGAAAAAATAAAATTGTGACAACAAATTAAACATACCATTCAAATCGCCACCCGCCGGAGGAATACCACCTTCAGCAATAGGTGTAATAGTTATTTCAGGATAACCTTCTTCAACACTTGCAAGATATGTTCCTGTCGGATTTTGAGGAATAGGGTTTTTAATTCCATTTTCCGCAATCGCACTTGCTAAAATCTGTGGTAAATCTAAACTTTGCATTTTTTAACTCCCTTTATTCTTTTGAGATAAATTTAACTTTAATATATCCACTTGTACCATCTTCAAGCGTTCTTGAATAATACTGATATGTCCATGACGCTCCGCCGCCTTTTCCATAATCATCAAAAACAGAAGCTCCACCTGTTAATGTTCCTGCTTGATTGGTCCATGCAGACAATCCATCATTTCCGTTCGTATTTAATATCGTTTCAACAATACTATCAGAAATACTAGGCATAGCTCCACCTGAACCAACAACTAAACCTGATCCATTATATATACTCGTAGCACCGCCAGCACCATAGGCAATGTTATTTCCAAAATATGAATTTTCACCATTTTGTGAAGATGTAGAAATACTTAAATTCGCAGGATAATTATCGTTATAAACTCCAGCGCTTCCATTTCCGACATAATAGCTATATGTACCCTTTGTTAATCTTAATTTCAAATCAAACCCAGCACCTGAACCACCTGTCACAGAAGCTCCACCATATCCGCTATGATAAGTCAATGAACAACCACTTCCGCCACCGACACAAATTATTTCATAAATACCGTCTGTTTTTAATTCTAATGTTCCACTATCGCCACCTGTGTCGCTTTCAAACAAAACCTGTCCATCGACATATGGATTTTCACTTTCTAACACAATAGAACTAAATGTATTTTCAGTCGCACTAAATTGATAAGTTCCGCTCTTTGTTACATATCCTTCAGCTTCAACTGTCCATTCGATATTAACAGCACTCGACCCTGAATAACTTAAACTTCCTATTCCTGTTGTTGTAGTTCCATTGATAACAAATGTTATTGTTGCATTTGCCGGCGTAGAATATAAAGTGTATGTGAATTGTGTCGGGTCAACACTTCCGCTATCTCTGTAAACAGCACCGCTATAAAGAACACCTTGACTCCACGGTTGCAATTCTGTTCCATAGAAACCAAACGTCGTATCAGGATCAATAACATGAATTTCAAGTCCAACTCCGGCTTGTCTTGGCAAAATATCTTTTTCGCTAAATAAATATAATTCTTCCGGCGTTAAAGTCGAAAACTCATATTTCAAACCACCGCTCATTGATTGGCTATCTGTAACAAATACAAATCTTTCGCCTTTGAAAACATTAGCCATAAATTCGTTCATTTGAGCTAACGTTCCATTCCAACGACTACCAAAAGCACGAATTTTCAAAATTTCACGAAACAAATCATCATCTAAAGTGAATTTTTCGCCTTGTCTATTTGTAAAAACACGGCTTATTTTATACAAACGCCCCCAATAATAGTCTAATGCTTCACTGACGCATGTATCTAAATTTAAGATTTCATCTTCAAATTTTTCTGATATATTTCCGAAATACTTATCCCATACTTCAGACCTTTTCAAAATCAAATCAGAAACGTTTGTATATCCGAATTGCCTTTGAAGATTATCTAAAGATAATTGTTTGCATTCATTAGCCATATTATACCTCGGTACAAATTATGTTATCACTTTCTAAAACAGCAATTTGACCAATTGTTGTCGTCAAATAATCACTTGAAGCCGATTCTGAACCAACCACATTTAATTTAATACTTAATAAATCAGCATATACAAAACCATCAAATGCTTGAGCAAGCATATTTCCTGAAATTGTTTGACCTATTCTAAACGGATTTTCTGCGACCCAGCCCATAATTGCAGTTTTTATTTGTTCTTCAACATCGGCTGTTGTATAATAACTCGTTTGATAGCTAACCTCAACCTGTAAATTTACAGTTTCTGCTCTTTGAATTTTGTAATTATTCAACAAACCGGTTGTGCTGTCATACCAACTAACATTTGTATTACCATTTGTATTTGCACCGATTGTTTTTTGATTATACATACATTTTGCAATATCACTATCTGAACCACCAGCAACACAAACAAAAACAGAATGTGGTAACAATGTAAAGCCATCAATCGTGATATTTGCATTTGTCGGATTTTCTCTAACACAAACGCTGATCACATTTGCTAACTGCGCCATGTTATCCCAAATAGCACCTAAAGCACCTCTTGCACGGACATTAAACCAGTTAGCCGTTATTCTTTCTCTGAATTGATTATCATTTTCTGTATCATAACCGGTCACACCTGCTTGATTGTTTCTTACAGTGTCCCATCCGCTGATTTGAGTAACGACTTCGGTCACAGTATTACTTAAAACTACAATCGGACCACTTGTCGTGCATTGAAATTGTCCGATAGCTTGCCCTGATTCTCCGATTGTGACATCACTCAAAAGTTGATATTCATAATTTCCATCGCTTACTAAACTTCCTTTAGTGATGATTGTCCCGTTTGTTCCGCCTAAAACACAGTTTACAACGGTTGAAACACCCTGTTTTCTATAATACCCCCAAAAATTTGCAACAACGTCTAGTGCGCTTCCTTTTGCCGTTAAAACACTAAAAGCATTTGCAATCAAAGCACATTGATTTTGAGCATATATTAACATTGAGCTATCATTCAAAATCATCTGACCTTGAAAAGTTCCTGCTTCAGTGTTCAAATCAGAACCTAAAGCGTTTTTATACGCAGTGATAAAAGCATCTTCAATACCCGTCGAATCAACAGTTATTAAACCTGTTTCTGTTACGCTAAATAAACTCATATCTCAAAAACTCCATACATACTTTTTATATCAGCAGTTATCGTTAATTGTGTCCCGTTAGCCGTCAATTCAACAGATTTAACGCCATCAACTTCAGGATTTCCAACTATTCTGTTTCTTATTGTTTGCCTGTAAAATTCTAAACCGCCAAACTTTCCAAGCATTTCGTTATCATAGTCAATACCCTCAAGAACATCAAACCTATTTTCGCCACGGCATAAACCAACCCTTGTTTTAATATCTTGAGCTAAAGCCTGAATACCTTCTTTGATTTGAAGGCTTCCACTTCTTAAAACTAAATTATTTTTTTCATCAAGATATACGGTTTTCATTTATACAGCCTTTACTTTTGAACTTCCTGTTTTAATCAATCCTGTATCAAGGTCAACTTCATCGCCTATCCTAGCAACACCCAAACCGCCCTCACCGCCGATATTAACTTCATCTGCAACGATATTTGCTGTTGTTGCATTGATATTGACTTCATCGCCCTTAATTGTAATGCTATTTTCAGTCAATGTCAAACTTGTTTCGCCATTTTCTAATACAAAACCTTCTTCATTTTCAGTATTCCAATCCAAAGGTAAATAAAAGCTATCAGACGAACTAAACATCCTACGACTTCCGACAACAGATGATTGATGATTTTTTTTATAATTTGAAATATCAAACTTACTTGCAATCAATAATCCAAGGTCGCCTTCTTTGGCCTTAAAATTCATTTTCCAGCCATTAGCAGATAATTTCATCATTGGCACATTATGAATAATATTATTATCTGTTATTTCTATTTGTTCACCAGTGCTATTTGTTCTAATTAAAACAGGTTTTACAGAAACAAATCCATTTTCATAAGAAACAACCTCAACAGGCTGGCAAGTCATAACATACAAACCTAGATAATTTTCAATGATTTCCATCAAAGAATTAAATCCATCGTTTTTTGCTGAAGTTCTTAAATTAGGTATTCTATTTTTGATTTCCATTTTACTCACCGCTTTTTAATCCAACAATAAGTTGATTTCTTATCAATACAACTTCAGTAAACCATTTTTTGCCTTTAGTTTCTCCAACATGATGATATTCAGAAACAAACAAATCTTTATTATTTAATTGTTCAAATCTACTGCTAGTTATTTTTGCTGGCATGCCACATCTTAAATTGCAATTCATCCTTATTTGTACCCGACAACCTAAATTATCAGGCATAGGAGAGCCTATTATGTTTGAACTATCAATAATTAAAGTTTTTAATCCGTATGCAGATGTTCCTTGTTCTTTTACATACATTCTACCATTTTCGACATATATATCTAAACCTGTCTGTTTTGATAGATTTCTCATTTGATCATAAGGACTAGCATCTGGCATTTCATAATCTGTTATTTTATAATCTTCTTTAGGATAATATATGAGTGTTATTTTTTGCTTATCATCAGACATTTTTTTAGCAATTTCTTGAGCGATTTCTTTGACAGACGTTTCACCCTTTTTACTAACACTCATAATTTGACCGGTTAAAGCAAAATATAAAGACCTACATTTTAATGATATACTAAAATCAGCATTATCTAAATTCGGTATTGCTTCGACTACTTCACCATCAAATAAAATACTGTGATTTCCTTCATATCCTGCGTCTAATATAATTCTGTTTAATATGCTTCTACCAGCCCAAGCAGTATATGAAGTCGCAAGAAACCCCATTTTTTCACGCGTCAAACCTGTTATTGTAATTGTCGCATCGTTTGCCCTATATCCAACGGTAGCTTGTGTCTGAAAGCTTATTTTTGCTTCATCAGTCAAAAATGAAAGTAACTTATTTGATTTAACACCGCCTTCACGGCCATCAAATAAGCTCACATTTATATATCTTTTTGGTACATCCCAAGCCCTAGCCAAGTCTAAACTCCGTATCATAAATTAGTTTATATTTTTCGTTAAAACCACTATAAACAGGGTCTGTGTTGTCGAACTCATCCTCAAAATATATATTTCCATTTATCATGTTTGACGGTATTAACGGCATTTTATTGCAACACATAACACTTGAAATAATCATCTCTCCATCGATAGATATATTTGCGACCATATTTCCATCGCTTAATGTTCTTAAATCAATATCAACAGCATAAGTATTATTTTCATCATCAGTTAAATTACAACTCAATGATTGATTTGGAACTTGTAATAAATTTATAGAATACTTACTCATTGCTTTCCGTCCTCACAATTCCGACTTGAACTGTATCATTATCACTTGCCGACCTGTTTTGTGTTCTTAAAAACTTTGGTATTTCCTTAAAGTTCATATCTACTTCAAGAACAGAATAATTATCCAAATTTTCCGGTATTTCATAACTTTCAAGCGTATAGTTCTCTCTTAATCCTGATTTTGTTTGTATATTCATAGCATACATTCCACTTTGATATAATTCAAGTTGGCTCTTTATTAAATCAATATCAGAATCATTATTTACACGCCTTGCTATCAAACCCCTTGCTGTAAATGTATCAGCATTTTTATATTTGTAATCATTAACCATGATTCCCATTTCTGTCGGGTATGAAGTAACAGTTGATGAAGCTTTGTATGAACAATCTTCAATCGTATCAAAGCGAAGCAAAATCTCATTACTATTTGCATCCGTTATAATATAGCTTGTAGCATAAATAATCTTCGTTGTATCTTGTCCGTCAATAATCATTATCTTGCTCCATACAAAACGCTTGTATTTGTCCCGCTTATATCCGAAAATGCATCTAAAACACCTTGATATGTTCCATTGCGTGCATCTTGTTCGTTTGCATTTCCAGCTATATTTACTTCAACTTTAACATCATTATATTGTGACATTTTACTTGAAGCAAGAGCAGGTTTTAATTGCATGTCAGCATCTTTTTGCATTGCCCAAGAAAATGGCTTTGCTAATTGGTCTGTAAAATGACTCCAAGCTCCTGCTACATAATCACTTTTACTAGCATTTCCGCTTAATATACGATTACTTCTTTCTCTATCTTCTTTAGCCAGATTCGAACCTTTTTCTTCAAAACTATCAGCACCTAAAATCTCTCTTTTTAGCACTCTCCATGCTTCTAATAAAGATTCGATAGGATGAACCCACGCATTAACCATATCCTTAAATTGTTGTTCCAATTCTCCCAAAAAAGGCTTATCTTTTTTTAATTCATTAATATAATCTTGCCAAGATTTTAATGCTTCATCTGCTTTATCTCTAACTCCACCAAGATTAAATGCAAAAGCGGCTATTAAACCAATAAACATACCAAATGGATTTATAAGAGGTAAAATTGCACGAAGTATTTTAAGACCCGGTCCCAAAGCCATTAAAGCTCCAGCGATAACTAATATCTTATTTTGTGTATCTTCTGGCAATTCAGTAAATTTCTTAATAGCATTTGTAAATTCTTCAATAATAGTATTTATGAATTTATTTTTTGCTAAATTTCCACCTAATTTTTCAAAAGCATTTGCTAATAAAGTAATTGATTGACCGAATTTTTCTGCCGCCTTATTATCTTCTTCACTAGGTGTGTACATTCCACCAATTGTCTTTTGGTGTTCTCTGTACAAATCCTCATCCATCATAATAAGTTTTTTAGTCGCAACGATAAGATCTTCACCAAATCCATATTTTCCTATTTCTCCGGTTAAAGCTTCTCCGTATTTTTTCTTATCTTTTTCACTCAAAATACGATAATCATCTCTCGCTTTTTGAATAAATTCATCATAAAGTTCTGTTACAGGTCTTAAATTTTGATTTGCATCTTCAAATTGAATATTCATACTTTTCAAAATAGTAGGCAAATCACCGATACCCTGTTTTACATCAAGCCACATATTAGCCCAACCTTTTAATCCTGACAAAGCACTTTCAGATGTTGTTTCCCTATTCAACATTCTCATTGAATTAACAAATTTTCCAATTTGTTGGGCTGGCGTTGATTCAAACATTGTTTGAAAATCATTAACGGCCTTTGCGTAATCTAAAAAACTTTTAATTGAAAAAGCACCAGCAATAGCGCTTCCAAGCGTTGCAAATTGTCCAATGCCTGAATTTTCGATTGCATCTATTGCTGATGTGAATTTCTGCTTAAAATTGTTTAATTCTCTCATCGCCCCTTGAGAGTTAAACAAAAAGTTAATTACCGCATTATTTGCCATTATTTCTTCAACCTTGATTTATTATAACTTACAATTTCATTTTGGTAATTGACATAAGAAACAACCGTTTGTATATAGTAGTCCCTTAAATCCATTTTTTTAAAATCGGCAATGCTAACTTTATCGGTTAAGATATTGCCTATTTCGTTTCTGACCCCAAAATCCCTGTATTCAACATATTTTCCAAGTGACCTGCGAATGGGCGGAAGATTTTGGAGTTTTTCATAAAAACCATTTGGAAATTAAATACCTCAAATCCTAACTCAATTATTGATAACGGATTTTGGAAAATTCCATAACAGTCTTGCCTCGTTAATCTTTCACGGACAATTTTGTCACCGTTAGTGTCCAGTAACGACACCAACGGCAACAAATCATCTAATACGGCTTTTATGGAAAAATTACCATCTTTAGCTAATTTTCCGACACTTTCCACAAAATCCAGCCCCTTTTCTGCGTCAAATAATCTAATTCTAAAATGTACTTTGTTATCTAAATCATCAATAACAATATCTTTTATATTTTCCATAAAACACCCCACTTATTAAAAATTAAAACGGCAAAATATCACGGTCAATGAAAGTCACACGATATGTTTTATCTGATTGACCATCATCAAGGTTCGCAGAATCACCAGCCGGAGCTTCTGTAATAACACCACCACGATAAATTGTTTTTGTTTTAGCTGTTTCATTGTATTCCGTCAAGATTAACTCATAATCTTGTGAACGTCTGCCAAATCTCGGAGTAACCTGTTGACATAAAATATCCAACACATTACGGCAATTTGAGTTCGGCAAAAATGACATTGTTCCGGAATATAAAACAGGCTTTTGGTTAATTGCACCTAAACCATCAGCACCTTGTCTGACAGATGCAGGCTCAATGTTATCCCATTGAATACCATCACTCGAAAAACCATCAAGTTTTAAGTACCCTAAAACAGGTAAAGCTGTTATCGAATACGATAATTTTGAAAAACCCGTTTTGTTTGTTGAAATATCAAAAAATTGTGCCATTTTCTTATGCTCCATATACTTTGTTGATAATTCTCAATTTATTCAAACAACCTGAAGCCAAGTAACAAATCAAAACTCTTACTCGTTTTGCTTGAATATCAGCCTCGGTTAAATCATAAATTTTGTAATAATAACCGCTCATTTCCAAAGAATCAGCCGCATTTGCACTTCCTGTCACTTGTGAAACAGAAGCTCTTTCCAAAGCTGTCAATGTTCCACCTTGAGCAATCACGCCATTTTTGATGAATTGATCAATCGGCGCCCCTAAAAGCGAACTCACCATATCTGTCGCATCTTGTCCACGAAGCGGAACTTTATTCAAAATAGCTAAACCGTTCATGACAGAAACCTGAATTGCATTTTCAAATGCCGATTCATCAACTTGTGTGCTTTCCGTTCCAAAACTTCCGGCCATTAAACCCGAACCATAGAAAACTTGTTCTTGATTTCCAAAACCTACACTGTAAACACAAGAAATGCAGTTATTATCCAAATCAGCCATCAAACTAGAATTTGTTAAGCCTTGTTGATAATCAACAACAGTTCCTAAAGTAGTAATCGGAGTATATCCGACAGCTGGCTGGAAATTAAAGTTAATAGCACCCCCATTGACTTCATAATCAATCGAAGCACAAATAGCACAATCAAGAACGTTAACATACTCTTCCTTCGGGTCATAACAAATTACATATCCGGTATACCCCAAACCATCGAGCGTAGAACTTAATGCTTTTGCATTTGTTTTATCAGTGATATTGAAAACCAATCTCATAACTGTATTGAAAGATTGACCATTCAAATTTGTTTGCAACCATTCAACAGCCGGCACAATATCATTTTCTGAAAGCTCTTCAAGTGTTGTAATAGAATAACCTGAAGTATTTGCATGATAAATTCTATCACAAAATTGAGCAAATGTTTCAGCATTTACGCCTTGACTTAAAACTCCACCTGCTAAACCAAGCATTTCAGAAACATCTGTTCCTGTTTCACCAGCTGTAACACCCTCTGTTGAAGATGTAGAACCTGCCGTTGCAGATGTAACAATAAATCCGCCTGTGATAGGACTATAAATAACAGTCGAACCAGCAAAACTTGTCTGTAAAGCTGTTTGAAGTACCGTTGCAATAGCACTGTAACTTTCGGCAGAACTAAAATCTAAACCTGTGATTTCTTCTGTTGTTCCATCAAGGCTAATTGTTAAAGAACCATCTGTAACAGTCTTTAATGTAGAAACAGGTAAACTTACCTTTTCACCTTTAATGAAAGCGGCTGTGTCCTCTTTATACCAACGGGCGACAACAACTTTTTCAGGCGCATTTCCACCCTTTGAAACAAAACCAAAGTATTTTTGCAACTGTGCATATTCTGTCATTGACTTGCCAAAATAAGCCCCGAAATCCGAAATTGCGTTTGCACCCGAAAATTCAAGATAAGGTGTAACCGTAGGGATAAGAGAACTTGTAACAGCCAAAAGCATATGCTTCTTTTCTGTTACAAAGGCAGGACTTTCAACGACACCAGTGATAGGTACAATCGCACTATATGGTAAACTCATTATAAAAAACTCCTTCTTAATTAGTGCCAATTCTGGCAAGATTAACAACTATGTTTTTAAGATACGGACTATCTTTGGTTATAGTATCTACGATAAATAGCTCAATGTCAAATCCATATCTTCTTAAATACTTTTTATTTTCTTGTAAAAAGCATCTATTTTGTATATCCCCAATCTTCTTGAGGCATACCATATCATCATCTTCAACGATATTCACCATTAAAGATTGATGAAACAACGAAGCATTATCAAAAGCATTTGCTCCGTAAAAATCCACTTGAACACGATAAATTCTCTCTATATCATAAGCAAATGTCGCTTTTTCTTCATCGCTTGTGTCAACTCTTCTTTGATTCCATGCTATCGGTTCAATGTCAATGATATTCATTTGCACATAATCACCCTTTGGAAGCGGAACTTCATCCAAATAAGGATCAACGAATTGCACGCCCTCGGGCATCAATCCTTGCAATGTGTTATATAAATCATTCTCCGTCATTGCTCACCTCTTCATCGACATAGCAATAAGCTTCTCTCCAACCGTTTTGAATCCAATCCTCTTTGTCTGTGATTCTATATTTCAAACCATCACAAATAAATGTATCGCTACCTAACTGTTTGATTGTATCTAATTGAGTGGCATCTAAATTCAAATATACTCTCCAGTATTGATACTCTTTCAGATTATATCCAATTTCTGCCAGTGTCTGTAAATTCGCCGGTTGTAACTTTCCTTTTACTGATACAGATGTTTCCGAAACAACAGGTTGCCTGCTATTTTGAGCCCATGTAACTGACTTTTTAGTAAATGTCATATCCTTCCACGGGTTTATAAATGCAAGAGCATTTCCAGCTATATTATGTAAATTTAATCCTGTCATTTGTTCTTTATAACCTCATTATGAATTGAGCCTAATAATAAACCTGTATCAACAAGCGTTCCGGTACTCTGTGCGCCACCTTTTCTCTTTTTAGCTTCTAACTCAACAGTCACACGAGATTTTGCAGGTGGTATATTTGATGTTATAGCCTCTTTAATAGCTTTTTCCATCATTAAACCGATATTTCTTGCTATTTGTTTTAATGTCATGCCACCGCTTTGGTCCGCATCAAAAAATTCTTGCACAAACCTCACCCACTCTTTTTGCTTTTTTAATGCCTTTCTTAAAAACGGTCTAGGCGGTATAACAATTGTTGTTTTATCTTTTCTTAATGGAAACCCTTGACTTCTAAACCACGCTCTCATTTTGTCTGTAACTGGTATTGTAGCACCATATTCTTGCAACAAAGCATTTGAAATCAAATCGAATCCATTTTCATATTTTTTATTTTCAATAATACCAGCCTTTGCACCTTTAACAGATTTTAATTCTTCTTTAAGGCTATCACATAATTTCGTTATTTTTTTTATGTCAAACTTAACGTTGAACACCGAACGACCCCTTGTAATACGGATAAACATTAACAGGGCGTCTTGGTAATGGAGGCTGAATTTGAGCCAATATAGCTAGCAATTCTAAACCGTACGGGCTCAAACTCAACCAATACTCCAGCCAGTTTTTATACTGGGGCTGAACAAAACCGGCTGAAACACTCCCTTCTGTCGCATTTGATACTTTTCCTTGACTTACTAAATCAGGATTCATGCTCAAATACATCACATGAGCCGTTGCAAGATATACACCTCGTACCTGCAAATTTTCAGGCAGGTTAATAACACCCTCATATGTAGATATAAAAGAACTCGCCCCAGCATAAGAACTTTCTAACTGTTCTTGCGTTATATCCTTAAAATAAGGAAACCATTTAACAAATGTATTTAAGTCAACAGTAATTTGCGACATATCAAATCCTTTTATTTTTGTTTTGCTTTTCTACCTTTTTTGATAACTCCTTTTGTAACCTCAATCGGTGCAGAGCCATCAACAACTTTGCCGACCTCTTTATTTTGGTCTTTTGCAACTGCGGATTTTGTTGAAACAATAAAACATCCCATCGGATTTTTATCTGTCAAAATTCTCGGAGTAATAAAAGAACCATATTCTTTCATCAATTCTTCATACTCACCGTCTTTCAAAACCACAATTTCATCAGGTCTTAACATGATCATCTTTCCGCTTGTTAACTTAAAGCAGGAAGCACATGTACCTTTTTTAATAATCGTTGCCATTTTTTTATTCCCCATAAATGAGGGGGAGGGTCACTCCCCCTTTAAGATTAAGACAAGCCGTTGTATCTAACGACAAACATCGGATATTGAACCACACAACCTGAAGTTGCGGCCGAAATCTTTTGTGAAACCGTCGAATCTTTAACAAACAACGGATATACACGAGCCATTTCAACATAAGAGTTCAATAATGTTTCATATCCATCTTCTTTATAAATGAGATAGAAAACATCCGAGCTAGAATCAGCATTTGTGAACTGCGGAACAGACACAATTTCTAATCTTTCGCCATAACCTTCAGCTAACATAGCTTCGGCAGATTTACCATAAGTATTTGTTCTCTTTAATTGAGTAATACTTGTCGGGGCAACAGCCAAAACTAATTTACCACGGCCAGCTTCAACACCTTCAGAAACTAAACCTGCTGATTGCTCATTTAATTTCGTATAAGCTAATGTAATATCATTTGCAATAGCTTCAGGCGATTTAGAAGCCCAATCAGTGTTTCCACCTTCAGAAGCGACAGTTTGATATGCTCCAAGGTTCGGGTCATTCAACAAACCATAAATCGGGGTTGTTTGACCTTTCATAGCAACACCGCTGAAGAAAAATTTGTTACGGTCAATAGCCAAAGAACGCATTGCGGATTCAGCTTGATCAGCACGATAGTTTTCATTGAAAGCACCAACAGTTGCTTCTGCTCTATCATTGCTCATCCAACCAGCGGCATAGTAATAAACGCCACGAACTTCATTTGTATAGTTCGTTTTTGATTGGAACACATCAGATGTTAAACCATCATCAGGCGAAGTTGCGCCTTTGTATTCTTTGATTTTGATGTTAACAATTTCATCACCCCATTTACCGTTTTTCTGCGGTTCAGCCAATCTATCAGCAACACGGGGAGCCGTCAAAACTTCAACAGCCTTCGGTCTAATATAAGCTAAAGCACCAAACGGAGCTTGGATATTCGGGGTTGTAATTGCCGGACCAGCGTTGAACATCTTTGTTTCGGCAACGATAATTCCTTTATTGCTAACACGAGCAAACAATTCTTTATTGTCGCTGTGTGCAATAGATTTTTCATTGTTCACTTTAATTTTTACCATCTTAAAAACTCCTATTATAAGCAAGCAATTTCACAAACACCATTTGCAGATGCACCTGTGACAACTACCCAGCCAGTATCAATCAAACCAGCAGAAATTCCTGAAACCGAGCCCAAATCAGCAACAACATCATCACCGAAAGCAGCGGCAACACCAACAGTAGCATCACCACTAACAGTTCCCTGTGTAACATTGATTGTGCCAGTAACAGCACCTGTTCCTGGTGTAGCTGTAACATTGGCAGTTGAAATAGCACCGGTTGCAGGGTCAACAAGAACATGCATACCTTTTGTAGCGGCAGTTGTTGAAATAGCATAACAATAACCTTTTTTAACAACAGCGACTTCTTCGCCTTCGTTAATTTTAAGGTTGTTACCGATACCACCAAGGGGAGCTTGATAGCGTTCCATAACAACAAAACCCTCAACGGCAGTTGCATCAGCATCTAAACCGACAATTTGTAATTCAGCATCTGTTCCAGCAAAAGCGAAACCACCAGCGACCACATCCGAACCTTCCACAATCATCGGAAGTTTTGTAATCGGATTATCACGGGAAATCGTGCCGGGCTGTCCCAAAGGCTGTTCAATATAAACTTGTGATTGAAAAGACATTTTAACACTCCTTAATTAAATATTATATTCAACTTCATCAGAAACTGAATTTTTGCCATAAGAAAAACCATTGTCAACTTTATTGATATTTGAACAAGCCTTTAACATAGCACGCAATTCAGCAACTTTTTCAGAACCATCTAACTCGACGCCCAAGTGGTTTAACGCTTTGACATACATATCTTTGTCAGACATTCCAAACGGATTGAAATCACCGATAACACTGCAAACAGCATTATAAGCTTTTACTTTTGCTTCTTCAGCTTTCTTTGCTTCTGCTTTCATAGCATTAGAAATCTTTGCACAAAGAGCATCGTAATTCATTGATTTCGACCCCTTATCGTCATCTTCATCTTCTTTATCATCTTTATCAGCATCTTCATTATCAGAACAAGCATTGTCGATTTCAGATTTATCATCTTCATCTTTTTTATCTTCTTCGATATCTTCATTATCTGTTTCAGATGTTTCTGAAGGTTTATATGCGATTTTTTCAGCGATTTCAGCAATGGTACGAACTTTTTCATCTTCGCCACCCTCAAACTCATCGTTTGATTTGCCGGCAATCGCCATTAACTCATCAATAAGCTTGCGCTTATCTTCATTTTCAGCGATGGATTCTTCGTGAATGTCAACACCGCCATCTTTTTCATGAGATTCTTCTTCAAAAAATTGGTCAAGATTAATTTCTTTTCCGTCTAATTTCAGAATAGCCTCATTTGACGTTTTAGCTTTTACAGCCATTTTAACTACTCCCTTTATATTTGAGTTTAACACACGGACAGCAGAACCACATCGCCCTTTGTCCACTAGGGCAAGGTGATTGCCCTTTATATCCC
This sequence comes from Bacteroidales bacterium, assembly GCA_045606865.1. Lineage (GTDB taxonomy): Bacteria > Bacteroidota > Bacteroidia > Bacteroidales > F082 > Limimorpha. The sequence goes on from JAZUST010000079.1 coordinate 19,662, forward strand.
TAGCAATAAAATCATACTCCGAATTTTTTGATTTTTCAAATCGGTTATAATAACTAGAGGATAATTCTTCTTTTCCGCCCTCTAAATCTTCAATAATGCCACTTCCTGTGAACATTAACGGGGCGTATAACTTCCCATCTTCGACATAAACATTTTCGCCGATAGTACCTTCTTGAAACTCTTTTGCATCTTCGCCTTCTTCACCAAGCCATGTGTGGTCATTTGTGATAGGCAATAATTTGAAACTATCAGCACCTTTCTTTAATTCATCTTCAGGGATAAAAACTTTATAAATTTTATTCGGGTCAACTTTGACACCATCAACCGTGTCATGACCTTCAGGCAATAATTCAGAACCTAAATACTCCAAAATACCTGCTCTTAAAATAGGCGACTTATCAATATGAATATATCCATTTTCGTCTTTATGTCTGACGCTTTCCATAAAAGCATTTTGAACTCTGTAAAACATTAAATATAGCCTCCTTTTTCTACATCATAGCTTTTCGTTCCATCATTCCATTTTATATCATATCCTTTTAATATCCAAACAGGTAATGCTTGACATCTACAATTTACAGCTTGTGCAGGATACCCATGAATTTTAACACCCTTTCTTATTTCTATTACTGGTAATCTTTCTGTTTCATCACCCCATTTGTATATTTTGTTATTTAATTCTCTATGTCTTTCTCTTACCCTTTCGTCTTGTGCAGTTCTCCACATAAAGAATTTAACACCAGCTTCACGCTGTGTCAACTCGGACAAAGTTTGGTTCGCTTTTGCCGTTTGGTCTCTTGCAATCAATTTAACTCTTTTTGCTGAAATTTCCTTTTGATAATACAACGATTTTTGTATGCCATACCAACCCTCACCGGTTGTCATTGCATCATATACGATATTTTCAATGTTCGTTATTGTTTGGCTTGAAACATTTTTAATAAGCTGTACATTTCTTTCAATTATCAGCTTTAACACATCATCAAAGTTTTTATCATAACTTATTGAGATTTCTTTTCCGGCCATTTTGAAAAGAACATCCCTTATATTTTTATCTGTCGATTTTTTGGCTTTTCTCAACCATTGTTCAATGATTTTTCTTGAATTTTTGAAAAACACATTTAATTTTTTGTTTTTATACCTCGATAGAACCGCTAAAACTTCGCTTGGAGAACGATTTTGACTTCTTGTGCTATTCTCTACCCTTAAAACACCATAAACGCTCTCCATGTCCTTTATAAGCGAATCTATGTATTTTCTAAACTCTGTATCAATAGCTTTTCTATAAAAATAATCAGCAAAAGCATTTTTTGATATGCTTTCACCTACCAAAACACCTTTTAATGTTTTGTTCCTTTGTAAAACCCATTTTTCCTTTTTCTTACTTAAAAATGCCACCAATCATCGCTTTTCACTCTCTCTCAATTTCATTTCATAAGCAATTTTAGCTTGATTGCTACCAGCTGTTTTAATCATATCAAGCCAATCTTCTCGATTAAAACTATTCTTAAGCTCATCTAACCTATCGCACACCTCGTTATATTTTTTATCATTACTGATAAAATCATATAAACGCTTTGATAAATTTTTATATTCTTCTGTATTTTTAGTCATTAGATTTCAAGTATTTTCTTTTCAATTCATCATAAACTAATTTTGATTGCACCATATTAGATGAACGTATTAGATCATCCCAATCATCTTCAGTGAAATTCGGATAACATTCATCTTTAGCTTTTTTTACTAAATTTTTATATTCATCCATTTTACCATCAAATGCTAGTTTTGACCATTCTTTTTTATAATTTCTATACTTTTGCAAATAATCGCTCATTTGTTCCCCCTCATAGGATTTTTAGTTTTATCATAAAACGGATTTAAGATTGTTTCACCCAATTCAGCATCATAAATAGACTCTTGATTGTATTTTTTAGCCAATTCCATAGCTTTTTCTCTATCCATTGTCCACCCGCTCAATTCAGGGTCGGTATCATAATTTCCGACAACAGGTTCAAGTTTATTTCCATTTATAAAATCATTTGCTTCTTGGTCATAACTTTCTTCTGTATATTTTCCAAAATGTGATTTGAATTTTCCATTTTCATCGGGTTCATTTTGATGAAAACTCACGAAATATCCTTCAGTCTTTTTAACAGGCTCTCCTGTTTCATAAGAATAAGAACCTGCCCCTTTATCCTTATATTCGGCAAGTTTTTTCATAACCCCATTAAATTCTGTTTTTTTATAAGTTTTTTCTTCAGTTTTTCCTTTTTCTGAAGTACCGACATCACCGCCACCCTTTGAGGTAAATTTACCGCCTTTATCCCTAGGGTGGTCTGATTCCTTAAAATCCGCATCAAAAACTTTTTGAAGCTCTAAACAGACATATTGTTTCATTGCATTTCTAACTACAACGAAACAAGTTTGTCCATTCTTAACAGCTAAAGCATTATTACTTATTCTTACAAGATTCATTTTGATTTTCCATCATCTTTTTTTGTTTTATCTAAAAAGCTCCAATCAATGCGATTATAAGCGTCATCAATTCTTGCCTCATCGAACTCATCGTCAACACGGTCCTCAAGAGCAAACATCCGGCGATTTTCTTTGTCAGCATCTTCTTTTGTTATATCTTTTCTATCATACCACATTTTTTTATCCTTTCATATTTTCATATTATATACAACTTTTTTGTATTTTTCAATACTGATTATGCATCAGCCCAGTATGTCCAAGTGTGCAAACCTTTAACTCCGTATTTTTTCCACCATGTATTCAATCTCTTCTCGAGGCTTGCTCTGTAATCTCTTAACAAAATCAAAATCTCAAGTCTATCTTTCTCGTTAATAGCTCTGAAATTTGGCTCACTTGCTACATGGTCATAAGTTCTGTAACACAATCCGTCTGTATAACCATCTTGAACATATAACCCAACATACCACATACCATCTCTGCAATTTCCTTTCTCGAGAGCCTGAATATCTTGATTTATTCCTTTCAGATTCTCATTGAAGAAATACTTTTTCATTTTATCATCATGAGAATGTAAATCTTTGTATAAATCATAATCTGGACCTTCATCATGGAAACAAAATCTCTTTTGAATGCTCGGTTTTGATAATGCAAACAATGTACCATCAAAAAGCTCAATTACATCAAAAGTAGATTTAACAACATAATCATTCATGTGTTTGTTATCTGCCCAGTTAATATCGGCATATTTTTTAATAAGATCTTTATTCATGATTTTTTCCTTTCAAAACTATTTTTTCCCTTTACATCTTACTTATACCATAGTTTGAAAGTGTTGTCAACTACTTTTTTTATATTTTTTACTTTTTTTATAATAATTTTTATAATTACTTGATTTTTCTTGATTTTATTTCCAAGATTTTTGTATTTCTTTAGGTTCACTTCCTATATTTTCCCACATTGCCCATTTTCTGAAGTGAGGTAATAACTTTTGGAAGTTCTCTTCATTGTTTTTCATGTCAAGCATAATTTCAGTCGGGACATAACGTCCTTTTGCCGTTCCACCTGTCATAAATCTTGAGATACCTCTTTTTGCTGATTCCTCTCTAGGCAAGTGCATATAATACCCATCTATATTATATCCAGCATCTTCAAACATTTTGATTTTCTTTTCTGTACTTGCAAAACCTGACATTGTTCCATCGAGAACGACATTCAATCCCATATCTTTTGCTTTTCTTAATGCTTCTTTCAGAATATCTGAACTTTCTTCATGAACTTCCCAAGCATTAAAACCCTTATATTCCGGTAACATTTTTTTTATTTCATCTGCATCTAAAACAATGTTATTTTTTTTATTATATACTTGCGCAATATCTCCATCTATCCCAAAATGAGATTTTCCCGAACCACCTCGACCACCTAAAATTGTAAATGTCGGAGTTTTATTTTTTTCCGGTTTTGCATTTTGATAATTTGAAAACAACTTCTTCATAATATCATTATGCAAAGCTATTCTTTCATTTGTGTACAAAGAATTTCCCTTTTTATCCTTGTATGTAAAAACACTTTGAGTGTCTATATATTGTTTTTGCCCTTTATCATTAACAAAAGATTTTTCTTCTTTGTAATCCTCCGCTTTTTTAATAGCATCCTGAATATCTTTTTTACTTATACTAGGATTTTCTTTAATAAATGTTTCTACAACAGATTCAGCTGTTATATTCTTTTTATTGCTGTCCTTTACTCTTTCAATAACATTTTCGAAGCTTTTATTTGTTTTGATAGACCCACTTTCTCCACCAGATTGATAGCCTCTACCTTTTGAGGTAAACTGACCTCTTTTATCTCTCGGATGTTTTTGTTCATCCCAATCAGCATTGTTAACTTTCTCTCGTGCTTCACTGTATGCAATAGCTAAAGCTTGTTCTTTATCAGTCACTGTGTTTCCGTGACTATCTTTCAACTTTCCTTCTTCAAATTCTCTCATAACAAAGGCAACTTTATCTTCGAAAGCACTGTTGAATTGTTTTTGACCTTCTTCTTTTGCCTCATACTCGCCCATATCTTGATATTCTTCAAGACCTTCTGCGTCTGCATCAAATTCCACATTTTCAAGATTAAAATCACGGAACTGTTTTAACCATGTCAAAACATCTTCATTTTTAACGCCCATTTCAATAAGCTTTCCTGCAACTTCTGTATATGAGCGCATATTTTCAGCTTTTTCTCTTTCATCGCTTTGCTCTAACGGATTAAATAAATAGTCTGTAAATTCAACAAATTTTCCATCAGTTGCCCAACCGTAAATAATACCCAAGGCAATTAACAAGTTAGGTTTAACCATTTCTTGTTCAGAACGCATCCGGTCATAAAAGTTCTTTCTTTCACCCTCAAGTGTTCCGCTCAATCCTTGTGCACCTTTACCCAAAAGAATAGACAATGTAATATCTGTTTTACTTGCAATTACCTGATAGAAAAACTCCGCATTGTCATTCATACCTGTCAAAGATGTTGTCAACTGGAACATATCCTCTGTATCTTTAATCGGATATACTCCGAAATTGTCTTGAACCATGCTCATCGCTTCAAGTCTGTTTCTAAAGTTAATTGCAGAATCTGAAGTAAAGTTTTCTTGCCCTGTTTTCATATACAAATATCTGAAACGGTTCATCATATTTGCAAGACCTTGGCTTGCTAAATTGCTGTTTGCAATATCTTGTTTAATCAATAAAGTTAACGGCATGCCAAAATATAACGTCATAGGACGCATGATCAATTCAGGTAAATTATCCTCAAACTTCAAGAAATGGCTAGCATGAACACTTCCTAAACCTACGACATACCATGTTTTAGGCTTCATATAATCACTTCTTGCCGGATTGACAGTATTTACTTCTATTGCTACCAAGTTAATCGGGTCAATTTGAATAAACCCCTTGAAGTTTTTCATATTCATCTTTTTAAGATTTAACGGCTCTTCATAGTTTGTTTGACCAAAATCCATTAACACTAAACACCCACCGCAAACATAAGTGCTTCGCAAAGCTCTAACGAAAGTTCCGTAAACATCCCATTTTTTAACAGAATTTTCAAAAATTTCTTTTTGTTCATCACTGAAATCAGCAACGACATTTCCACCATTAGCAAAAGGTGTTTTACTCAAGATATTAAAAATCTTATTAAACAAAGGGTCTTGTGCTAAAGCATAACATTCATAATAGTTAACGCTTTGGTAATTATAGAAACTGTTTTGAGCATTTCCAAAGCCACTATTAACGGATTGCAAGGGGTTAATCCATTGGTTTTGAACTTTTACTTTGTGGTCATTATATTTTGTTAACGCTTTTCTATATCCGAAATCGTTAGCGCCTTGTTCAAGCCTTGCTTTTGCAAAAGTCATAGGCTCTTTGAAATCCAAAGGCTCATCATCTTTGTTTTTTTTCAAATCAGCAAAAGCATTATAAAACAAATCAATCTTTTTTTCTTGAACTTTCTTTTTTAATTTATCAAAAAACCACATAGAAA
>JAZUST010000080.1:0-15833 GCA_045606865.1 Bacteroidales bacterium
CGCCTGCCAAACAACGACAGACCATCATAGAAGTCCTGGAAGGACGACAGAACTCTGTCGCGCCTGCAGCGCTTTGATTGGTCTCGGCTCATCTTGAGCAGAGATTACGCTGACGCTCCATCGTCTGCCTTCTATCTGTAAACCCTTACAGGGTTCAGATTCATCTGATGAAGATTATTGCTTGATTATTTGATAGTTCCTTATATATAACTCACGTTAATTTATAAAAATCATAATCTGTATCATTTATGTTTCTCTTCCCCACGCATCAAAACTGTAATAATCAACACTATCATTTGTAAAGGTGGCATACATGCTTCCTATATGGTCTTTCAAAACGTAGTTCATAGCGGAGGTGATTTTAATTCATTTAGTCTTCTATCATATAATTACTTATGTCAGGAATGTTGTCACAAAATGTCCATCTTTCTTTTAATCTTACATTGCCATCATTTTTATACACAAACAACCATACCATTGGAGGATCTATTATCGGCATTATTTCGATGACGATACTTCCATTATGGTATTTCTGTGGTCTTGGCGTGTTATTGCGTTTTCTTAGCGTAAAAACCTCGGTTTCATTTGTCATCGTAAAATATCTCTCCCCATATCTTTTCTTGATAAAGAACAAACGTTCATTAAAGCACGACACTCCATAATATTCACCATTATCAATAAAACTTATAACATCATTTTCCTCATAAGCTTCCACATAAAAACAATACTCTTTATCTTCTGCTTCATAGAAAATAGCCCGGTCATAATCTCTCATATCACCGACTTCCAAAACATACGAAACCTTATCAGCATCGAAGTTCTTGCTTTCATATTCACAAACAACAGTAGTTGTAACTATAGTTTCTAACATCTCGCATACGTTATTATCAGAGACGTACAAAACCGGAAGCTCGTATTTGAAATAATCAAAATAAATAGAGTCATTATCCATTATGATATTTGAGTATAATCTTAATGAAGATAATAACAGAAACAAGACAATAAACAGTTTACATATTTTCATAATTAACCTAAGTTTGATATAAAATATTTCATTAACAAGAAGAAAAACCTATGTTATCCGATAACAAAGTTATTGATTTTATTTATATGGCAGACGACTACTGAAAATATTTTTTTTACACATCATAATACTTGAACACTCTCCGGGAAATAATAATCGTTGAGGTTGCATGTGTCAATTAATTCATAAAAGATTTTAACATTTGAACAGCGTAATCTTTCATCAAAAAAAATCCGTTGTCTGTTGTCCGTCGTCTGTTGTCTTTTATTATCTTTGCGCTATGAAGAAAAAAGTTAGACAAGCTGAATTTTTAGAAGACGTTAGCATCATCGACGCTGGTGCTGAAGGCATGAGTGTTGCCAAACCTGATGAGAAAGTGGTGTTTATTCCTTTCGGTGCTCCCGGCGACATCGTAGATATACAGGTTTTTAAGAAAAAGAAAAACTGCTTCGAAGGCAAGATTGTCAATATTAAACAAGCCTCCGACAAACGCGTCGAACCGGTTTGCCAGCATTTCGGTCTCTGCGGCGGATGTAAGTGGCAACATATAGATTATCAATGGCAGCTTCATTACAAGCAGAAACAAGTCAAAGATAATCTCGACAGAATTGCCAAAGTGGATTATCCTGAAATCTCCCCTATCTTAGGTTCCGAGAAACAATATTTCTATCGTAACAAATTGGAATATAGTTTCTCAAACCGTAAATGGCTCATCGACGGTGCTCCAGCAGGCACTCACGACGAAGAAGCAGTGAAAGGTTTCGGTTATCACCTTCCGGGCTTGTTCGACAGAGTCATCGACATAGAGAAATGTTGGCTGCAACAAGAACCTTCAAATGCGATTCGCTTGTTCATCAAAGACTTCACCTTAGAACATAAACTATCTTATTATAACGTTCGCTCTCACGAAGGTCTCATGCGCAATGTCGTGATCCGTTGTAACGGCAAAGGCGAATTTATGGTCATCGTCGTCATCAACGAAGAAAACGACTTGATAAGAAACGTCATGATTCCTGAGATGCAGAAACGCTTCCCGGAAATAATCTCCATAATGTTGGTCATCAACAATAAGTTCAACGACATCATCACCGACCTTCCTTTCGAGAATGTCTATGGAGAAGTATGTCTCGTCGAGACGATGAAAGCACCTCGCGAAGGTTACGACGACTTGAGATTCAGAGTCGGACCGGTATCTTTCTTCCAGACTAACGTCTATCAAGGCGAGAAACTTTACAGAGCTGCTTTCGACTTGGCAGATGTCAAAGGCGACGAACTGATGTACGACCTTTACACAGGAACCGGAACTATTGCGTTGTATTTCGCTCGTTTCGTGAAGAATGTAGTAGGCGTGGAATATGTTGAAGAAGCCATCGCCGACGCCAAGATCAACAGCGAGTTCAACAATATAAATAATGTGAAGTTCTACGCCGGCGACATGGCGAAAGTATTTACAGATGAATTTATCGAAGTCAACGGTCGTCCTGATTTAGTCGTCACCGACCCGCCACGCGCAGGTATGCACGAGAAAGTAGTGGAACAGCTTCTCAAGATACAACCTAAGAAGATCGTCTATATCAGCTGTAACCCGGCGACACAAGCCCGCGACCTTCAACTATTGGATTCATTATACGAAGTTAAAGCCGTACAGCCTGTCGATATGTTCCCGCATACACACCATGTTGAGAATATTGTTCTTTTGGAATTGAAAGTTGAAAATTATGGTAGAAACGTCACCCCTGTGGCGTCTTCGAATTGAAAGTTGAAAATTGATAATTGAAAATTAGTAGAGACGCGTCAATGTTTCATGCAATAAAACACATTGACACGTCTCAAAATATTTATTTAGGTCAATGGAAAATTTAACAGCCAACAGTCCAAGAATCTATCTCATCGGATATATGGGTTCCGGAAAGTCGTCGGCATTGAAGCAGTTAGGGAAATTGCTTTCTTGGGAGACTTACGACCTTGACCGTCTTTTCGAAGAACGATATAAGATTTCTGTTCAGGATTTCTTTCATAAATATGACGAGACTGCCTTCCGTAAGTTGGAGTCGCAACTTTTGAAAGAGACGATTAATTATGAAAATGCGATAATCGCTACCGGTGGAGGAACGCCTTGTTTTTACGACAATATGGAATGGATGAATGCCAACGGCACTACGATATTTATAAAGGTGTCGCCCAAGACCGCTGTCAACAGACTGATTAATTCCAAGAAGAAAAGACCGCTCATCGAAGGCAAGAGCGAGCAAGAATTATTAGAATACGTGGAACGACATTATGGCGAGAGAATGCCTTTCTATGAAAAGGCACAAATCACCGTAAAGGGAGAGGATTTAGATGCGAAAGAAATACTGAGTCTGATGACTTTAAGTTATAATGCATGATTCATAATTCACAATCCGTGCAATATGTACAATATGTGTAATCTGTGTAAAACGTACTGGATTTGACGCTTCTCAACCTTAAAATTGTTAATTGTTAATTGTCAATTCTTTAACTTTCTCCACAAACGCCTCAATATCTTCTTCCGTAGTATCGAAAGAACAGAGCCAACGAACCACGTCATTATCCAAGTCCCAGTCGTAGAAGAAATAATGTTTCTGAAGTTCAGTCCATATCTCACGAGGCAACTGCACGAAGACGCCATTAGCTTGTACCGGATACATCACTTTCAGGAAAGGAATGTCTTTCACCTTATTATATAACATTTGCGCCATCCTGTTGGAATGCTCAGCGTTTCTTTTCCATAAGTCATCTTTGAAATACGCCTCGAACTGCACCGCCAAGAATCGCATCTTGCTACATAATTGTAACGCCTGTTTCCTACGGTATTTGAAATCTCTAGCCAGTTCCGGATTTAGGAACACTATCGCCTCCCCTATCATCAAGCCGTTTTTCGTTCCTCCGAAAGACAGGATATCAACGCCTAAGTCGGTTGTCATCTCTTTGAACGTGCAGCCGAGAGCGACAGCGGCATTTGCGAGACGAGCTCCGTCGATATGAAGATACATATCATATTCGTGTGCCAAATCCACCAATGCCTTAATTTCTTCCAATGAATATAAGGTTCCGAGTTCCGTAGATTGTGTTATCGTGATGGCTTTAGGTTGTGAATGATGTTCGAAGCCAAAACCATGCAACTGTGTCTTGACAAGTTCCGGAGTAAGTTTTCCGTCAGGCGTAGCGACCGTAAGAAGACGACATCCCACCACACGCTGCACAGAACCGCATTCATCAACATTAACATGAGCTGACTCGGCACATACTACCGCCTCATGTGAACGACACATCGCGTCAATACATAGAGTGTTTGCCCCTGTACCATTAAATACGAAAAACACTGACGAATGCTCGCCAAATTGTTCTTTAAAAATCGTCTCCACTCTCGCACAATATTCATCGTCACCATACGCGAGAGCATGATTTACATTAACTTCCGAAATAGCTTTCAACACTTCTGGAGAAATGCCAGAATGATTGTCACTGCCAAAACCTCTTTTCATAATCAATTGTTCATCTTTATCAGTCTATCTTTATATGTTCCATAAATATAATATTCGTACGGGTCATATCTCAGATACATATATTCCTCATTATAGTCTTTCTCTTTTCTAATCATTTCTTTTTTAACATAATCGTTCATAAAGAAATCGTAAGCATATCCAGCATAGAGTTTCCCCAGCATGACGGCAAAGTCGTAGAATCCCTCAATACTAAGTCGTTGAAAGTCTGCTTTTATAATATAATTATCGGCGGTATCCCTTTCATAATAACAGTCACTCACATATTCGCTGTAATCTTGTTCTGTGAAAAGAAAATGTGACTTCTCATCATTAATAAGTTCAAACCAGGACGCTACATTCACCGTTGTTGATGGAAGAAACTCATAATTCCCTTCCACGGCGCAACTTGCAACCAGAACTGTTTGAAGTTCTTGTATCTCAACATGCGACAAATCGACAATCCAATGCAATGAATCCGGCTTCGTATTCTCATCTTCCCAATAATGCAGATTCAAATCGTAATCTTTCAATGTTTCCTCGAAAGAAGCAATCATCACATTAAGAAAGGTTTCGTCATCTATCTTATTAAGTATTTTGATTCTGGAATTTATGGTATCTTGAAGTTCGTCTTCATCCAACAAAACCAAGTCGACATTACCAGGATTGCAGTCAGTCCTCATGTTGGTCTTTTGTAATTCTTCGGGGACATATAAAGCGACAGATGCTCCTTTAGAACGACTGACGAAATCGTAAGCCAGTTGTTTATGAGGAGAACATGAAACAAATATTAATGATAATAAGATTATTATTAAGGCCTTAGTGACATAAAGTCGCAGGGACGTAAAGTTCATAAATCCATCATCTTGTTTCTTATAGTTCATACATCATTCAAATAAAGTAAGTTGAACACCATCATCTTCTGAGAAGAAGTTCTCGTCAGACTCATTTTTAGAAGGAGTCATTACATCTGTATTATCATCTTCAACGTCAGCATTTTCTTCTTCCTGATTTTCCACTTCCTCCTCTTCCGGTTCATAAGGTTCGAGGAATGTGTAAGTAGCCACGTCATGTGTCGAGAGACGTTTACCTTTTGCTTTATAACTCTTCACGCCTATATATTCTGCCACGTTAAGTTCCTCGTCTTCATATTGTTTTCCGGAAGGACTATCATTAAACGATAGCAACAATCGAGGAAGTTTGTCCATATTCATGATGAGATATTCCGCATTTTCGTTTTCGCCGATGAAAGAGATACGTCTGTTAAGCGGCGTATCTTCTTCTATCATGAAACGCTTGATATACATCAGTTTCGTCTCGCCTTCTATATAAATAACTGAGAAAACAGTATTAGGCTCGAACTTCATGATTTGCGTCATGTCGTCATCGAAGTGCGTTGAGAGGTCGTAATTTGTGAGACGGAATTCGCCATTTGAATAAATCTGAAGAATCTTGTCATCACCGGAAAATTCCCCGATTAATGTTCCTCGTTTGTCGGCATTGAGACGTTTTACGGTGTCATCGTACCAAATCTCGCGAGCCGCCAAAGTAGAAACGCCATCATCACGCTTAACAATCTTGTTTATAGGATGTTGAGTAAGTCTGTTACCACGACTTGCACGACCTTTAATAGCGAGTTCAGCGAAGTTATAATCGAAAGATGTCTTCTTCAGTTTAGGTTGTGGACGAAGCATAACCTTGATAACTTCAGCTTCGCCATTAGGATTTGCCGAGAAATAAACGACTTTCGATCCTGGCTCTCCCATAGTCAAATCGTAATCCTTGTCATGTGTTATTCCCTTGACAGAGAAACGTTTCACATAATAAGGAGAACCTGCCTTACCAGAACGATATACCATATTATAAACAGTTCTGTCATCATTCTTATGGAATACATCGGCATGGATAATCTTCTCCGGTCCCACGAAACATTTAGGTTGCAGTTTGGTTACCATAAACGTACCGTTTTCACGGAATACTATAATATCGTCCAAGTCGGAACAATCTGATACAAAAGTATATGCGTCTTTGTTTTGTTCTTTCTTAAGACCTGCCGAAGTACAGATGAAGCTTTCTTCTTTATTGACGTAAAGTTTCTCGTTATTAGCCGCTACCGCTACGGCAGATATATTATCGAAGTTACGAATCTCGGTTCTACGTTCGCGACCTTTACCATGTTTTCTCTTTATCTCATTAAAGAATGCTATAGTATAATCAACGATATGGTCGAGGTCATATTTCACTTTTTCTATCTGATTTTCAATATCAAGGATCTGTTCTTCCGCTTTCTTGATGTCGAATTTTGAAATCTTTCTTACAGGTTTTTCACAAAGACGAAGTACATCGTCGCGTGTTATCTCCGCTTTCAACATCGCGCGGTAAGGATCAAAAGCTCTTTCAATTGCAGTCACTTGGTCATCCCAGGAATCGGCGTCCTTTTCCAAGATCTTATAGATACGTTTCTCGAAGAAAATCTTTTCCAAAGATATCCAATGCCAGTCTCTTTCAAGTTCGTCGAGTTTAATCTTAAGTTCCCAACTCAACAAGTCGAGAGTTCTGTCGGTACTTTCTTTGAGGATCGCCGATATTGTCGTGAACTCCGGATGTTCGTTACGGATGACGCAAGTACACAAACTGTTGAGCGACATCTGGCATTGAGTGAAAGCATAAAGAGCATCTATCGTTTGGTCGGGAGATACGCCACTTGCGAGATGGATGACGATTTCAGCATTACGGGAAGTATTGTCATCGACACGACGTATTTTAATCTGTCCCTTCTCCCCTGCTTTTGTTATGGATTCTATGAGACTTCCTGTCGTAGTTCCGTATGGAATCTCAGTAATAACAAGAGTCTTCTTATCGAGTTGACTTATCTTAGCTCTGACTTGTACCTTACAACCACGTTCTCCGTCGTTATATGAACGTACATCGATCATGCCACCTGTTCTGAAGTCAGGATACAAGACGAATTCCTCATCGCGGAGATATGCGATGGAAGCGTCGATAAGTTCGTTGAAGTTGTGAGGAAGAATCTCGCATTTAAGACCTACGGCGATGCCCATAGCACCTTGAGCAAGCAAGAGAGGGAATTTAACTGGAAGAGTCACAGGCTCTTTATTACGACCGTCGTATGAGAACTTCCATTCAGTGGTTTTTGGATTATACACGACATCGAGAGCGAATTTGGAAAGACGAGCCTCTATATAACGAGGAGCCGCCGCCGGGTCGCCGGTCAAGACGTTGCCCCAGTTACCTTGAGTGTCGATAAGCAAATCCTTCTGACCGAGATTCACCAAGGCGTCACCTATAGAACTGTCACCGTGAGGATGATATTTCATGGTGTTACCGACGATGTTAGCGACTTTGTTATAACGTCCGTCTTCCAATTCTTTCATCGAATGCAAGATACGACGTTGCACAGGTTTGAACCCGTCGTTTATCTCAGGTACCGCTCTGTCGAGGATAACACTCGAAGCATAATCGATAAACCAGTTATCAATCAAGCCTTTAAGCGGAATCACCCTAAAACCGTCGCCGCTCTGAACGCGAACACCTGATTCTTCAACCTCTTTTTGTCCTTCTAATTCAATATCTTTGTCTTTGTTTTCTTCCATAAAATATGTTCTCTATTTGCCTTAAAAGTCTTATAACACCTAAAAATAGTTCCTACAAAAATAATAAAAAAACTTTTGCAGACTTTATGTTTTTTTCATGAATTCTTTAATCGCTGAAGACTTAAAATATCATTTCCAGAATCGTAAAATCAGAATTTCTATCAACAATGAAATCAAAGCGATTATGATAAAAACTTTCCATATTGAAGAATCTCTTACTATCGTCTCCATCATATTATCAGATTCAATATCATCATAATCAATCATTGCTAAAATATTGAGACTATTATCTTTCAGCAACTTATTCAAATCATCCTTATCATAAAACGACATCTTCGATTCATCACGATTATCGTTCCAGGCTACCGTCTTTACAAAATCCTCATTTTTATAAACATCATAGAATCCTGATGATGGCAGATCTTCAAAGAAATTAATACAATTCTGTCCTCCCCTATTTTCAATCAGCGGAAACATCTCATACAAACCATTCTCACTTCTCAGACTTATCCTGTCATCAACATTCAAGGAGATTTCGTTAACATTCAATAATTTATCTTTTCCTAAAGTAAATGACAAATCCGAAACATTTCCGCCAATCAAAGCCATTTTATACATAAGCGGAACAAACAAAGCATGATTTGCCAGATCTGAATATTCTTCATTCAATGAAGTGGACATCACAAAAACTTTTCCTTTTCCATTGTTGCTCATCATAAGAAGCGGATCGCTATTCTGAAGTGAAATAATATTCTGCACGCTCTTACCTATGTTAAAACGGACATGTTTATTTATTTCAGGAAGTTCAGCATTGTCGGGAAGTTTTACGAAAATATCATCGAAGAAAGAATTACGTTGGGCGATATATTCAACTCGGGTCTTGTTTTCGTCGAAGTCATTCCGTCTTATTCCAATGTTTTTATAAACTAAGGAATTATCCGTATTCTCATCATTAAAGATTAACAACGTTCCACCTTGTAAAGAAAAATCAAGCAACATCTGCTGCATTGTCTCATTAAGATTCGCATTCTCATTAACTACAATCATCTGCGCATTATTAATCATATTCTGATCAATATTGTATTGATTCATCGAATGATAGTTGATGAGAGCATCGCCATTAAATAATAAATCAAGGCTGTTATCTGACTGCTGACTTCCGACTGCTGACGGCATAATTTCAATCACATTTATCGAAGGACGTACTTTCAAGACTAAATTATATTCGTCATCAAAACTGATAGGTGAATCATTGATTGCGACTTTCGCTTTTCTATCGCCCTCTTCATCAATAACAAACTGCATATTGACATCAGAATGAGAATTAGCTTCGATATCGCAAGTCGTATATGCGACAATATTTTCATCCAAAGAAAAGTTAACCGGGAGACCTTTTATGTCGTTAGATGTCTCATTAACTATTCTGGCGTTTAGTTCGTTTGTCATATTTTTCTGTAGTACAGGCGACTGCAACCATACAGAATCGATGTAAATGTTATTCTGGAAATCAGATTTCAGAGGGAATACAACAACTTGAATCGTGCTGTCATTTTTCAGATCACAGAATTTCATCATATTCTCTTGGAAGTCAGAATAAGCGAAAAGCGTAGCCGACTTAAAGTCATTTTTCTTTTTTATAAACGAGAGACTATTATAAACATCCTCGAAAGTAGTCGGAGCCGCTTCAGATTTCATTTCGTTTAGACGCATTATCATCTCGTCTTTATTCATCGGATATTCGTTTTTCGGATCTCTGTCGTTGGAAAGAAGGATATATTTCTGAGCTTGATTAAGATTCTCAACGAGTTTCAAGGCTGAAGTACGCGAGTCTTCAAACAAGGTCTTCTCAGCGGAATGCGACTGCATGCTCATCGAATTGTCGATATAAATCGCGATGAGATTATCAACATTATTATTGATGGCGTTGTTATCTTTTTTATATGGGAAAGCGAAAGCTATCACGAGAGCTGCTATAAAAAGCATTCTCATTATCATTGTTATAATATATTTCAGTTTCTTTGTCTTACGATTTTCCTGTTCTATCGTCTTAAGAATCGAAGTGTTACTGAAATACACCAACTTATGTCGTCTGAAGTTAAACAGATGAATGACAATCGGGATTATCAATGCGAAGAGAGCGTAAAGCATATTAGGATAAAGGAATTCCATCATCTAAATTTTATTACAAAGATAAGCATTTTTTGTAAAAAATCAGAGATAAAAAAAGGATAAAGATGATATAAACCATCAATCTTTCAGGCATCCTATTGGCACTACATAAATTCCATCTTCACGTTGATAAGCGAATTTACCCACCGCAGTCAAAACCATCAAAAACGAAGGAGATTTCATTTTTGTCGTATCTATTTTTGACGCAAGTTTTTTTAATGTTATTACACCTTCTTGTATAAGTTTATCACCTCCCAATTTTATTTCAACAAGACCATACAAACCATTACGTAGATGTATAACAGCATCGCATTCCAATCCATTCTTATCTCTATAATGAAAGACATTCCCATCAATGGCATCAGCAAAGACCCTGAGATCTCTCACACATAAAGTTTCAAAAAACAATCCAAACGTATTAAGATCATTTATCAAATCATCCGGACCTAAACCTAATGCTGCAGTAGCAATTGACGGATCAACAAAATAACGACTATCAGAAGTACGTATTGCGGTTTTAGACCGCAAATTGGGATTCCACGCAGGCATATCTTCAATAACAAAAATCTTTTTTAATGCCGAAACATACGAATATATTGTTTTATCATCAACAACATCATTAGCACGTACATCTTCTGCAATTGCACCTATGCTCGTCTGGGAACCTTGGAAACGCGCATACGAACGCATAATACGACGTGTACGTTCCGCATCACGCTTCACACCATCAATTCGTGATATGTCATTTTTCACCACCGCATCATAATAATCAAAAGCTCTTCCTAAAGCCACTGACTTATTTTGCATTACGGCACGGGGCCAGCCACCTCTACAAACCAAATACGCAATATCTTCAAGAATCATTTCATTCTGAACAAATAGTTCCTTTGACCCATTAAACAATTCCCTCAGACTTACCCCTCCATTAGAATCACCAGACTCCCACAGGCTCATAGGACGCATTGTCAACCATGAAAATCGACCTGTTCCTGTATGTCTCATCTTTTCATCTTCAACAGGAACCGAAGAACCTGTAAGAATAAACTGACCATCTTCACCTCTATGATCAACTTGATAACGAATAGCATCCCACAATTGAGGAGCTATCTGCCATTCATCTATAAGACGTGGGACTTCTCCAACAAGAACACCCTTAGGATTTACATTTGCCAGTTGAACCCAATTCGTTCCTTCACTAGCATCATCCATATACACTTTACTCTTAGCTTGCTGTTCTGCAGTAGTCGTCTTACCGCACCATTTGGGTCCTTCAATCAAAACAGCTCCCATACCTTCTAATTTATTTTTCAAGAGCACATCTGCTATTCGCTTCTTATATTCTTTCATAATTGAATGTTTATCACGTGCAAATATAATAAACTATTCTTTTCATTTCCAAAGTTGGCGACTTTTTATTTCCAAAGTTGGCGACTTTTCATTTCCAAAGTTGGCAGGTTATTTATAACTTTAGCAAAGGTAACAAATTATATAATGTATTTCTGTAAAAGCTGCTTAGTCAAACATTATTCCCATTTCTCTCCTCTGATCACTGGCATAAGATTCTGTTGAATGAAGGAAGAATAATTAGAGATATTTTTCTCCTTTTTACTCCAGATTTCGCTTGCGTCCATCAATTTGGAAACACTCATGATTTTTGTTGAAAACAACCGTTTCTTTATAATATAGACTTCATAGTCATTACATTCACAACCCAAATCAGAACCGCTGATATTGACAATAATCCTCAATTGATGATTTTTGAAAACTATAGATAGATACGATCTCAATCCTATTGTCATATCTTTCACCGAAAAATGTTCGTATATTAAAAAATAAAAATGATTTAAAATCGAACTGATATTTTCTATTTGCAATTCCTTCATGACTTTATGATGATATAAATTCGTATTGTTTGTGAATCCTTCTACTTCTCTATTTTAACAAGTTCGCCAAACAACTCCTAACTCCTAATTCTTGAGACGCAGCAATTACATATTGTTCATTTTTTAAGGTGTAATTGATACGTCTCTACATTTATTTTTTATTCTTAATTATTTTCACTATTACCAATAAAAGCAATACAGCTGCTATAATCCAAAACCATTTCCTATTTCCACCATTATTTTCATCTTCAATATCTATTTGTTGTGGTTCAACTGCTGTTTCAATTTTCGGACGTTCGATATATTTGTTTTTTTCAATTAATTGTAATGTATAATTGAGAACTTTATCACCATTTCTGCATTCTATTTCTTCTAATGAAATTCTTACGGGATAATCTGGCAGCACGCCGCGTCCGTATGGAAACAGTTCGTTATAAACCGTGTCGGCAACAATTTTTACAAGTGGGAAGTTTATTATGTAAGAAGAATTTGGAAGAAAGATTTTCTCAAATTTAAGAGCTTTCATTTGATGATATGCGGTTCCTGTCTCGCGCCCAACAATGACACCCCTATCTTGTTTCTTTACCATCCCAGCAAAAGAAGAAGCGGCAGACATGGTTGATTCATTTGTAATGACATAAACCTTTCCAGAATAATTCACTGAAGTATCCGGCGAATACACTTCATTATGATACTTGACATAATAACCGGAATTCTCATCGTATTCATAATCATTAAAAAGTATGTCTCCCATAACGTGATTCGTACTATGCTTAAAGAAATCGAAATCACCTTTCTTTGTTACTATATTATACATTTCATGTTGAAAATCATCCTGAGCGATAAATGAATACAATTTATTCAAAACCTCAACATTTCCGCCAAAGTTATTTCTCATATCAATAATGAGATTATCGATATTGTCGCGACTAATCTGCTTGATAAAATCCGCCACTTCATCAAGCTGCTTTTCTTTCAAATCAAAAGTTTGTATTCCAAGATAAGCGATGCTTTCGTTTATATTCTTCATATTGACACCATTCAAACCTGGCCCGAAACGATTTATTATATACCAATCTTTTATATAAGGTTTTAATGATATACATTTGCCTCCGCCTATTGATTCCGCTTTGAAAGTTTGTGTCTCGCCATCTTCAAACTCTAATGTCAGGTCATGATTCCTTTCCAAATCTTGAATGTAACGACAATATCGTGAATCAAACATTACAGCTAAATCTTCTTCAATGCCAGACTGGTTATATCCGTCATACATTTGTATATAATCTTTTAACATCTTCATCAAAGAATCGGATTCTATTCCATCGACTGATTTCACCTTTTTTCCTTGATATTGTGAATAAGCAGGCACTGTCCTATGAACTATCAAACTGCCATCTATATAACTTAGTGATACCAAGTTCGTTTTTGGGTTTTCATCGTAAGGATTCTTCACTCTCGTATGACTATCTTTTATCTTATATAATGTTCCCATAACCGATCTATCAAATATTTCCATAGGAACATTCTCTGCAAAACCATCAAATTGTGTTTTTACATAATCATTAAATTCTTCTTCTGACACATAATCATATAGACCAGGAAATCCTTCTTTCAATGCATCAACAAGAATGGCGTAATCTTCAACAGCTTGTTCTTTGCTCAGCGATGTGGCTCTTTTAGTATTTTTAATTTTCTTAAAAGTTGTTTGTAATCCGAAAGGAGTCATCGGGTCACCAGCAGAAGTCTTTCCTTTTTCCGAAATCATTATGTTAATACATGGATGATTTATTATGTTATAATAATAACCGACATAACCTATTGTGTCGCCAGCTTTTACACTTTTTCCTGTAATGATGTTATCACAAGGTCTCAGTCCTGAAATCCAGATGTTTCTGCCATCTTTTGCGATTATCTTTGCACTTATGCCAATATGCTTTATATCGACATCGCCAAATTCAACAAACTTTAATGAATCATTATACCAGTCGCCGACTTCACCATAAGTCGTTGACCTTTGATATGCATCTTGATACGTATAATAATAAGAAGCAATTTCTCCGTCAGTTGGTGCCACAACTGGTGTCATAAATTCTGCTCGTATTATCAAATCCGCATAAAGAAGATTTCCATCCAAATAAGACTGCGGTTTATAGATGATATCATCACCAGCATTTTTCCCAGCGATTGGCCAAGTATAACTTTGCGAATATCCCAAGATAAACATTTGAGATAAGATTAAAAGGATAATGTGCTTTTTCATAGTGGTTTGTTTGACTCTGAGTGCTTAATTTTAATTACGGTGAATTCGCCATAATTAAAGGCAGGTTCTATTTATTCACTTTTTTCTCTTTAATTATGGGCAGAACCGCATTATTCCCATAACTGAAGATTTAATTTATTTTCAGTTCCGCAAAGATTATATTTTTTTATCAATTATCCAAACATTTTTAAATATTTTTTTATAAAATCGGGGAGTAAATCATTGATTATTAAGTAATTAAATTTTTAAACCAAGGCTTTTGAACTTTAGTTCAAGATTCAAAGTTCAAAGTTCAAGGTTCAAGGTTCAAAGTTCAAAGTTCAAGGTTCAAAGTTCAAGGTTCAAAGTTCAAGGCTCAAACCTTTTCTCAGATTCTCAGATTTTCAGGTTTTCAGTTTTAAAAAGAAGACGTATCAATTACACATTGTTAATTTTCAATGGTGTAATTGGTACGTCTCTACAGATGACGAATTCTATTTAACCCATTTCCCTTCCTCAACTGTCAATTGTTCATTGTTAACTGTTAACTTCCAGATGTATGTTCCCGAGTTCCATTTAGAGGCGTCTACGCTTGTGACTTCATCTGTAATTTTTTGTTGATGAATTATTCTACCTTGCATATCATAGACTTGCAATGTAGCGTTGCGCAAGCCGGTTCTTATATTCAAAACATCACCGCCCGGATTAGGATAGGCGACAGCGAGATGCAGGTTATGAGCGTGAGCTTCTTCGATGTTGTCAAAACCAAATGCTGAGGCTGGGAATTTAGTCATAAGACTGTAATCTTCAAATATGTCAAGTGAGCCTGATCCATGAACAATAATTACCCCTCCGTCTTTCGTTCTTAAAACGTCATATGCAACTTCTTTCATCCCATTATCGATACCATAATAAAAGGTCGATATAGTATCAAAATTATTGTTAAGATGCTCTATTACAATCCATGAATCTAAATTATCTGATAAACCTTGATACAATTCATATACATAGCACAAAGAATTATCGTCAATCAAATCTACAGCCGATCTGCATGGTTGATCCCATTCGTCAGTTTTCCTGTGAATATAATTTATATTATCGATCCAGTTCGATTCTGCATCTATATCATCATCTAATTCATATAAGCAACAATCTTCATCACCGGAAGGATTGTCAGGACTTCTCATCTGCGATGAAAGATATGTGGTGTTGTGATTACTACGACAAACACTGAAATCTCCTATGGTTTCACCATGATATGGATTGTTAAATTTTACATACCTTGTCCTCAACAAATTAAAGTCTTTGTCATAATACATAGCACGTCCCGCACCTAGATATGAGTTGTTAGGAGCACCGTCTCCCTTTACATAAAAGATGTAACCGTAATCCGTTGAGACA
>JAZUST010000081.1:0-35042 GCA_045606865.1 Bacteroidales bacterium
TAACCTCCGTTCAAACGAAGAAGCTATCGAAGTTATCCTTCAAGCTATTGAAAAAGCTGGTCGTAAACCAGGCGAAGAAATCTTCATCGCTCTCGACCCTGCATCATCAGAATATTATTTGCCAGAAGAAAACGTATATCACCTCCACAAATCAACAGGCGATAAATTGACTCCAGCTCAAATGGTTGACTACTGGAAAAACTGGTGTGCTAAATATCCTATCATCTCTATCGAAGACGGTATGGCTGAAGACGATTGGGACGGCTGGAGAATGATGACAGACGCTCTCGGTAACAAAATCCAACTCGTTGGTGACGACTTGTTCGTAACAAACGAAAAACGCTTGAGATTAGGTATCGAAAGAAACGTGGCTAACTCTATCCTCGTTAAAGTTAACCAAATCGGTTCATTGTCAGAAACAATAGCTGCTGTTAACTTAGCTTATCGCAACCAATATACAGCCGTTATGAGCCACCGTTCAGGCGAAACAGAAGATACAACTATCGCTGACCTCGCTGTCGCTCTTAACACAGGCGAAATTAAGACTGGTTCTGCATCACGTACAGACCGTATATGTAAGTACAACCAACTTCTCCGTATCGAAGAAGAATTGGGTGACATCGCTTACTATCCTGGCAAAAACCACAGATTCCATAAATAAAAACTGAAAATCTGAGAATCTGAAAATCTGAAAAAAATTGGCTGATGACTAAAGACGAAAGTCTAATGTTGTTAGCCAATTTTTTTTGATATAATTGCCAAAAATACTTCATAGTCATAGTTCTCGTTCATAGTTTTTTCTTAGATTTGTAAACTGAAAACCGTGGACAAAGTCTGTTGTCTGTTGACTGTTGTCCGTTGACTTAAAATAACGATTATGAAAAAAATATTCCTCATTTTATTGACATTTATCTCGTTAAATATATTTGCGCAATCCGATTCGTTCAAGGTTAAGGAAGGTTCGTTTCATAAAGTTGATGGTTGTGTGACGATACCAACTCATACCGATATTAATGACCTTCCGATGGGTGTTATTAAAATTATTCCTGATAATATTAACGAACAACAGAGGATGCGTCTCACTTTTGAAGGTAACCTCGCGACTGACATTGAGGTAGAGCAGCATGAAGGCGAGACCTGGGTTTATGTTACTGCGCGTGCTGTTACATTCTTAAGGATAAAACATCCCGACTTCGGAGTGACGGAATTCTATCCTCCTATGGAAATCGAAGCAAACCAATGCTATGAGATGGTGCTGCAATATGTGCCGATAGCTCCTGCACCAGGACCTGTGAAACCTCAAAACAATTTCGTCACTATTGTTGCCGACCAGCCTAATGCTGCAATATATATAGACGACGAATATATAGGCGACAAGGAAGGTTTTAAATCTTTACCAATAGGAAGCACGCATACATGGAAAATTGAATGTGAACTTTTTCATACCGAATCGGGAAGCATCAGCATCGATTCGGAAGAGTCTATAGTGATAGAGAAAACATTACGCCCTGCATACGGATTCCTTAACGTCGACAGCAAACCGGAAAGTAAAGCCATCGTCTATATCAACAACAAAAGAGTGGGAGAGACCCCTTATTCTTCAGACCGCCTCGCAAGCGGAACGTATAAGGTAAGAGTGATGAAGGAAATGTTCAAAACAACAGAAGAGACTTTCGTCGTTGCCGATGGACAGACAACAAACGCCGTCCTCGACATGTCGGCTAACTTCGTGGAAACGACAATATCAACCGATGCTCTCTCTGACATCTACGTCGATGAGCAGTTTAAGGCTAAGGGACAATGGAGCGGACGCCTCTCAGAAGGAACACACTTCATTGAGGTTAAGAAAGATAAACATAGAACGGTAAGCAAAAATATTAACCTTACCCTCGGTAAGAATGAAACCATAATGATGGATTCGCCTGAACCAATATACGGTTTCTTGGAGATAAGCAGCAGCCCTATAAGAGCTGACATCTATATCGACGGCAGACACTACGGACAAACTCCAAAGGTTATCTCCGACCTCCTCATAGGAAAACACGAACTTAAACTCACAAAACAAGGCTGTGCTACATCAATAATCTCGATTAACATCATAGAAGGCGAGACCTTGAAAATCAACGAGACCTTGCAGACAGGAAAAGAAATAACGATTACAACAGGACAAAGCGGAGATAAGATTTATGTCGATGGAAACCATGTGGGAACATCACCTTTAACTACAAATATCTCTTTTGGCAAACATGAGGTTAAAGCTACAAGAGGAAACCTGACAACAACAAAAACTGTTGATATTACAGTATCTTCTGGCAAACAAGAATGCATATTGGCTTTCGGTAAGATGATTGCGATAAACTCTTCTGCTAAAGGTGAAGATATTTATGTAGATGGTAAGAAAGTAGGAGAGACACCGATGGAGATAGACTTCTCTCTTGGTAATCATGAGGTTGAAGTGAGAAGAGGAAAATTATATGAAACCAAGACCTTGCAAGTAAACACAAATAGTTCAAGTAGTTATAATTTCGTTCCGAGAAAAGAGTCTTTAGATAAATATCTCAGCAGAGGAATTAATTTCATCACTTTGAATGCAGCTTATTCTGTAGCTCCGCAGACATCTTTCGGATTGACATACGGACAGGTGAAGAAATTCGGCTGGTTTGTGAGCGCGATGACGAACTTTGGATTTAGGTTCGGTGCTAATGAATGGGAAGAATCATATTCCGCAGGTGAAGCCACAACCTCTGGCAATAGTTCTAAGGCACGATTGTCTTTGACAGGAGGTTTGCTGTTGCGACTTGGCGGACCAGTTTATATGAAACTTGGAGCTGGCTATGGCGTGAGAGTGAAATGCTGGGAGTTGAGTAGCGGCGGGTGGTATGAGTACGCTACTGATACTTATAGAGGCGTTGACCTTACAGCAGGCTTGATGTTTAACACAAACGGCTGTGCCATAAGCGCTGATGTGGTGACAACTAATTTTAAGACTATAGAATTTAAATTAGGAATAGGAATTAATTGGAATTAAGAGAATATGTAGAGACGTTTCAATGATTCTTATTAAATTAACAAACATTGAAGCGACTAAAGAATCAGAGATAAATTATATTTAACATGGACAAAGCCTTTAGACATTAGACTTTTAACCTTAGACATTAAAATATGAAAAAGACATTATTAATATTAAGTGCCATAGTTCTCTTCTTTGCAGGATGTAAGAAAGATACTCTTTTTGAAGAAGGAGAGGTGTTATATAGGATTACAGTTACAACAAACAATATAACTAATATTAAATCAACGACGGCACAATGTGGGGGTGTTGTTTCTATGACTTCAGTGGATGATCTGACAGTAACAGCCCGCGGTGTCTGTTGGAGTACAAATCCTAATCCTACAATAAATGACAACAAAACAAGTGACGGTAGTGGAACTGGAAGTTTTACATCCAACCTCATAAACCTTACGGGAAGCACTACTTATTATGTTAGAGCGTACGCTACTAATGAAAAAGGAACGAGTTATGGAGAAGAGAAGAGCTTTACGACAATACAAGTATTTGATGAAACGATTGACTCCAATGGGAATAGGATAATAACATTGTATGGAGATGTTGTTTTTACGATGATAGCCGTTGAAGGCGGCACTTTCCAAATGGGAGCTACCTCAGAGCAAGGCAGCGATGCTGATAGTAATGAATATCCTGTACACTCAGTTACGCTTTCAGACTATTACATAGGCGAGACAGAAGTGACTCAAGAACTATGGGAAGCGGTGATGGGCAGCAATCCAAGTCATTTTTCAGGCAATCCTCAAAGACCAGTGGAGACGGTTTCATGGAACGACTGCCAGGAGTTTATAACAAGGTTAAATGAACTTACGGGTAAGAACTTCCGTTTGCCGACAGAAGCTGAATGGGAGTATGCGGCGCGAGGAGGAAACAAATCTCAAGGCTACAAATACAGCGGCGGCAACACTATAGGCAATGTCGCTTGGTACTATGATAACAGCGGTTTAGCAACTCATAACGGAAAGACCAAATCGCCTAACGAACTCGGCATTTACGACATGAGCGGCAATGTACTGGAATGGTGTGAGGACTGGTATGGAAACTACAGCAGCGGTTCTCAGACCAATCCGACGGGACCGTCAACAGGCTCTTACCGCGTGCTTCGTGGTGGTGGTTGGTACTACTACGCGAGGCACTGCCGAGTGTCATTTCGTTACTACATCAATCCCGGCGACGGGCTCAGCAACAGCGGCTTCCGCCTAGTTTTTTCTCAGTAAACACAGAAATCAGGAAATTGTCTTAAGCAAAAGAGCCGAGCGGCATTATGAAGTGGAGCGGCGGAGAGAGGGACGAACGGAGCAAGCGAGACGTAATAAATACCGCGAGGAGGCAAATTGGGAATGGGAGTTTTAGAGCGGGGATGGGATTCGGGGAAGGGGACGGGATTTTTAAAATCTGAGAATCTGAAAAACTGAAAACCTGAAAATCTGAGAATTGGCTGTCAGCCATCAGCTATCAGCAGTCAGCTCAATGCTCATAGCAAAAAAAATATGGACAAAGTCTGTTGACTGTTGTCTGTTGACAGCCGAAGACTCACTCTCGTAGAGGCACACGGACGTGTGACTTAAATTGAAAATTATGGTAGAGACGTCACCCCTGTGGCGTCTTTGAATTGAAAATTGAAAATTATGGTAGAGTCACCCCTGTGGCGTCTTTGAATTGAAAATTGAAGGTTGAAAATTATTGGGGTTCTCCCGTAGAGACACACTACCTGAAATCTGAGTTTTTCAGTTTTTAAAAAAACTTTAGGCATTAGTCATTTGTCTTTAGTCTTTTATTATATTTGCATCTAAAAGGAAATTGGAATTCTAACTATGGAAAGACTTTTATGTTTCATATTTTCAATGATTTGTGTTTTTGAGATTATTGCGCAGTCGGTAGATGAGAACCTTAAACTTGAAAACATTATGGTAACCAGATAAGACAGACTTTAATAGTTTAGTAATTCTGAAAAATATATAATAATTTTTCTGTTAATATTTTTTAATGATGGAAATAAAACTCAAAAGAATATTAATTACATTATTTGTAATATTCATTAATATTACTGTTTTCGCTCAAAACGATGTGAAAGGTTTCGTCTATGAGAAATCCACTGAAGAACCAATGATGTTTTGTAATGTTTATTTCAAGGGAACAACTCTTGGAACCACAACTGATATCAATGGTTTCTTTAACATAACAAAAATTCCAGACGGCGATTATGTCTTGATGGTTACTAATCTCGGATATGATACGATAAGTGAATCAATTTCATTACGAAATAACCAAGTGCTTAATAAGAAGTTTTATCTTCAAGAATCTTCAGTTATGTTGCAGGCGGTTAATATCACTGCAGATAAGATAGAGGCGAGAACAGAAACCAAGACTTCTGTTGTTAACGTGACGCCTAAAGTTATAACAAGAATTCCTACCATGGGAGGGCAAGCCGACTTGGCACAGTATCTTCAGGTACTTCCAGGTGTTATCTTCACTGGTGACCAGGGCGGACAACTTTATATCAGAGGAGGTTCACCGATTCAGAACAAAGTACTTCTTGATGGTATGGTTGTTTACAATCCTTTCCATTCGATAGGTCTTTTCTCAGTATTCGACACTGATATTATCAGAAACGCAGAGATTTATACAGGTGGTTTCGGCGCTGAGTACGGCGGCCGTATATCATCAGTGATGGATATTACAACGCGCGACGGTAACAAAAAACGTCTCGCAGGCAAAGTCGGTGCAACGACATTCGGAGCAAAACTTACGCTCGAAGGTCCTATTAAAAAAGCTAAAACCCCTGACGATGTTAGCGCCTCATTTATAATTTCTGCAAAAAATTCATATCTGGAAAATACAAGTAAAAATATTTATAAAGGTATCCTTGATGGTCAGGTGTTACCTTATAACTATCAGGATCTTTATGGAAAACTTTCAATTAATTCCGCTAATGGTAGTAAAGTTAACTTCTTTGGTTTTAATTTCACTGATGATGTAATTAATTATAAGTCAATTTCTAATTTTGGTTGGGATTCTTACGGTGCAGGTGCCAATTTTGTTGTCATACCAGGAAAATCACCTGTGCTAATTGAAGGTAATATCGCATTTTCAGATTATAAGGCTGCGTTGGAAGAAAGTAATAATCCTGCTAGGACAAGTTCAATCAACGGGTTTAATGCCGGATTCACATTCACTTATTTTCTCGGAAAAAACTCGTTGAAATATGGTATAGAAATGCTGGGATTCAAAACTGTGTTTGATTATACAAAATCCAACGGTATCAAAATAAGTCAGGTTGAAAACACGACAGAAATAGGTGCATATGTGAAATATAAAGCACAATTTGAAAATCTTATCCTGGAACCAAGTTTTAGAGTTCAGGCTTATGCCTCCCTTTCTGAAGTGTCGCCAGAACCTCGTCTCGCCGTTAAATATAACGTGACAGACTGGTTCCGAATTAAAGCAGCAGGTGGTTACTATACACAGAATCTTATTGCTGCCAACAGCGACCGCGATGTCGTGAATCTTTTCTATGGTTTTTTGTCGGGACAAGCTGATATCCCTAAATATTTCGATGGTGAACAAGTTACATCAAAATTACAAAAAGCGGTGCATTATATCTTAGGCACTGAATTTGACGTCGCTCTTAATACTACACTTAATGTTGAGGCATATTACAAAGATTTCCGTCAACTTACAAGTATGAATAGAAATCAAGTGTTCGGTTCTAATGACGCTCCACAAGGAACACCTGATATTGAGAAAAAAGATTTCATGGTTGAGAGGGGTGATGCTTATGGATTGGATTTCTCGCTTAAATATGATAGTCATAAATGGTATTTATGGGGTGCCTATTCTTTAGGTTATGTCACAAGGGATTATCAAAATGCAGAAGGAGAAATACTCACTTATAGAACACATTACGACCGTCGTCATAATGTCAATATCCTCGCAACCTATACGGCTGGATCTAAAAATCAATGGGAACTTAGCGCTCGATGGAACTTTGGAACAGGATTCCCGTTCACAATGGTGACAGGATTCTATGAAGAACTACCTTATGATAATATTTATTTCGATCCTTATACAGAGAGCGGTAATCTTGGAATATTATATGATGACCTTAATACAGGACAACTTCCTACATATCACCGTCTCGACATCGACATAAAACGTAAGTTCTATTTTACTGAAGATGTCTTGCTCGAAGCTAATTTCGGAATAACAAACGTTTACGACAGACATAACATATTCTATATAGATATTGTCACAGCGGAAAAAATATATCAGCTGCCGATGATGCCTAGTCTCGGTTTAACATTATCATTTTAACCATGGAAAAACCTATAGCAAAAAAATATCCCCGTGAACTCATAGCTCATGGGGATGTTCGTTTAGATAACTACTATTGGCTTAACGAACGCGAGAATCCGGAAGTGATATCTTACCTTGAAGATGAGAACCGCTATCAGGAGGAGATGATGAAAGATACGGAACCTCTCCAAAATAAACTTTATGACGAAATAGTAGGTCGTATCAAACAAGACGATGTCTCTTATCCAGTGAAAAGAAACGGATACTATTATTATTCCCGTTATGAAGAAGGTAAGGAGTATCCTGTTTATTGCCGACGTAAAGATAATATGGATACCCCGGAACATATTTTCCTCGACTGCAACAAACTTGCGGAAGGTCATCATTACTTCGACATCGGAGCCTATTCTGTGAGTCCGAATAATGAACTGCTCGCTTATAGCGTCGATACCGTGAGCCGAAGACAATATGATATTTGCTTTAAATCGTTGCAGATTTCTGAGCACGATAGTCATTTCCCAGATGTAATAAAAAACACTACAGGCAATATGGTGTGGGCGAATGATAACGCGACGATTTTCTATAGCGCGAAAGATGAGACCTTACGTTCTTGTAAGATAATGCGTCATAAACTCGGTGATAATCCTGATAATGACGAACTCGTGTATTTTGAGGAAGATACTGCTTTCAGCTGTTTCGTGGGTAAGTCGAAGTCGAGGAAATATATCATGATCGTCTCTGAAAGTACGCTCTCTTCGGAAGTGCGTTTCCTTGATGCCGATAATCCTTTTGGTGAGTTTAAGATTTTCCAGAAACGTCAGAATGATCATCTTTATGGTGTGGGACATTATGAAGATAACTTCTATATACTGACGAATGCCGACGGAGCGAAAAACTTCAAGATTATGAAGACTCCTGTCGATAAGACCGAGAAGGAAAACTGGGTCGAGATAATTCCTCATCGTGATGATGTATTGGTGGAGGACTTCGATTTGTTCTCGGAGTTTCTCGTCATGGAAGAACGTAAGGAAGGACTTGTCAAGATTAGAATTATGTCGTGGGATTTCAAAACCGATTATTATATAGATTTCGGAGAACCGACCTATACGGCATATTCGGCAGGCAATCCTGATTTCGACTCTCATCTTTTGAGATATGGGTATAATTCGATGACGACACCTGCTTCTTTGTATGAATTCGATATGAAAGAACGTAAGTCTGTATTATTGAAACGTCAGGAGATTGTAGGTGGTTATGATCCGTCTGATTACGTCACAGAACGTCATTTCGCTCCTTCGCACGACGGCGTGATGGTCCCGATTTCTTTGGTGTATAAAAAAGGTATGAATAAAGACGGCGATAATCCTCTCGTGCTTTACGGATACGGATCGTACGGTAGCAGCATGGACGCTTATTTTTCATCGGCACGACTAAGTCTCTTAGACAGAGGTTTCGTCTGGGCGATAGCTCACATCAGAGGAGGTGAGGAGTTGGGTCGTCAATGGTATGAAGACGGTAAGTTGTTGAAAAAGAAAAACACATTCCTCGATTTTATCTGCTGCGGAAAATATTTGGTTGAAGAAGGATTTACGTCTAACGATAAGATGTTCGCGATGGGAGGCAGTGCGGGCGGATTGTTGGTTGGTGCTGTCGCAAACATGACTCCTGAGATGTGGCGTGGTATAATCGCTCAAGTGCCTTTCGTCGATGTCGTGACAACGATGCTCGACGAGACCATCCCGCTTACAACAGGAGAATATGATGAATGGGGAAATCCTAACGAAAAGGAATATTACGATTATATGAAGTCGTATTCGCCATACGACAATGTAGAAAGAAAAGCATATCCGGCAATGCTTGTCACGACGGGATTGCACGACAGTCAGGTTCAATATTGGGAGCCGGCGAAATGGGTGGCTAAGCTGAGAGAAATGAAGACCGACGACAATCCTTTATATCTCAAAACCAATATGGATTTCGGTCATGGAGGCGCATCGGGACGTTTTGAAGGAATAAAAGAAGTAGCGTTGGAATACGCTTTTATGATTGATAGTTTATAATTAGCAAAGTCGCAAGGTCGCAGAGTGGTCGTTTCTCCGACCCTGCGACCTTGCGACATTATGACCTAGTGACTCTTATTCAACAATCATCTTCTTGATGATGTTTCCGTTTGATGTCTCAACATTGATGAAATATATTCCGGAATTATAATCTGAAACATTGATTTCAATTTCGCCAGAATTGACGTCAATCTCTTCTACCAACATTCCAAGACAATTGTAAATTCTGACAACTGATGACTGACAGCTGATAGCTGACAGTTTGACAACGTCTTTCGCCGGATTAGGATAAATGCTGATGTTTTCGCTCGCGTTTTCATTGATGTTGAGAACAGCATCTATAGTCTTAACAATGCCGACTGATGTCTTGTCGTCATATAAAGTTACTATTTCAACAACATAGAATCCTGTTTCCGTCAGTGGATGTTCGTATGACAACTCGCTGATGTTTTCCGCTGCCAATACATTATTAATATATACGTTGTAACCGCTTGCGTTATCGTTTTGAGGAGCGTCCCAAGAAATAACGAGGTTGTTATTTCCGTCTCCTTCCAACTTCATGTTCTGTACAGGATAGGCATGTTCGGTATATTCGTAAGCGAAACGGCTGTTGAAGATTTCTTTTGTCTCGGTGTCTTGCAGCCACAAAGCCACTTCCAAATCGTTGATGTCTTCAACATTGGTCGTTGACATGTCGTAAGAAAATTCGAAGCGTTGATAATCACCGGCACTGATGTTTATGTCGTTGCCCTCTGCGTCTTCCAGCATTTTCATCATAATGTGATGGAACTCTGTCTCGCCGTTGCTGCCTACGTTTTTAGTAGTAGTCTTTTCATTTACAGAGATAAACGCTTTCATATTATCGATGTCGATATACGACATGAAGTCGGCGGTGACGTTGATAGTGTTGCCATCCATATTGAAAGCGCCTCTGATATTTACTATTGAAGGCGTTGCGAGTTTTGCTTCTAATTCTTCAGGTTCAATGGCGTAAGAGTCATCAATGATGCCGTCGAAGAAAATTTGAGGAACGCCTGTCACGTTGTAGAATGTCTTTCTTATGCCTGCTTCACTTGTATAATATGGGTCGCCGGTGCCTGGCCAATTTAAAGGATATTTGGTGTAAGTGAATTTGCCTTCGTTTTCGTTGGTAAATGCTTCCATGCCGGCGTTCACCTCCACGCAAGGACCGCAGGTAGAACTGGAGAAATGTTCAATCATAGGTATTTTGTCGGTAAGTCCTATCGTAGCGATAATCTCTTTCTCAGCGTCGTTGTTTGCCTGATTCTCATCAGCGATACCATTGACGGATGTTATTTCCATGCTCAGCTGATGACTTCCAAGTTCGAAGAAGTGTTTGGTCTCGAAGGTGAAATCTTTACTTTCTGTTGATGCTAAGTTTGTATTGAAAGTCTCGGTGACAGTCTCTCCGTCAATTGTGTAAGAAGCTGTGAAAGTCTCGATATTGTTTGCACCTGTATTTTGCA
The DNA here is from genome assembly GCA_045606865.1 of Bacteroidales bacterium. Taxonomy (GTDB): domain Bacteria; phylum Bacteroidota; class Bacteroidia; order Bacteroidales; family F082; genus Limimorpha. Next base: position 10,911 of record JAZUST010000081.1, read on the forward strand.
AGGTGAAAGATATTTCGTTTTCACCGAAGAGAGTATATTCCTGATTGTTGATTCCTATGAGATTAGCGTCGACTTGGTTATGACTTACAATCAAGATGTCGTCGAAATACCAGAAGTTGATGTTGTATGTATTACCTTCGAAGTAAAGGCATAACATGACATTGTCTTTGCCGAAGTCTGGTGAGTTGAATGCTTCTTCAACGACATATTCATCTGATTCGTAGTAGGTCTTGCTCCATGCAGTGTTCCAAGTGTTGCCGTTGTCTGATGATGTCGCGAATCCTATTGTAGCGCAGTCTTCATATACGTAGACATCGTGTTTGAACGATAATGTAGCGGTTACTATTCCTTCTAAGTTGATAGGTGTTGTCGAAACCACGCGTGTCACTCCTTCAAAGTTTGGTGTCCATGCTAAATACAATTCGTTTGGCAGTCCTCCCGCATTGTTGGTTTTTCCTAACGACCAGTTTGCAGCACCGCCGTCGGTTATCGACCATCCGCTTAGGATGTCGTCGTCGAATGATTCTTGAAAGATTACGTTTCCGCTTTGTGACATCATTGATAAGGATGTCAAGAAAAACAAGATTAATAATAAAGATCTTTTCATAAACTATTTTATTTATTAATTATTATTAATGAAAGTGCAAATGTAATGATTTTAGATGAATTGGTAATGTAAAAATCATTTCTCAACAAACCATTCGTCTTTGAAGTTGACGAGATATACTTTCTTTGATGCACGAGTTATAGCGGTGTAAAGCCAGCGCATATCACCGAGTTCCAAAGTCGTCTCTTCCGGAAGATACGGAGCTTCAACAAAAACGTTGTTCCATTGTCCGCCTTGTGTCTTATGGCACGTCAGCGCATATCCGTATTTTACCTGTAATGCATTGAAATACGGATTGGTTTTCATCATCTTCCTTCTGTCTGCTGCGCGAGGTATGTCCATATAATCTTCTTCCACGGCTTGATACAATCGTTTTGATTCTTCTGGCGTGAGGGCGGGGGAGTCGCTGTGCAATGTTTCCATCAGTATCTTGACGGAAAGTGTCGGCATCTCGTCATAATCCAACATCTGTATCTCCACATCGGCGAAATGAAAACCATACATCTCCTCAATCTTGTTTATCTTCATTATCTCAATCATGTCGCCGTTGGCGATGAAACTTATTGTAGGAATCTGAGAATTGTTTGAACTAAGAGTGATGAGCGATGAACTCTGAATATTTACTTCATTAGTCTTTAGTCTTTTGTCATTAGCCATTAAACAATTTTCAGGATTTGATGAAGGCTGACGGCTGACATCTGACGGCTGATCGCTCCAATAATAATTGTTCTTCACCACCATAAGTTTTTCTCCGGCTGAGAGTTCTCCTTCTTCTTGAAGTACCCTGCTACGAATTGCCTGGTTGAACATATTGGCTCTTTTGTTGGAACGGCAAACCACCACAGCGTCGTTGTTGCTTCTTTTGTCGCCGAAACTCTGCCATAGCAATTCCTCGAAAGTCATCGGGTCGATCTTCTCTATATCTTTGAAATTATTAATATCCAACAAAGGTAACTGATGGCTAATAGTTGACATCTGATAACTTGCTGTTGACTGTTGACTGTTGTCTGTTGACATTAAATTACGTAAATTCGTTGCATTATGTAAGATTCCTGAGTCTAATGCCTGACGCATGACTTCTTTCATCTCGTAAGTTGCGATGGTGAGACTGAAACTGTTACGTAAGATGTCGAAGTCCATGGCCGGACTTATGTCAAATCCGACTGGCGGCAACTGAGCGTTATCACCTATTAATAATAGTTTGCAGTTGGTTCCGCTGAAGACGAATTCTATCAAGTCGTCGAGCAACGATCTTGACCATGAAAATCCGTCACCTTGATCTGAGATCATGGAACATTCGTCGACGATGAATATTGTGTTTTTTGCTTTGTTATCGGCTCGTGTCATACGTAATTCTCCATTACTGACAGGTTGAAAACGATATAACTTGCGATGTAGTGTCGATGCTGTTTTTCCGGTATATTTGCTCATTACCTTAGCGGCGCGTCCTGTTGGAGCAAGCAGTTCGAAATGCATTCCAATCTGAGGTAATGTCTTAACCAATGTAGATACTAGAGTTGTTTTTCCTGTGCCGGCGTAACCTCTTAATAAATATACGGGACGTTCTTTTAGAGATAGGATGAAAGCTGAGAGATGCGACATCACGGTTTTCTGACCCTCTGTTGGCGTGAATCCAAAATTCGCCATCAGCAAATTGAAGAGAGAGTTTCTATCCATAACATAAGATATTAGAATGGATAACCTATACCGAAGTGAATTACGAAGTCTTTGAATTGTAACTTGCTGATTCTCCATCGTTCTCCTTCAGGGTATATAGGGTTTACGATAGGAATGGCGGCATCAACACGTAGAAGAAGGAAAGAACCGATATCTAAACGTAAACCTAAACCGGCGTCAACAGCGAGTTGTTTATAGAAAGTGTTGAATTTAAACTGACCTCCTATAAATGTTTCGTTTTCTCTCATTGTCCATATGTTACCGATATCGGTGAATATTGCACCTTTAAGAGCGCCTTCTATGGTGTAGCGATATTCAAAGTTCATTTCTAATTGTATGTCACCGATACATTCGATGTTGATATTCTCAGAATTATTATATGTTCCAGGTCCTAATTCTCTGAATCGCCAACCTCTCATACCGTTAGAACCACCGGCATAGAAACTCTTTTCGAAAGGCATGTCGTTAGAGTTGCCATAAGGGATGCCGAGACCAACCATAAAGCGGGTGGCTATCTGGTCTTTAGCCTCATTGATATAGTTGAAATATCTGAAGTCAATAGAAATACGTGCATATTGTGCGTATCTGATGCCGAAGATCTCGTGATAGTTGTCAACGGTCTTTACTAATGGAGTCTTGTTTAATAAGGATAACAAATTACCACTAGATTGTAGATTTGTCTTTATGTAAAAGAAGTCGTTAGATAAATTAATATCTTGGTTTGTATAGATGTACGTATAGTCGATACCGAAAATTAAGTGACTCGTATATTGGTCTTTGATACGTTGATTGGTTTCCTGTTCCAGAATAGTTTCGAACGATGGAGTCGGATCAACTTTAACACTATTAAATGTAATAGGAGTAAAGATATGTTGAATGTATTTATTAGGCATCCAGTTGTAACCATAAGTCAAGATGGTGGTTTGTCTGAGATATATAGGTCTTGACTGTTTGTTGTAACCTACAGTAAGAGTGGTTCTTGGTTGAAAATCTTTTCTTGAATTATTTAATTTGAAAGGAACGACTTTTGGGAATAAGAGACTTCCTTCTATACCGAATTCCTGAGTTCGGAAAATACTTATTTCTCCATTTTCATCATTATATCGTTGACGCTGTATACCATATCTGATATTGATATTAAATATTTCAGAACCTTTGAATATGTTTTTGTTACGATATGTGAAACTTGTTGCAACACCTGGTTCGCCACCTGCCAAAGTACCCTCAAATTGTACACTATAATAATTGGTTTTAGATCTGTTGAGCATAATGTTACAGTCTAAAAGATTTATGCTGTCGTTTGTATGTGTAATGGGTTTGAAATCAATATTGTTTAAATTAAATATTTTTAAGTTATTGAGTGATTTGTATGTCTGTGATACTGAGTTGATGTTATATAACTGTCCGCTTTTTATCTGTATAAGATTTTCAAAAGTTTTGAATCTAATTCTAGGATTTCCAGAGTATACAAAATTATAAGTCTCATCACCAAGACGTTTATTTAACTCGTATGTATATTGTAAAGTATCAGGGATTATGTTAATATTAGGTATACCTTTAGGATAGATGAAGATATTGTTGATATAATATTGTTTGTGTTTTTTAACTTCTTGTGTGGTGCTATTTATATCATCACTTATTATTATATTTATATTGGCTTTATGTGCATTGAAGTTGGTGTCAACTCCAACTGATATATAATCTTGTGTAAAATAGTAGTATCCGTTGTTCTTGAGTTGCTCAGTAATAACGTCACGCATATCATCTAATTCAAAGGCGTTGTAAATATCACCGGTTTGTACGGGTAATTGTGCTTGTATTTCTTCAACATATTTGGCTAAGGTGATGTCGTTTATCTGGTATGTTATTTCGTCAATAATATACGGTTGTGAAGGATATATCTTATAAACCAGTTTGAGTATTCCTTTTCTGTTTTTGGGTTCTACTGAGATGCCTGAGTTGAAATAACCGATGTTGTTTAGATAGTTAGTTATCTGTATCATCGATCGGTCTTGTAACTCACTATTGTAATATACAGGTTTTACGCCTACTTCTTTGTTTATCCAGCTAATGATTTTATTGTTAGGTTTGTCGTCTGTTTTGTAATAAACCCATGTGAGTGGCATGAATCCTAAGATTTTTTCGTTTTCACTTTGTGCTATGTATTTGGATATATCGTATTTTGTGAAATCGACATCTTTTGATTCAATTATGACCTTATTTTTTTTTAATATCATTTTGTCCTCGGGAATATGTTTTCTGAGGGAACACGATGATAGCAACAACACCGTGATTATTAATGATATGATATATGAAAAATAACGTCTCACAATCTTACAAAGATAATAATAATATATTAATATTAATGATAATTTATTAAATTGTTTAAGACACCGTGATATTATAATTGTCAATTGAATCAGACAACCTCTGCCACTGTGAAATTACTTCCTCCAACAAAAACGAGATCACCTTCTTGCGCGTTTTCACATGCTGCAGAATAAGCTTTCTTAACAGATTGATAAACTTTTCCTTTAAGTTCACATGCCCTTGCTTTTTCTGCTAAGATATTGGCGTCTAGTCCTCTCGGGATGTCTGCTTTGCAGAAGTAATATTCGGCATACTTAGGTAGTAAACCTAAGATTCCCTCTATGTCTTTGTCGTTGACAACACTAAGAACGAAATGTAACTTTTTGAATTCGGTGTTTTCTAATTGTCTTGTAACTTCATTGATACCTGCAACATTATGTCCGGTGTCTGCTATTGCCAGAGGTTTCTTGTTGATGATTTGCCATCTTCCCATTAGACCTGTGTTTTCGACGACTTTTTCAAGTCCTTCGTAGATAAAACTATTTTCAAGTTTGAATGGAATTTTCAACAAATCTAGAGCGCATATTATAGTAGCGAGATTTTTCTTCTGATAATCACCTAAGAGAGGGAAGTTTAAGTTCTCAAGATACATATTCTCTTCCGTTCTCTGTTCTCCGTTCTCTGTTATATTTTTATAGATATTGAAATTGTTATATTCTATGGAACTTGAGTTGTTTGTCTGGCATTCAAAAATTTGATCTGCGAAATATATTGGTGCATTCTTTTCTTTTGCAGTTTCTTTGAAGACCTTTTCGCTTCCTTTTTGTGTCTCGCCAATAACAACAGGGACACCTTGTTTTATTATACCAGCTTTTTCTGTGGCGATTTTTTCTTCGGTATCTCCCAAAAACTTGACATGATCTAAGGAAATGTTTGTAATGACGCAGAGTTCAGGTTTAATGACGTTGGTTGAGTCGAGGCGTCCGCCCATTCCTACTTCAACAATCGCAATGTCGACTTTCTCTTTGCTGAAATAGTCGAATGCCATTGCTACGGTCATCTCGAAGAACGAGAGTTCTAATTCTTCTAGTTTGTTTTTATGATTCTCAATGAATGTAACTACATCATTTTCAGAAATCATTTCTCCATTGATACGGATTCGTTCTCTGAAGTCGCGAAGGTGAGGTGAGGTGTAAAGACCTGTTTTATATCCTGCTTCTTGAAACACAGAGGCGAGTGAATGTGATGTGCTGCCTTTACCATTGGTGCCGGCAACATGAATAGACTTGAAATTATCTTGAGGATTGTTTAAATAATTTAAGACTTCTATTGTGGTGTTAAGGTCTGCTTTATAAGCTGCTGCTCCTATGCGTTGGTACATCGGAAGTTTGTTAAACATCCAATTTAAAGTTTCATTATAATTCATCGTGTTTAGTTTTATTGTCTCATTATAAATGTGTATGTTATCGTTCCTTTTTGCAGATCCGATGCTTTTTCGTCTTTGTTGAATATCGAGTTGTAGGCGGCTCTCTTTGCTGATTCACGCATATTGGTGTTCGTTACAGTTGTGCCTCTTCCTATCTCAGCTCTTTGAACTTTACCATCTTTATCGACCCAGATGTCGACAACAACTTTACCTTCTTCCGTAAAATCTTTGCTTGGTGTAGAAATGCTCTTCGCACCTCGACCTCCCAAGTCGTATGCGGGTCCGCCGCCGCTGCCGCCGTTGCCTTCATATCTGTCAATATCTTTCAATCCATTAGGATTACCTTGGTCTCCTATATTGTCGACAATGCTGTCTGAAGTGGTTTCGTTGACCTTAGGAGCTTGGAATAAAGCTCTTTTGTTTACTACAGGTTTTTCTTCTATAACCTCTTCAACAACTTCTTCTTCAGTCTCTTCAATGATCTCTTCTTCAATTTCAGGAACCTCTTCATCTTCACTCAAAATGTCTTCCTCTTCAACTTCTTCAACAACATCTTCCTTAACAGGTGGTGTATAAGAGTCAGCAGGGGATACATCTCTAGTCGCTTGAGCATACATTCCCATATCTACTTCAACGCCTGCTTCGCCAGGAAGTGGAAGTGGTGTCCTGAAACATAAAGTCAACAGCAGAACTAATGCCACTATATGAAAGACAGCAGTCGCTACAATACCAACAATTTTATTCTTGTCTTTGTTCGTCATTTTTTGTTAGATGTTGCTAATAAGACTTTATGTTTGTTGTCAGTCTCTTTATTGATTTCGTTAACGGCGTCGATGATGTTAACTATATATTGAACGGCGACACTTTTGTCGGAACGTATCACAACAGTGCCTTCCACTTCGCCGTTCAATGCTGCGTGAATCTCTCTTTGTAAAAATTCCTCGCTTACAGGATTTTCTTCTATGTAGTATTGATTTTTGTCGTCAACATAAACAGTGATAGTTTGCTTCGACATTGTCTTGCTGTTGCTCGATGGTAACAATAGTTTTATAGCATTCGGAGCAACCAATGTTGATGTCAACATGAAGAAAATCAATAGAAGGAAAACCAAATCCGACATCGACGACGAATTGAAATCTATCTTTCTTTTATTTCTTGATTTTATTGCCATAATCTTTTAGTCTTCAGTTGTCAGCTATCAGTTGTCAGTGATTAAAAACTGAACGCTGAATGCTGACAGCTAATTGTTAATTGTTGTTACGCTGGTTCGTTTAAAACGTCCATGAATTCTATACTCTTGCTTTCTAGTAAGTTAACTACTTTATCTATTTTTGCTACGATAATGTTATAGAAAATGTATGCGAGGATACCGACGAAAAGTCCGCCTACTGTGGTAACCATCGCTTCATAGATGCCGGCAGAGAGCAATTCGATGTCTATGTTGTTGCCCGCCATCGACATATCGTAGAATGCTCGAATCATACCTGTTACTGTTCCGAGGAAACCCAACATAGGAGCTGCGCCGGAAATCATTCCGATTAAAGCCACACCTTTTTCCAACTTGCTGACTTCAAGGTTACCAACGTTTTCGATGGCTGTCTGGATATCGTTGAGAGGTTTGCCGATACGTGACAATCCTTTCTCTATCATGCGAGAAATAGATGTGTCGGTTTGTTTGCATAAATCTTTTGCATCGTCTATTTTCCCTTCAATCATATAACTACGAATCATATTCATGAAGTTGTCATCTTTTTTAGCTGCTTTGTTTATGGTAACGAAACGTTCGGCAAAGATGTAGACAGCGATGATAGAGAAGATGGCAAGAACTATCATAATCCAACCGCCTTCTTTTGCTAATGCCCATAATGATAATTTAATCTCTTCTGCTTCAGGAGAAGTGATAAGGTCGTTGCTGACCTGAAGAATGATACTTGATAAATTCATATTTGTTTTTTATTTGTCAATTATTGACATTTTATAAATAATTTTAACTTTCAATTTGATATATTTTCCCGCTTGAACTATCGGAACTTGCACCTGTCACTGACGATAATACATTAATTTTACCTTCCATTTTGAGTACGCCCAAGAATGCAAATATTAATGCTTCTTTGTAGTCTGTTATCATAACGTTTGGAATAATAATTTCGTGTTTGCTGAGCGCATCAATTCTTTCTATCAGGAAATTGTTTTTTGCGCCGCCACCTGTAACAAGCATCTTCGACTTTTCTAACCTATCTGTCGACTTTGCGATTTGATATGCTATATGTTCTGTCGCTGTCGCTAATAAATCGTTTACAGATAATGATGATTCGTCGATGACTTTATGCTGCACGGTTTCGAAAAATTCTCTGCCCAATGACTTAGGTGCCTCTTGTCTATAATATGGATTGTCATTTAAAATATTAAACAACTCGACATTAACATTGCCTTGTCGTGCAAATTGTCCGTTTTTATCATAATCGTAACCCAACTTATTTGCCAGATAGTTAAGCAGTTGATTTGCCATACATATGTCGTATGCTATACGTTTGTCTTTCATTTCGTATGAAACGTTAGCGATGCCGCCAATGTTCAGGCAGATGGGATAATCGGCGAAGAGATGACGGTCGCCTATTGGCACTAAAGGTGCTCCTTGTCCGCCTTTACTTACGTCCTCGCTGCGGAAGTCGTTGATGGTCATAATGCCTGTGGCGTTGGCTATTTCTTGTCCGTCGCCAATCTGTAAGGTGAAACCTTCATCAGGACGATGGAATATAGTATGTCCGTGCGATGCTATTAGTTTTGGTTCCAACTCGTATTTATCAATGAAACGTTTGGTTATGGTTCCTAGATATCTTCCGTATTCTTTGTCGAGTTCGGCGAGTTCGTCTTTGTTTTTGTTGAACGCTTCCGAAAGTTGTTCTTTCCAATAAGCAGAGTAGGGGATATTGCCTGCTTCCACAATCTGGAAAAACCATCGTTTCTTGTCGTGACTGAAATTGACATAAGCAATGTCCACTCCATCGAGCGAACTTCCCGACATCAATCCTATTACCTTAAAATCTCTCATAATTACAAGACGTTAGCGAGTTTTTCCAGACGAGTACTATTGGAACCTTTAATCAAAATTTTCTTTCCGACAATGTCATTCTGACTTATGTAACTTATAAGTTCGTCAACATTGTTGAAATTTATATAATGAGTATCGTATGATGCTTTCTTGAATTCCTCACCAACAAGAATCACATCGTTGAAATCCAATTCTTTTAAAAGGTTTATTATGTTGCGATGTTCGTTTTCCGACTCGCAGCCAAGTTCTTTCATGTCACCCAATATTAATAAGGTGTTCTCGTTCGAAATTTTCTTAAAATTACGTATTGAATGAAGCATGCTACTTGGATTAGCATTATATGCATCCATTACGATTTCGTTTTTTTCACTTTTTATGAATTGTGAACGGTTGTTGGATGGTATGTAGTTTTCTATGGCATCTATGATTAGATTTTCATCTATGTTGAAATATGTTCCGACAGTAATAGCTGCCATGACGTTTTCGTAGTTATATTCGCCAACCAAATGAGTGTTGATTTTGTTGTTGTTCCAAACGACAGTAAGATAAGGAGTGTTGACTGTTGACTGTTGATTGTTGACTGTTGTCTCGTAAACAACTCTGTCCATTCCGGCAGAAAGACTCATAAGCAATTCGTTATTTTCATTGACAAAAACTTTGGTCATTTGTCTTTCGCCTTTTGTTTTTAGATATTGATATAATTCATTCTTTGTTTTGACGACACCTTCGAAACTGCCGAAACCTTCTATATGTGCTTTGCCGATATTGGTTATGATGCCAAAGTCGGGGTCGGCGATTTTACATAGTTGTGCGATTTCCCCAGGATGGTTGGCGCCCATTTCTACTACGGCGAGTTCTGTGTCGGGTTTAATTCTTAACAAAGTTAAAGGAACTCCGATGTGATTGTTGAAGTTTCCTTGTGTGTAAATGATGTTATACTTCTTGGAAAGAACGGTAGATACCAATTCTTTAGTTGTTGTTTTTCCGTTAGTTCCAGTGATGCCTATAATTGGTATGTTGCATTTTTCTCTGTGGAATGATGCTAGATGTTGTAATGTTTCAAGACTGTCATCAACAATGAAAAGTCGTTCGTGAGTTGGTAGGTCTTTTCTGTCTGCGATAACACAAGAAGCGATACCTTCGCATGCCACTTGATAAGCGAAGTCATTTCCATCAAAGTGCTCTCCTTTGAGTGCTACGAAAACACAATCTTTTTCAATCTTCCTGCTGTCGGTTGAGATTGTATGTTGCTTGGAGTAAAACTGGTAAATTTTTTCTAATGTTTCCATATTAAAACTAAAAAAGCCGTCAACAGATGAAGACGGCTTGTAATTTTTTTGATTTGATTTATTGTGCTAAGGCACTGCCGATTTTACTCATAGCACATCTGAAACCTACTGTTGAAGAACTTTCGTCTTCGTTCATGAAACGGCGTACAGAAGGACTCAGGTAATATGGACCATCCGCCCAGGAACCGCCTTTGTAAACACGTGATTTGTCTGAGATTAATGTTGTGACACCATAATCATACATTTGTGACGTGTATTCTTCTTGGTTAATATCCTGATTGGTCCAATCTGTTTGTATTGTTGATTTATAGTCACCGTCGTTGTGGTTTAAACTATATACTTTTGTTGTGTCTTGTGTGTATACGTTACCACGATAAGGGTTGTGGTCGCTGAAGTCTTCGTATGAAAGAGGACGATAAACATCGAGCACCCATTCAGAGACGTTACCTGCCATATTGTATAAACCATAATCATTTGGCCAATATGAAACAACAGGAGCCGGGAATGCTGCACCGTCGTTTAAGTTGCCGGCGATACCCATATAGTCACCTTTACCTCTCTTGAAGTTGGCGACGAAACTTCCGCTATAACCTTTTTCGTCGGTTCTCATACCATCAGTATTCCAAGGATATGCTCTGCGTTCTGTGATGCGTTCGCCGTTTGTGTTGCCGATGAGACCCAAAGCAGCATATTCCCATTCTGCTTCAGTGGGGAGTCTGTATTTAGGAAGGAGTATTCCGTCTTCCATTTTGACGTTTGACGATTCACTTGCGGTACCGTTTTCACTGACAACAGGAGATGTATATTGTCCCGATAAATAAGCCTCTGTTGTGAAATGATTGTCTTTTGTTTGGTTAGTGTTGTGACTTATTGCACCTGCTTCAACCAATAACATTTCGTTAACTCTGTCTGAACGCCATAAAGCATAGTCGTTTGCTTGTAACCATGAAACGCCAACAACAGGATAATCTCTATAGGCAGGGTGACGGAAATAAATCTCTACCATAGGTTCGTTGTATGATAAAGAACCGCGCCATACTGTGGTGTCGGGAAGTGCTCTGGTTACCATCTCCGGATATTCAGATCCGTAAACTCTTGTCAACCAGTGGATGTATTCTAAATAATCCAAATTGCTGACTTCAGACTGATCCATATAGAATGATGAAACAGTAACCTGACGTGGCGCATTATTCCATTCATGATAAACGTTTTCTATCGTAGAACCCATTGTGAATGAACCACCCTCAATGGCAACGAGACCTGGTCCGGTAATCTGTTCTGCCGATTCAACAACATTAAAACCTCCATTTGATGGGTCATTGTAATTCCAACCTGTGGTTTTCGACACTTGGTCGTTGCCTTTGAAACATGAAACTAACAAAAAACTTACAGGTAAGATTGCAAGAAATAACTTAATACTAAAATTTTTACGCATTATCTTTTATGTTTTAACTTTTTTCTAAACTGAGAAATTTACGTTTTATTGTATATAACGAAAGATTATTTTTCGCATAAAATCAATTTGCAAATTTACGTATTTTTTTGCAGTTAATCTACATAATAATCCAACATAAATTATTTTTTTTAAACTGGTTTTTCAACAATAAAAAATGCTTATCTTCGTTACGAATTTAATTATGTAAGATTTTTATTTTTATTATTTAATCATGAATATAACTCTTTATAAAACAAAATATTTTGTAACGGTTTTATTTTTATTGTTGGGAGTGAATTTGTACGGAAATATGTCGACAGACTCTTATGTTGATAATTCGGTCCTATCCTCAGGCAAATGGTACAAGTTGGCCTTGTCGACTACGGGAATGTATAAGATAACTTATTCGGAACTTTCCGATATGGGTGTTGATGTGACATCTGTAAATCCTCGTGACATTAGAATATATCATAATGGTGGTGGTACACTACCTTTGATTAATAAGGAAAAGCGTCATCAGGATTTGGTGGAGATACCTATTTATGTATATGGCGAAAGTGATGGGGTTTTTAATGAAAATGACTACATCGTTTTCTATGGGACTGGTCCGGTGACATGGTCGTATAAGAATCACGCTTATGAAAGAAATCTTAATCCTTATTCAGACTATTCTTATGCATTTCTGACTACTGATTTAGGCGAAGGAAAAAGAATTCAAAGTGTAGATAATGCCTCCGGTGATGTTGATGATATTATTACTTCCTTTCTTGATTATCAACATATAGAGGAGGACGCCTATAATTTGAATAATATGGGAGCGACATGGTATTTTAATAAATTTGATGTCACGACGAAATTTTCTTTTACGTTTAATTTCCCTAATATCATCAAAGATAGAAAATGTTACTTGAAGTCGGCATCTGCATCTCGTAACACGGCTTCTCAGGCAACTTTTAAATATAAGGCTAACGGTAATCTGGTTTCGACAGAGAATTTTTCTAAGATCACTGATTATAAGGTGTATGCTCGTGAAGGTGCTGTTAATACTTCATTTACCTCTTCTAAAGATCAGGTGACCATTGATGTGGAATATGTTAAGTCGTCAAGTTCTTCTGTGGCATGGCTCGATTATATAACTGTTAACGCATGGCGAGAACTTAAATTAACGGGTTCTATGATGCGTTTTAGAAATCCGGAATGCAGCGATAGCACAAAGGTTTATCGTTATGAATTAAGAAATATTTCTAATTCATTGCAAGTATGGGATGTGACAAATCCTGTTGAACCAAAGAAACTTTCATTGCAATTGAATTCTGATGTGGCATCATTTAATGTTAATGGTGTCAAGAATAATGAGTTTATTGCTTTTAACGGAAATGAGTTTTATAGCACAACATTTGTATCCACTGTAAGAAATCAGGATCTTCATTCAAATTACGAATTTGATTACCTTATTATAGTTCATCCCGAATTTAGGTCTCAAGCAGAAAGATTAAAGGAGCTTCATGCTTATTATGATAACCTTTCTGTAGAAATTGTAGAACCTCAGATGATATACAATGAGTTCTCGTGTGGCGCGCTCGATGTGGCGGCGATTCGCGATTATATCAGAATGGTATATGAAAAATCGGATCATCGTTTGAAATACGTGCTCCTTTTCGGTGATGCATCGTATGATTTCAGAAATAAGAGCGGTCAGGTGTGTTTTGTGCCTTCTTATCAATCGGCACATTCTGTTTCAGTAAACGCCAACGTGGTGGATGACTTCTTCGTATGTATGGGAAGTAACGAAGGAAATATCCTAGAGTCTAATAATATTATCGATATTGCCATAGGAAGAATGCCCGTTAATACTCTTGATGAGGCAATTGTCGCTGTCGATAAGGTAGAAACATATATGAGCAAAAATGAAGAATGTATGGGTACTTGGCGTAAGCATATAACTTTTGTCACCGATGATGATACAAACACTTATACTAATCATGCTGAACAATTGGAGACTATCGTGAAAGAGAATGCTGGCAATGATATTATCGTTGACAAGATTTATCTAGATGCTTATCCACAGGTGGCAACATCTAGTGGACAACGCTCTCCTGAATGTAATGCTGCCATAACCAATAGGATAGAGTTGGGGACTTCAATAGTTAACTACATTGGTCACGCCGGAGAAGTAGGATGGGCTGATGAGAGAATCTTGATGAATGAAGATATCAATGCGCTGCGTAATTCTCCAAAACTTCACCTTATGATTACGGCTTCTTGTGAGTTTAGTCGTTTTGACGATCATACAAGAACATCGGCAGGTGAGTATGTTTTCTTGAATAAAAATGGTGGTGCAATCGCAATGATAACAGCAGCGAGAGTTACTTATGCATCAAATAACCAGATATTATTCAAGAGGTTTTATGAACGTATGTTTGATATGGAAGATGGGGAATATCTCACTATGGGAGAACTATATTTGTATGCAAAACAAATTGATGATGAAAACGCAAAAGATTATCACTTCTTCGGCGACCCGGCATTGCATCTGAATTTCCCTACAAACAGAATAGAACTTACATCTATCAATAACCATGATGTCGTTGAAATGGATACCGTTAGAGCTCTTCAGAAAGCAAATATTAAAGGTTTGGTGAAAGATGTTGATGGAAATGTGATGACTGACTTTAACGGTGTTATACATATTAATATATATGACAAGGAGAAAAACTATACAACCAATGCTGACCAGAGCGGTACCCCCGTGAATTTTAAGTTACGTAATAGTGTGATATATTCAGGCAAGGTGCCTGTTGTTAATGGTGAGTTTGGTGCGGATTTTACTTTACCTAAAGACATTAATTATAGTTATGGTAATGGTTTGATGAGTTTTTATGCTTATAGTGATGAGGCGGAGGCACAAGGAAATTTCTCTAATTTTATAGTTGGAGGATTAAACCCTGATGCCGACACGGATGAGGAAGGTCCTGATGTTGAAATTTATATGGATGATGTGAGGTTCGTTGATGGATCTATGACTAACGAGAACCCTCTTCTCATAGCATACATAAGAGATGAAAATGGCATCAACACCTCTGGCGCGGGCATCGGTCATGATATCACGGCAACTCTTAGCGGGGCAACCAATAAGACATATACCTTAAATCAGTTTTATGAGGCACCGTTCTCTCTTGATGAACATGGTGTGTTGACATATAAATTATATAATCTCAACGAGGGAGAACATCAACTTACTTTCAGAGTATGGGATATATATAATAATTCAAGTACCGCGACTATAAGTTTTAATGTTGTGAAAGGAAATGTAATTGATATTGAAAATCTTGTCAATTATCCAAATCCTATGACCAACTATACTAACTTCACCTTTGAACACAATCAGAAAGATAATGAAATTGACGTGAATATTAGAATCTATGATATGATGGGGCAATTGGTTAAAAATATTGAAGAACATTGTTATGGTACCACAGCAAGAATCAACCCTATATACTGGGATGGTACGTCTGATAGAGGTCGCAAACTCCCTGCGGGTATGTATGTGTATTATGTGACAATAACCAATGCGCAAAAAGAACAAAGTTCTGGATTTTCCAAACTTGTGATTAAATAATTTTTAGTATATTTGCAAGATTTTTTAAAATAATTTGAAAATAAATAATAAAGTACAATAATATTAATTATTGCTCGTTACTCTATCAATCATTAAATTAAAGTATGAAAAGAATTAAATTTTTTACATTGTTGTTCGTGATGGCATTTGCAAGCATGAACGTGAATGCTCAATCAGATGCTGATATGGGTGATGTCTTAGGACAAGGAGATTATAACGTTATTTCAACAGCAGTACCTTTTATGATGATTGCTCCGGATGCAAGATCATCAGCTATGGGTGATATAGGTGTTGCTACATCGCCAGATGTTTACTCAATGCACTGGAACCCTGCAAAATATGCTTTCATAGATACAGACTTTTCTGCTGGTCTTGCTTATAGTCCATGGTTGAGAAGTTTGGTTAACGATATGAATATCGCATATCTCGGTATATCAAAACGTGTAAGTCCTAAATCAACAGTGGCGGCAACGTTGCGTTATTTCAGCTTAGGTGATATTAATTATAGAAATGAACAAAATGTTGACCAAGGTACTTACTCTCCAAATGAATGGGCAATCGATGTCGCTTATTCACGTAAACTCGGTAAATATATCTCTGGTGCCGTCGCCGGTCGCGTTATCTATTCAAACATCACTCAAGGTCAAGGCGATTATTCAAAAGCAGCGGTTTCTGTAGCAGCCGACGTCGCTGTATATTATACGAGAGATGTTTATTGGTTCAGAAATACCGATGCTGTGTTCTCATGGGGTGCCGCCATTACAAACATCGGTTCCAAAATGAATTATAATGAATCAAGTACAGAAAAAGATTTCGTACCAACAAACTTACGTTTAGGTCCATCATTGAAGTTGGATGTCGCTGATTATCACTCATTGGCATTCTCGTTCGACCTCAATAAACTCTTGGTCCCAACACCTCCACAACGCGATTCATTGGGTTTGGTCATAGCCGGTAAAGACGATAACGTAGGTCTCGTTCAAGGTATGTTCCAATCATTAAACGATGCTCCTGGTGGTTTCAAAGAAGAAATAAGCGAATTTACAATAGGTTTAGGTGCTGAATATTGGTATAATGACGTCTTTACAGTACGTGCCGGTTTCTTCCATGAAGCTCAAAACAAAGGTGACCGCCGTTATGTTACTTTAGGTGCCGGTTTGAAATATAATGTTTTTACACTCGACGTGTCTTATTTGGTGCCTGTTAACAATACTGCAGTATCAGGACAAAATCCTCTCGAAAATACATTGCGCTTCAGTTTGACATTCAACTTCGACAAATGGGGCGATAATACAAGATTGGAAAGAGTTAATTAATAATTGAAAATTGAAAATTATGGTAGAGACGTCACCCCTGTGGCGTCTTCGAATTGAAAGTTGAAAATTGAAAACTGAAAATCAAGGTAGAGACGTCACTCCTGTGGCGTCTTCGAATTTAAAATTGAAAATTGAAAACTGAAAATCAAGGTAGAGACGTCACCCCTGTGGCGTCTTCGAATTGAAAGTTGAAAATTGAAAACTGAAAATTATGGTAGAGACGTCACCCCTGTGGCGTCTTCGAATTTAAAGTTGAAAATTGAAAACTGAAAACTGAAAATCAATGTAGAGACGTCACCCCTGTGGCGTCTTCGAATTGAAAGTTGAAAATTGAAAACTGAAAATTATTGAGATATCTCTCGTAGAGGCGCACGGACGTGTGACTTAACAAAATTACATAACAACTAAAGATTTAACGACTCTTTTATCTTCGTAGATGATATGAAGATGAAAGAGTCCTTTTTTTAATGTGCTGCAATTTAATTCCATCTTCTCTGTGACAGAATTATTGTTAATTCTCATTAACATTTGTCCGAAAGTGTTATATACCACAACCTCTTTGATTTCTTTTCCTTCTATATATACAACGTCTGTTGCTGGATTAGGATAAATGTTTAACTCGTCATAATCTAAATGACTTTTAACATTGATGTATCCTTCGTGGCGATAGTGGTCTTGTTTTGTTGCAACTACTTTGATCTTAACTTCTTTATAAAATGGTTCTATATTAATTATATTGTCATCTCCGAATGAAGTCGCTATTAATTCTCCGTCAACGGAAAAAGCGACCCTGGTTTTTTTATCTTTGCTAATAGTGAAAGAAGAGCAATCCGTTAATATTTCATTTGGATATGTGAGGTTGATTTTTTGAGGCATTTCTGTATTTAATTGTAGAAATGCATCTCCGAAATAATGAAACAGATTATATGTAAGATTTTTATGTATTGACAGATAAGGCCATTTTGATTGTTTCAAGAAGTATTTTCCGTAAATGTTGGCAAAAGCCGGGTATTTGAAACAAATGTCGTTGTTTCCATAGTCGGGCATGAAGTCGTTCCATAAATAATCGAAAAATCCCCATACATAAGTGTCGTTGACATAAGAATATGAAATTTGTGAAGCGGCAATAACAGCTACAGCACCGTTTTCTGTTCTGAGGAAACGCTCTGCAAAACAGTCGTTGTCACCTTCTCCATAACTGAAATCTCCTGTCTGGCAGTTCGCCGACATAATGAAAGTTAAATCCTTATTATATAAATTATTTATTTCATTATTTGAGAAATATGGGTTATTCCATTTTTGAAATGTTCCATGGTCGCGATGTTGAATCATGAACGTACCTTCGTTGATGGCGTAACTCAGGTTATCTTGATTTGCGTTCCAATCTGTAATATGTTTAAGATTGTCGGGAATATAATTCAAACCCTTGCTTCCGAAATAATCAATGATGAGTCTTGTGTTTTCATATGTTGACCATACGGAATCGGGTGTCCCTAAATATATAGAGTTGAGACGATTGGGTTCTTTCCCTTTACTTTCAAAATAACCCGCAACAACTTCTGAACAAAGTTGAAACCATCGTTCTTCTTCAAACCCCATCGCTGTTACCGGACGGTTGTAATAATCGGGATTTGTTGATGGTTCTCGTTCGTAACGCATAGTCTTCTTAACCATCAATTCTGCTTGTCGAGCATCGGCAGCAGGAAGTCGTGCGATACATATCTCAGGAAGGTCGTCGTTGTTGAAATCGACTAATTTATTGTCAGCCAGATATGATATATTGTTTTCGGGATGATTGGTTAGATAAAAAGAAGTGATTCCTTTTGTTGGGTCATTGTCGTAATCTCCGAAGAGAAGGATGGCAGATTGTTGGGTATGACCTTGTAGGTTGTCATAAAACTCTTCAAAATAATTTCTCAGGGTAATAGGGGAGTTCTCGCCGATTTCATTTATGCCTATCACTTCGGTGCTTATGCCTTGTTCGTTGCGGAATCTTGCGAGGGTGTCTGCCCATTGTCGGATGCCGTCGTTATCAGGAGTTACGATGAGATAATTTAATTCTTCTGAGGATAAAGTCGCAGAGTCGCAAGGTCTCAGGGTTACAGAGTCAGAAAAACAATCACTTTGCGACATTGCGACATTGTGACCTTGCGACAATACAAAAAACAATATTAAAACCAGGATTCGTCTCATATATGCAAAGATAGTAATTATCTCTAAAAGATTGTAGATGCTTTTATCAGATTTTATGTTGAGTTAACCATTTACTTTTATTAAATTTGCGGTAAAAATATTTATATGAAAAGAGTTGTCTTGTTTTTAATAAGTTTTGTGCTAGTTTCGCAATCTTATTCAGAAAATTATGAAAATTTAGACACAATATTTAACAGAGTAGCTAAGTTGTTTAAGCAAGAAAAATATCTGGAATGTAATGATTTGGCAAAATGTTTATATGAAAAATCTATAGAGACTACAGATACAGTCTTAGTCTTTAACAGTTTGTATTATATGGGATTCTCTAACCAGCGAATGGGTAATATGGAGAAGGCTATCGATTATAATATGCGGGCTTACGAAGTGTCTCAGTCATTGCAGAGGTTGGATCTTCAAAGTTCCATCTTGAATAACATCGGTAATGTATATATGGTGAACGATGAGGATAGTGTCGCTGCTGTTTATTTTGAGAAAAGTATAGAGATAGAGAAGAATTTAGGAGATTCTCGGAGGTCACAGTTGGCGGTTCGATTAGGTAATGTCTCAACAGCATACATGAAGTTGGGACGTTGCGAAGATGCAATATTTGCCGCAGAAGAAGGATTGAGAATTGACAAGGAAATTGGTCGCCCGAATAAGATCGCTATCCGTATGAATCAGTTGGGTGATGTATATATGGCGTGCGGTCGTCAGCAAGATGCGATACAATGCGAGAGAGAGGCTTATTCTTACTTTGAGAAAGCTGGAAGCAAATATGGAATGTCGATAGTTCTACATTCTTTAGGTGAGATGTATGAACAAGATAGCAATATTGATTCGGCTCTCTTTTATTTTCATAAATCATTGGAATGTGCGGAAATTATAGACAACAAGCTTTTGATACAGGAAATATCTAAGTCGTTGTACAATATATATAAAGACACTAATCCGCGACTTGCCATAGATTATTATGAGCAGTATGTGAATATCAAGGATTCCATCTTTAATGAAAAGAACCAGAATATGTTAAATGACTTTCAAGTCAGATATAGCACACGTGAGAAAGACTTGGAAATAGAGCTGTATAAACGCGACAATAAATATCATGAGAATGTGCTTAGATTGACAATGTTGCTGATATTTCTACTAATAATCACAATTATTTTATTGATTATAAACGGTCTTTCAAGAAAGAGAAGGAATGCTGTTTTGTTGGAACTTAACAATATCAAAAATAGGTCAATATCTGTTTTGTCGCACGACTTGAAGAATCCTGTTATCGCCCAGAAAATGGTGTTGAATCATCTGTATGAGAATTATGATGAAATAAGTGACGACGATATGAAGATGTATATCGCGGCATTGACAGATTCTGTGAATTCCTTGGAAGAGCTGCTCGTTAATATGCTTGAGTGGACAAAGTTTGAAATGAAGAGGATGGAATATAAGCCGATAAATTTCGACATTAGAGATATTTGCTTCAACGAAGTTGTGCCTTTGTTTAGTACCATAGCGCAGAAAAAGCAAATCACGATTAGAGAGTGCGATGTTAAGTTAGATAGCTATATTGTTTATTCCGACATCAGGATGATTTCTGCTGTGTTGAGAAATCTTGTTAGTAATGCCTTGAAGTTCAGTCCTGATGGTAAAGAGGTGGTGATTTGTTTCAATGACTTAGGTAATAAAATAAAGGTCGTTGTAAAGGATTATGGTGTCGGGATTCCGGAGGATAAGGTGAAGTTATTGTTGTCGGGTAAGTCGTTCACCACTTTGGGAACTAAAGGTGAACAAGGTAGTGGTATTGGTATGGATTTAATAAACAAGATGCTGCATCAGTGTAATAGCGAATTGAATATCACGAGCGTATTAGGCGAGGGTAGCGAATTTTCTTTTGTATTAAAAAAAATAAACGATGATAAACGTAATTGTTGTTGACGATCATCCTTTGATGAGATTAGGTATTAAGTCTTCTCTCTCAAAGTTTGCTGATGAAATAAAAGTCGTTGGTGAAGCCTCGACTGCCGATGAACTGTTTCAAGTTTTGCCGGATTTAGATGTCGATGTCGTCTTGCTCGACATTCAGATGCCTGGAATGTCGTGCGAGGAAGCGGTGAAGAAACTGAAGTCGGAGCATAGTGATATTAAGGTGATAATAGTTTCGTCTAGTTATGAAGAGGAGACAATATTTCGGTTGGTAGAGTCTGGAATAGATGGTTTCGTTCCTAAGATGTCTAAGGTCGAAGAGATAAGGAATGCTATTTTAGAGGTGTCTTTGGGAAGTAAATATTATGGCGTTGATGTGTCGAAGATTATC
This sequence comes from Bacteroidales bacterium, assembly GCA_045606865.1. Taxonomy (GTDB): domain Bacteria; phylum Bacteroidota; class Bacteroidia; order Bacteroidales; family F082; genus Limimorpha. Next base: position 32,149 of record JAZUST010000081.1, read on the forward strand.
AAGGCAGTCAGTGATTCAAAGCGACTTTATTCATCATCGCTTTCCGATTTCAGCGACAGAGAGAAAGAGGTGATGCAACTATGTTGCGACGGACTGTTTTCAAAAGAAATAGCATCAAGACTTAACATCAGTCCTCGCACGGTAGAGATGCATAAGTCTAACATATTTAAAAAACTTGGTATCAATACTACTATAGAGCTGTTGAAATGGGCGATCAGTCATGGTGTGGTGAAACTGTGACACATTGTTAATAATACGTAAAATTACGTATTGACTTAGTTTTTCTCGTAATATAAATTTGTGTGTTAAAACGTGAATTGGATTATTATGAGAAAATTTTACTGTGTTCCAAAGATACTATTATTGGTTTTGTTTTTACAATTTACTGTAAATCAAGATTTATATGCTCAAAAAGATTCGTTCTTTACTTATAATAATAACGAACATTACAGAGATGTAGATGATGTCATGGCTCCGGGTTTGCCGTATTCTCACGGACTGAGTGAAAATTATCAGTCGCCGGCTCCTCTTGGAAACGGATTGTTAGTCTTGTCATTGTTAGGTGCCGGCTATCTCGTAAAGAAGTCTCGTAAAAATAGAAACAAAAAGAACAATATAAAGATTATTTTTTTAGGAATAATGATTCTGGGTCTTGGCTTTTCAACTGAGGCTCAGAATTTTTATTTTCCAAAACCGGCAGATAATTTCGATGGAACTAACATGACTATTTTTGGTCAACTGAAGATTGACGGAGAATTCGCTACTGAAAATATCGAGATTGGAGCATTCTGTGGTGATGATGTCAGAGGCAGAGCTATGGTGATGAAAAATGATGACGTCTATCTTTTCTTTCTGACAGTATTTGGCAATACAAACGACGTGATAGATCTTAAGTTTTACGACCATAGTGTAGAAACAGAGTTGAACGTAAGCGGTGATTATTATATTACTTTCTCATCGGAAAGCATAAATCTTAATGCTGGTGTCGTTAATTATCATGCGATAAAGTATAAGTTTATAGGAATAGATAAAGACTGGAACAAAATTTCTAATTGGCAGCTCGTCTGTGATTCGTGGGACGAACCTCAGAATGCTACTCAACTTCCTTCTTCAAATCCTAAAATGATTGACGATATTATAGTGGCTGCAAATCTCGACGCGACATCACATTATATTGTTAAAGACCTTGAAATAATTAGTGAAAAAGTCTTGACAATAGCACCTACTGCATCTCTCGAAATAATTGGCGACATTACAAATGATGATGTAAATGCTTTGGTGGTCGATTCCGATATTAATGGAACCGGCACTCTGATTCATAATGATGATAATGTCGTTGCAAAAGTGAATTGCTATATTGATAACAGCAGCGTCACGAGAAACTGGAGCGCCGACTGGCATTTCATCTCTTCTCCTGTCGCAAATCAGACGATAGAGAGTTTTATCCCGACAGAAGAAAACTACGATTTCTATTCTTGGTCGGAATTTAACTCTACATGGTATAATCAAAAGAAAGATGATTCTCAAACTAATGAGTTTTACACTGATAACGGATTTGACTTCGCAAAGGGAAGAGGGTATCTCGTGGCATACGAAAACGAAGGTTATAGAAAATTCTCCGGGACTTTGAATAATGGTGATGTGACTTTCCCTCTTTCTTGCAGCACCAACGGAGAATATGTTGTTGAAAGATTTACAGGTTTCAATCTTGTAGGAAATCCTTATCCGAGTTATATCGACTGGGAAGCGGAAGGCTGGACACGCGACAATCTTCAGCTGCAGACGATATGGATCTATGACGATGACGTAAATAACTACATCACTTATACTCTCGGCGGCGTCGCTACTAACGGTGGCTCACAATACATCGCTCCTTGTCAGGCTTTCTTCGTGAAGGCAGCCTCGGCAGGAAATATCATCATGACTAACGATATAAGAACCAAATCAAAATCAGCTTTCAGAAAAGACAATGACGAAAATATCTTCAAGATAAGAGTTAATGGAGCTTCGGGACAAGATGAAATAGCGGTAGTTATTGGCGACAATGACGATGTCTTCAAGATGTTCAGTTTAAATGAATCTGCACCGTCTCTATATATTAATAAAGGTGTAGGTAGTTACAGCGTGGTTTACGTCGATGATGAGGAGTCGTTGCCTTTGAATTTTGAGGGCGGTTTCGCAGAATATACTATCAGCTTGAGTGAATGTGGAGATTCTTTTGATGCTATTATTCTCGAAGATAAACTGACGGGAGAGAAAGTAAATCTTCAGACTGAATCATATACATTCATCCATTCCGGAAATAGCAATGCGGAACGTTTTGTGTTGAGTTTCGTCAACGGACAACAGACAACAGACAATAGTCATTTTGCATATATAAATAATGGTGAGATAATCATTAACGATATAAATGGTAATGCGCAGATTGAAATTTACGATCTGATGGGACGTCGCGTTTATAATAATGCAAATATGGATGCGGCATGCCACGTCCATACATACGGATATAGTTCAGGCGTATATATCATCCGTAAGATTGATGATAAAGGAGTTAAGACACAAAAAATAGTTGTTGAATAATTAGTTTAAAGTTTAAGGTTTAAAGTTTAAGGTGGGATTTTACCTTAAACCTTAAACCTTAAACCAAAAATAAATGCTTATGAAAAGAATTTTACTTTTAGCGCTAAGTTTGGTTTTAATAACAACGGCTAATCTTAAATCACAGAATGTTAATCCTAATACAGGGATTATAATAGGTGAGGGGACAAATTCGCATAGCAGTATCCCGACGAACACCTATTATAATTACAGTTATACCCAGCAGATATATCTCGCTTCTGAGATGGGTGGCGCTTCTGTCATAGACAAAATTTATTTCCAATATACATATTCAA
>JAZUST010000082.1:0-32122 GCA_045606865.1 Bacteroidales bacterium
ACATCAGTGAAATCCGTGGGCGTAGAGAACGAGCTTACAGAACTTTAGAATTTTAGAATTGGCTCTTAGCTCACGACAAAAAAAGAAATATTAAGTAATTAACAATCTATATTTTATCATTATGAAAAGAAAAATTTTTACTATTGCAACACTATTCACTCTGCTATTTTGTAGTGTTAGCATGATGTCTCAGGAATGGGAGTTCTTTATGGATGTCTATGCTGATTATCCTTATAGCAGAAGTTTTACGGATGCCATAGAATTGCATGATGGCAGTATAATAGTTAATTCACCATTTACATTACCTATAGAAGACCATATTAGTGTGCCACATCCGGGTTTAGTGAAGCTTTCTGCGGATGGTGATGAGTTAACAAGAGTCAATTATTTCCGTCCTGCATATTGTTCAATATCATATAATCAGATTATTGAAAACAAAGATGGAGATTTATTTACGTTAATGACATACAGTCCAGACCATGAAAGATTGTCTGAAAATTACTTCAAGAACTTCGAAAATCCTCCAACCGATGCTATATTAGGATTATACAAATTAGATGACGAACTCAATATCGTTGAAAGTTATGAACATTACATTCCTATAGATACTACGGAAAGTGTAAGTAATGACCCTTTGGTGTCCATGATGCCTAACGAAATCTGCGGTCGTTTGTATCTGTTTACATCTTTCATTGATAATAACGGTGATATTGTAGGTTCGTTTTTCAAATGTCCTACTTTGCATAATCCTAATCAGTCTGAAAATGACACCATGTTCTTTTTCAAAATGAATTTTGAAGGTGAAATTCTTCAGATGAAAGGCATAGAATGTCTCTCCGGTCATGGAGATTATTGGAGACATAGAGGACACAGTATGCTTGAGACAGACTCGCATTATATTTTGTACCAGACATTAGGGTATAATAGTTACAATTTCTCTTTTCGTCCAAGTGGAGAAGCTTTATATTTCGACAAGAATTTGAATTTTATTGATAGAAAAGCTATTAATCAACCAGGCTTCACAATGCCGCATTTTTCATCTTTAGAATGCCTTTCAGTGGTAAGAAGCAAACATAACACAGTATATTTAACATCTGTAGCTAGTTCTACAGTGAACTGCAACAGCTATCTTTATAATGATACTAGATTATATGAAATAGATGATAATATTGACAATTCAACAGATCTTTTACCCATTGTTAATTATATAAATAGAGGCACATCATATTCACAAGAGGAGCAACCGTTAAATAACGGCATTGTGTTAAAAGAAGACAATACTTTGATTTTTGCTCAGAATTGGGATCTTGGAGATTATTATGGTGACTCGTGGATTGTGATAGAACATCTTAGCGAAAATTTCGAGACCATATCAGAGCTGTATTATACAAGTGGTGAAGATGGAAATTTTATGGCAGCAAACTCTATAGTATTAACAAAAGAAGAAGATTTGTTGCTTGTAGGTGTTGGCAATGATTTAGATAAAGATAAATCATGGTGTTTTGTCACCAAATTCCCAGCCTCCGCATTTGTCAGCATCGAAGAAGCACACGCTAATAACCTGCATCTCGCTGTCGCCTATCCTAATCCCGGCGGTGATGTTTTGAATATAAGAACAGGCTTACGTAACGCTACATTGCAAGTCTATGATATGCAAGGAAGAATAATCCATCAACAAATAATTACAGATGAAGTTACAAGTGTTGATGCTTCGGGATGGAAGAGCGGAACATACATCTGGAAATTAACAGTTAACAATGAACAATTGACAGTTGAGGAAGGGAAGTGGGTGAAATAGAATTATAGAATTTTGGAATTTTGGTTCTAAAGTTCTAAAGTTCTAAAATTTTAGAATTCGTCATCGGTAGAGACGTGACATATTACACCTATGAAAATAAACACAATGTAATTGGTGCGTCTCAATCGAATTGAAAGTTGAAAATTAAAAATTAGCTGTCAGCGGTCAGTCTTCAGCTATCAGTAAGGTGGAAACTGAGAAATCAGTGCACATCAGTGAAATCCGTGGGCGTAGAGAACGAGCTTACAGAACTTTAGAATTTTAGAATTGGCTCTTAGCTCACGACAAAAAAAGAAATATTAAGTAATTAACAATCTGAATTTTATCATTATGAAAAGAAAAATTTTTACCATTGCAACACTATTCACTCTGCTCATTTGCGGAGTGAAAGTTATAAATTCCCAAGAATGGCAATATGTAATAGAAACTGATGATAATACGACAGAGTATTATTCACCAATTGGAGTCACAGAATTGTCTGATGGCAATTTAATTTCACCGGCTGTATATTTAAGCAGAGATAGTTCCCAAGAATATTTCTATTCAGAAAGTCCTGCAGTTATGTTGTTCTCGGGAAATGGTGAAGAACTTGTACGAAATAATTTCTTTCGTCCTGGGTATTGTATATCAAATTCGTTACAACATGTTTTTGTAAAAGAAGATAATGTTTATCTGCTCACTACATATAGTCCAGAGCATACTCCTGGTTCTTATAATCATTTTTCCAATTATGATAATCCTCCAACAGATGCGAAATTATCATTATTAAAATTAGATAATCAGCTAAATATTGAAGAGGTTTATGATAATAGTTGGCCTATTGATACATTCGAGGCTCAAGATGAATTTGAATGGCAGATGTTGCCTAATGGATATAGCGGAAACATATTCTTATTTTCGGCTTTTGAGGATAAAGGTGATATTGTTGGTGCATATTGGAAATCTGAAAGTTATAAAAGCCCAGACCAAGGAGATGATACATTGTTTTTTTTCAGAATGAATTTTAATGGAGAAATAACAAATAAAAAATGTATTGGGACAGTCGGACCTTCAAAGGATGACAGTAGAGGAGCACAAGCTATGTTATATCGTACAAACCATTTTGTAGCAAATGACTCATGTTATATATTTTATGATGCAGGCAGAGGCAATAGTGATGAGTACTATATACAAGGAACTGCTAAATATTTTGACAAGGAATTTAACTTTATCAAAGAGAAGTATCTTAGAGGAGAAGATTGTACAATATCCGATAATCTATACAATATGTCAATTAAACGAAGTAATCACAACACGACATATCTGACAACCCAGAAAAGATCCATTACAAATCCTCATAGTGACGAGGACTGTCGTTTGTATGAGATAAATGATGACATAAATACAAATTCTGATTTTTTGGAAATCATCAATTATACCGACAGAGGAACTGAAGTATGGGATATGTCCAGTTATATAGCGGGTGTAGATTTAAACGATGATAACTCAATATACTATACATATACGCTTAATCAAGGTTATAATGCAAATCTTGATTCTTGGATTGTGATAGAACGTCTTGATGAAAATATGGACACAATATCAACATATTATTATGGTGTAAACAATAGATTTTTAGATAGAGTGCTAACTCTTAATTCTACAGAAGATGGTGGAGTGATTATTCTTCATAGAGCGGATGATTTGGATTCTGATAATACTTATGGTTATATGACTAAATTCCCCGCATCAGCTTTCGTCAACATCGAAGAAGCTCACGCTCATAATTTGAAAGTCGCTGTCGCTTATCCTAATCCGGGCAGTGATGTTTTAAATATAAGAACCGGCTTGCGTAACGCTACATTGCAAGTCTATGATATGCAAGGAAGAATAATCCATCAGCAGATAATTACAGATGAAGTCACAAGCATAGACGCCTCGAAATGGAACTCGGGAACTTACATCTGGAAGTTAACAGTTAACAATGAACAATTGACAGTTGAGGAAGGAAAGTGGATTAAATAGAATTTTAGAACTTTGGAATTTTAGAATTTTGGAATTTTGTTTCTAAAGTTCTAAAATTTTAGAATTCGTCATCGGTAGAGACGTGACATATTACACCTATGAGAATAAACACGATGTAATTGGTGCGTCTCATTCTAATTGAGAATTGAAAGTTGAAAATTGAAAATTAATGTAGAGACGTGACATATTACACCTATGAAAATAAACACGATGTAATTGGTGCGTCTCAATCGAATTGAAAATTGAAAATTGAAAATTGAAAATTTCTGGATTTATATGTGTCGTAAATTATTTTTTTCTTAAATTTGGGAACTTGTTGAGGTGCATAGTTGTTAAATCATAAACATAAACTACCAATGAAAAAGTCCTTTTTATTAGCAGTTGTTTTGTTGGCTTTCAATTCTCTTTTCGCTAATCCAGTCGATGAGGATATGGCGAGGGAATTGGGAGAGAAATTTGTTGCCGCCAACTTCAGGCAGAAGTCGAATTCATTAGATTTGGTATATATAGAGAAAACAGATGCGGGCAAACCATGTTTCTACGTTTTTAATGTCGGGGAACATGGTTTTATTTTTGTCTCTGCCAACGACTATATGCGTCCTATTCTTGGTTATTCTGAAAATGGAACGTTCGATATTGATAATGTGGCACCGGGACTTACGTTCATGATGAGTGTTTACGAAGACGCTGTGGAATATGCCGATGATAATAATATAGTGGCGGCAGATCCAGAAATAATTTCTGAATGGAAGTCGGTGGAACGATCTGGCAGAACCAAAGCTGATAACAGATTTGAGACTATAGGACCTTTGTGTACGACAAAATGGAGTCAGTCGTGGCCATATAATAAGTTCTGTCCTGTGGCGAGCTGGGATTCTGACGAACACGTGCCTGTTGGTTGCGTGGCGACGGCGATGGCGCAGATTATGAGATATTGGGCGCATCCTATCCAAGGAACAGGTACGGAGTCATATACGCCGTGGTGCTTTGATTGTTATGGATTCTCTTATCCACAGCAGACGGCAAACTTTGGCGAGACGGTATATGACTGGGATAATATGCCTGATAAAATATACGATGATTCTCCTGTTGAGCAGATAGATGCTGTGGCGACGTTAAGTTATCATTGCGGCGTGGCTGTCAAGATGAAGTATGAACATCATGATGGTGATGGCAGTACAGCCAGGGGCGAAGATATTCCGAAAGCTGTGACTACTCATTTTAATTATGCCCAATGTGAGTTTTTCGATATGTTTCAGTCGTATGACGAATGGATGGATAAACTTAAGGAGTCAATAATCAGACGTATCCCTGTTTATTATCAGGGATGTTATGCAAATGGATGTCACGCTTTCGTATGTGACGGAATGGACCCTAACGAACTGTTCCATTTCAACTATGGTTGGGGTGGGAAAAATGATGGTTTCTTCGCACCTGATGCTATACAATATAGTAATTACGGAGTGGGCGCAATCTTCGATATGATTCCCGACTATGTTTATAATAATACTGCAATGTCACCATCTGACTTTACAGTTGTACCTTTCGGCAACGATGAACTGTCGGCTACATTGTCGTGGACTAACCCGACGAAAAACCTTGATGGATCCGACATCTCTCACATCGATAAGATAATAGTTATGAGATTGGATGAAATTATTTACGAAGACTCGGATGTTGTTCCTGGTTCTACATCGGTGTTTGTTGATGACGAAGTGCCATTCTATAGTTATTTCGATTATACGGTATATGCCGTGATTGACGATGTTTATGGCGATTTCTCAACTGTCAAGAATGTCTTTTTTGGTCCGTCTTGCGATTGGAAACTTATTGTCAAGACATCCGATTCGGAAGGTATGTTTGACACATATATTAATGTGTTTGATCACAATAATGTCAAGTATATGACATTGAGCAGCGATAGTTCTGATACGACAACATTTGACATTCCTGTTTCCTATGGTAATGTAAGTTTCGAATGGGAGACCACAGAGCCGGAGCCTCATCTGTATTCAATTAACATTGTTATCAGAGATTCTGATGATGAGGTCGTTTATGAATATACGGGAAATTATGCAGGATTGCCTTCGGGAGGAATTTTCTTCAAGGCTAATAATACATGTGGTGGAGAGATTGATTGTGAGGTCCCGACAAATTTAGAATATACTATAGAAAATGGGAATTTCGTCTTGACATGGGATAGCCCTGATAATCCAAAGTATGGCTATAATATCTACCGCGACGATAAACTTATAGGAATGTCGAAGGAGACAACATTTACTGATGAAAACGTTCCATACGGAGGACATTGTTATTCGGTTTCGGCTTTTTGTGAGAATGGGATTACTGAAAATAGCGATGAGATATGCGACGTGGCTGTTGATGGTTGTGACCCTCCATACGACTTATGGTGTGAGTTGAGTAGTAATAATAGGGCTAAACTTTATTGGGAAGCACCCCTCTATGATAGTGTAAGTTACTATTATGTTATGAGGAAAGCTAATGCGGACGATGAATGGAAAAGGATTAAAATTTTAAGTCCTGATGAAAATGAATATACCGATAATATTCCTATAGGAGCGGGTAAATGTTATTTTTATAGGGTGATCGCTAAATATACGGAACCGGAATGTTACTCGCCTCCGGCAAAAGCAAAATACAACGATGAATATTTTGTCATGGTTTGTAATTCAACAGATGTGGCGGATAATACAATACAGAATGTTGAAATCTATCCTAATCCGGCAAAAGACGTTGTCAAACTGTCGGCAGTCAGCGGTCAGCATTCGGTGGTTAGGATTTACAATATAATGGGAATTTTAATAGAAGAAATTGAACTCGACGCTGAAGAAATTGAACTCGATGTTTCAAGTTATAATCCAGGAATATATTTCTTCAATATTAATGGAAAAACCGTGAAGGTTACAATTGAAAATTGAAAGTTGAAAATTAATGTAGAGACGTGACACATTACACCATTAAGAATAAACACGGTGTAATTGGTGCGTCTCATTCAAATTGAAAATAAACACGATGTAATTGACACATTTAAACAATTGAAAGTTTTCAGATTTTTTATATGAATCCTAACGTTTTTTTTCTTAAATTTGCGAACTTATTAAAGTAATGTAAAATAAACTAAATTAGAAATTATAAACAAAAAAATTACCAATGAAAAAATCACTTTTATTAGTCGTTATTTTGTTGGCGTTCAATTCACTCTTTGCTAACCCCGTTGATGTCAACACAGCAAAGGAATTGGGACAAAAATTTGTCGATGCCAACTTCAATCAAAAATCAAACTCATTAGAGTTAGTCTACACAGCAAATTCAGAATTAGGTGAACCTTGTTATTACGTTTTCAACGTATCAGGCAATGGTTTCGTTATGGTATCAGCTGACGACTGCGCACATCCAATTCTCGGTTATTCAGAAGAAAGCGCATTCGATGCCAACAACATCGCTCCAGGTCTTTACGATATGATGAGAATCTACAGAAGAGCAATTGAAAACGGTAAAAACACAAAAGCTACTGCTACTCCTGAAATCGCTGCTGAATGGAAGTCTTTGGAAAACACAGGTTACGTAAAGCCAGCAATGAGAGGTAGATTCGTCGAGCCTTTATGTACAACAAAATGGGATCAATCATGGCCTTACAACAAGTACTGTCCAGATCAATCAGCAGATTGGGCATCACATGGTCACGTTGTTACAGGTTGTGTCGCTACTGCAATGGCTCAAGTAATGGCATATTGGGATTATCCAACACAAGGTACAGGTTCACATACTTACGTTCCTAGATGTAGTGAATGTGGATCTAATTCACATTATCCAGCACAAACAGCTAATTTTGGTGAAACAACATACGACTGGGAAAACATGGTCGACAGAATTGACGCATCATCACCAGTTGAACAAATCGATGCTATCGCAACAATCGGTTATCATTGCGGTGTGGCTGTCGAGATGATGTATGACCACCACGGCACAGGTAGTGGTGCTTTTTCAACCGATGTCCCTTATGCTATAAAGGCTTATTTCGGATATGCACAAACAGAACTTACTTACCGTGATGCAAACCACGCAGTGTTTGATTCTAAATTATATGAAAGTTTTAATAGAGGTGTTCCTGTATATTATTCAGGTTCTGATGAAGAAGGTTACGGTCACGCTTTTGTTTGTGACGGTTATGATGAAAACGGTTTGTTCCACTTCAACTTCGGATGGAGCGGATCAGGTGACGGCTATTTCACAACAGCTGCTATGCAATATCATGTAGGATCACAAGCCATATTCAATTTCGTCCCTTCTGAAGTTTATGCTAACACAGCACAAGCTCCAACAAGTTTGAATGCAGTACCAGCAGCTAATAATGAATTGTCAGCAACATTAACATGGACAAATCCTACAAAAACTCTCGGTAACCAAACAATCTCTGCAATTGACAAGATGGTTGTTGAAAGAAACGGAATAATCATTGCTGAATTGACAGATGCTACTCCTGGTCAATCAATGACATTCGTTGATGAGAACGTTCCTTGTTTCAGTTTCTTTGATTATTCAGTGTACGCCGTTGTTGGTGGTACTCATGGTTCTATCCAAACAATAGAAAAAATCCCATTCGGACCAACCTGTGAATGGACAATGATTCTCCAATCATCAGTATTCAATGGTATGAGAGGCGCATCAGTTTCTGTTTTTGACGCAGCAGGTGTTGAATTCGCTGAATATACAACATCAAATTCTCAAGCAAACACTTTTGAAATAGCAATGCCATTGGGTGACGTTCAATTCGCATGGAGTCCTATTTCAGAAAACCAAGAGCATTACAATATTACAATTATCATAAAAGATTCTAATGGTGAAAAAGTATACAACCATACAGGTTCAACATCTGAATTCTCAACAGGTGTGTTCTTCTCAACAGCAAACACATGCGGCGGTTCAGTTGATTGCGCAGCTCCAACAAACTTGGTCGCTACAACAGAAGAAGATGCTATCGTTTTGACATGGGAAAGCACTGAAGACCCATATTATGGCTATAACATCTATCGTGATGGTTTACTTGTAGGTTTGGCAAAAGAAAAATCATTTACCGATGAATATGTCCCACACGGCGGTCATTGCTACACTGTGACAGCATTGTGCGAAGGCGGTAATACAGAACATAGCAATGAAGTTTGCGGTGTATTAACAGAAGGTTGCGACTCTGCTACAGACTTATGGATTGAATATAACGCAAATAATAAAATCAGAGTGTTCTGGAATGCTCCTGCAGAAGATGAAGGTGTAAGCGGTTATTATATCTATAGAAAAACAAATTCAGATCCAGAATGGAAGAGAGTTAAGGTCCTTGGCGCAAACAAAACAGAATATGTAGACGTTACTGCTAATGCTGAAGGCGAATGGTACTACTATAAAGTTGTTGCTTACTATCAAGATATAGATTGTATGTCAGCTCCAGCTAAATCAAAATTTGGTAACGAATATTTCGTTAAGATTTGTTCTCCATCAGGTATTGAAGATAATGCAGAACAACAAGTAACAGTATATCCAAACCCAGTTGACGACAATCTTAAGATTGAAGCTAACAACATTAAGAATGTTTCAGTTCTTAACTTGATGGGTCAAAAGGTTTATGAATCAGAAGTAAATGCTAATGAAGTTAACCTCAATATGAGCGATTTCCAATCAGGTGTATATATGATTCAAGTAGAAACTTCAGAATACACAGTTACAAAACGTATCTCTGTAGCACATTGATTGTAATTGACAGTTAATAATTTAGGGCGTATTCGTACGCCCTATTTTTTTATCCTGATTCGAAATATGAGACAAAAAATCCGACTATGTTCTAGCCGGATTTTTTGTTGCTTAATTGGAGTCTATAATATATAGTTTCATAATATAGTTGAACTTAATAAACTATTAAACCAACAACTATATAACTTTTAAACTACTATACATTTATTTCTTCTCCCAAGTTTCAAATTGATATGAGTAATCAACTTGAGGGTCATTGTCTATGACATCTAATTCTATGCGTTCCCACTCATCGAAATTAACAATCGGGAAGTATGTGTCGGCTTCGAAGTCTTTATCAACTCTTGTGAGATATAATGTTGTCGCCATTTCAAGGAATTGTTCGTAAATCATGCCGCCTCCCATGATGAAAACTTCTGCTTCATTCTCTACGAGTTGTAACGCCTTTTGAATTGATGTCGCGAGTTCGAAACCTTCAGGTGCTGCGTCGAGACGGTCTGAAATGATAACGTTACGTCTGTTAGGTAAAGCTTTCTGTCCGGGTAATGAAACGTATGTGTTATGTCCCATGATGACGCATTTTCCTGTTGTTACTTGCTTAAAATGTTTTAAGTCGTTAGAGATGTGCCATAACAACTGACCATTTTTACCTATGGCTCTGTTTTTTGCCATTGCAACTACTATCGAAATTTTTGTCTTCATATATTAATTTTTTTAATTATTACTTGCTTAAATTGAAACGTCTGCTTTGATGGCATCGTATGGGTTGTAATTTTCTAATTTGAAATCTTCATATTTGAAATCGAAGATGCTTCTTATTTCAGGGTTTATCTTCATTGTCGGAAGTTGACGTGGTTCACGGCTAAGTTGCAACTTCACCTGTTCTATATGATTGTTATATATATGTACATCGCCGAATGTATGTACGAAATCACCTAATCCTAAGTCGCACACCTGAGCAATCATCATTGTCAATAGTGAATAAGATGCGATGTTGAAAGGAACGCCTAAGAACACGTCTGCGCTTCTTTGATACAGCTGACAAGATAATTTGTTGTCAGCCACATAGAATTGGAAGAAAGCGTGGCATGGCGGGAGAGCTGCTTTTCCGTCAGCGACGTTTTTTGCGAAGTCTTTCGACTTCTCATCAGGCAATACGCTTGGATTCCATGCTGTTACTATATGCCTTCTGCTGTTAGGATTATTTTTTATAGATTCAATGAGGTCGGCAATTTGGTCGATGCCTTCATTGTTCCAGTTGCGCCATTGAGCTCCATAGATAGGACCGAGGTCGCCGTTGCTGTCTGCCCACTCGTCCCAGATACTTACTTTATTGTCGTGGAGATATTTGATGTTGGTGTCGCCATTTATCAACCAAAGTAATTCATGGATAATGGAGCGTAGGTGGACTTTCTTTGTAGTAAGAAGAGGGAAACCTTTTTCGAGGTTGAATCTCATCTGATAACCGAAGATGCTGATGGTGCCGGTTCCTGTTCTGTCGCCTTTCTGGTGACCATTGTCAAGAATATGCTGCAATAAATCTAAATATTGTCTCATTATAAAAACATCTTTTTCTCGTTAATAATATCTCTTAAAACAGAAGCTTTGGCATAATCTTCTTCTTCGATAGCTTCTTGCAGTAAAATCTCTAACTCAGAAACACTATAATCTTCGAGAGTTTCAGTGTCGCTGATTTGTTGAGTTTCTGGACTGTTGTCGGTTTCTTCTTCCATCTCTATTCCTGCCTCTTCGATGATTTGTGGATATGTATAGATAGGACACTTAGAACGTAGGGCAATAGCTATTGCGTCTGAAGTACGGCAGTCGATGATGGAAGTCTCACCGTCTTTAACACAATGAAGTTCTGAATAGAATATACCTTCTTTAAATCTGTTTATGATTGCTTCTGTGATATTGATGTTGAAGTTCTTGGCGAAATTCTTGAAAAGGTCGTGGGTGAGGGGACGTCTGTTCTCAATGCCTTCAATGGCTATTGCAATGGACTGAGCTTCATACTCGCCGATGATGATAGGCAGACGTAGTTTTGAGTCTTTCTCGCCCATTATCAATGCGTAAGCACCGCTCTGAGAGTTGCTGTAAGTTAATCCGATAACATCCAATAAAATTCTATTCATTTTACAAAAATACACACAAACTTTCAATTAAACAAAACAAAATTTTATTTTTTGATAATTTTTTGAAAATCAGTGTGGAATGTATTGAAATATTGTGCAAATTTGTACGTCAAATTTATATATCAAAAATATTATTGTATTATTAATTAAAAAATTACTTTATGGATTATGTAATTTATTTAGTCTTAGCAGCCTCCATCTTGGCGCTGGGCTTTGCTTTTTATTTTTACAAAAGCATGTTGAAAGAAGACGAAGGTACCGATTTGATGAAGAAGATTGCTCTTCATGTTCGTAACGGTGCTATGGCTTATTTAAAACAACAATACAAAGTTGTTATTATTGTGTTTATTATTTTGGCGGCTATCTTTGGTGTGATGTCTGTTTTTAACCTTCAGAATGAATGGGTTTGGTTTGCGTTCTTGACTGGAGGATTCTTTTCAGGCTTAGCAGGTTTCTTCGGTATGAAGACTGCTACTTATGCATCGGCTCGTACAGCAAACGCCGCAAAACAATCACTTAATAATGGTCTTAAAGTGGCTTTCCGTTCTGGTGCCGTTATGGGTCTCACTGTGGTTGGTCTAGCATTGTTAGACATCAGCCTTTGGTTTATCATCTTGACTCAATTCACCGATTACAATCTTGTCGTTATCACAACAACAATGTTGACATTCGGTATGGGCGCTTCAACACAGGCTTTGTTTGCGCGTGTCGGCGGTGGTATCTACACTAAAGCCGCTGACGTTGGCGCAGACTTGGTCGGTAAAACAGAATACAACATTCCGGAAGATGACCCTCGTAATCCTGCAACTATAGCTGATAACGTAGGCGATAACGTAGGTGACGTTGCGGGTATGGGTGCCGACCTTTATGAATCGTATGCGGGTTCAATACTCGCAACAGCAGCTCTCGGCGCAGCGGCATTCGCAAAATCGGCAATAGATGGAATGCAACTTAAAGCTATATTCGCTCCTATGTTAATAGCTGCTGTAGGTGTACTCCTGTCTATTATCGGTATCTTCATGGTTAGAACAAAAGAAGATACGAGCATGAAACAACTTCTGGGTGCGTTGAGCAGAGGTACAAATACAAGTTCCATCTTAATTGCTATCGCAACATTCTTCATCCTTTGGGGACTTGGAATCGAAAACTGGCTCGGCATTTCTTTCTCAGTAGTCGTAGGTCTCCTCGCAGGTGTTATCATCGGAAAATTCACAGAATATTACACATCACAATCTTATCGTCCTACACAGAAAGTGGCAGAAAGCTCAAATACCGGTCCTGCAACTGTCATCATCTCTGGTCTCGGACTCGGTATGATCTCAACCGCAGTTCCTGTTATAACAATCGGTATTGCTATCATCTTGGCTTACTTATGCGCTATAGGTTTTGATGTCGATAACTTCTTGTCAGCGGAAAATCTTTCTATGGGACTTTATGGTATAGGTATCGCTGCTGTCGGTATGCTCTCAACATTAGGTATAACGTTAGCAACAGACGCTTACGGTCCTATCGCTGATAATGCTGGCGGTAATGCTGAAATGAGCGGTCTCGGTGCAGAAGTCCGTAAACGTACCGATGCTCTCGATGCACTCGGTAACACAACAGCTGCAACAGGTAAAGGTTTCGCTATCGGTTCTGCTGCTCTTACAGCTCTCGCGCTCCTCGCTTCTTACGTCGAAGAAATTAAGATAGCTCTTGTTCGCCTCGCTGAATCGGCAAGTAACGGATTGGCACAAGTGACGGATACAATAGCTCTTAACGTTGAACAAATTGAATCTTCATCATTGATTGACTTTATGGAATATTATCAGGTTAACTTGATGAATCCTAAAGTGTTGGTCGGAGTATTTATCGGTGCTATGATGTCGTTCTTATTCTGTGGTCTTACTATGAACGCTGTAGGTCGTGCCGCTCAAAAAATGGTAGAAGAAGTTAGAAGACAATTCAGCGAAATCAAAGGTATCCTCGAAGGTAAGGCAGAGCCTGATTACGCACGTTGCGTTGGTATCTCAACAAAAGGCGCACAACAAGAAATGTTATTCCCATCGTTATTAGCAATTATAGTTCCAATAGCTGTAGGTGTCATCTTCGGCGTTGCAGGCGTATTGGGATTGTTAATCGGAGGTCTTTCAACAGGTTTCGTCCTCGCTGTATTTATGGCTAACTCAGGAGGCGCATGGGATAATGCCAAGAAATATATCGAAGAAGGTAATTTCGGTGGAAAAGGTTCGGACCAACACAAAGCAACAGTTGTCGGTGACACTGTCGGTGACCCGTTTAAGGATACATCAGGACCATCACTCAATATCTTAATCAAACTGATGAGCATGGTTTCTATCGTGATGGCGGGACTTACCGTAAGTTTCACATTGATATAAACCTGAAAATCTGAAAATAATTGAGAATCTGAGAAAAACAACTGTCAGTCATTTTCAGATTCTCAGATTTGGTAATTCTCAGATTTAAAAACTAATGACGCAGTCTTTAAACGGGTTGCGTCATTTGTTATTATGACTTATACGAAAGTATATGTGCTGTTACGCCTATAAGGATTAACCCTAAAATAATCTGTAACCATAACATCCCGTTAGCGACAAAGAAGATACAATAAATCAAGCTTATCCATAGAAGTGTGATGATATAGATTTTGGTCTTTATAGGAATGACTTTGTTCTCTCTGAAGTTCTTGATATATGTTCCTAAGTATTTGCTGTTGATGAGTTTATAATATAACTTTTCTGAACTTCTGAAGAAACACCATGCGGATAGAAGCAGCAATGGGGTAGTAGGCAGCAACGGAATGAAAATCCCGATAACACCTAAAGATAGTGATATTGAACCTATTATTATAAGCAGTATTCTCATTTTTTTTATGTCAACGGACTTTGTTTTAGTTCATAGTTCATAGTTCATAGTAGTTTTAAAGTTTAGAGTTAAAAGTTTTTAAGTTTATCGAAATCAATCCTTAAACCTTAAACCAAATTATTCAATTTTCAATTTCAAAGACGCCACAGGGGTGACGTCTCTACATTAATTTTAAACTTTCAATTTTCAATTTAATCAGATGCGCTTCTTGTTCCAATTTGCGAACTTCATATAAATGTAACAGAAGATCCCGAGCAAGGCACCATACAAAATCTCGGCGGTCCAAACCCAGTGTACGTGAGTTGTCAGATGAGTCATTGCCCAAATGAAAAGGACGTAAACTACTAAGATTACTGCTTCTAAATAAAGTGCGGCTGTTGTGTTGCCTGTACCCGAAACAGCTTCAAAGTACGCATTACCAATGCCTTGGAAAATCGTTCCGGCGCATATTACATAAATTGACGGAATGACTAATTGAGCGAGATTTATATCGTCGGTATAGATCCTTACGATCTGCATCGGGAAAACGGCGACTAATACCATAATAGGTATAGTGCATAGTAAGCAGTTTTTCAATATCTTGAATACTGTGCTGAAAACCTGGTCGGAATGTCCTTCGCCAATGATTCTGCTGACAACTGTATTTGTCGTCGTAGCAAAAGCGAAACATGGCGTTATGAGTATCATGTAAACGCTTCTTACGATAGATGAGATTCCCGTTGCTGTCTCTCCCATTTTCTCTATCAGTATGAAGAAGATGAACCATACACTGAAGGAGAAGAGTTTCTGTATCATAGTTGGTGTAGCTACTCTTAAGATCCTGCCCATGAGTTCCGATTCCAACTTGTGAATTTTGAACATTCCATAGTCCTTTTTTGTCAATTTGATATAACTATATATTGTAAAGAAGACAAATGCGGATACTTCTGCACAGAACGATGCTAATGCTGCGCCGCCTATTCCCATCTCAGGAAAACCGAAATTGCCGAAAATTAGACAGTAATCTAAAAAAATATTAACAATTGCCATTATTATCGTGGAATAGGTTATGACTTTAGTGTCAGAAATACCTATGTATAAAGCGCGGTACAAGAAGTTGAAACACACAAACATAATTCCAAAGCGACGATATTTTATATATTCTATGGAAGCATCGTAAATGTTAGGAGAATCTATCAACAGATATAGGAGTTGGTCGGAAAAGAAATATAATATTGAAAATAAGATGGAACCTAATATTAATACAAATAAAGAACCATGTTCGAAGATGATGCCGATCCTTCCGTAATTTCCTTCGCCATAACGGCGTGCTATTATGATTTGTATTCCGATGGCGAAACCTGTTGCTATTGTGGTGAATACGAAATAAAATAGTCCGGCAAGCATCGAAGCTCCTAAGGCAATGACGCCTAAATGCCCTAAAAATGCGGTGTCAGTGAAGTTGATAATGGTCTGAGCCAGATTACCTAACATTATTGGCAGCGCTATACTCCAAATCTCTTTGTTTGTTATCTGAGTTTTCATCTGAATGTCAATATGTTATAATCAAAACGGAATCGATTGTATAATTTTACAAAAATATAAAAAAAACTTTAGACTTTTGCCTTTTGTCATTCGCCTTTTTGTATCTTTGTTACTAAACAAGATTCTCTTATGAAATTTATTAAGTTATTGATAATTATATCTTTATTTCTGATGCCATTTAGAAATTTCTCTCAAACGGTATCGGCAACATTTTTTAATCTGCCTCAACAGAAAATATATCTTAACGCTTATACTGGTCTTTATATGGAAGTGCTTGACTCTGTTATGATGACGCATGATAAAAGAGTCGAATTTAATACTCCTATCAAAAAAGGTATGTATCAGTTTGAAACTGAATATGGTTCTACTTTGGATTTTCTTTATGATGATTCGTCTGTTAAATTTATTGTTAAAGATTTTTATGATTTGTCTTCAGTAGAATTTATCGATTCTCAATTAAATACCGACTGGTACGCCTATCTGAATTTTAAGGAAAAGACACTCAAATCTTTAGATATATTAAAACCGATTCTTCGTGAATATGATGAAAACTCTGAGTTTTATATGGATGTTAAAAATGAGTATCAGTTGTTACAAGACAAATTTATCTCGTTCACAGATTCTTTGATGGTTCACGATAATTATGCATCAAACTTGATTAAAGTGGACAGATTTGCTCCGTTAAGTCTTGATGATGATTTTATGACACAACGTAATAAATTGATCGCTAACTATTTCAATGATGTTGATTTTAACGATACTTCTTTGATTCCTACTAATATTCTCACAACAAAAATCATAGATTTCCTTTCAATACAGCAAACGTCAGATAAGACCTATGATGAGCAAATCTTGTCTTTTATCTTGGGAATAGATCATGTCTTGTATCGTGCAACTATAAATTATGAGATGTATAAGTTTATATTTCAATATATTATTGAAGGATTTAAAGAACTTGGATTTAATGATGTTGTTGATTATTTGTCGCGAATCCCATATTCTGAATTAATGGATTGTACGGAAAATCAATACAATGAATTACTCTCTATAGTGGAATATAATTCAAGAGTGAGGTTGGGTACTCTGGCGAAAAACATTTCTGGGAAAACAATATTCAATGAAGAATTTGACTTGTATGCTATTGATAAAGATTTCACTATAGTATATTTCTGGTCGTACACTTGCGAACATTGTCGTGATAATATTAAATATCTTAAAAGATTTTTAGATGAGAATAATAATTTCTCGTTGGTAGCTGTTAGTGTTAAAGGCGATTTAAAAAAAATTAAGAATCTGGTTAAAAGAGAAAAAATAGTTGGCTATTTTTATCACGATGGTTTGGGATGGGATACACCTTCGGTTTACGATTATGCTGTTACGGCAACACCAACATTTTATATTTTAGACAAAGATAAAAAGATTGTTTATAAACCTTTTGATTTTAAAGAACTTAATGATTTTGTTGATTTAATTATAAAGCGATGAAAAATATAGTTGTTACTTTACTTTTGTTAATTTCTATTAACACTTTTGCTCAAAATGATGTTGACAGATGGGTGGATTCTGTCTTTAATACATTGACATTGGAACAAAAAGTCGGTCAATTGGTTAATCTCAGGGCAAATGCCCCTAACAAAGATTTTAATGCCTATATTGACGAATATATCGCTAAATATAATATAGGTGGCGTAACTTTCTTTAGGACCGATGCGGAGAAGTTATTGAAACAAGCTAATGAATGGCAGGCAAAAGCACAAACACCAATGATGGTAGCCATTGATGGAGAATGGGGTATTGGTATGCGTATAAACGACGGAATATCATATCCTTATCAAATGACACTTGGTGCAATTACCAATGATTCTCTTATCGCGGAGATGGGGCGTCAAATTGCAGAACAATGTACTCGTCTAGGAATTAATGTTAATTTCGCTCCTACCGTCGACGTGAATAACGAACCAAACAATCCTGTTATCGGTTATCGTAGTTTCGGGGAAGATCCTGATAACGTGGCTCGCAAAGGTCTCGCTTATGCAATGGCACTCCAAAATAATGGTGTGCTTCCTTCTATGAAACATTTCCCCGGTCATGGCAATACTGTTACCGACTCGCATCATGGTCTTCCAATTGTAAAGAATTCCTTAGAAGAAATTAATAAAATAGAGTTGGTTCCTTTCAGACATTTGATTAACAATGGCGTGAAAGGCGCAATGGTAGGTCATCTTTATTTTCCGGCAATGGAACCAATAGAAAATCAGTCGTCTTCTCTTTCAAAAATTATGGTAACAGATCTTCTTAAAAAAGATATGAACTATGATGGAATTATCTTTACCGATGGTCTGGAAATGAAAGGTGCTTATAATGGAATGGATCCGGATAGTGTTTGTTTACAAGCAATTATGGCAGGTAATGACGTGCTTCTCCTTCCTTTAAATATTGAAGCATCGATGAATATTATCATAGATGCTGCTAAAAATAATAAGGAAGTAAAAAATAGGGTGGAGGAGAGTTGTAAAAAAGTTTTAAGACACAAATATCAACTCGGACTTAATAACTATCACAAACAAAAAGTGGAAAAACTACAAAACGACTTGAATCAAAATAGGTATTATGTTTTGAAGCAACTTCTATATAACGAGGCAGTTACAATGCTCGAAAATAAGAGGCAAATACTTCCTCTCAAGAAAAATACCAATAAGAAAATAGCCGTCGTTACTTTTGGAAAAGATAATTCTGTCGCTAATAAATTAAAGGATAATGGTATTGATAACAAGGCGTTCATAATAGATGTTAACGCTTCAGAAGAAGAAATAAAGCGCACAGCAAAACAAATGAAATCATATAATTACGTGATTTTAAATATCAGAAATACATCAAATACTCCTTCTAAAAATTATGGAATAACTCCTGCTATGTTAAGTTTTGTAGAGAAACTACCTGGTTCTACTAAATTGATATTTAATATGTTTGGAAGTCCCTATGCTGTAGATAAGTTTAGTTTTGGAAGAAGTCTGCATTCATTGCTGGTAGGATATGAAGATAATGAAATGGTCGCAAATGCTATTGTTGATGTGATTGTTGGAAAACAATCCCCAAAAGGAAAACTTCCTGTCTCATTGAAGAAGTATAAATGTGGTCAAGGTTTTGAATTTAAAAGTTTTCTCTCTCCCGAAACATTGCCTGTTTCATTGATTGATAATAAGTATATTCGTCAAATCGACTCTTTGATTCATGACGGTATTAGTCAAAAGGCTTTCCCTGGATGTCAGGTCTTGGCACTTAAAGACGGTAAGATTATATTTGATAGAAGTTATGGAAAATATACATACGAAGGCGAGCAAGTGGTTCATAATGACGCCGTTTATGATATCGCTTCTTTGACAAAGGTGTTCGCCTCTACTTTCGCTTTGATGAAACTTTATGACGAAGGCAAGATCGACTTAAATTCTACTCTCGGTGATTATTTCCCTTTTATGAATCAATCAGATAAGGGTGAAATAAAACTTATCGAATTTCTTACACATCAATCGGGATTGACACCTTGGATTCCGATATATAAATCTGCTGACTCTAAATATTTTAGAGAATGTATTGATGAAGAACATACTCTGCGAGTAGCAAAAAATATGTACATTACTGAAGACTTTAAATATCAAATCTTCGACACTATAATGAAATCAGAGTTGAAGGAAAAAAAATATAAGTATAGCGACATTGGTTTTTATTTTATTCCTTCGATAGTTGAATCTGTTACAAATCAGTCATTTGAATCTTATCTTGAAGAGAAGTTTTTTGAACCTTTAAACTTAAATCATATTTGTTTCACTCCTTTGAATGATATTGATATTAATAACATAATTCCAACCGAAGATGATAAATATTTTCGTAACCAGTTGATTCACGGTGATGTCCATGACCAAACTGCTGCTTTGTTAGGTGGCGTCTCCGGTCACGCAGGACTTTTCTCCAATGCCCGCGATTTGGCTGTGATGATGCAACTTCTGCTCAATGGCGGTTATGCCAACGGAACTCAATTTATTTCGGAAGAGACGATAAATTATTTTACATCTGCACCATTTGCTGAAAATGAAAATAGAAGAGGTATCGGTTTCGACAAACCTGAATTAGACCCTAATCCGAAATATTATACACCTTCAAAACAATCTTCAATGTCGAGTTTCGGTCATACTGGCTTTACTGGAACTTTTGTATGGGCAGACCCTGAAAATCAACTGATTGTGATATTCTTGTCAAATCGTGTTTATCCGACTTCTGATAACAACAAAATCTCAAAACTCAACATCAGAACGGAGATTCACGACCTGTTCTATAAAGCTGTTGCTGAATAAACAGGAAAAATCTTAGACTTTTGTCTTTTGCCTTTAGCTATTAATTATCAGATGGATTAACGGGGAACTTGCTCCATAGAGAGTATTTTTCCCCCATTTCTTTTGTGAATCTGCTCCACATTTTCCCAGGTGCTGTTTGGAAAAGTTGTTTCGCAGAAAATCTACCGACAATCCAAGTGTTTGCTTTTAACTCGTTACGTAATTGTCCTCCGTCCCAACCTGCATAACCTACAAAGAATTTTATTTCGTGAGGTTTTATCAAGTCGTTTTTAATCATCGCTTTAAGAGCATTGACGTTGCCACTCCAATATAAACCGCTACTTATTTTTACGGAGTCGGGAATCAACTCTCCGATTGTATGAATGAAGAAAACTCTGTTCGTCTCGACTGGTCCGCCGAGATAAACGTCGGCATTAAATTCAGGAAACCCCAGCACAATTTCATTGAATGGTATTGAAAGTCTTTTGTTGATTACAACACCTAAACTTCCTTCTTCGTTATGGTCAATTAAAAGTATGACAGAACGCCTAAAATAATAATCGTTCATAAAAGGTTCTGATATTAAAACATCACCGATTTTAGGGTTTAATGTATTGCTCTGTATTTTAAATAGTTCCTCTTTAATCATACACTTATTATTAATTTAAATTATGCATTATGAATTATGCATTATGAATTGTATAAATTGTTAATTTTGTACGTAAATTTTTTAACATCATGGCAACATATTACGACCAGAACAAATATAATTCTCTGCGAGAAGAATATGAATATTTCCGTTTTCAAAGATACGATTATACTTTGGAAAATGATGAACTTTTGGTAAAATTTTATTTCTCCTTGAATGATGAATACTTTTTTACTCCTAGTTTTGAAATACCGAAGAGAAAATTTTATAATTTTACTAATCTTAATAACAATCAGTTAGATACGTTGTTGTTTAATATCGGTATGATAGAATTGATTAGTTATTGGAAATTGGCTTGTCCAAAGAAAGTTTATATCGCTCCTTTTAAATTAAATGATGAGCAAATTAAATGGTGGAAGAAATTATATTTCAATGGTCTTGGCGAATTTTTCTATCTCAATGGAATAAAAGAAAATGTTAATGATTTTATGGAAATCATCTGTGAAAGTGATATTTCCTTAAATAAAATTAATATTCCATTAAAGGAATCAACTTTAGTTCCAATAGGAGGAGGAAAAGATTCTGTAGTGACAATTGAATTGTTGAAAAATAAGATGCCTATAATTCCATTAATTATTAATCCTCGAGGTGCGACAACAAAATGTGCGGAAACTGCTGGTTTTGCTGAAGGTCAGGTGGCGGTGATAAAACGTACTCTAGACCCTACAATGTTGAGAATGAATAATGAAGGTTTCTTGAACGGACATACTCCTTTCTCAGCAATGTTGGCGTTTTATACACTATTAATAGGTTTCGCTACAAATTCAAAATATATCGCTCTTTCAAATGAGTCGAGCGCAAACGAACCTACAGTTCCCGATACAGAAGTAAATCATCAATATAGTAAGTCGATTGCATTTGAAAACGATTTCAGAGATTATGTTAAGAATTATATATCTTCTGATATTCAGTATTTTAGTTTCTTACGTCCGATAAATGAGCTTCAGATTGCAAGTCTTTTTAGCAGAAATAAAGATTATTATAAAGTATTCAAAAGTTGCAATGTGGGAAGTAAAACGGATTCGTGGTGCGGCAAATGTCCGAAATGTCTTTTTACATATTTAATAATGTCGCCTTTTATTCCGCAAGATGAATTGATAGAGATATTTGGTAAGAATCTATTGAACGATAATGAATTACTTCCGATATTAAAGCAACTTAAAGGAGAAGCTGATGTGAAACCTTTTGAATGTGTCGGTACGATTGAGGAGGTGAATGCGTGTCTTAATTTAAGTCAACAGACAACAGACAACGGACAACAGACTTCAACCACATTGACAATTGATGATTTGTTGAATCAGTATGATGATATGAATAATCTGCCGGAACATTTCGCAGCTATATTGAAAGATAATTTATTTAAAAATAATTAAGGATGTTAGATTCAATTTTTAAGCGACTTAGAGGTAAGAAAATCCTTATCGCCGGTTTTGGACGCGAGGGACAATCTACGCTGCGTTTTTTACAGAAGTTCTTGCCTCATGCAGTGATTGGTATTGCAGATAAAAATGAATCTGCATTTAAAGATGTTGATAAACAAAGATATAATCTCTATTACGGAGATAATTATTTAAATGCGGCGTCTCAATATGATATTGTAATAAAGACTCCAGGTATATCGGTTAAAGATATTGACATCGATAGAAGTCTTATCAGTTCTCAAACGGATTTATTTCTTGAAGCATTTCATAGTCAAGTTATTGGCATTACGGGAACCAAAGGTAAAAGCACGACATCTACTCTGATTTATCATCTTTTGAAAGAAGCGGGAAAAGATGTGATACTCGCAGGTAATATCGGTATCCCTATTCTCGATTGTGTGCAAAATATAAATCGCAGAACCATAATTGTTTACGAACTTTCTGCACATCAACTGCAGTTTATAAACAAATCTCCGCATGTTGGAATATTATTGAATGTTTTTGAGGAACATCTCGACCATTTCGGAACTTTTGAAAAATATAAGGAAGCTAAAATAAATGTGATACGATATATGAATGAAGATGATGTTGCGATACTTAATAATCAGCTCTGTTTCGAATCCTTAATTTTAGATAAGAAATGCGTCGACTTTGAAAATTATAATTTCGACGATTATAATATCAAATGGGATAATATTCCAATCTTGGGTGAACATAATAGATTGAATGTGAAAGCGGCATTATGTGCTTGTTATGCTTTCGGTTTGACAATTAACGAACTTATTCCTCATCTTTATACGTTTAAACCATTGGAACACAGACAAGAATTTGTTGGTGTAATCAATGGCGTGAAATTTTTTAATGACAGTATTTCTACTATACCGCAAGCGACGATAGCCGCCTTAAATACAATTAAGAATGTTAATTTTCTTTTATTAGGAGGTTTCGACAGAGGTATAGATTATGAACCTCTTGCTGAGTTCTTGAAATATAATGAACTTCCGTATGTTTTAATAACGGGTGAGGCAGGACAATCTATCAAGAAACAACTGCAAATTGTTGGTTACAAAGGAAATGTCTATGAATATGAAGATATGGAGTCTGCCTTTATTTTAATTAAGAAATATGCAAAGGAAGGTGATATCTGTTTGTTATCTCCTGCTGCTGCAAGTTATGACCGTTATAAGAATTTCGAGGAAAGAGGTAAGATATTTAAGGAATTTGCTAATAATTTTTAAGTAATGAATATTTTCTTTGGAGAAGAGTCTTTGACACAATTGTCGACGTTGACAAATAATTACGACAAGTTCTTTTTGTTGACAGACGAGAATATATTTAAGTTATATTCATCTATGATTGCTTCACTATTGCCTGAAAAGGAAGTTAATAAAATCGTGCTTCCAGCTGGTGAACAATCTAAATGTATTGAGAATGTAATTCTTATATGGAACAGACTTCTCGAAGCAAATGCAGGTCGTGATTCTCTTTTCATAAATCTTGGTGGCGGAACGATTTCGGATATAGGCGGATTTGCTGCGTCATGCTATAAACGTGGAATAGATTTCGTCAATGTCCCGACTACTTTACTCGCGATGGTCGATGCTTCTATAGGCGGAAAAAATGGAATTAATTTCAATAATTACAAAAACCAAATCGGATTGTTTTCCGAACCAAAAACCATAATAATAAATCCTGATTTCTTAAAAACTCTTAACGAAAGAGATAAACTCTCAGGTATGGCTGAAATGATGAAGTATGCTTATATTGCCGATGAATCATTGTTGGATTTTGATTTTGAGAACTATCAGGATTTCATTAAAACAGCAGCGACAATAAAAGACGAAATCGTCAGTATGGATATGAAAGAAACAGGTCTTCGTAAGATTCTTAATTTCGGTCATACCATAGGTCATGCTTTGGAATCATATTATCTTGACAAGGAGAATTACCTTACTCATGGAGAAGCTGTTGCATTAGGAATGTACGGAGCAATAAATCTTTCGGTGAAATATTGCGGATTGAATGATAACTGGTTGCTGATACATGAATTTTGGATTAAAGATAATTTTAATTATTTAAATCTTAATGATTTGGATGTGGAGAAAGTCTTTTCTTATATTTCCCACGACAAAAAGAACAAAGGCGATAAACCTCAGTTTGTTTTGATTTCTGCTCCAGAAAAACCTAAGACCGATGTTGAGGTTAAAGATGACGACATCAAGGATGCTATTCATATTATAAAAGAAAAATTCTCTGTAAATGTTAATTAATCTTAGAAATATCAGTTCGAGTCCTTGTCATAGTCATAGTCAAAGTTATGAGATAGAATTGCCTTTAAGCAAGAGCGAAAGCAACCGAGCTTTGATGATACTGCATTATTCCAATAATCTTAAAAATCGGAAACTTGAAAATCTGAATGTTAGTGATTCTGACGATACGATTCTTTTGTGTCAACTCTTAAATAAAATTAATGAACAAAGTCTGTCGCCCGTAGAATTAGACTGTGCCAATGCAGGAACCGTATTTCGCTTTTTATTAACAGCAGTGGCGAATTTACAATTAACAATTAACAATGAACAATTAACAATTGATAGTGAGTCTTCAGATTCTCAAGTTCTCAGATTCTCAAGTTCTCAAGTTCTCAGATTCTTACTAACGGGTAGCGAGAGAATGAAATCGCGACCTATAAGTCCGTTGGTTGATGCGTTGAGAAGTCTTGGCGTCTCAATAGAATACACCGAACGAGAAGGATATCCTCCGGTTTTATTGACAATGCCATCAGACAACAGACAACAGTCAATGGATAATTCTCAGTTTTCAACTCTCAATAGAGTAGAGGTATGTGCGGAACAAAGCAGTCAGTTTGCGTCGTCGTTGTTGCTCGCCGCACCTACTTGGAAAAACGGATTGGAATTACATCTCGCAGGGAAATTATCGTCGTTGCCTTACATCGACATGACCATCAATATGATGAAACGTTGCGGTATTGATGTGGAAAGAAATGATAGAACAATAGTCGTAAAACCAGGTACTTATAACATTGAGAATATAATGATTGAACCCGACTGGAGTGCTGCAGCGTTTTGGTATGAAGCAGTGGCTTTGTCTATGGACAACGGACAACAGTCAACAGAAATATTGTTAAAAAATCTTAACATATATTCATTACAAGGTGATGCCGTAGTGATTAAGATGTTTGAGAGTTTAGGTGTTGAGACGGTTTCATCGGATAGAGGAGTGGTTATTAGAAGGTCGCAGGGTCGCAGGGTTGCAGGGTCGCAAGGTCTAAAGTCAATAGTCAATAGCCAACATCCGGTAAATTTTACAGGACAGCAAATTTTCAATTGTCAGTTTTCAACTTTCAATTTTACGGATTGTCCTGATTTGTTTCCTGCGGTGATAGTCACTTGCGCCGGACTTGGAGTTGACGCAACTTTCACCGGACTAAAGAATCTCTCCATAAAAGAGTCGGACAGAAAGCAGGCGATGATAAATGAGTTAAAGAAAATTAATATTTCATTC
Source organism: Bacteroidales bacterium (assembly GCA_045606865.1). Lineage (GTDB taxonomy): Bacteria > Bacteroidota > Bacteroidia > Bacteroidales > F082 > Limimorpha. Next base: position 26,070 of record JAZUST010000082.1, read on the forward strand.
GATGATATTTCTGACGATATTCTTAAAATGAAATGTCCGGAATCGCTGCCTTATTTCACGGAAGAAAACCCAATGATTTTTAAGAATTACGGCGATCATCGTATCGCGATGGCGCTTTCCATTCTCTCATTAAAGATAGGTGCGATAGAAATGGAAAATCCAGAAGTCGTCTCAAAATCATACCCAGGATTTTGGGGAGTTTTGGGAACGGGGATTTAGAGCGGGAGCGGGATTTGGGAGCGGGATTTAGAGCGGGAGCGGGGAACGGGAGCGGGGACGGGATTTTTTAAATCTGAGAATTTGAGAATTAGATGTCAACCATCATCTATCAGCACACAGCAAAAGAAACTGTGGACAAAGTCTGTTGTCCGTTGTCTGTTGACAGCCGAAGATTCTCTCCCGTAGAGGCATGCGGACGTGTGACTTCCAAATTGAAAATTGAAAGTTGAAAGTTGAAAATTTGTTGGACGTGGCTTGCTGCGTCCTTGTTTTTTTATACGTACATATTAATATTAATGTGTTGTCCCATATATTTTCTGCGTTAAAATAAGTCAAAAAATGTGTTGAAAAAACGAGAATAAAAAAAGTTGAATTTTTTTTTTACAAAGTGTTGTGTATTAAAGAAAAAGTTGTATCTTTGCACTCGGAAAAAAGTTAGAAATATTAACTTTGTGAATGAGATAGTTAAGGGACCTGATAAGTTAAACGTTAGAGGTTTCTACATCATAAGTAATTAAAAATCAGTTCTTGAACTTATGATGGGTTTAGCAAGAAGAGTCACAATTGTGGCTGTAATTCCCGAAACTATATTGTTTAAAGAGTGAAATTTTTGGCTATTTTGGTGAGAAATTAAAAAGGAATTTTTCCTATTGAATGGATAAAAATTAGTAATTTAAAGAAAAAGAAATGCCAACGATTCAACAATTAGTCCGCAAAGGACGTCAAAAATTGGAAGACAAGAGTAAATCTCCTGCCTTGGATTCGTGCCCACAACGCCGTGGTGTTTGTGTACGTGTTTACACAACAACACCTAAGAAGCCTAATTCGGCTATGCGTAAAGTTGCTAGGGTTCGTTTAACCAATCAGAAAGAAGTTAATGCCTACATTCCTGGTGAGGGTCATAACTTGCAGGAACACTCTATCGTGATGATTAGAGGTGGCCGTGTTAAGGATCTTCCAGGTGTACGTTATCACATCATCCGTGGTGCTTTAGATACAGCAGGTGTTGATGGTCGTGCACAACGCAGATCGAAATACGGTGCTAAACGTCCTAAAAAACAGGCCGCTAAGAAGAAATAATTGTTAAACGGTAAAAGTTTAGAACAGTAAAACATGAGAAAAGCTAAACCAAAGAAAAGAATCATCCTTCCAGATCCAAAATACGGTGATGTATTGGTGACAAAATTCGTTAACAACATCATGTTGAAGGGTAAGAAAAACCTCGCTTACGGTATATTCTACAGTGCAATGGATATCGTAGAAGGTAAATTGAATGAAGACCCTGTCAGTGTTTGGAAGAAAGCTTTAGAAAACGTAACTCCACAGGTAGAGGTAAGAAGCCGTCGTATTGGTGGTGCAACTTTCCAAATCCCTTCAGAGATTCGTCCAGCACGTAAACAAAGTATCGGTATGAAAAACCTCATCGGTTATGCTCGTAAACGTCATGAAAAGACAATGGCCGAAAGATTAGCAGGTGAAATCATGCAGGCTTACAAAGAAGAAGGTGCTGCTTTCAAGAAAAAGGAAGAAATCCACAGAATGGCTGACGCTAACAAAGCCTTCTCACACTTCAGATTCTAATATATAATAAGGTAAAATAAAGATGAAAAACGGTCAAAATAATATGAATAACTTAGATTTCACTCGTAACATCGGTATCATGGCTCACATCGATGCCGGTAAGACTACGACAACTGAGCGTATTCTTTATTATACAGGCCGTAGTCGTCGTATCGGCGAAGTGCATGACGGTGCCGCAACAATGGACTGGATGGTTCAAGAACAGGAACGCGGTATCACAATCACTTCAGCAGCTACTACAGTGTTCTGGAATCTTAATGATTCACAATATAAAATAAACATAATTGACACTCCCGGCCACGTTGATTTTACAGTGGAAGTGGAACGCTCTCTTAGAGTTCTCGACGGTGCAGTGGCTTTGTTCTGCGCAGTAGGCGGCGTTGAACCTCAATCGGAAACTGTATGGCATCAAGCCGATAAATACAAAGTGCCACATATCTGTTTTGTTAACAAAATGGACCGTTGTGGTGCTGACTTCTTTAAGGTTGTTGAACAGATTAAAGAACGCCTTAACGCTAATCCAATACCACTACAAATCCCAATCGGTTGTGAAGACACTTTCATCGGTGTTGTTGACTTAGTCAAAAACAAAGCTTTTGTTTGGGAAGATGAACTTGGAACGCAATTCGCTGAGGTAGAAATCCCTGAAGATTTAAAAGAAATGGCAGCTGAATACCGTAATATGTTATTAGAAGGTGCTGCCGAAGACAATGAAGAATTGTTCGAGAAATTCATGGATGATCCAGAATCAATTACAGAAGAAGAACTCATAGCTGAAATCAGAAAGGCAACACTTTCAAGAAAAGCATGTCCTGTCTTATGTGGTGCTTCATTCAAAAACAAAGGTGTACAGCTCTTGTTAGACGCTATCATCAACTACCTCCCAAGTCCAAATGATATTGAAGACGTTACAGGTATTAATCCAAAGACCGAAAAAGAAGAAATACGCAAAGCGGATTCTAAAGAGCCGTTCTGCGCACTCGCTTTCAAAATTGCAACAGATCCATATGTTGGACGCCTCGCATTCTTCCGTGTTTATTCAGGTTCGTTGAAATCTGGTTCATACGTGCTTAACGCAACAACAGGAAAGAAAGAGCGTATCTCACGCATCATGCAGATGAATGCTAACAAACAAACACCACTCGACATCATCGAAGCAGGTGACATAGCAGCAGCAGTCGGATTTAAAACAATAAGAACGGGCGACACACTCACCAGCGAAGACAAACCTTTATTGCTTGAGTCTATCTCATTCCCACAACCAGTAGTTCAAATCGCAGTTGAACCTAAAACTCAAGCAGAGATGGACAAGTTATCAGCTTCCTTAGATAAACTTGCCGAAGAAGATCCTACATTCCAAGTCACCACAGACGAAAATTCAGGTCAAACCATTATCGCCGGTATGGGTGAATTACACCTCGATATTATTATTGACAGACTCAGAAGAGAATTCGGCGTTGAAATTAACGTTGGTAGTCCTCAAGTGGCTTACAAAGAGTCATTTACAGAAACTGTATCACACCGCGAGGTCTATAAGAAACAAACAGGTGGCAAAGGTAAATATGCCGACATCGAGTTTGAAATCGGACCTGCAGACGAAGGTGTTACAGGATTACAATTCATCAACGACGTTAAAGGTGGAAACATTCCACGCGAATATATTCTCGCTGCAGAAAAAGGATTCAAGAGCGCATTATCAAATGGCGTCTTAGCAGGATTCCCAATGGATTCAGTGAAGGTTCGCTTATATGATGGTTCTACACATCCTGTTGATAGCGATGCATTATCATTTGAAGCAGCTGCACATTTAGGTTTCAAAGCTGCTGGCGCAAAAGCAAAGTCAGTCGTCATGGAACCAATCATGAAAGTAGAAGTACGCGTACCATCAGAATACCTCGGAGACGTATCAGGCGACCTCAACAGAAGAAGATCGATACTTCGCGAAGTTGAAGCCGGAGTTTCACAACAGATTATCAGAGCAGATGTCCCATTGTCAGAAATGTTCGGTTATATCACAACATTAAGAACATTGACACAAGGTAGAGCCAACTTCAGCATGGAGTTCAGTCACTATGCAAGATTGGCAGACGATTTGGCTGATATAGTAATTAAGAAAGCAAAAGGAACATATTTCTTCTTTTAATAAGAAGTAAGGACAGAAAAAATTAGAATAAAAATAAAATATTAACAACAAATTCTTATGAGTCAAAGAATTAGAATTAAGTTAAAATCTCATGATCACAACTTGGTTGACAAGACAGCTGAGAAGATTGTGAAGACTATCAAATTGACTGGTGCTGTTGTTAGCGGTCCTATACCATTACCAACAGACAAGAAAATTTACACAGTATTGCGTTCTACCTTCGTTCACAAGAAATCGAGAGAACAATTTGAGTTATCATCATACAAGCGTTTGCTTGACATCTATAACTCAACATCACAAACAATCGATGCTTTGATGAAGTTAGAATTACCAAGCGGTGTAGAAGTAGAAATTAAATTATAATTGTAAAACTATCTAGTAATTAAAAGCGTAGCATGTCAGGAATACTAGGAAAAAAGATTGGGATGACCAGCATTTATGACGAAAGCGGAAGAAACATTCCGGTAACAGTCGTCGAAGCAGGTCCTTGCGTAGTTACCCAAGTTAAGACAAAAGAAAAGGACGGTTACGATGCTATCCAAATGGCGTTTGATGAAAGAAAGGTGAAGAACACACCAAAGGCTTTACAAAAGCATTTTGAAAAAGCCGGCACAACACCAAAGAAGGTAGTACGCGAATTTTCACGTTTCGAAGAAGGCCACAGAAAGAGCCTTGGTGAAACAATTACCGTCGATGTATTTATGGAAGGCGAATTTGTTGACGTAACAGGTGTCAGCAAAGGTAAGGGCTTCCAAGGAGTAGTAAAACGCTATAATTTTAATGGCGTTGGTCAAGCAACTCACGGTCAACATAACCGTTTGAGAAAACCGGGTTCAATTGGTGCATGTGCATACCCTTCAAGAGTATTTAAAGGATTACGTATGGGTGGACACATGGGCAACCGTACAGTGAAGGCTATCAACCTTCAGATCATGAAAATCGTTCCCGAGAAGAATTTGTTAGTTGTGAAAGGTTCAGTACCGGGATCTAAAAACGGATATTTAAAAATAGAAAGATGGAGTTAGAAGTTTTAAAGGTAACCGGTGAATCAACAGGACGCAAGGTTCAGTTGAATGAAAATATCTACGGTATAGAGCCAAACGATCATTGCATCTATTTAGATGTAAACTTGATTAGAGCAAATCAACGTCAAGGTACACACAAAGCTAAGACTCGTAGTGAGATAGCTGGTAGTACACGTAAGTTGATCCGTCAAAAAGGAACAGGTGGTGCACGTCGTGGTGATATCAACTCACCAGTATTGAGAGGCGGTGGCCGAGTATTTGGTCCACAACCACGTGATTATGGTTTCAAGTTGAACAAGAAAGTTAGACTTTTGGCACGTAGATCAGCATTGACATACAAGATGAGAGATGCAGAGATTGCAATATTAGAAGACTTCACCTTTGATAGCATTAAGACTAAGAAGATGGTTGAAGTTTTGAACAACCTTAAAGTGAATGGTGGCAAGAACTTGTTCGTATTTCCAGCAACAGACATGAATGTAGTTATGTCAGCAAGAAATATACAACGTACTCAAGTCACACTTGCTCGTAACCTCAACACTTATGATATTCTCAATGCCAAGAAGATATTCATCTTGGAGAGTTCATTACCACAAATTGAAGAAATTCTTGGATAATTAACCTTAAAAATTAGAAACGATGATTATCATTAAGAAACCTGTAATAACAGAGAAGATGACAGCGATTACAGAGAAACTTAATCGCTACGCATTTATTGTTGACAAACGTGCAAATAAACTGCAAATTAAACAGGCTGTCCAAGACCTTTACGGTGTACAAGTGGAATCAGTCAACACTATTAATTATGAAGGAAAGCTTAAGTCACGTTATACTAAGACCGGTGTTATCAGCGGTAGAAGAGATGCTTTCAAGAAGGCTATAGTGACATTAGCAAAAGGTGAAACAATTGACTTTTTTAGCAACATTTAAAGATGGCTTTAAAGAAAATAAACCAACGACACCGGGTCAGCGCTTCAAAATTATTAGCGCTTTTGACGAAATCACAACAAGCAAGCCAGAGAAGTCATTGCTTGAAGTCGGATCGTAGCCATGTCGTTCTGTGTGCCAAGGAGTTGTGGAGCTCA
>JAZUST010000083.1:0-61278 GCA_045606865.1 Bacteroidales bacterium
ACTCGACTTCGACTTATCATATCGGAGGTATTATAGGTATCAGCACAGGCTCAGTTTCAGGCGTAGAGTCATATTGCGATATCGAGGCAATCGGCTTGGGCGATCAGAATATTGGTATGATTAAGGGTCAGCCACGCGTGGTTGTAACAACTGCAGAGGATAACACCACAACCAATACTGTTCGTGCAGCTTTGAACTGTAAGTTGGGCGGTCGCATTGCAACAACTACCGTTTCTGAGGAGGATGCAAATGGCGGCGATCCTATCATAACACCTGATTGGCAGGCTATCACTGCTGACAACTTCTATAACTACATCTATGGTGGCACAACAGATTGGACAGGCGTTGATAACTACGACGGCTGCTCGTTCCTCTCGGTAAAGCCAACATTGTAAGCAGACAGAATGGTTTAACTTTTTAATTAATGTTATAACAAACCGTCATTCCGAGCGAATGTAATGAGCGTGGGAATCTCCCTTATTGATAAAAGTGGGAGATTGCCACGAGCCTAACAACTCTCGCAATGACGACGAGTTAAACAAAAAGATTTTGAAGATTATGAAAAAGATAATTTTGAGCTATTCTGCTCCACAGGTTGAAGTTTATGAGGTGGCTGCCGAGCGCGGCTACGGCGATAGCGTTCTCTTGCCAGGTTTCGGCACAGAGGATGACGAGTTGGTGTACTAAAAAGTATAAAATAACGAATGAGTCGGGCAATATTTTCTCGCCCGACTCATTTTGTATATATATTCAAATATATATATATGCTATTTATTCATATTGTCGGTTGCGTTTTCCCATTCGAACGGAGCGAACACCGCTGACTTGTTACGCCACTGAGGTTTGCGCATTCCGTAGATAATGAACGGCAGAATTATCACAACAAAAGCACCGCCGAAGAGAACCGAATACCAAACTGTTGTACTTCCCGTTGCAATCTGTGCCGGTGGAATAAAACTCAACACAAACGCCAACAACGAGCCGAGAAATCCAACTCCCGCAATAAGCCACATTACGCCATTGCCACCCAAACGGAACGGACGCTCCTTCTGTGCGCGTCGATAACGCAGAACGATAGCCGAGGCAAACATCAGCATATACATTATAAGATAGAGTAGCACAGTCATTTGTGAAAGGATTTGATAGAAACTTTGTACAGAAGGCATTACCACGAAGAGCAGACTGAGTATTGTTACAATGACTCCTTGTATTATCAAGATATTGCTTTGTACTCCGAGTTTGTTTGTCTTTTGGAAGAACGGAGGAAGATAACCAGCTTTTCCCACCACATAAAGACCTTTTGATGGACCGGATACCCACGCTAAAACGCCTGCGAGAACACCAAATGCAAGCGCAACAGCAATAACGGGCGACAACCATGAGGCATGTATATATTTGAAATAATTGTCAAAACCAATCAGAAGACTTTGTGTTAGGTTGATGTTGTCTTGAGGTATGATGAAACCAAGTGCGTATGTTCCTAAGACGAAGATAATTACAGTGAGGAATGCGCCGATGAACACTGCGCGTGGATAACTCTTGGTAGGATTGTCCATGTCTTTGACGTGAACGCCAGTCATCTCCATACCTGCGTAAAACAAGAAGATACTCGTTGCAAGAACTAAGTTGTCTAATTTTGCGAGGTCGGGCCAGAAACTGCCGCTGAGATTCATCTGGATGGGTCCACCAGTGGCGACGTAGTAGATGCCGAGAATGATGAGTAAACAAGCGGGAATGATGGTGCCGACAAGACCTCCTATTTTAGATATTTTACCCACCCAACCAATTCCTCGCATAGAGATGAGCGTGGCAATCCAATAGATGGCTAGAACGATGATGAGTGTGTAGATTCTGTTGTCGGCTAATGTCATGTCGTGCGTCGGGTTCATGCCTATGAAAGCGAGCGATACGGCACCGAAAGTAAGTACAGTCGGATACCAAATGGTGTTTTGAAACCATTGTAACCAGATGGCCAGAAAACCGAAACGTTTGCCGAAAGCTTCACCAACCCAACGGAAAACACCACCTTCTTTGTCGGAAAACATCGAAGCGAGTTCGGCTGCGACCAATGCTGTCGGAATTAAAAATACTATGGCAGCAAACAAATAATAAAATGCTGAACTTAATCCGTATTCAGCTTCGGCAGGAAGTCCACGCAATGATACCACCGCCGTAACATTCATAATCGCAATAGTGAAAACACTAAGCTTAGCAATAGATTTTGTTTTTTGTGTATCCATAAACTTTAATTTTTTTAAACAAACAAAATAAAGAGATAAAGGTTCAAATCAAGAAAATATCTTTGCCGCCGTTGGACTAAATTGATATAACTAAAAAAACGATATTTTTTTATCTATTGTAAGTATAATTTCGTATATTTGCGTTCTAAAAAATAATTATAACTTAGATAAAAACAATGGATACAATAAAGGTACTTGATAAGGAATTTAAACTTTATATCCCACAAGAAGAAATAGAGTCGGTGATTAGGAATATGGCCAATAAAATCAATGAAGACTATAAAGGTAAAAATCCTCTGTTTCTCGTGATGCTTAACGGTGCCTTTATGTTCGCATCGCAGTTGTTTAAAGAACTTGAAATCGATTGTGAAACCTCTTTCGTGAAATATTCTTCTTACGATGGATTGCAAAGCACTTGTGAAGTTAAGGAACTCATAGGTCTGAATTCTTCTTTGGAAGGACGCGACATAGTCATAGTGGAAGATATTATCGACTCCGGTTTTACCATGAATTGCCTTTTGCAGAAACTTCAGTCAATGAAGGTGTCTAGCGTGCGAGTCGCTGCAATGCTCTTCAAACCTAATGCTTTCAAATTCGACTATAAAATTGATTACATTGGTATGAATATAGGTAACGAGTTTATAGTTGGTTACGGACTCGACTATAATGAACACGGAAGAAATTATGCCTCTATATACAAGGTGGTTGAATAATTGTTGAATAATTAAAACTTATATGCAATGTTAAATATAATCATTTTCGGACCTCCCGGTGCAGGAAAAGGAACTCAATCTGAATTCATTAAAGAAAAATATAACCTTACTTATATATCTACAGGACAAGTTCTTCGTGCGGAAATGGCCGCCGGTACCGAAATAGGTTTGAAAGTCAAGGATATTATAAATCATGGCGGATTCGCATCCGACGAAATCGTTACTGAGATAATAGAGAAGTTTATCGTAAATCATCCGAATACAAATGGATTCCTCTTCGATGGTTTCCCTCGTACAGTAAAACAAGCTGAGATATTGGATGAATTGTTCAAGAGATATAATCTGAAACTTGATGGAGTCTTGAGCCTCGAAGTGCCGGAAGAACTTCTCATAGAAAGAATGCTCGAACGCGGTAAGACAAGTGGTCGTGCTGACGATAACATAGAATCAATACACCATAGATTCGTCGAGTACGACAATAAGACAAAACCTGTCCTTCACTATTACCAAGATAAAAATTGCCTCCATCCAATTAATGGCGTCGGAACAATTGAAGATATCTTCAATGATATTTGTGATGTGATAGACAAATTCTAAACATATACCGACATATCAAAATTCTTTATGCTTCATTATTTTATAATGTAGAATATGTGCGATTATGATATGTCTTTTTACATTAAATGTAATGCAGAATATCTTCGATACCAAAGTCTTCGACATCTTGTACAAAAACAAGAGTAACATCCGTGAAGGGTGGAAAGGTGCTGGCGTTGCAGTGCCGGTGTTTTCTTTGAAAAGTAAGTATGACTTCGGCGTCGGTGAATTCCTCGACCTTAAACTACTTGCAGATTGGTGCGCAAAAGTCGGATTGAAAATGATTCAGATCCTGCCAATCAACGATACTCGCACCGATGATTCGTGGGATAACTCCTATCCATATAAGGCAATATCAACCAAAGCTTTGCATCCAATATATCTTAATCTATATGAGATGGGGACGCTTGCTAATGAAACCGACCGTAATTATTTTGAACACAAGAGGATATTATTAAATGATAAAGACTTCGTTGATTATCCGGAAGTGATGAAGGTGAAAGACGAGTACTTTAGAAAGATTTTTTTACAGACTTGGAATGATGTAAAGAACAGTGAATCGTATCAATTATTCCTTAAAGAAAATAAAGAATGGCTCGTTCCTTATGCCGCTTATTGTTATCTGAGTTCAAAATATAAAACGGGCGACTTCTCCCGATGGGACGAGTTTTCGAAATATGATTCATCGGTAGTCAATAATAGTTTGTCGACAGGTGATGATATCGAGATTTATTATTTCTTACAATATCATCTTGATAAACAACTTCAAGAAGCTGTCGACTATCTGCATGACAAAGGTGTTGCTCTGAAAGGCGACATTCCGATCGGTATCGGTCGCGAAAGTGTTGATGCGTGGACTAATCCCGAACTTTTTAATATGGATTGTCAGGCGGGTGCGCCTCCTGATGCGTTCGCCACAGAAGGACAAAATTGGGGATTCCCTACTTACAATTGGGATATGATGGAAAAAGACAACTACCAATGGTGGAAGGAACGTCTCTTGCAAATGAGTCGCTACTTCGACGCTTATCGCATCGATCATATCCTGGGTTTCTTCCGTATATGGGAAATTCCAATTGAATATTCTCAAGGAACAATGGGACACTTCTCTCCCGCATTACCTTTGGATTTACGCGAAGAACAACAGTCAACAGTCAATGGCCAGCAGTCTTTATCATCCGTAGGTTTGAGTGAATCTCAAATTGAAGGACTGTTCTTAAGAGACAAAAATGAAAACAACAAACTTCATCCAAGAATCAATCTTCATCTGACTCAGACATACAACGAATTGAATGATGTTCAGAAAGATGCAATAAACAAAATTTATGACGACTTTTTCTATCATAGAAATGAAGATCTTTGGAAGTCTGAAGCATTGAAAAAACTGCCAAAGATTCTCGAGGCAAGTAATATGCTGGTGTGTGGAGAGGATTTGGGCATGGTGCCTGCATGTGTACCAGAAGTTATGCAACAACTGAATATCTTAAGTCTTGAAGTGCAAAGAATGCCAAAGAAATATGGCGACACTTTTGTTGACCCCGCAAATAATCCATATCTCAGCGTTGATACGACTTCAACTCATGATACATCTACTTTAAGAGGTTGGTGGGAAGAAAACGGCGAACTTACCAATCGTTTCTACAGAGAGATGCTTGGTCATTATGAAGGAGCTCCATATTTCGCAGAACCATGGGTGTGTCAGGAAATCATCAGGCAACATCTTAACTCTTCTTCAATGTGGACGATACTTCCAATACAAGATTTCATCGCTATGGATGGCGAACTTAGATGGGATGCAACACAACGTGAACAGATTAACGTGCCAGCAAACCCAAGACATCATTGGTGTTATAAAATGTACCAAAGTCTTGAATCTCTTAATGAGAGACAATGCTTTAACGACTTGCTTTCAAATATGATCCATAAGTCGGGGAGATAATATTTTTTATCGATGAGCATATCGATATTTTCTATATAAATAATCGCATCTTCTTTCAACAAAATGTCGTATCTTTGTGTTGTAATAAAATAAAAACAGACAATAAAACTAATATTAACTAAAAAAACTTAAGAAAATGGCAATTATTTCAGGAAAATATTTAGGAAATTTATGTAGTGAATTTACACATAATCCATCGGGAGCAAAGATTACTGTAGATGGTAATGGAAACGGATTTTCACCTATCGATTTGACAGCGACAGCATTGGGTGCTTGTATGTTTGCAATGATGGGGTATACGGCAGCAAGTAGAGATATCAGTCTGGAGGGAATGACGATTGAAGTCGACAGAGTGATGGCAGATGCTCCACGTCGCATAAGTGAGTTTAACATTATTGTGAAGTTTACACAAGAATACACCGAAAAAGAAAAAACATTATTACAAAAAGCTGCTGAAACATGTCCTGTTAAAAAGACACTGAGCGAAGATTGTAAGATTAATGTTGTAATGAAATTCTAAGAAAATATTGACGATAGAATTTATGAACCGAGTTTTGACAGAGACTCGGTTTTTTTGTGGGTTAGTCTTGTTGGAGGAATAAAAAAAGAGGGCGAAATTTCGTCCTCTTTTGTTGAGCCGGCGGAGGGATTTGGACCCCCGACCCCGAGATTACAAATCACGTGCTCTACCGCTGAGCTACGCCGGCGTGCAATACCTTATGTTTGCGAGTGCAAAGATACAACTTTTTTTAATCTGCGCAAATGTTTTTTGTATTTTTTTTATTTTTTCTGAAAATGCGTTTTTATAATGGAATTTAATTTTCTGGCGACATCTTTAAATAATGCGTCATCGCTTGGAAAATCAATAGGTTGTCGATTCTTGAGTTCTATGGTTTGTTCTGAACAGACTGTGCTGTCACCGTCGATTTCTGCATAATGATGAATGAAAGTAGAGGCGATGTCGAATGGTGTACTTAATAAAATAGTCTCTTTTTTTACGTCAATAAACTCAATTTGTCCGATAATGCTTGCGGTTTTACTCATTGTTATATCGGTTACTTTCGCTACCTTGCCATTGTTGCTTTCTTCAAAAGTTGCTGTGTTGATACGTTCGGGTGAGACCAACTTCTCCTCAATCATAACGCGAATCATCAGGTCGTATTCTGTATTTTCTTTAGGAACAATATCGAATGGTATGTCGAAAATCGTGTTGTTTTCGAAGTCTAATGCCAACTGTGCGAAGTTGTCGGGAAGATAAAGTTCTGTTGGTGTCGCTATTCTGAAGAGTATTTGTTTTGATGGAAGTATAATCAACTTTAATCTCAAATCGTCAATGTTGTGACTTTGTGGATTTATCTTTGTTAGTTGATTGACAAGGTGATTGACTTCTTTTATGTTTTCTTCGTTAATATTTTTTAATAAAAGATTTGATTTAGCACATATGTAAAGTTCTGCTTTTTCTTTGGAGTTTTCAATTTCGCTATCAAGATTTAATTGCTTGAAATTCATCCTTGTCTTGATGTTTTCTGGTAATGTCTTGATTTTGTTTTGACGATTGTTGATATTGTTTGTTCTATGGTAGATTTCGATCCAGATGTCTGGTTGTCCGGATTTTTTTAGTTCCATAATTCTTTGGTGGTCATTCTGATTGGCTTCGTGATATGAATTTGTTAGAGAAATGATTTGTTTCTCGTTTAATTTGTTTTTCTTGGCCTTGGGGAGTAGTTTGTTTATTGTTTTGTCTTGTTCAACAGTTGAGATACTTTTGTTTTGAGCGATAATGTTGTAATTTAATGATATAGTTAAAAATAAAATCAATAATCTCATTGCTTTCATCGTCTGAAGGGATTTTTATAAATTACTTTGTGAATTCTATGGGAGTAATTCGTGAAACTCCTCTTAATTTTTTGTCAAAATATTGCAAATTTCGCACCATTTTTAGTTAAAAAATAGTATCTTTGAAATTTGTATTTTTAAAAGTTAACCCCAAATTTATATTATATGACAAAAGTTGAAAAATTACAGGAATTAATAAACAACTTTATTGATAATCAGAATTTCATGGGCGAACCTTCGGAATTGTACGCTCCTATAGAATATATTCTTCGTCAAGGTGGAAAGAGAATGCGTCCGACACTTTGCTTGCTTGCATGTGAACTTTTTGGCGGCAATATTGACGATTGTATGGTGCCGGCGGTTTCGGCGGAGATTTTCCATAATTTCACATTGGTCCACGATGATATAATGGATCAGGCTCCTTTGCGTCGCGGAATGGAAACGGTTTATCATAAATGGAATTCCGATATTGCCCTCCTTTCTGGTGATACTATGCTCATCAAGGCGTTTCAATATGTGCTTGCAACAAAGAAGGAATATTCATACGAAGTGTTTGCTGAATTATGCAAGGTCGCGTTAGAAGTTTGTGAGGGTCAACAATATGACTTGAATTTCGAAACGCAAAATGATGTGACTTTGGAATCATATCTCGAGATGATTCGCTTGAAAACCGCTGTGCTTCTTGGTTCTGTGTTGAAAATAGGTGCCATTGTTGCCGGCGCTGATGCTAATAACCAAAAGGCAATATATGATTTCGGTATTAATCTGGGACTTGCATTCCAACTTCAAGACGATATCCTGGATTGTTACTCCGATGTTAACATATTTGGTAAAATGACAGGAGGCGACATCTCTGACAATAAAAAAACTTACTTATATCTCAAGGCATTAGAACTTGCGTCGGCAGAAGATAGAGATGTTTTGAATCAGTTGTTCAAGATGCCTAAAGGTCGTGACGAACAAAAGATCAAGTCTGTGTTAAGTATCTACGCCAAATATGATGTTAAGGGCACTGTTGAAAAACTTATGACAGAGTATTACGAAAAATCACTACATAATCTTGATTCTATTGATGTCCCTGAAGAGAGAAAGCAGATACTAAGAGATTATGCTGCGTATTTATATACTAGGAATAAGTGATTGTAGGTTTTGATAGGGTTGCATTAATTTTTTTTAAGAATGCGTTAAACAATTTTGCGTTTCGTTTTTTTATACCTTAAAACAACGAATTATGAAAACTCTTAACAAAACTTCGGTATTGCTTGTGGAGGATGATGTGGAACTCCGCAATACAATAAGCGAGAACCTTAAAAATGTTGACTATAAGGTATATGCTGCACGTAAAGGTATAGAAGCGCTTGATTTGTTCAAAAAATATGATATCGACATTTGTGTATTGGATGTTGAGACGAATGGCATGGATGGTTTCGCATTGGCGGCTCAAATCAGAATATTGAATCCAGATATGCCTGTGGTTTATCTGGTGTCAAAAGGTTTGTTCCTCAATTTGTTGAATGACTTTGAATATGGTATCGACGATTATCTGACAAAACCTTTTAGTAACGAAGAACTTCTTCTCAGAATAAAGGCCGCGTTGAGAAGAGTGGAGCGTAACGACCCTTTTACATATACTTTAGGTGATGCAAAAATCAATATCGGTCGTTTTGTTTTTGATGCCAAAAATATGTTGCTTGTCATGGATGGTCATGAACAACCATTGACAAGAAAAGAGGCTGCATTGCTTAAAGTATTGTATGATAATAAAAACGATCTTGTTACTCGTAAGAAAGTCTTGAAGATGATATGGGGTAATAGCGATTATTTTATAGGTCGTTCGATGGATGTCTTCATCGCGCGCCTGAGAAAATATCTCAAAGCGGATCCCAATGTGAAGATACTTACCGTTCACGGAGTCGGATTCAGACTCGTGGTTACGGAACCTGAGTTGGTTTGAGTAGGGAAGTTCTACTCATGACCAACAATATTCAAAAAAATCTCAATTCCGGTATCGATGATCTCGTCTTCGAACTCGTATGTCGGGCTGTGAAGCGGCTCGTGTTCCAATCCGCAACCTAATCCGAAGAGACATATTGGACATATAGATCCGAAACGTCCGAAGTCTTCCGACCATGGAAATGGTTCTTTTATCTCGTTGACAGACAGTTTCATTTCTTTTGCAATTTGCTTTACTACCTCTGTATTCTTGCTCGAGTTGATGGTCGCGGCGAAGTCTTCATGTGTGCTGCTGCTGAATTTTAATTTATATTCTTCTGCGATATATTCACATAAACCTATAGTGTTGTCTTTAAGGTTTTGTAATGCTTTGTCGTCTCGACTTCTCAGCGTAAGCCAAATCTCGGCGTGTCCCGGAGTAACTCCGAATGTCTCTTCTCCAATAGATACGTGAGTTACGGTTAATATTGTTCCGTTTGCGTCGGTGCGGATTAGATTTTCATATTTTTTATGAAATGCATCTAATAATGTGGTCACTACGATTTGTGGATTGTTTCCTTTTTGAGGTTGGGATGCATGCGATGTGACGCCGTCGAAGATGAGTTTCAGTCCTAAAGATGCAGAAGCAAAACAATCTTTCTTCACTACAATCTGATGTTTCGCGAAAGAAGGAAGGTTATGCAATGCGTAAGCGGCATCAATCTTTAAATCTTGAAATTGAGGGTCGTTGATGACAGATTTTGCGCCTTCGCCTGTTTCTTCGGCAGGTTGGAACAGAAGTATGACATTGCCTTTTGGGGGACGTTTCTTTCCGAGATGCATTGCCACGCCACATAAAATAGCGGCATGACCATCGTGCCCGCATCGATGAGAATATTGATACTGACTTTGACACTGGACTTTGAACTCCGCTCCCGTTCCCGTTCCCAAATACTGTTGACAATTCATCGGAATATTAAGTCCGTCGATGTCGGCACGAAGCAAAATATTTTTGCCTTCTTCAACACCTTTATATATAGCTATAATGCCATAACCGCCAACATTTTTATAATGAACATCAGGATTCGTCTTCTCTAAAAATTTGTTGATAATCTTATTTGTTTCCTTTTCCTGTCCCGACAATTCGGCATTTTTATTTAACTTATGTCGTAGTGATTCAATAATTTTCATCTCACAAAACCTTAAGCATTAAACCTTAAACTTTAAACCAAAACCATTGACCCAAAAGTAAAAATTATTTTTTAAAAAATCCTACTTCTGAAAAAATAAAAATTGTATTTTTGTGACTTATAAATTGACGTCAATGAGTGTTTTATATCCTTTAAAGTTTACACCTGCATATTTTGAGAAGATATGGGGTGGTCGACACGTTAAAACCATTCTAAACCAAGACTTTGGTGATTTAGTAAATTGTGGGGAAGCATGGCTTCTTTCAGGTCTTGAAGGTCAGAACAGCATCGTTTGTAACGGTGATTTCGCCGGCGACGAACTTAACGATCTCATCGAGACTTTCATGGGCGACCTCGTAGGCGATGAGGTCTTTAACAAATACGGCGAACGTTTTCCTCTTTTAATCAAGATTATCGATCCGTTAGACAATCTGTCAATTCAGGTGCATCCCGATGACGAACTTGCCCAAAAGATTGATTTATATAACGGTAAGACGGAAATGTGGTATGTGATGAACGCAGAGAAAGGTGCCAAATTGGTATCGGGTTTCAACAAAGACGTGACCCCGAAAGAGTTTGAAGAAGCCATTAAAAACAAGAATATCGAAAGCATGTTAAATTATGTTGATGTTCATAATGATGATGCCTTCTTCATTCCAGCAAGAAAGATTCATGCTCTCGGTGCCGGATGTATGGTCGCTGAGATTCAACAGACAAGCGACACTTCTTATCGCGTTTACGACTGGGACAGAATAGACCGTTTCGGAATGCAACGCCAGTTACATATCAATGAAGCTCTCGCTACTATCAACTTCAAGAAAGAAGACAGCGGCAAAGTTAGCTACGACAGAAAAACCAAAAATGCAACAGTCAATTTAGTTAAATGTCCTTATTTCACAACTAATTTAATTAAATTAGATGCGACATCTGCACTTAAGAAAGATTATTCCGAACTTGATTCTTTCGTAATCTTGATGGGCGTAAACGGTTCGTTCATCTTATCATACGAAGGCGGAACAGAATTAGTCAAAGCAGGAGAATGCATCTTAGTTCCTAATGTAATTAACAAAGTCGAGATAATTTCTAACGAAGAATGTAAATTATTAGAAGTATATATTGTATAACTAAATCAAATTTTTTAATTATGAAAAAGACATTAGTATTGTTATTTTTAAGCGTTCTTTTCTTAGGCGCTAAGGCACAATCAGATTTGCCAAACGTAACATTGAAAAACTTAGACGGTGAATCAATCAACATCACAGAATTGAACAACGATGGCAAACCATTCGTAATGACATTCTGGGCAACATGGTGCGGACCATGTGTTAAAGAACACAACGCTTTAAGTGAAGTCTATCAAGACTGGCAAGATGAAACAGGCGTTAAGATTTTCGCTGTCACTATCGACGACTCACGTTCTACTCCACGTATCAAACCTTTCGTAGAAGGTAAAGGTTGGGAATTCGACGTTTTGTTAGACGTTAACAAAGACTTGGCAAGAGCAATGAACGTAAGCAATCCTCCTCACACATTCTTGTTCGACGGCAACGGTAAAGTTGTTTACCAACACACTGGTTACTTCGACGGTGCTGAAGAAGAACTCTACGAAGAAATTTTGAAACTTAACAAATAATTTTCTTTAAGCATAAGTAAATGAAAAAAATTTTATTATCGTTGGCATTAGTATTAAGTGCCACAGGATTATTCGCTCAAGTTGAAAACGCACAAGTTAACGGCAGTTTTCAAGTTGACGGACAATATTATAAAGTTGACGAGTCTATCGGTATCACCGAAGAATCCATTAAAAATGGTGTGGGTAAATTCGGTATTGCCGGATTTGGTAAAATCAACTATTCATTAGGTAACTTCACCGCAGGTCTTCGTTATGAGGCTTACTTGCCTCCATTGTCTGGTTTTAAAACTGAGTTACAAGGTTGTGGCATTGCCAATTATTATGCATCATACGACAACGGAATAATCTCCGTTACACTCGGTGACATCTACGACCAATTCGGCAATGGTTTCATCTTCAGAACATACGAAGAATGGTCGCTCGGTTTCGACAACTCACTCCGCGGCATGAGAGTCATCTATCGTCCGGCAGCCGGTGTTACCTTGAAAGGTGTTTACGGTAAACAAAGATATTACTGGTCATCATACGCTTCAACAGAAAGTAGAGGTATCGTACGTGGTATCGATGGCGAGTGGGATCTCAATCAAAGTTTCAACGCTTTAGAAAGTTCAAAGTTCAGAGCATCTGTTGGCGGTAGCTTCGTAAGTAAATATCAAAAGAATACGGATTCTAAATATAATATTCCAGAAAATGTTGGTGCATTCGATGGTCGCATCAATTTAGGTTACGGACGTTTCGCATTTACCACAGAATATGCTTACAAGATTAATGACCCTTCTTTCATTAACAACTACATTTATCATGAAGGTCAAGCTCTCTTGTCATCATTGTCATATTCCCAAAAAGGTTTCGGTGTTATTATGCAGGTAAAACGTGTTGACAATATGAGTTTCAAGTCTGATTATCTAAAAGGTGAAAATGATTTAGATATCAACTTCATCCCTCCAATCAACTACACTCATACACATAGTCTTCCTGCAATCTACACTTACGCCACACAACCTCTCGGCGAAATGGCAATGCAGATTCAGGTCAACTACACCATCCCTAAGAAAACCATCATCGGTGGTAAATATGGAACCAAGATTACCTTAGACTTCAGCCAAGTCAACGACATCAAGAGAAACTACATCCTCGCTGAAGGTCAGGAAATGCCATTACACATCGCTGGTTATGACGGAACATTAGGTTATACATCACCTTTCTTCGCAGTCGGTGACCGTAAGTTCTTCCACGACTTCAATATCGAAATCGAGAGACGTCTCAGCAAAAAATGGAAAGTCATAGCACAATACATCAATTTGTATTATGATATGGAGACTATCGAGAACCACCCAGGCGCAGAAGTCGTCAAAGCCAACATCGGTTTTGTTGATTTGTCATACAGAATCACAAACAAACAAAGCATCCGTTTCGAGTTACAACATCTTTGGGATAATATAACTGCTGGTAAGTGTGAGAAATATCAAGAAGATATAACAAACCATCCGGATAATTTCAAGAAGAGAGGTAACTGGGCAGCTGCCTTGGTTGAATATTCTATCGGAGCAAAATGGTTTGTTTCTGTTGGTGACAAATGGAATTACGGCAATCCTATAGAAGAAAACCGTGACCATTATTATTCAGCATCTGTTGGTTATATTAAAGAATCAACAAGAATTGTTCTCACCGGAGGTCGTCAAAGCGAAGGTATGGTTTGTGTTGGTGGCGTTTGCCGCGTTGTCCCTGCTTCAAGCGGATTCTCATTATCTATTACAACATCATTCTAAATAAGTTAAAAAATGAAGAAATTATCATACATAATAGCAACATCATTCCTAATATTTGGGTTTGCTTCATGCGATATAATAGAGGAACCATATCTTAAGGAAAATAATGAAAGCAGTGAACATTTACCATTATCTGCAGAAGATACTTTGAATTGGATAAATGAGAAAGTTGTGCTTTTAGAGGATTACACAGGTGTAAGATGTATCAATTGCCCTCTTGCAGCAGAAGAAGCCTTGGAAATTCAAGAGCAAAATGAGCATAGAGTAGTTGTTTTAGGTGTTCATGCAGGAGCTTTGTCTTCAGTTCCACCTAATGGTCCTTTTATTGATTTTACTACTGAAGAAGGTAATGCATGGTATACTTATTTCCAATTTGGTAGCAACCCTATAGGTGCGGTTAATAGACAATCTACTGGTGGTACATATGCTTATCAATATTCAACATGGGCTGGTGCAGTAGCAGAAGCACTTGATGGCGAACCTAATGTTAGATTATTGTTAGCCAAAGATTATAATGAAGAAACTAGAGAATTAAGAGTTAGTGCATATTCTAAATTTTTAGCTGAATTCTCTGACACATATTCTCTCACTGTTTGTATCATGGAAGATAGCATCGTAGGTATGCAGGTTACTCCACAAGGTAACAACCCAGATTATATCCATCGCCACGTTTTCCGTACAACAATGAATGGTACATGGGGAACAGAATTAAATACAGAAGTTATTGCTCCAAATGAAGAGATAGTTAAGTCTTATTCTATCATTTTAGACGAAGCCTATAACGCTGATCAATGTTATATCATCGCTTATGTTTCAAACAGCGAGACAAAAGAAATTCTCCAAGTAGTAGAGAAGAAAATTAAATAAGCTGTCGGCGTTTAGCAATAAGCAATAAAAAAGTCGTGAGGAAAATTCTTCACGACTTTTTTTGTGATATGATTGTCAAAATAGAAAACCTGAGAAGTGTTAAGGTTACAAATTCTCAGATTTTCAGATTCTCAATTTCTCAGTTTTTAATAAATTTCTTAGTGACGTTTCCGCTTTCTGTCTTGATGTTGATGAAATAGATTCCTGGATTATAATCCGCAACGTTGATCTCAATCTCATCAGAACTCATCTCGATTTCATCAACCAACATACTTAAACAATTGTAAACTCTGACTACTGATTGCTGACAACTGACAGCTGATAACTTAATAAAGTCTCTCGCAGGATTAGGATAGATATTGACGTTTCTTTCTTCAACAGTTTCAACATCAACGATGATGGCGGTAGGTGGAAATTGGATGTTGTCGACCCAAGCGCAGTCTTGTCCTTCACCAACATATACGTCTTTGTTATAAGTCCATTCCAAAGTACGTAATCCTTCATTCAATGTGTAAGTCTCCAAAGACCAATCTTTTTCACCTGACCATTTGTCTTTCTCTTGTCCATCGATATAGAATTTCAAGAAGTCGTAACTTGATTCTGAAGATACTTTCTTATAGAAACTTAATTCAGATTCTGCTTTGACATCGATGGTGATCTTTAATGTTGTAGAAGTTTGGTCGCCGATAGCACCTGACTTGGCACAATATTGACCTTCATAAACGTTGTCTGTTGTAATCTCCCAAGTAGGATTTCCATCAAATTCCCAGTCGAATTTTGAGAAGTCGCCGGTTTCAAAGTCTTCTGTCACGCTGCCTACGATGATAGCATAACTGCTGTTAGTCGTATATCGACCTGACTGAGCTATAAGAGGCATCTCGTATGCGAAACCTAATCCTGCATTTTCAGAAACAGTTAATGTTACTTCTACGCTTGTTTCTTCGCCGGCGGCTAAGGATGAAATGTTAAACTGATTTTGACTTACTATAATTTCTTCTGGAAGCAATATTGTGAACACTACGTTATTGGCAGTGCTGCCACCTTTATTAATAATGCCGAATTCAACTGTTGCCTCATCGCCAGGATTGAGTTCTAATCCGTTTGGTTTCACGATTTCTAATTCTGGTGCGAAGATATTTGTGCTGAATTTGCTTTCCCATGTGTTGGTGCCGTCGGTGCAACTTACGAAGAATTTTACGTTAGTGTTGTTAGGAACACTGTCGCATACTGTTAAAGCAAAAGCGTCTTCTAACGTAACATTTGAATTAGCGTTCACATTTCCTACATTAGCGGTAGCTGTCGTGATGTTGATATAATCCGGTTTGTCGCAAGTTAAAGTCGCTGTTACATTTGTTGCGTTAACGCTACCGACATTATTCAATACCATATTTAATGATAATGATTCGTTATATTCGATGATGCCGTTGTTGTCGTTCACTGAGAATTCTTCATAAACGACGTAAGCACTGTTGTTTGGCACTGCTGTCACATCCAATACCTGAGGGAAAGCGTTGAGACCTGTTACGTAGAGTTTCATTTCGCCAACAGCAGTGAGTCCGCCTTCGAAAGATATTTCTGCTTCACCGTTTTCATCTGTGATACCGAAACCAATCAATTCGTCGTTATATACGAAACTGCAACGGAAACCTTTTTGAGGATTGCCATTATCATCTTTAACAACGATTTCTGTTGATTGTGCTCCTATGAAAAGTTGTGCGCTATATTCAATGTCAGCTTCAAAAGGTTCATCCAACCAAGGACGTACTGCCACGTCACCGAGAACGTTCAAGTCGTAGAAGTTCCAGCGTAAGGCACCTTCTTCCCATTGACCTGGAGCGTTGACGAAAGGAGCTGTCATACACTTGCTTTCTGAGAGGTGCATCCCCAAGAATGGAATGCGGTCGTGATGTTGAGCGTCGGTCATTTCGCGATGCAAGTGTGGAGCCGGACCTTCTGTCTGACCTTCGTTGAACCATCCGTAACGAGAGTTACCGATAGCAGCGACAGCGAAGTTTTCAATAGACACCATTCTTTCCATGATACAGTCGTCTTCGAAAGAACCGCATACGCAACCATGAGAATGGAAGAATGTATAGTTATGATCAACGCCGTTGGCACCGCTGAAGTTGGCGTCGGTGATATCGCTGTTATACCATTCAGCAACAGTATTGGTATTGGCGTGACCAACGTGATTTACATATTGTGTACCGGCGTTGATGGTTGCCTTCAACTGACTTGGTCCCCATGTTCCGTCTTCTGCGTAATGACGGATGAAGTTATAGTCTTCAGGATAACCTATTGTAGTATAACCATTGTCGTCATGTTCACCGATTAACAATTCCATATAATCGCTGCCCCATGTTTCCGGATTGTCATAAAGCCATTCGCCAGCGAGAGTGACGTCGCGGAATTCACCGAGGACAGGTTCGCGTTGGTATTTCAAACTCTTGTTAATCATGTTTGCTTGTTTTGTCGCATTGTTGAACGACATACGAGCGATGCCTATTTCAGGGAGAAGGTCGTCTTCACCAATCTCGCCCCAGCGGCTGTTGCCGTTGTCGTTCCATGTTCCGTCCAATGCCGAGAAATAAAGGTCGGCAGGAATGTTAGAATCTTCATAAACAGAACTTGACTGTACGTGACAATACAATCCGCGGTAAGGAACGATGTTGACGTCACCGCCGAGAAGCACCATAATGATACCGTTGTTAGTATATTCATTTATGATGTAATTGCGCATCTTTTCCTGATTGTCGGAACCTTCTGCTGAGGCATAGATCTCATCGAGAGTGACGATATTGTTACGTACGCCAATGCTGTTATAATATTCGCAATACTCGGCGAAACCTTCAACATAATCAGCACCTGTTATGATCAACAAATCGTAATCAGCGGTGTTTCTGCCTCTTGTCTTGTAAGATTCAATCATTTCAGGATTGTCAGCCAAATTTTTGACTTTACTATTAATATAAGGTGTATTCCATATCATGGCGGAATTATCTTTTTTAGCGGAAGTCAAGGTAACACGGACGGTAGCAGTCTTAGCGTATTTCACTTTTCCTGAAGAAGGTTCATATTGAACAGGAGTGAATGAAGTGAAAGCGAAAGCATGACCATTGAGATAATGTGTAGTGAGTTCGCCATAACTTTTTGAAGGATAAACACTCTTTGATGAATAAACGTCTTCATTTTTCATAAACACCTTACGTTCTGGTTTTGAATAAGGACGTGCCGGCTGATATGGAAAGAGTTGTGATTTTACGTTAATCTCTTCAAAATCTGATAAGATGATTTCTACAGATTCGGCTTCTGAACCGCATGGAAGCAAGAGACTCACGGTCTTATATGGTAACGAAGGATTACCGGCGACGGCGGTCTGCATACAATTTTCAAATTGAACTTGATTGTAAGATTGAATCTCTGTTACGACAGGATTCTCAAAATGATAAGTATGTTCAATAACTTGTGCTGATACAAAGATACTTATCAATGACATTAAAAATAGTAATGATAACTTTTTCATATAATTACATTTGACGATTTAACTTTAAATTAAGTCGTCAAATATAAGAAAAAGTCAACAGACAACAGACAACGGACAAGTGTTTTTTTTGAAACTTAAAACCATAAAAACTGAAAATCTGAGAAGTTTTTACCGACAGTTTTAAACTTTTGTCAGAACACCTCTCAGGTTTTCAGTTTATCATAGTTCTTGGTTTAATCATTGATCATTTTCCGCTATCGTGTGTATGGTTCTGAGTCTGAATGCAGACACTATTTCTGAGAGTCCGTAGATGATGAAAGATAGTGCGATATATATTGCAACAGTCATCATTCCTATTGCCACAGGACGAAGCAGGATGAGAATGGCAAGAATCAAGAGGATAATGCCGCAGAAGAGAGTGAGTCCATAACCTTTTACGTGGAATCCTTTGAGGTCGCCGGCGTAACTGATTGTCATAAAACTCTGGTAAAGCATCCACATACCTAGGATGAGTGGCAGAGTAAGCGCCGCTATGCCGGGATTTGCTGCAAGAAGAATACCTAAAACAATGTTGAGCACAGCACCTATTATCACTGCCGCACGCGAGACAAAGATGTTTCTGCTGAAGATTCCGACTATCATCTCAATGATACCGAAAACTACCAAGGCAAGACCCAAAAGAAGAGTCATCATTTCGTAAGTGATGGTGGGATTTGTTAACATAAACACTCCTAAGAAAAACGCCAATACACCAATTATCAGATACATCCACCAATGTCTGACAGGTTCCATGGCACGTTCGTATAAATCGTAAGTTTTCATAAATAATAATTTTTCTCAATAAACACAGACATGGTTCGTAATGTTCAAAATATTATCATTTTTTTAAATACATAATTCATAATTCATAATGCATAATGTTCGGGATTTTTTTACATTTGCATAGTGATTATATTAACGACTTAAAAGAAAGTTTTATGGAAATGCTGATATTAGTGCCGAAGATAACCAATAGGTTATATTATATCTTTGAGTTGATGCTTAAAGATGAATTAGGTATAGATTTTAAATTTACCACCAACAAAGAAACTTATCTTGCGTATGAAGGACCAAGACTGCATTATGACAAGTTCCCTATGAGTGATGAACCTTCACTATATCAGCAATCGGTAAATCTTCTTTTCGAACACGACATCAATGATCAAGAAATAAAACTTTGTAATTATAAAGACTATAAAACAATATATCCGGTATTTAACGATAAGTCGTTATTTCCTTTCGATATATTTGCTGCGTCGTTTTATATCATAAGTCGTTACGAAGAATATCAGCCACATATCGGTGATATGCATAATCGTTTCCAACCACAAGATTCTATCTTGTATAAGATGGACATGTTTGAAAAACCGGTTGTCAATCTTTGGACTATTGATTTTGGAAAAGAGATCGTTGCTCGTTATCCGGAGATAACTCTCAAGAAAAAGACATTCCGTTTCATCCCTACTTACGATGTGGATGCTGCGTGGGCGTACAAGAATAAGGGACTCTTCAGGATCATGTTAGCTTTTGTAAGAGACATCTTGCATTTTGATAAGAAAGAAATAAAGTATCGTTGGGACGTGTTGAGAGGAAAGAAGATGGATCCTTTTGATACGTTTGAATATCAGATAAGACTGCAAAAAGAATTGAAACTGGAACCATTATATTTTATATTGTGTGGAGATTATAATAAAAACGATAAAAATATCTCTATCCATAATAAAGAGTTTCAGGAACTCATAAAACATCTCGGCGATTATGCTCTGGTGGGAATACATCCTTCGTTTTCTTCTTACTTAAATAAAAATATGGTAAAGGAAGAAATTAACAGACTGTCGAATGTATTGAAGAGGGAGGTGACAATAAGTCGTCAACATTTTTTACGATTGAGTTTACCTAAAAGTTATAAGATTCTTATTGATTTGGATATCACAGATGACTACACTATGGGTTATGCTTCACAAGCAGGATTCAGAGCAGGTTATGCCGATACTTTCAAGTTCTTTGATTTGGAGACCGACACCAAAACAAAACTTAATATACATCCTTTCGCTTTGATGGATGGAACGATGCGCGATTATTTAGATTTGGATGTAGAAGAATCTTATGACAAAGCGAAGAAACTCGTCGACGAAGTGAAAAATGTTAACGGAACATTCATTCTTTTGTGGCATAATGAAACATTATCGGGAGAAAAACGTTGGGAAGGATGGATAACTTTATACAGAAAAATACTTGATTACATCTTGAACTGATATGATAAAACATCTGACTCACGATATGATTGACAAGAAACGATGGGACGATTGCATTGCTAAGTCGTTCAATGGCAGCATATATGCCTGGTCGTGGTATCTTGATGTCGTGCATCCTCAATGGGAAGCGTTGGTTGAAAACGACTATGAACGTGTTATGCCTCTAACAGGAAAGTCTAAGTTTGGAATATCATATATGTATCAACCTTTTTTCGTGCAGCAACTGGGAATATATTCGCAATCGTTGCTCTCACAGGATGAGATTGAGAATTTTATTTTGTCGATTCCTGCAAAATATAAGGTCATAAAATATCGTCTCAACGAATTTAACAAGGTGAACTACGATTGGAATTTTATCAAACTGCATCGTAATGTCGTGCTAGATTTGATTTATGACTATCAATACCTATTTAATAAATACAACAAGAATACAAAGAGAAATCTCTCCAAGGCGGAAGTGGCAGGGTTGTCTTTAAATAAGAATGTAAATGCCAATGATGTGGTGCAGTTGTTCCGTAACAATAGAGGTAAAGACGTGAAGCATTGGAAAGACAAGGAATATACTCGACTTATAGATTTGATTGATACTGCGATTTATCACGAAAGTTGTTTTATTGTAGGTGCTAATGATGCGGATGGTCAACTTATTGCAGGAGCGGTGTTTATGTGTAGTCACGATAGGATAGTGTTTTTGTTTTCCGGTAGTGATGAAAGTTATAAATACAAACATGCGCTGACGTTTTTGTTGGATAATACGATAAGAGAATTCAGTGAGACGCAATACATCTTCGACTTCGAGGGTTCTGACAATGAGGGTTTGGCGCGTTTCTATAAAGGGTTTGGCGGAAAAGAAGTTTTTTATCCTGAAATAAGATGTAATAATCTCAAAGGAATATTTAAATTTGCATACGAATTAATGACCAAAGACTAATGACTAAAGACAAAAGGTTTTAAAGAGATAAACAAATAATAATTAAAGATATGAGCGAAAATAGAGATGGCTTTGGTTCAAAGTTGGGAGCCATAGCAGCAGCTGCAGGTTCAGCTATCGGTTTAGGTAACATCTATCGTTTTCCTTGTCTTGCAGGCGAAAACGGTGGTGGTGCTTTCTTGTTAATTTATGTTTTGATAGTTTTATGTCTCGGCATTCCGATTATGATGGCAGAGTTTTACATCGGTCGCCGCGGCGGTAAGAATCCCGTCGGTTCCATTAAAGTCTTGTCGCCAAAGACAAAATGGAATTGGATCGGATACATCGGAATATTGGCAGCGTTTGTGGTTCTCGCTTTCTACAGCACCGTCTCCGGTTGGACATTGGAATATATCTACAAAGCCGCGACCAACTTCTTCGCCGATAAAGACATCGCTACAATAGAACAAGGTTTCGTCGATTTCAACAACAATCCTTTCCGTCCTTTCTTATGGCAGTTCCTCTTTATGGGATTGACGGCGTTTATTATTTTCAAAGGTATTAAAGAAGGCGTCGAGAAATATACCAAGATTATGATGCCTGCCTTGTTTATCATCCTGATAATATTATGTGTCAAATCATTGACATTAGACGGCGCCGGCGAAGGATTGAAATTCCTCTTCAAGCCGGACTTCTCTAAAGTTAACGGCAATACACTCTTAGCAGCTTTAGGACAGGCATTCTTCTCTCTCAGCGTCGGCATGGGCGCTCTCATCACTTACGGATCTTACATAAGTAAAAAAGACAATCTCGCAACGACTTCTTTATCTGTTGTAGTGGCAGATACTTTGGTGGCAATCTTGGCGGGTGTCATCATTTTCCCTGCGGCTTTCACTTTCGGGATACAACCTGAAGCCGGCGCAGGATTGGCATTCAACACTCTGCCGATGATATTCGACAAAATGACTGGCGGTTACTTCTTCTGCATCATATTCTTTGTCTTGTTATCAATCGCCGCCTTGACATCAACAATCTCGTTGTTAGAAGTTATAGTCACTTTCTTATCTGAAGAACACGGAATAAAACGTAACACAGCAACTTGGATTGGAACATTGGTAGCATTGTTCTTCGGAGTGTTCTGTACATTAAGTTTGCGTACAGATTCCGTCTTCGTATTCGGCAATATGACTTTCTTCGACTTCATGGATAAGTTCTCGGCAAATATATTATTGCCAATCGGAGCTTTGTTCATCGTGATTTTCGTAGCATGGAAGATGGGAAGAGAAAGTTTCTACGACGAAATCACAAACCAAAACACATTGACGATGAGCGTGAAGAAATTCATATTCTTCATAATAAAATATATAGCACCTATAGTTATATTGGCGATATTCATCAATCAATTAATTGGCTAACACATATCAACCTTAAACCTTAATCTTTAAACCTTAAACATTATATGATATGTTTGATAATATAAAAGATGCGATGACGTTCACGAAAGGTGAACGGACAGCGATTATAGTTTTAGCAGCGGTGATACTTCTCATCATCGCTGCTAATTTTTTTGTCGCAAACAGACCTTCAAATGTTAATTTTTATTTACATAATCTGGATTCGATAATGGCACTGCATGAGGATGCCATCAGCAGTCAGCGGTCAGCAGTCAGTAGTCAGCAGACAGCGGTTGATAATGACGTATCGCATATGTCTAAGATTTCCAACAGTCAAAACTCAAAGGATAAAGTTCAAAGTACAAAGGTTCAGACAGATGTCTCACAGTCTAAAGTTCATAGTCCGAGGCAAATAGCCAATATTCACATCAACTCCGCCGATACAATAGAACTCCAGTCACTTCCGGGAATAGGTTCATTCTTCGCAAAAAACATTGTCGAATATCGGGAAAAGTTAGGCGGTTTCGTGAAATTGAATCAGCTGCTTGAAGTCTATGCCTTAGACTCTGCGAGATTAAAAATGATAAAACCTTATCTTATCATTGACACTATCGAGACAAGAAAGGTAAAAATCAACCATGATGATTTCAAGACAATCTTACGGCATCCTTATATCGAATATGAAGATGTGAAGAAAATCGTCAACTATCGTGAAAGCAAGGGAATGATTAGAAACTGGGAGCAATATAAGAAAGTTATAAATAGGACTGATGTTGATGAAAGGCTGAGGTGGTATTTGGAGTTTTGATAGAAAATAAAAAAAGACTCGTAGAACAGCCGGTAGCAGGAAGATACATTGAACCCTGTGGTGCCAATTCTATAAGTCTTTTTTCACCTGCAAAGATATAATAAATTTTGTTGGCAAAGCTTTGAAACAGAGAAAATATTTTATAGCATTAGTCAAAGATTTTAAAATTATGGAACTGAAAAATATACCTACAGGAAATAGTAAAGAAGATGTAGAGGTCAGGAAGAAGATAATAAAAGATTTCTACAAACAGTGGGAGAAAAATAATCCTTCAAAAAAACTATATAACTACAATTTAAAAGATTACATAAACGTACGTTTAATATCTATTCAAGAAACTGCATTTAAAGCATCTTGTAATTATCTTTCGACTTTGGCGGTATTGCAACTTGATGCTATTTTACAATTAGCACGAAAGATTTGTGTTGTTAATACAAAACCTAAAGATAAGAATCAGAATCAGTTTGAGAAGATGATAAGGATGGAATATAATCTTGTCGGGATAGGAAAAGTATCTTTAATTGTGGGAATCAAACGACCTAATAGGGATAAAATTAAAGAGAAAGTTCAATATTGTATAACTGCGATAAAGGCATAAAAAAAACTCCGTTTTACCGGAGTTGTATTTGCCTCAGAAATGCGATACCTGTGAATTCTTTATATTAAAGACCAACGGTTGGCTGAGGACTTGCCATGTGTATGGCACAGAATATCGACTTAATTTCCATCTGCAAAGATATAACAAATTTTATTTATAACAACTTGTTTTAGAAAAAATCTCAGAATATCCTATAACCGAAACTTAATAAAACTGAATATGTCAAACGGTTATGTTTGTCATAAATTACTTTATATTCGACGTCACTGAAATTTGCTTCAAGCATAAGATATACGTTGTATGATGATATAAAACCTATCCTCGCATTGATGCCATTGTACTTGAAATCAATTGAATGGATGCCAGCACCTGCAATAATTGACGATGGCTTGTCCATAAGATCTGTCACGAACAACACTCCTAAGTCGAAGAATTTCTTTTCTATCCTATTGTCTGTTCCTATTGCGCTATATGCTCCTATGGCAACATCTTCATTTATTTTATAAGCGGCATCAAGTCCTATATTGCCAATCAGTAAATCTGTAGTTTTTGTGGAAGGTATTATATAATTATTAATGCCATAACCATTATAACTAAGTTGAGATCGACCTAATCCAATACCAAAGTTCGCACCTAAGAATAATTTCCTGTCTTTTATATTTTCTTGAGAGAAGAGTGAGTTAGCAAAAATGAAAAAACATGCGAAAAGACAAAATATTTTTAACTTTTTCATAAGTTGAAATTTTTGCAAATATAATATAATTTTCACAAAAAAATTGACTATTTTCTCCTAAATCTATAAACTACAGTAAGTTCGTCTTTATCAGGTTCTGGAACGTCCCAGTAAGGACGGGAGTCGGAGTCGGGAGCGGGAACGGAGTCGGGGTCGGAGTCGGGGACTTCTTCGTCTTCTTCGTCCCAGACGTATTCTTCGCGTTGTGGTCCTTCTTTTCTGAAATATATTGCTAAGAAGATTCCCATAACAAAACCACTGAGATGTCCTTCCCAGGAGATATTGTTTTCTATGGCGTATTTCGGATATAATCCCCAAACTAAACTTCCATAAAGAAAGACTACAATCAAAGATATTATGATGAGTTTTTTGTCTCTTCTGATAAAACCGCTCAGCATCAGGAAAAATGTCAGTCCATAGACGAGTCCGCTGGCTCCGATGTGAACTCCGCTTCTTGCTCCGCACCATGTGAGCAAACCCGTAGAGAATATTAATATAAGGAGTATCTTGTTTGCGAGGGGACGATAGAAATAATATAACGAAGTACCTAAGACTAATATCGGCACTGTATTGGCGAAGAGATGTTCCCAGTCGCCGTGAATGAAATGGAACAAAAGAATTCCGGGTAAGCCTTCTGCTGATAAAGGTTTTATCCCAAGAAAAACAAAATCAAGATGAAAGACGGTTTCAATAATTTTCACAATCCACATTATCATCACCATAATTATCGGGATAATGATGCTGCTTATAAAGAGCCGTTTTTCATCTTGAGAAGTCATTTATGATAGTTTAGAGTTTAGAGTTTAAAGTTTAGAGTAGTTATATAGTTGAAGGTTTAATGTATAGAAGTTTATAAACTTTAAACTTTTATCTTTTATACTTTCAACTGCTCTAAACTCTAAACCTTAAACTATGAACTTTATTATCAATTAGTCTTGAAATTATATTTTATCTCTTTAAGGTCTTCGTTTGCCTTGGCGATTTTCTTTTTAAGACCTTCTTTATAGTCAACGACTTTCTTTGCTATTTCTTCATCTGCTACAGCGAGCATCTGTGCTGCGAGGATGGCTGCGTTCAATGAAGCGTTGATGCCTACTGTTGCTACAGGGATTCCCGGAGGCATCTGTACGATAGAGAAGAGAGCGTCCATTTCCATGGCGGTTCTTACTGGAATTCCGATGACTGGTATTGGTGTCATGGCAGCAATAACTCCAGGAAGATGTGCAGCCATACCTGCTGCTGCGATGATGACTTTTATGCCGCGTGCTTGTGCGTTACGGGCAAATTCTTCTACCAACTCAGGAGTACGATGTGCACTCAAGGCATTCATTTCAAATGGAATGCCCATCTCGTCTAAAAATTTTATTCCACTTTCTAAAACAGGAAGATCGGAAGTGCTTCCCATGATGATACTTACTATTGGATTCATATTGTTATTCGTTTTTTGCAAAGATAATAAAAGACTAAAGACAAAAGATGAAAGACGAAAGTTTTTACTAGAATATTTTTTAAAAAAAACTTATTTTTTAGATAGATATTTCTAATTGTTCCGTTCTATATCTTGTGTTCGAGGTTTAATAATTTAAATCAAAATATTATGGATAGAATGAAAGTTAATAATTGTCTTGAGGAAAGAGGTTTTTCAGGTGATGAATCTACTCCGGATGTGGTTCTTTCAAATATGAAAGAAGAAACCGAAGAAAATTTTGCTGAAGATATGGAGAATGTAAACGACTTTGAAGATGAGGAGTTTGAAGAAAGTGGTTCTGAAGAAAAAGTCATTGAAGATGAGGAGTTTAATATGTTATTAGATAAATTTGTAAATGAATATGATCCTTATTATACTGATGCTGACGACAAATGTTTTTTGTCGCCACGAGCATTGGCAGAAGAGGTGAAAAAATACGTTAAAGGTCAGGATGAAGTTATTGACAGTGTTGCCGTACCATTCTTCCAACATATGGAAAGTATGCGCAAAAAACAGACATGTAGTGTTAAAACGTCTTTTATAATTGCAGGTAAGACAGGTACCGGTAAGTCGGAAATTTTACGCAGATTTGCGGAAATATGTGGTGTCCCTATTATACGTATCAATGTTTCAGATTGTAATCCGACATCATGGAAAGGTATGCATATATCAGATTATATAGGTATTCATATTAATAGTTATTTGGATGTTGAAGAGTTTAAGTATGCTGTTTTGATATTTAACGAGTTTGATAAAATAACACATTTCGATACCTTACGTGTTTCTTCTTCTGGCAGCGACTGGGATCTTGACATGCAACGTGACTTCTTGAAATTTTACGACAAAGGTTATGAACTTGTAATTGAAAAACCTACGGGAGAAAGATACCAAATTCCGACTGATAATATGCTTTTGTGTTATGATGGAGCATTTTCTGGTATCGAAAAGATTATCAAGAAAAGATTAAATCTTCAATCTAAGATAGGTTTTGGAATGGCATCATCACAAAATGATTTCGATTATATGTCGGAATTGAAGATGGAAGATTTGGAGAAGTGGGGATATCAACCCGAACTTCTCGGTCGTATAGGTTCATGTTATGTTATGAATCCTATGACAAAAGAATTAGTGTATGAAATTATCTCATCTGCATCCGACAATATCTTGGATGCGCATATACAACAATGCAAACAACTTGGTTTAGATGTTGAATTCTGTGATGATGTGTTGTGGTATATTGCGGAGGAAACATTGAAATCAAGATTTGGATTCAGATCGGTGAAGACCATCCTTTCTGATATGATGAAAAAGATTTATTTCGATTGCGACAAATACCGAGGTAAGAAGTTGAAGATAAACATGGAATTTATTAAGTCGCAGAAAGCAACGCTACAAAGAGTCAAAGAATTGTAAATTTAATTTGTTTAGGGGATTTCTATAAATTGCTTTGCTACATTATAGTTTTACCATTTCCTCATTACATTCTTTAACAGGTTTAGAACGTATTATGTCACTTGGAAGTACTTCTCTTATGACTAATATCCTAATATGTGAAGTATATAATTATATAAAACCTTTATCTTCATAATGCCGAATTATCTTTTTTTTGCGAAGAATCCTTTTAATACTTTCAGGCATTCTTCCTGAAGTACGCCCTTTTGTATCTTGGTCTTTGGATGAAGCAGATTGCCGTGTTTGCTGAATCCGTTTTTCTCGTCGTTGCATGCCCAGACAACTCTGCTGACGTGTGCATGTGCCAAGGCGCCGGCGCACATCACGCATGGTTCCAATGTGACATATAAGGTGCAGTCGTCAAGATATTTGGCTCCCATATTGTTGAATGCTGCTGTTAGAGCGAGCATCTCGGCATGTGCCGTCACATCGTTCAGTTGTTCCACTTGGTTGTGTGCGCGTGAAATGATTTTGTCGTTACAAACAATTACGGCACCAACAGGAACTTCGTCGTTTGCTTCTGCCAAGAGGGCTTCGTTAAGTGCCTGCTGCATATAATGTTCGTCGGAAAAAACAGAGAGTTTCATCTTAAGTCACGGTTTATTTCTTCTATTAGTTTTCCGTCCTCTCTATAGAATTTCCATATACCGCATTCTTTGCCGTTTTTATAGTTGCCTTCGTAGTGAATGTTGCCGTTCTCATAATAAACTACGGCCTTGCCCTCTCTTATTCCATCGACAAATAGTCCTGTACTCATCAAGTTGCCTGACTTGTAGTATGTTTCAAAATTGCCGTTTCTTTTGTCATTGGCAATAGGACCATCAAGATGTTTCATACCTTCCATATAATACCAAGTCTCTCTTACCCAGGTATTGCTGCCGTCTTTGTTCACTTGATAGTAACGGACTTCTTTTCGGTTTCCGTTTTCATAATTGGTAATGACGTCTTCATAAAGATCTGTGCTGTTGCACGATGTCAATGTTGCTAATATTAATAATGCAAATAATGTTCTCTTCATAATATAATTATCTGTTAAATGTAAGGCGTTTGCCTCTGTAATCTTCTTTGAAAGTTCCATTGTGGTATACCAATTCGCCATTGATGAAAGTGTGTGTCACACTGCTGCTTAGTTTCATTCCTGCGTAACCGGTCCATCCGCATTTATAGTAGACACTTTCGTTGGTGACGACTTGTTCTTTCTTAGGGTCAACCAAAACCAAGTCGGCATAATAACCTTCTCTAATGAAACCTCTTCTGTCTATTTTGTATAATATCGCCGGATTATGAGATAACAATTCGACTACTTTTTCTATAGTCAAAGACTGATTGCTGATAGCTGACCGCTGATTGCTAAAAGCCAACTCCAGTGCTCCGAGAAGCAGATGTTGAACCGATGTTCCTCCCGATGGTGCCGAGAAGTATGGTTTGTTTTTCTCTTCGAAAGTATGTGGTGCGTGGTCGGTGGCCAAGATGTCGATATGTCCGTCGATACAAGCTTGTATCAACGCCAGTTTGTCGTTTTCTGTTTTAACAGCAGGATTACATTTCAAGAAGTTGCCTTTCTTTTCGTAGTCTCTGTCGTCAAACAAAAGATAATGCAGACATGTTTCAGCTGTGATTTTCTTGTCTTTTAACGGTATGTCGTTTCTGAAAAGTTCCACTTCTTTTGATGTTGATAGGTGTAAGATATGAAGTTGTGCTCCGTATTTTGTTGCGAGTTCCGCGGCTTGTGACGATGTCTTATAACAAGCTTCAGCACTGCGTACAAGAGGGTGGATTGAAGAAGGAGCCTCGTCACCGTATTTTTCTTTGAATATCTCCATGTTTCTACGGATGATATCTTCGTCTTCGCAATGTGTCGCTATCAAACAAGGTGCTTCTTGGAAAAGTCGTTGCAGGGTCTGACTGTTGTTGACAAGCATATTGCCTGTGCTTGAACCCATAAAGACTTTAATTCCGCAGACGTCTTTAGGATTGGTCTTGAGAACATCATCGATATTGTCGTTAGAGGCGCCCATATAAAAAGAATAGTTTGCCATTGACTTCTCGGCGGCTATATCGTATTTATCTTGAAGCAGTTGTTGTGTCAATGTGTTGGGCACAGTGTTAGGCATATCCATGAACGACGTCACACCGCCTGCCACGGCAGCACGGCTCTCACTTGCTATGTCGCCTTTGTGCGTCAGACCCGGGTCGCGGAAATGAACTTGGTCGTCGATGGCACCAGGCAATAACAATAGTCCTTCCGCATCAATGACCTCATAGTCATAGTCATGGTCATAGTCATCGCCATTTAAAATAATTTTCTCTATCGTCTCTCCGGAAATAACAACACTTGCCAAAAAAGATTTTCCTTCATTGACAAGCGTTGCGTTCTTTATGATGTAATTCATGATTTTTTAGGGGATTTCTATAAATTGCTTTGCTAATGATTTATGAGTTTTTATTGAGAAGATTTTTGTTTTCCTTGAAAGAGCATAGCGAGCTATGTGGTTGAAAGAAAGACGAGAAGATTCCGATAAAAAACATAAAGCATTAGCAAAAGTTTTTAATTGTTGTTATCGAAGTTTATTTAAACGGGGAATTTATTGAACTCCCTTTTTAGGTTTAATTTTACCAAGCATTCCTCTCCATCTAAGATTGATGACGCCGAATATTGCTTCTTTGAAGATGCCTTTCGACATCTTTGATGTTCCTTCGGCACGGTCGGTAAAGATGATAGGAACCTCTTTAATGTTGAATCCGAGTTTCCATGCGGAGTATTTCATCTCGATTTGGAAGGCATAGCCGATAAATTTAACCTTGTCCAGATCTATTGTTTCTAACACCTTTCTTGTGTAACAAACGAAACCGGCGGTGGTGTCTCTTGTCTTCATTCTCGTTATGAATCTGACGTATGCTGAAGCGTAATATGACATCAAGACTCGTCCCATCGGCCAGTTCACTACGTTGACACCAGTGATATAACGTGAACCTACGGAAACATCGGCTCCGTTCGCGCAAGCATCATGTAACTTGATAAGGTCGTCAGGATTGTGTGAGAAGTCGGCATCCATCTCGAAGATATATTTATAGTCGCGAGACAATGCCCATTTGAATCCGTGGATGTAAGCGGTTCCAAGTCCTAACTTGCCTTTTCTTTCTTCAATGAAAAGTCTGTCGGGAAACTCCTGCATCAGTCGTTTTACGATATCAGCGGTGCCGTCAGGACTATTGTCTTCAATGATAAGAATATCGAATGACATCGGCATTTGGAAAACGTAACGTATGATTTTTTCTATGTTTTCCTTTTCGTTATATGTCGGTATAATAACTAGGTTTTCGGACATATATATATGTATTAGTTTGTTTTTGTTTATAATGTTATCGCTACAAAGTTAATAATAAATTCTATTGTTTTAACGATTTGAAAACATTATTATTATTCTTGGAAATAAATTCGTTTCACTCTTGGTGAGAAACTGGTTAATATTTCGTAAGCTATTGTGTTGCATGATTCTGCTATCTTCTCTATGCTGTGGTTTTCGTCGAAAAGAATAGCAGTGTCGTTTTCTTTGCACTCTATTCCTGTCACATCTATCATGCACATGTCCATGCAGATGTTACCTATTATAGGAGCGGCTTTCCCGTTGACATAGAAACATGCGTTGCCGTTTCCAAGTTGACGCTTCAAACCATCGGCGTAACCTATTGGCACAACGCCGATTCTTGATTTTCTTTCAATTACGCCTTTTCTGCTGTAACCCACCGTTTCTCCAATTTCATATTCTTTGATTTGTACGATGGTTGTTTTCAGAGATACGACATTTTTCAGTTTGCCTCTGTCTTCCTCACAAGGATGAACTCCATAGACGCCGATTCCAAGTCTGACCATATCGTATTGATAATCGGTAAAACGACTGATGCCGGCGCTATTCAGGATATGACGTAATATTTTATATGGAAATGCATCAATGATTTTAGAACTCATCTCTTCGAAGTTATTGATTTGTTTCATAGTGAAATCGTTGAAGTCGGGACTGTCGCTGCCTGCGAGATGAGAGAATACACTTTTTACAATGATATTCTTATTATTTTTTAACTTGTGCAAAAGTTCGTCAATATCTTCTTTCAAGAATCCCAGACGGTGCATTCCGGTGTCCAACTTGATATGAATTCCGATAGGGTAGTTCAAAGGTGAATCCAATTTCTCTATCGCGTCCTCTAATAAAGCGAGACTTCTGAAACTATATATGTCGGGTTCAAGATTGTTTTTAATGATGCTTTCGTAAGTGTTGATCTCTGGTGTCATCACCATGATAGGGAGGTTGATGCCTTTGCGACGTAGTTCGATGCCTTCGTCGGCGTATGCCACGGTGAGGTAGTCGGCACGATGAAACTCGAGTACGTTGGAAACTTCAAAGTTGCCGCTTCCGTAGGCGAAGGCTTTTACCATCACCATGAGTTTGGTGTCGCTCTTTAGTTTGGAGCGATAGTAGTTCATATTTTTGACAAGATTGCTTAGATTGATCTCCAGAATGGTTTCATGCGCTTTTGCTTGTAGAAGTCTGCTGATTTTTTCGAACTCGAATTCACGTGCTCCTTTCAACAAAATCATCTGGTTATGGAAGTCTTCTATACGATGATTTGTAAGGAAGTCTTTGGTGTCGTTATAGAAAATCTTGTTTATGTCGAATTTGTCTTTTTGTCGCGAGATGGATTCTCCTATTCCTATGACGAGGTTGACGCCTTTGTTTTTAAGAAGTTGCGCCACGTTTTTATATAAATCCTCTTCTTTTAATTCACTTTGTAAAATGTCTGATAGTATGACGACACGTTCTTTCTTATGATGTTGCTGATTCATAAAATCCAAAGCAATAGTCAGTGAATTAAAATCTGAGTTGTAACTGTCGTTGATGATTTCACAGTTGTTGATTCCCGACTTAAGTTCCATGCGCATGGCAACAGGACTTAGATGTCGCATCTTTTTCTCAATGACATCTTCCGGAATATTCAGCAACATCGCGGCAAGCCAACAATGAATGGCATTCTCTATGGAAGCATCGTCGGTGAAAGGAATGGTTATCTTATGAATCAGAGAATCAGAGGGTCTGAGAATTTGAGAATTGTTTGTGCAATGAGTTTTATTTTCTCCTCCATCAGACTTTGGTCTTTCGTCATTAGACAGACCATTTTCAGATTCTGAAAAAGTCTGTCGTCTTATAAAAGCAGAAATCACTGTTTCATCTTCGCCTTTCTCGATGGAATAAATCTGCACGTCTGAGTTTTTGTCTTTTCTGCTCCATGAGAAAGTATGGATGTTTCTTTTCTCGACGGCATCTCTTATGTCTGCATGGTCATAACAATAAATCAAGGTGTCGACATCATGAAAAAGTCGCATTTTTTCTTCGATCTTATCGCTGATGTTATTGAAATTCTTTCCATGGGCGTAACCGATATTGGTGAATATTCCGATGTTGGGTCTGATTATCTCTTTCAGATTCTGCATCTCATCGTATCGCGAAATTCCGGCTTCGAAGATTGCCAGTTGATGCGATTCGTTGAGTTGCCACACCGACATCGGCACGCCAATCTGTGAATTATAACTTCTCGGACTTCTTATCACCGACATTTCCGGACTCAGAATCTGATAGAGCCATTCTTTGATTATGGTCTTGCCGTTGCTTCCCGTAATGCTTACGATAGGAATATTGAAATTGTTACGATGATAAGTTGCCAGTTTTTGCAGAGATTTTAAGGTGTTATCGACAATAATGAAAGTCGCATCGATGATTGATGATTCTAAGACGATATTGTCCACTACAAAACATCTTACACCTTTGTTATATAGTTCTTTAATGTATTTGTTTCCGTTGTTACGGTTGCTTTTCAGTGAGAAGAACAATGTGTTTTCCGGACTGATGAGGAGACGGCTGTCGAAAAGCAATTCTTTAATTATAGTAGATTTGTTGCCATTTCCGGCAATCTTTCCTTCTACTATTGACGCTATTTTTTCTAGGGTATAAGTCATAGTTGCAAAGGTAGCAATTTACTATGAACTATGGGCGTATAGTGGAGAACTTTTTTCTTATTCTTCGGAGTGTCTGTTTTTCAGCACGTCTAATGCCAAATAAATCGCGTGTCGGAAAGAGTTCGGGTTTGCGATGTTTCTGTTAGCGATGTCGTATCCTGTTCCATGGTCGGGTGCTGTTCTGACGACAGGCAGTCCTGCTGTATAGTTGACTCCGCCATCAACGGCGAGGGATTTGAAAGGTATCATTGCCTGGTCGTGATACATACATAAGATTCCGTCATATTTTAACCATGCTGCCGAACCGAAGAAACCATCAGCGGAGAATGGTCCGAATACCAACATATTGTTGCTGCATGCTTCATTGATGGCAGGTATAATCATATCTATTTCCTCACTGCCGTAAAGACCTCCGTCGCCAGAGTGTGGATTAAGTCCCATCACGGCGATGCGCGGATGTGTAATGTTGAAGTCTTGTTTTAATGTTTGGTTGAAGACTTTTAATTTATCTATGATTAATTCTTTGGTAATCATAGTAGGTACGTCTTTCACAGCGATGTGGTTTGTTACGCTTCCTATGCGTAAGTTGTTCCATACCATCATCATCAAAGGGTTGATTTCAGGACAAAATGAACCTATGTATCTTAGTTGACTTGCGAATTTGAATTTGTCAGATTGCATGTTTTTCTTGTTGACAGGAGCTGTTACCAATGCATCTAAATTGTTTTTGTATAAATCATCAACAGCAAGTTTTAGTGCGTCGAATGATGCTTTACCCGCGGTTTCTGTTGAAATTCCTGGTTCTATCTTTAATTCGCTATCTGTGTGATTGATGAAATTGATACGTCCCGGTTGCGCCTGACGCGCTTCTCTTATCAACGCATAAGAAAGTTCCTCCATATTGAAGTTTTTCTTGTAATAAGAAAATACTTTCGATTGACCATAAACGATAGGTGTGAATAAATCGAAAACACGACTATCGCATAAGGTCTTTAGGATAATCTCGTATCCAATACCGTTGATGTCACCTTGGGTGATTCCTATAACGGGCAATTTTCTGGAGTTTTTCTGTGTCGACATAACATATCTGTTTTGGGTAGAATTTAGACGTACGTCTTTGACGTCCAAAGATATAATAAAAATAATAAAAAAACAACATATTGTTGATTTTTTTTAATTATTTTTATAATCCTTTGTAAATCAATAGACTGATATTATCATTGTCGAAAACTTCGTTTGCAACCTCCAGAAGGTCGTTTGCAGTAAGATTTTTTATTTTTATTATTGTTTCGTGCATAGGTTCAATGCCATCTTTGGAAAATGCAGCACGTGTCATCCCTAATAATTCACCGAGACTCGACTCGCAACTCAAAGCCAACTGACCTATAAGTTGGTTCTTGGCATTGGATAGTTGTATTGTACCGAGTTTGTTGTCTTTGAGTTTGTTAAGTTCTTTAAAGACCAGATTTATAGCTTTTTCTAACGACTGAGGGTCGACGCCCATATATATGGAGAAGTTGCCGGTGTCGGAATATGCATTATATTGAGATTCTATCGTATAGGCAAATCCATACTTCTCTCTTATGTTCAGATTCAGTCGGGAATTCATGCCAGGTCCACCTAAGATATTGTTGAGCAATATCATTTGCATTTTCTTTTCGCTGTCGATATGATATGAAAGTCCGCCCATGATGCAATGCGACAAATGACTGTTTCTTTCTTGCATTATGTTGAATGCCGGAAGAGGAGTGAATCCTGTTCTGTGAAAACTTGTGCCGACTCGTTGGTGGTCGATGAAATGTTTGGAGACTTTGTTTTTGAAATTCTCGAACGAGATGTCGCCGATTGTTGCGATGACCATCCTGTCGGTGGAGTAGTTGTTTTTTAAGAAACGGCATAAGTCGTTGCGGGTGTAACTGCTTACTAATTCTGTTGTTCCCAATATGTTACGACCCATTTCATGTCCTTTGTAGAGATTGTTTTCAAATTCGTCATAGATCTCTTCGGCAGGGCTGTCGAGGTAAGAGTTGATCTCGTCAAGGATAACTTCTTTCTCTTTTTCCAATTCGTTTTCAGGGTATGTGCTGTTGAAAGCGACATCCGATATCAGTTCTATCGCTTTGTTATAGAATTCTTTTAAGAAAGAAGCGTGTATGCAAGTTTCTTCTTTGGTGGTATATGCGTTAAGTTCGCCTCCAACGTTTTCGAGGCAGCTCAGGATGTGATATGCTTTGCGTTTTCTGGTTCCTTTAAACAACATATGTTCAATGAAATGAGCTAACCCATTTTCGTTGGTTAGCTCATCTCTCATCCCTGTGTTGACCATCAATGCCAGATGAGCAACAGCGCCGGAACGATATTTATGTATAATCTTTATACCGTTAGGTAATGTGTATTCAGAGATTCTTTCTTCTTCAAACATTTTACTTCATCCACATTTTAAACAAATCTTCATCTTGAAGTCTCTTGGTTTGATAGGCGTTTTTCTTAGACATCCAATTGTTGTTTTCTGCCAATCCGTCTTCGTCTTTTAATATTCTGTATGAATTCTTTGCTGGCAAGTCGGGGTGTCCGCTTGTCTCTAACATAATGACGGCAGTATGGAAATCTTCTATGCCATCATTTGTTTTCTTTCCGCTGAAGATGAATGCCTGTTGTGCGTAATATCCGCCAGGATAACCGTCAACAACATAATAACATGTGAAGTTGTCGTTTTCTCCTGTTATTTTTACACCGTATTGAATCTCTTCAATATATTTATCTTCTTCAGGGTCATATTGTTTTCCGTAGAAGTTCATTTGTTTGCTGTCGTAAATAAAACCTATGTAACGATCGCTGTAATATTGAATGGAATCAGGGTTTTCTGCGTATGATTCGTAGAAAAGTATGTGAGGCGAAGAAACATATTCGCCTGTCATGTTAGGAGGCGTTAGTCCTTCATAAAGAGGAATGAGTTCTGTTACTTCATCGTATATTTCGTTTGGAATTACGTATTCAGGGACAACGTGAACTAAATTGTTTTCGTCTTTTATCTTTAGTTCTTTCTTGAAATAACCTTCTATCTTATTGCTGTATTGGTCTATACATTCAATTTCTATGATGTAACCTTCTTTGGATCTGTCTATTACGACTTTACCGGAACTAATGGTTCCTATGCTGCTATAAGTCCCGTTGTTGTATCCTATAATCCAAGAACCTTCCGGATTATTTAACGTGGTGTAAGGTAATTTTTCGGCTTGGTCAGAGATGACTTTAAAACTGATGAAATCTTTGCCGTTTTCGCAGCAGAGACGTAGTTCCAAATCGAAACCGCCGTCAACTTCACCATTGTTGATTATTTCTCCCGATGTTATCTCGTAGACATCTTCGCCGATTTTGTAATAATTCTTAGGTAGTTTTTTTCCTCCGCATGAAACTGCTATGATTATAATCATTAGCAATGCGCTAATTTTGAATAAGTTTGAAGTTGATTTTTTCATAATTGATACATTTTTGCAAAAATATAAATAATTCTCTTATAAAATTATGTTTTGATAATTGTTGAACAATTTTTTATGTAATAATAACGTAATATGTTGAACGTTTATTTTTATATTTGCAAAACAAATTTCTTGAGATGAAAATTAAAAATTTTATTTTAGCGTTATTCTTGATAGTGCCGTTTATTGTTGAGGCACAGAAAGATATTAGAAAGGAATGTGTGCAGACATTTATGTTTGGTGTTGCATATTCTTATCAGTTTCCAGGTGCTGATACGAAGATTCTTTACGGAAACAATTCCACCATCGGTGCTGGTCTTCATTATAAAACCGACAAAAATTGGTTGTGGAGTTTTAACACCAATTTTATTAGTGGCGACAAATTAAATGCTTCGCGAG
This sequence comes from Bacteroidales bacterium, assembly GCA_045606865.1. GTDB lineage: Bacteria > Bacteroidota > Bacteroidia > Bacteroidales > F082 > Limimorpha. Next base: position 37,746 of record JAZUST010000083.1, read on the forward strand.
AGGATATCTTAGGTATTATATTGGATAACAATGGTGAATTGATTACCGGCGATGGCATCTACGGAAGTTATGCTATGTTTGAACGTGGTGTCAATATCCAGGCAAAGGTTGGTAAAGTGTTTAATTTCATGGCACCAAATCCTAATTGTGGTTTCTTTGTAAATGTAGGTCTAGGTTATTTAACCAACAGAGTGAGAATAGAATTTTCATCTCATGCTTCACCACCGCCTAATCTGGCAGGTGACTATCGTTATGGTTACGACAGAATGCGCGGCGGATTCGCTTATTCAGGTGAAATAGGTTATCTCTATATGGGTAACTCAAGAATTTTAAATTTCTCATTGTCGTTTGAATTCAATCAGGCTCATACTAAGTCGTTGCGCAAATGGGATTTCAACCTCATGGGTCCTGATTTGAAGACTTATCTCGACAGATATTACGGAATTAAAGCGGTTATATATATCCCAACATATAAGAGGATGCCGGCAGAATATTATTATAACTAATTATGAATATTTTATACTCACTCGCCATAAGATTTTATAGTGCTGCAATTGCGCTGGCTTCTTTGTTAGGTAACAACAAAGCGCGTCTGTGGTGGAAGGGTAGGAGTAATCAGTGGGAAAACTTAAAATCTATTAATAAGAATGATGAATGGATATGGTTTCACGTCTCATCATTGGGTGAATTTGAACAAGGTTTACCTGTAATAGAAAGTCTAAAACAGAATTTTCCGAAGTATAAGATATTGTTGACGTTCTTCTCTCCTTCGGGATATGAACCAAGGAAGAATTTCCATCTCGCTGATAAAGTGGCGTATATGCCATCCGATACGCTGCACAACGCAAAAAGACTTATAAAGAATTTTAACATAAAAGCGGCTTTCTTTGTTAAATACGACTTCTGGTTTAATTATATGAAAGTGCTTAAACAAAATGATATACCTTTATATTATATATCTGCATTGTTGCATCCAGAGCATTATTTCTTTAAATTCTATGCCTCTTGGTTTAGAAAACAACTCAAAAATGTGACGCATTATTTCGTTCAAAATGAAGAGACTGCAACTCTCTTGAATATGATTGGGATCAATGATGTTACGGTTACTGGCGACACTCGCTTCGACAGAGTGTTCGAAATAGCGAAAAAATCGGAGTCGTTCCCTGAAATAGAAAAATTCATCAACGGAAGAAAATGTATCATCGCCGGTAGTTCCTGGCCTTCAGATGAGAAATATCTTATCCCCTTCTCAAAAAAAATGCCTGACGACTATTGTATGATTATCGCTCCACACGATATTTCAGATTCCCACATAAAGCAGATTACATCTCAACTTGAAGATTATATCTTGTATAGTCAACAGACTTCAGATTGTGGTCGAGATGCAAAAGTCTTGGTTATTAATACGATAGGTATCTTAAAGAAAATATACAAATATGCGCGTTTTGCGTATGTGGGAGGTGGTTTTATGAACAGCATTCATAATACACAGGAAGCACTCGTCTTTGGTTGTCCTGTCGTAATCGGTCCTAAATATCACAAATTTGTGGAGGCAGTCGACTTGGTCGAAAAAGGAGGGATGTTTTCTGTTGATAATCAGAAAGAATTTGACGAAACTTTCGATAGCTTAATCAATGATGAGGATTTTTACAACAAGGCATCGGGCATCTGTCAAGATTATATCCAGTTGAGTATCGGAGCAACAAAAGTGATAATGAATAATTTGCAGTCAACAATATGATAGAATAAAAATGCATCATTGGAAATTTGGTGATGCATTTTTATTTATTGTTTATGGGAGTTTATAATCATCCTTTAATTTCGTTTAGTATCTTCAATGCCCTTTCAACAGTAGTGACATTTTTGATGTTAAAGATGTTTTTGCCGTTCGATTCTTTAACGGAACAGTCATCTTTATGTGAAGATGCATAACGTAACACATTCATAAATACGTCGGTGTCGTAATATGCCGATTCCTGATTTGTTACTAGATGAGCTGTCATATTTTGGTTTTTGAGTATAATCTTCTCGAACCCGAGTTCGCGCCCCAACCAACGTAATCTTACGGTGTTGAGCAAGTCTTTTGTTTGTCGAGGTATTTTGCCGAAACGGTCTGTTATATTTTCTGCGAAACGTTGCAGACCTTCCTCGTTTTGAATATGATTCAGTTCGGTGTAGAGTGTGATGCGTTCTGCCGATGACTCGACATATTCGTCGGGTATCAATATTTCCAAGTCTGATTCCAAGACACAATCGCTTACGAACTTTTTGTCTTTTAATTCATTTTCGAAAATATCTTTAAATTCCGTTTCTTTAAGTTCTAATATTGCTTCGTCCAATATTTTGTGATAAGTCTCAAAACCGATGTCGTTTATGAATCCGCTTTGTTCAGCACCGAGCAGATTGCCGGATCCACGGATGTCGAGGTCTCTTAGTGCTATGTTGAAACCGCTTCCCAGGTCTGAGAAGTCTTCCAAAGCGCGAAGTCGTTTCTGCGCTTCATCCGACAAAACAGACAGAGGAGGTGAAAGTAGATAACAGAATGCTTTTTTGTTTGAGCGACCTACTCGTCCTCTCAACTGATGTAAGTCGCTGAGTCCGAAGTTCTGTGCCTCGTTGATGATTATTGTATTAGCATTAGGTATATCCAATCCCGCTTCTATTATGGTTGTCGACAATAAAACATCATACTTCTCATCGATGAAATCGAGCATGATTTGTTCCAGTTTTCCGCCTTCCATCTGTCCGTGTGCTACACCAACTCTAACGCCAGGGACGTAACTCGTAATCATGTCGCAGATGTTCTGTATGTTTTGTACTCTGTTATGAACGAAGAAAACTTGTCCGTCGCGGGCGAGTTCATATTGTATCGCGTCACGAATAATCTCTGGGTTGAAGGTGTGTAGTTCTGTTTCAACAGGATAACGGTTTGGTGGCGGAGTTCTTATGATACTCATATCGCGTGCTCCCATCATTGAGAATTGCAATGTTCTGGGGATAGGTGTTGCGGTGAGGGTGAGAGTGTCTACATTGGTTTGTAATTGTTTCAACTTCTCTTTGGCAGAAACACCGAACTTCTGTTCTTCGTCGATGATGAGTAGACCTAAATCTTTGAAGACTACATTTTTGCCTATAATGCTATGTGTACCTATTAATATATCTATGCGTCCGTTTTTTAGGTCCTCTATGGTTTTCTTCTGTTCTTTGGCGGTTCTGAATCTGTTGATGTAGTCTATGTTTACAGGAAATCCTTTGAGGCGTTTGCTGAACGTTTGATAATGTTGAAGCGCCAATACTGTGGTAGGGACAAGAACGGCAACTTGTTTTGAGTCGCAGACGGCTTTAAAAGCGGCGCGTATGGCGATTTCAGTTTTTCCGAAACCGACGTCACCACAAATGAGGCGGTCCATCGGTGTTTCGGATTCCATATCGCGTTTCACGTCGATGGTTGCTTTGAGTTGGTCGGCAGTGTCTTCATACATAAACGATGCCTCGAGTTCTGTTTGAAGATATGAGTCAGGCATATATTGGAAACCTTTGCTGTTTTTACGTTCAGCATATAACTTGATTAGTTCGCGTGCTATATCTTTGACTTTGCTCTTGGTTTTTTCCTTTAATTTGTTCCAAGCGTTGGAACCTAGTTTGCTGAGCGTAGGTGGTGTTCCGTCTTTGCTGCAATATTTCGCGATACGATGTAACGAGTGAATACTTATATGTAGAAGGTCTCCATTAAGATAAGTTAGGCGTATTGCCTCTTGCATCTTGCCGTTGTTGTTGATGGTTTCCAATCCGTCAAAACGACCAATGCCATAATTTATGTGTGTTACGTAGTCGCCGGGTTTCAAATCATATAACTCCTTAATTGTTAAGGCCTGACTCGAAGCAAAACCTTCACGTAAACGAAAACGATGATAACGTTCAAAAATCTGATGGTCGGTATAACAACAAATCTTTAAATCCTTGTCGATAAATCCCGACTGTATGGAATGATTTACAGGGATGAAATTGGTGTGGTCTTCATTAAGTTTTTGAATATCGTTTAGGATGCTCTGAATACGTTCTAGTTGTTTTTTGCTTTCCGAAAAACAATATATTATATAATTGTTCGATTTTAGACTCTTGATGTCATCGAGCAACATATTGAAATTTTTGGAGAAAGCAGGTTGCGCGGCAGTGTTGAATTCTATTACGGAATTTTTATCCTTATTGATGAAATTACCAAAAGATATTGTCTTGAAATTTTCTAATTGTGAGATGATGATATCGCCTCGTGTGAAATCAAATTCAGTGGATTCTGGTTTCTGAAATGATGCGGATGAAGCCTGCCGCCTGAGAAAAATTTCCTCTGCTTTGTCGTATTCTTTGTCAATCTTTTCTTCTAGGAAACTCTCTTCTTCTATCCAAATTGTAGATTTGTTTTTAAGATATTGGAAAATTGTTTCTTTGTCGGTGTTGTTATTGCTTTTGTCTTGAAGATTAGGTATGATGATGATGTCGTGAAGTCTTTCTATTGAGAGTTGGTCTATTGGATTGAAGCTTCTTATTGAGTCTATCTCGTCGCCGAAGAATTCTATTCTGTAAGGGTAGTCGTTTGAGAAAGAGAATACATCTACGATGCCGCCACGTATTGAAAATTGTCCCGGTTCAACGACGAAGTCTACGTGTTCGAAGTTGAAGTTGCATAAGGTGTCGGCGAGACTATCTATGGAAATATTGTTTCCGACAGAGATCTTGTATGTGTTTTTCGTCATTGCCTTACGAGTTATGACCTTCACGCTCAAAGCTTCCGGATACGTCACGATTATTGTTTTTCGTTCGCTCGAAGAGATGCGTTGAAGAACTTCGGTGCGTGACAAGATATATGTGTTGTCGGGTTTCTCCGGTTCGTAAGGACGTTTGTATGAAGTAGGGTAGAAGAGGATGCGCTTCTTGCTGTAGTCTGTGTCTTTCTCGCCGTAAATGTTTTCTAAGTCGTTATAAAAATATGCCGCCTTTTCTTTGTCGCTGCATATGACAAAACTATGACCTCCAGTTGTTTCCGCTGTCGCAGCCACAATATAAGCCCTCGATGAACCAATCAGTCCAAGACATGAAATATGATTGTTGGAAGCATCGTTCAAAAAGTCGGTCAGTTTCTTTACGTTATGACTCTTAAGATAATATTGTATGATCTGCTCTTTATTCATTGTAAATCGTACACTCTGAATATTCTGAATTGTAAAATGTATATGTTGTACGTTGCAAATATACCAATATTTTTTTTAGATATTTCTATAAAATTGCATTGATGTCACCTTATATAAAATCGTAAAAAAAACTTTGGTCATTAGTCATTAGTCATTAGCCATTTTTCTTATCTTTGCGCAATATTAATATTGATTAAAATGAGAAAACTTGTCATATTCGATCTTGATGGTACATTGCTCTATTCATTAGAGGATTTGATGGATAGTGTAAACTACACTTTGGAAAAATTTGGTTACGAAAAAAAGACTATTGAGGATGTTACGATGCACGTGGGCAATGGTGTGCAGCATTTGGTTAAGATGATGCTTCCGGAAAATATTAGCGATGAAGATTTTAAGAATTGTTACGAATGTTTTAAGGAATATTATTCCGAACACTGTTGCGTCAAGACACATCCTTATGATGGTATAATAGAAACACTCAAATTGTTGAAATGTAGAGATATAAAAGTAGGTATCTTGTCAAATAAATTCCAAGCAGCTGCTGAAGAGGTATGTGAATATTTTTTTGACGGATTGTATGACATCGTGGTAGGAGAGAGTGAGACCTGTAAACGTAAACCTGCACCCGACGGAATCAATCTGATTTGTGAAAAGTTTGATGTGTCTAAAGATGATGTACTTTTCTTTGGAGATAGTGAGGTGGATATCAAGACTGCGGAAAATGCCGATGTTTATTGCGTGTCTGTTCTGTGGGGCTATCGCGACAGAGAATTTCTGGCAGAAAACGACGCTAAGGTGTTTATTAGTAACCCTCTCGATATTATTGATATAATTAATTGATAACGATTTGAATAAAGAAGGATTTTCGTGTAAAGAAATTCCTTCTTTTATTTTTTTTTAACTTAAATGTTAACTTGAAAATTTAAGTATATTTGTCACATAAAAATTAATCTTATTTTTGTATGGAAACATTTCTGCCTGTTGTAATTGCGTTTATTTTTGTATTAGCAATTTTAGGTATTGTCGCCGGTGTTAGTAATGATGCTACCAACTTCATGTCGGCGGCTGTCGGAACAAAATCGGCAAGTTATAGATCTGTTACAATCATTGCATCTTTTGGTATCATCTTCGGCTCGCTCATGAGCAACGGGATGATGGAGATAGCAAGAAACGGAGTGTTCTCTCCCCAATACTTTTTCGCTAACGAGATAATATATATCTATTTAGCGGTGATGATAGCGAATCTTATTCTCTTGGATGTGTTTAACACATTAGGACTTCCAACATCAACTTCGGTTTCTCTTGTGTTCGAACTTCTTGGAGCAACAGTGGCAATTGCCATGATAAAGATGCATAGCGGAACAATGGGTGTAGGTCTCGCTGAACTTATCAACACAGATAAAGCTCTTACGATGGTGGTAGGTATCTTCCTTTCGGTTGCGATAGCGTTCATCTTCGGTATCATCGTTCAATATATTACGCGTCTCATCTTCTCCTTTAATTTTGAGAAAAACCTCAAATGGAAGATAGGAATCTTCAGCGGAATAGCGACAACAGCCTTGATTTATTTTATGCTTATTAAAGGTATGAAAGGCGCGGCTTTTATGACCGACGAAATTAAAGCTTGGATTGATGCTAACACATGGCAGCTTCTCGGAGTAAGTTTTATATTCTTTACTGTATTGATGCAGATATTGTTCTTCCTTAAAGTCAATGTGTTGAAACTTGTCGTACTTATCGGAACATTTGCTCTCGCCATGGCATTCGCAGGTAACGACCTCGTCAACTTCATAGGCGTGCCTCTCGCCGGACTAGATACCTATCTCGACGTAAGAAGCAGCGGAGTGCCAATGGACGCTCTCTCAATGAATTCGCTTAATACCATGTCGGCAACAAATACAATATATATCATTGTTGCGGGTCTCATTATGGTTGTGACATTGCTTACTTCCAAAAAGGCTAGAATTGTGTTGCAGACCTCACTCGACCTCTCTAAACAAAACGGCGGCAACGAGTCGTTCGGTTCTTCAGCTATAGCTCGTAGCATGGTACGTTTTGTAAATAATGCAGTGACAACTATCGATAATATCTTGCCTGTAAAAGTAAAGTCATGGATTGAAAGACGTTTCGACAGCAGAGAGATGATTCTCGAAGAAAACGCTAGCTTCGACTTGATAAGAGGATCCGTAAGTATCGTCCTCGCTTCAATGCTCATAGCTCTCGGCACATCATTAAAACTTCCATTGTCAACAACTTACGTTACATTCATGGTGACAATGGGCGCTTCTTTGGCAGATAGGGCATGGTCGAGAGAGAGCGCAGTATATCGCGTCACAGGTATGTTCTCTGTCATCGGCGGATGGTTCATCACTGCTATCGTCGCTTTTTTGATCTGCTTCGTAATAGCATTGTTGTTCTACTACGGCGGCGTGGTCGCAATGTTGGCAATGATTGCCTTGGCAGTTTATATCATAATCAAGAATAGAGCTAAGTCGCATAAAAATGTTGAAGTAGACGAATTATTCGAAAAAGCATTGAATACAACAGATCAGGATGTTATTTATGAGTCTCTTATCCAACATAACAGAGAAAGTATAAGTGAATTGCTTAACATCTCAAAAGATATATATGCAGGTGTTGTCGATGCTTTTATGAAGGAAGACATCAAGACTTTGAGAAAAGCATCTAACGATTGCCGTCTCGCCAAAGATAAGATGAAACAACTGAAGAGAAAGGAAATCATGATTATGCGCCGTCTCGACGATAAGATGATAAATAAGAATACATGGTTCCATCTTTCATATAACTGCATCGAACAGATACTTTATTCGTTGAGAAGAATATGCGACCCATGTAAAGAATATGTCGATAATAGTTTTACTCCATTGGATAAGAAATACCTTCCGGAAGTAGAATGTCTTAAAGATAAAGTCATGTGGTCGCTCAATACAGCAGACAATACAATCCTTAACTCCGACTATAAAGATGTTGACGTGATTATGGAACAAATTACGTCTAGAGAAAGTGATGTGATTGAAATGACTCATGAACAGATGAACAGAATCCAGCATGATAAGGATAACATCGATTTAGGATTATTATACCTTAATATAATACAAGAGTCATCGGAAATCGTGACCGAAATGCGTCATATCTTACGCAGCGAGGCAAAAATGAATGAATAATAATTGATATTGATATGAAGAAAGTATTTAAAGTTTTTTTTGTTGCATTTGTTGTAACATTGTTCTCTAACATTGTTCAAGCTCAAGAACAAAAGAATTTTACAATCGACAAATTGTCGGTGGAAGGTCGTGTCGACTTCGACTATTTAGAAAAAGGAGAAAATTCATATTCAGGCATCGACGGAAAATATTTCAACTTCGAGATGAAAGGTAGTTTCCTCAACGATTTCTCCTATCGTATCCGCCAGAGAATAGATATGCACTACGGAAGCTCCAAGACCGACTTTATGATCCTCACCTATCAAGGTCATAAAAACTTCTCTGTCACAGCAGGTAAGATGCCTCTCGCTGTCGGCGGCTGGGAATACGATCTCGCTCCTATCGATGTGTATTACGCATCACAATTCTGGAAAACCTTCAATTGCTACGAGGTAGGAGGGCAAGTGGCATTCCATAGCAACGATAAAAAACACGACATTATCTTTCAAATAACAAACTCCACCTTCTACGAAAAAGATGAAGATGGAAATGATATATACGATCCATTTGCTGGAAAATATGCATACAACCTCTTATGGTACGGACGAATGGGATTCTTCAAGACGTCTTATTCTTTCAATATGATTGAACAGACCAAACATCATTACATTAATTATATAGCCTTAGGTAATATGTTCGATTTCGGCAAACTCGATTTCTATATCGACTTCATGAACCGTGGATTTTTCGAACAGAAAGATTTCTTACTCGGCGACTTCACTCTTATCGGAGAAGTGAAATATGCTTTTACCGATAAGTTTACTCTCGTGGCAAAAGGCGGTTACGACAGAAACGAGCATAACTATTTTAAGGAAGTAGAAGAGAATGGAATTATGGTTCCACAGCCACAGGATTTCGACATGACAGTGAAGCCAGGTGTTGAATATACTTTCGCAGGTTTAGGCTTTGAAGCTTATCCATATAAAGGAAATAAGAATGTAAGACTTCACGGATTCTTGGCATTCAATGATTTAAATGAGCCGACTGATGATATGCCGAATCCAAATTCATCGAATCTTGAACTTCAATTTAATATAGGACTCACATGGAGAATTAACTTTGCTAAATAAAACAAAACAAATAAATATTTGAGAAAATGAAAGGTCTAAATTTTTTAACTAAACGCCGTATAGAAGCGGTAGTATTCTTACTTGTCTTCTTCGGATTTTTTGGCTTTTTAGGAAGCAAAATGGGATTGCCCAATATGATGAACACTATCATGCAGACGGCTTATAGTCTGTTGATTGAGACAGTGTTGTATATCATGGCAATCACGGTGGTATCGGGAGCTTTGGGTAATCTTCTCGTAGAATTTGGTGTTGTACGTTTGATTGAAGTCGTGCTTCGTCCTCTTATGAAGCCTTTGTATAACCTCCCTGGTGTTGCGGCTCTCGGCGGTATTATGACATTCTTGTCTGATAATCCTGCAATCATAAGCCTTTCCAAAGACGCTCACTTCGCACGTTATTTCAAGAAATATCAGCTCATATCATTAACAAACTTCGGTACGGCTTTCGGTATGGGTCTCGTCGTGATTATGTTTATGATGGGTAAAGGTTATCTTCCTGCAGCATTGGTAGGTTTACTCGGTGCTGTTATAGGAAGTATCGTTTCAACTCGTCTGATGCAACGTTTCATTCTCAAATCTAATCCAGAACTTGACGCTGAGATAAGTGACAAGGAAGGTGATGAACAGAAGATTTCCTTCAAGTCGGAAGGTAGTGCTTTCTTACGTTTCTTGAATGCGATTCTCGATGGCGGTAAGTCGGGCGTTGAAATAGGCCTCGCCATCATTCCAGGTGTTCTTATCATTTCAACAGTCGTTATGATGCTCACATTCGGACCATCAGCAGACGGTGCTTATACAGGATCTGCTTACGAAGGTATAGCGTTGTTGCCATACCTCGCCGGTAAGATAGACTTCGTATTTAATTGGTTATTCGGTTTTGAAAGTCCACAATTGGTCGCGTTCCCAATCACAGCTCTCGGTGCTGTTGGAGCAGCTCTCGGTTTGATTCCTCGTTTCATGGCAGAAGGTATCATCGACGGTAATGCTATCGCAGTTTTCACAGCAATGGGTATGTGCTGGAGCGGTTATCTCAGCACTCACACCGCTATGCTCGACTCACTCGGTTTCCGTAGTCTCACATCAAAAGCTATCTTGGCACACACAGTAGGCGGTCTCGTTGCAGGCGTCGCAGCACACTGGCTTTATGTCTTGTTGACTTTAATATTCTAAATAATTAACAATTGACAATGTACAAATAATAGTTAATGGCTTTGATACAATTGTTAATTGTCAATTGTAAACTGTAAATTGGTATGCAAAAGGTTACAATAGGAAAGACAGGTTTTGTCGTAAATAAAAACGGATTCGGAGCATTGCCGATACAGCGTATCTCGAAAGAAGACGCGGCTTATCTGATGCGCAAGGCTTTTGATAACGGGATAACATATTTCGATACAGCTCGATTCTATACCGACAGCGAAGAGAAAATCGGTTACGCGTTGAGCGACATACGAGATAAGGTTATCATCGCAACAAAAACGGCGGCTACTAATGTGGATGCTTTCTGGAAAGATCTTGAGACAAGTCTCGGTTTGTTGAAGACAGATTACATCGATTTATATCAATTCCATAATCCGAGTTTCTGTCCTAAGCCGGGTGATGAAAGCGGTGTTTATGACGCTATGCTTGAAGCAAAAGAAAAAGGCATAATTCGTCATATAGGTATTACAAACCATCGTCATCATATTGCTAAAGAAGCGATAGAATCAGGATATTATGAAACGTTACAGTTTCCTTTCTCATATATAAGTTCAGAAAAAGAGTTGGAACTTGTGCAGATGTGCAAGGAAAAAGAAATGGGTTTCATCTGTATGAAAGCCATGTCGGGAGGTTTGATAACAGACTCCGCATGCGCCTACGCATTCTTGAATCAGTTTGAACACGTCTTGCCAATATGGGGAGTTCAGCGAGAATCTGAGTTGGATGAATTTATTTCATATCAGGAAAATCCACCTGTCATGACAGAAGAACGCTGGGCGAAAGTGAAGAAAGACAGAGAAGAACTTGCCGGTGAATTCTGTCGTGGATGCGGATATTGTATGCCATGTCCTGCGGGAATACAAATCAACGACTGTGCGAGAATGAGTCTCTTTTTGAGACGTGCTCCTCACAGCGTTTATCTTGCCGACGAATGGAAAGAAAAAATGAAGAGAATCGAAAATTGTCTCCATTGTAACTTGTGTAAGAGTAGATGTCCTTACGGATTAGACACACCTACATTATTACAGAAAAATTATGAAGATTTCAAGACGTTTATATAAATTATTGGAGCAACGTTAGTTACGAATAAATCGGTATTGTCTAAATGGATGATACCGATTTTTTTTATATTATGTTAACGTCCAATTTACATATAAAAATTAGCTCTTTTTCTCTTTTATGTTAGAAAAATTTACTATATTTTTGCAGAGTAAAATTAATTGTTAACCAAATTAAAATTTATGAAAACAAAATTCGCAACACTGCTGCTGTGTATGTTTTTTATGTTACACGGCAAAGCCCAATCAGATGGTTTTTTTAATTATCAATCAACAGAGAGAGCGATAAACGAAACTCCTGTTCCATTCTATCCAAAAGAAGAACAAGGATTCCAGAATATGAATGTCAACGCCACACCTTTAGGTAATGGTTTTGTTATTCTGTCAACCATCTCAATATTATATGTTTTTTCAAGAAGAAAGGAGGAGTCGAAATGAAAACTAAATTATTCCTCTCAATGGCAATGATTGTCTTCTTGTTTACCCAATGTAAGAAAAAAGAAGAAATTATAGAGAATGAAGTCTCTTCCGATTTGGTGAAAGTCAGTTTTGAATTGCCAATAAATGAAAGTCGTTCCGATTTTACTACAATTCTGCCGGATGGTACAATCAATTGGGGTAACTCTAATAATATTGAATATTTATATCTTGGAGTTAATGATAGGTATTTATACTATAATCATGAGTTAAGTTATACGGTGCGAGTCGGTGAGATGTTTGAGATGCAGGCTGAAGTTAATGAAGCTACTGATAAACTTACATTTTCAGGTATGATACCTCAGAATTTGCTTTATTCGTCAAAGAAGTGTACACTGTATTATTTTGGCAATAATGGCAGAGGAGGAGAAGGTACAAATGTTACCAATATCTACGATGAGAAATATCCGGAATGTGTTATCGGTAAAACAATATCGTTCTCCAAACAAAGTGGCAATATTGAGGAACTTGGTAATTATCATGTGGCCTCCATACCTGTTACTTATGTCTATACGATAAGAGATGAGGAGCGAAACATAATAGAGTTCCAATTAAGAGTAGGACTTCTTGAAAGTAATATGTCTGTGGCTATGTTGGATCTAACGAATGAAACCACACTTCAAGGAAGTGCAACGAACTTACAATCATACACCATAAAATGGACCGGACTTGCTTTTGAAGAGTTTATAGAATCGTCTCCAGAAGGAAGTTATGACGTTACGGGAAATCCTGGAGAGAGGTCTTTTATAGCATTGTTGCCAACAGAAGAAGATGCGACATTAGAATGTGGCAAAGGAACTTATGTGTTTGAAGGTGGAATTGAGAGAAATCAGTTTTATATTGGAAGAGCAGGAAGTACATTGGAAGAATCTGCTCCCCTGATTTGGGAACAACCGTAGTAAAAAAAATTATCAGACAATATAATTATTTCCATTATTTTTATATTTTTGTTCGCTGAATTATAAACAACAAAACTAATTAACTAAACAACTTAAATAATGGAAATAGAAGCTTATATTGTAAAAAGAGTTAATCTTTTGATGAATGCAACGGATACTAAGATAGTGACACGTCTTGAAGGTGGTATGAGTAATTATACATACGTAGTAGAATGTCAAGGTGTCAAATATACTTATCGTGTTCCTGGAAAGTATGCGGAACGTTTTGTTGACAGAAACGAGGAATGGGATAATATTCAAAAAGTGGAGAAACTAGGTGTCAATAATGAAACTGTGTATGTTGAATTGAGAACAGGCGAGAAACTCGCTTTGTACGTGGAAGGTACAATAATGTCGAATACAGATGTCGTTTCTTATAATGAGATGTCGGCTAAGGCTTTGAAAGAATTACACGAAAGTGATTTGCAATTTAAGGATTATAATGCCTTTGAACGTCTCGATAATTATGAGAAATATTGCAAGGATTTGGGTTTCCAACATCCTCAAGAATACATCGACCTGCGTAACAGATTGGATGCAATGAGAGATTCGTATAAAGATATAAAACACGTTCCTTGTCATTGCGACTATCAGCCTACAAACTTGGTTATCGACGGGGATAAGTTCTATATCCTCGACTGGGAGTTCGCTGGCATGAACGATCCTTATTACGATATTGCATGCTATGGCAATGCTGGTTTCGATAAAGCTCTTAGCCTTTTAGAAACTTATCTCGGTCATAAACCTACAAATGAGGAACTGAAACGTCTTCATTTTCATAGAGCATTCCAATGCCTGCAGTGGTATAATGTGGCAATGTTCAAAGAAATGATAGGCTTGAGTAAGGATCTTAATATGGATTTCACAGCAGTGGCTCAAATGTTCTATGGCTTCGCTAAAGACCTGATAGAAGCATACGATAATTTGTAATATTATTCTTAAAAAAATGTAAATAAAAGATGAACCTTTCGTTGGTTCATTTTTTTTATTAATAATTTATAAAATATTGTATAAATAAAAATAAATTGATTATATTTGTGGCAATAAAATTAACGATAAACAAACCTATTATTAACTAAATTTTTCGTATTATGAAAAAATTTATCCTAAGTATGTTGCTCGCGGTGCTAATGCTGCCGTTTGCAACTCGTGCCGATGAACTTGTCATTGGTAACGGAACGGGATCGGGTTATTACTCCCCGTTTAACAATTATTACAAGCACTCTTGGAATGAGACAATCTATCAGGCTAGTGAGTTTGATGGATCGGCTTCAATCAGCTCAATCGCTTACCACTGTGCATCTACAGACAAAACTGTGAATGCCACATCTGTTAAGATTTACATGGGCGAAACAACAAAATCAGAGTTCGTATCATCATCAGATTGGACACCAGAATCAGATTTAACATTGGTTTATGAAGGTTCCGGTATCGTATTAGGTGATACCGAATGGGAAGAATTTGTCTTGGATCAACCATTTGTGTATTCAGGTGTGAATAATTTGGTTGTCGTAGTTGCTAAATCAGCAAGTAACTATAACAGCAGTCTTAAATGGTATTATACAGACTATGGTAACAAACCATGTATGTATTTGCAATCTGACGGTTCTGCATCATACGCGGAGTATCCAACACAGTCAGGTGTACAATACGCTTATTCTCCTGATATTAAGATTAATTATGAAACTGTTCCTTCAGGTCCTGTCGCAGTGACTCCAGATTTCATCGATTTAGGTGCACGTCCTAACGGAGCATGGATGCGTCCAGCAGAAGTTACAATTAAACCTTTAGGTGCATATTCTAATGTTAATGCAATTGAAACAACAAATGCATACTTTGAAATGTCTGATGTAGAATTGCCAACAACTATCTATAATAACAATCCTTTAACAATGGAGGTTACTCACGGAGAAGGTGAAGGCGAAATCAATGGTCAATTGGCTATATTCTACAAAGATGAAAGAGGTATTGAGTTCGCTGATATGACAGCTTTCGCTTACGATCCTGTAGCTAACGACGTTTGGGAAACAGCTGAAACAATCAACGGATATTCATTTACAGATACACCAACAGGCGTTTATGACAACTATTTATTACCAGGTGAAACACCTGATGGCGAAGATGTCGTTTATAAAGTTACATTCAATGAAGACGTTCTCCTCACAGCTAACGTAGATGGTGCCGACCCTAAAGTCGCTATCTATGGTGAAGACTTCGGCGGTGAACCAGGTCCTGGCGCAACAAACTTCTATGAAGGAATAGAAATCAGCGATGCTCCAGCTGGACCATCAGCAGCATGGTTAAAATATGACAACGGTACATTCTATACAGCTATCGGTGTTGGTGCAGCATACTCATTCTACTGGGCAGTGAAGTTTACTCCAGAAGATTTACAAGAATATGCCGGTGCAAGTTTGACAAAGATCTCCATGTATGACTACGCAGCTCATACTGGTTATTTCTTCGTATATCAAGGCGGTGAGACTGCTCCGCAAACAGCATTGTCCTATCAAGGATACACTGGAACAGGTTCAGCTGGTTTCGTAGACTATACCTTAGATTATCCAGTATCTATAGATCCTACACAATCTCTCTGGATTATTGCTGTTAATAATACAGGCGTTGATTTTCCAGCAGCATCATCTACATTTACAGGAAATCCTAATGGCAGCTGGTGTTCATTAGACGGCATGAGCTGGTTAGACGTAGCAGATCCTACAATGTTAGGTCAACCTTTGACATGGATGATCCGCGGTTATGTGCAAGATAACGCTAAGGGAGAAGTAGTTCTTAAAGCAAAAGAAATCAAGAAACAAGATGCAGTAGGTACATTGGCAAGCGAAATGCCATTAGACAACACAAGAGGTCGTGGCAATGAAGGCATCAACGGCATGATCGTTCCTGCAGGTACATACTATCTCGCAGCATCATCAACAAGCGAATTTACAGTCAATGTTAACGCTGAATCAATCCCAGTTCCTGCTAAGCCATTCAACCCTAACCCAACACACATGGCTCAAAATATTCAAGACCAATTGTTGACATGGGAATTCGGTGACTATACATTAGAATATCAATTGTTGTTCGGAACAGCTTATCCTCCAAGAGAAGTAGTTGTCGACTGGACAAACGAACTTACATCAGCTTATTCAGCAGTAGATTTGTATAACAACAAGAACTACTTCTGGCAAGTCAATGTACGTAATACAAGCGGTACAACATACGGCGATATATGGGCATTCACAACTTCATTCAATATCCCTACCATCGTTGACATCACATCTAATAAACTCTATCCTGGTGAAAGCACAACAATAGGTTGGAATGCAGTTCAAGACCGTTCATACAGAGGTTATAACGTTTACGTAAACGGTGAAAAAGATAACAACACTCTTGTTACTGAAACATCATACACAGTAGAAGGTCTCGAATATAATATGGAAGGCCATGAAATTACAGTTACAGCAGTTTACGACGAAGGTGAATCAGCACCAAGTAATGTAGCTAGAGTATATGTAACAGGTAACGGTATCGTTGATGGTAGCATCTATGAATTAGATAGTATTACACCTATAGCAGGCGGAACAGTAGCTATCACAGGTACAGATGCTTTCGGCAACAACCAAACTTATAACTTCACAATAGATGCTAATGGTAAGTTCGGTGGCGAACTCCTCGAAGGTAATTATCAAGCTGTAGCAACTATTGAAAACTATCAGAATGGCAAAGCTAAGTTCGAGGTGCTTTACGAAGAAACAACAGTAGTTAACATTATAATGACTGAGGTTTATACACCGGTAGCATACGTAGAAGCAACAGAACTTGATGAAAATCAAGTCCAAGTTGTCTGGGGTATTCAATATTATGGCGGACCAGTAGAAGACTTCGAGACAGGCGACTTCTCAGCAAACGAATGGAACAACGCAGTAAGCAGCTATCCATGGGAAATCGTACCAGGCGGCTTCGAAAGCGACTACGCAATGAAGTCAACATGCGAAGGCGTTAACAACGGCATATCAGCAATAGAAATCACAGTCGAAGTACCTTACAACGGCGTGATGGGCTTCAACTACAAAGTCTCAAGTGAACAAGCATGGGACTTAGGAAACTTCTACATTGACGGAGTATCAGTGATGTCAGCATCAGGTCAGACAGACTGGTTGTATAAACAAGTAGAGGTTGCAGAAGGTACACACACCTACAGATGGGAATTCTCAAAAGACAGCAGCGATATATTCGAGGTAGGTGATGACGCATTCTTCATTGACAACATCACATTCTACGCTGAGAAAGAACCATTCGCAGGCGGCTGGTTACATTATGACGACGGCGTATACGCATCATCAATCGGAACAGGTGATCCA
This sequence comes from Bacteroidales bacterium, assembly GCA_045606865.1. Taxonomy (GTDB): domain Bacteria; phylum Bacteroidota; class Bacteroidia; order Bacteroidales; family F082; genus Limimorpha. The sequence goes on from JAZUST010000083.1 coordinate 55,265, forward strand.
TCACCATGCTACTGGGGTGTTACATTCCCAGCATCAGAAGAATATGCAGGCTATACTATTAATAAGGTAGCAGTCTATGACGCAAGTCCAGACTATGCAGGAACATATACAGCAAACATCTATGTCGGCGGCACAGACGGTCCTGGTACATTGGTATCAAGCCAAGCAGCAACATTGACAGGTGTAGGTGACTTCGTAGAAATCGAACTCAGCACACCAGTGACAATAGATGGCACACAACCATTCTGGGTAACATTCTACACAGCCGACATCACATATCCAGCAGCAGGTTGCGCATTCGTCAACTTGGACAGCGACTGGATCTCATTGGACGGCGCAACATGGGAACACGCATCAGTAACATACGGTTTGTCATACACATGGATGGTAAGAGCATATTTAGGCAACGCCAAGGGTCAGACAGCAATGTTGACAACATCAAGCAACGCACCTAAGTTCGAAGGCGGCGCATCAACAGGCACATTCGTAGCAGCAGAAAACGTTACACCAAAATATGTCGGCGTTCCAGCAAACGAAACTGAAGAAATGGGCAGCAGAGCTCTCAGCGCATACAATGTATTCAGAAAGGATGTTTTAAGAAATGAGGAAGTAGCATTAGTAGAACATCATGCAGATACATCATACGTTGATAATACATGGGCAACAGCAGAACCTGGCGTATATCAATGGGGCGTTCAAGCATATTATGAAGGAAATCGTGTCGTTGAAGAAACAGAAGCTATAAACGAAGGATTCGAAGGCGGAACAATGCCACAAGGATGGACAACAATAGATGAAGGTACAAGTTTGACAGCTCCATGGATTGTAGCCGCATTGTCAGGCGCAGGTAACTTCTATCCATACGAAGGTACATTCGCTGCATATAGCGCTGGTTCAAGTGCTGGTGGTAACTACTATTTGATAACACCTGTTATTAATACCGACGGACTAGAATCTGCAACAATATCATTCCAATACATCAATCCAGCATGGGCTGGCGATAATAACGACTTGGAAGTTGCTATCTCTTCAACACCAACAGGACCTTGGACAACAGTATGGTCATCAAATGGAATGGTTACAAGCACTTGGTCAGAGGCTACAATAGAAGTCACAGACTACACAGACAGTGAAATGTATGTGGCATTTATAAGTATTGACGGATGGGGATATTGTACAGCCATAGATAATGTATTGGTTAATGTTGTTACAAATAAGGGTGGTAGCGAAGTCGTTTGGTCAAAACCATTAGAAAAGGATATGACAGCTACAGTTGGCGTAAGCGTTACATCAAATACAGAAGATCCTTTGACAGGAACAAAGGTGACATTCGTCAACTTGATTGAAGAAGGTGTTGTATTTACAGCTACATTAGATGAAACAGGTTTGTATACATTCAATGATTTCCGTAAAGGTACTTATGAAATGACAGTCGAAAAGAGCGGTTATGTGTCAAACGTTGTAGGAGAAGTTGTTGAAATTTGGAATAACGCAATGTTCACAGCAGAACTTACAGAAGAACTCGCAGCAGTTGAAGGTCTCTACGTATCACCAACAGGTTGGGCTATGTGGCAAGGCGGCGCAGTAGGTGCAGGCGACAGTTTCGCATACAGCTTCGAAGACGGCATGGAAGGCTGGACTTCAATCGACGCTAACAGCGACGGTCACTCATGGTATCATAACTCAGCAGCAGGCGACCACGGCACATTGTCATCAGACTCACACACAGGCGCAGGTCACTTGATGAGCGAATCATATTGCAACGCATCATGGACATCAATAGAACCAGACGACTATATCGTTTCTCCATCACAAGTAGCAATTGGCGGCGGTTCAGTATTGAGATTCTGGGCATGTGCTCAAGATGCAAACTATCAAGCAGAACACTTCGGCGTAGCTATCTCAACAGGCAGCAACACTTCAGCAGCCGACTTCACAACAGTATCAGAATGGACAATCGGTGCTAAGGTCGACGCTAAGGGCGCAGCAAGAGGCAGCCGCGACGCTACCCCATGGGTACAATATGAAGTTGACTTGAGCGAATACGCTGGTCAAAGCGCATGGATCGCAATCCGTCACTTCAACTGCTACGACCAATTCATCCTCTTAGTCGACGACATCGAATTGAACGGCGGTGCTAAGGACAACAGAGCATTGGAAGGCTATACAATCATGTTAGACGATGCTGTCGTAGCTGAAGACTTGGCAGTTCCTTACTTCCAACACACAGGTTTGACAGACGGTACAGAATATACAACAACAGTTATCTCTCACTACACAAGTGGTGATAGCGAACCAATGGAATACACATGGACAAAAGCTGCTGAAGAAATCTTCGCTCCTGTTAAGGAATTGACAGCTTCAGTAGAAGGTGAGACAGTTCAACTTTCATGGGTATTGCCATCTGTAGGTGATGATGACGATAACCAAGGTCAAACATTTAATTACGGTTTCGAAAGCGGTACTGACGGTTGGACAACAATCAATGCTAACGGTGACGACCACACATGGTATCACAACTCAGCAGCAGGTGACCACAGCGTATTGTCAGCAGACTCACATGGTGGCACAGGTCACATGATGAGCGAATCATACTGCAACGCTACATGGGCATCAATGCAACCAGACGACTATTTGGTATCTCCACAAAAATACACTATCACAGCTGGTTCTAAGATCTCATTCTGGGCTTGCGCTCAAGATGAAAACTATCAGGCAGAACACTTCGGCGTAGCTGTATCAACAGCAGGTAACACTTCAGCATCAGACTTCACAACAGTATCTGAATGGACAATAGGTGCTAAGGTTAATGCTAAGGGCGCAGCAAGAGGCGACCGCGACGCAACACCATGGGTACAATATGAAGTTGACTTAAGCGCATACGCTGGTCAGGAAGTTTATGTTGCTATCCGTCACTTCAACTGCTATGACCAATTCATCCTCTTAGTTGACGATGTACAAGTTGTAGTAGGTGGTGGTGGTAACAACCAAGGCGGTACTTCAGTAGCATTCGGTTTCGAAGGCGGCATGGAAGGCTGGACAACAATCAATGCTAATGGTGATGACCACACATGGTATCACAACTCAGCAGCAGGTGACCACAGCGTATTGTCAGCAGACTCACACGGCGGTACAGGTCACATGATGAGCGAATCATATTGCAACGCAACATGGGCATCAATGCAACCAGACGATTATTTGGTATCACCAGAGAAATATGCAGTTACATCAAGTTCTAAAGTTACATTCTGGGCTTGCGCTCAAGATGAAAACTACCAGGCAGAACACTTCGGTGTAGCAGTATCAACAGCAGGTAATACTTCAGCTTCAGACTTTACAACAATCTCAGAATGGACAATCGGTGCTAAGGTTAACGCTAAGGGCGCAGCAAGAGGCGACCGCGACGCAACACCATGGGTACAATATGAAGTTGACTTAAGCGCATACGCTGGTCAAGAAGCTTATATCGCTATCCGTCACTTCAACTGCTACGACCAATTCATCCTCTTAGTTGATGATATTGAAATCTCAGCTGGTGGTAACGGCGGTGGTAACGATGACGACGACGATGATGATCCGATCGATTCAATGTCATGGGACTTCGAAACAGGCTTAGACGGCTGGACAAATATAGACGCTGACGGCGACGCTTACGCATGGGAGCATAATGTTGATTACGGTTTGACAGGTGATGGTGCTTACGGTAATGGCAACAGCACAGGTTTCGTATTCTCACAATCATACGACAACTGGTTCGGACCACTCTATCCAGATAACTATCTCGTATCACCTTCTAAGATAGCTGTAGCAGCAGGTTCTAAGATTTCATTCTATGCTTGTGCACAAGATGAATCATACGGTGCTGAACACTTCGGTGTAGCTGTTTCAACTGGTGGTAATACTTCAGGTTCTGACTTTACAACAATCTCAGAATGGACATTAGCTACTAAGGGTGACAGACAAGGCGAAAGAGGCTTACGTCAATCAACATGGACAAGATATGAAGCTGACTTAAGTGCTTACGCAGGTCAAAATGTATGGGTTGCTATCCGTCACTTCAATTGTACAGACCAATACTTCCTTGATATCGACGACATCGAAATCACATCTGGTTCTAAAGAAACAAGAGAAGGTACATGGGCATACTATGATGACGGTACATTATATGACGGCATCGGCGGTCCTACATCATTCAGTTGGGGTATCAAACTCCGCGCAGCTGACATCGAAGGATACGGTTCATTGACAAAGGTATCTATCTTCGACAGAGTAGCAACAAGCGGCACATTCGACATCTGCTTAGGCGGCGACAACGCTCCAGGCGCATCAGTACACAACCAAAACTACACCCTCACAGGTGCTAACGACTTCGTAGAAATCGCATTGTCAGAAGCAGTTTCAACAAACGGCGAAAACGTATGGATCGTATTCAACACCAACGATGGCGTTAACTACCCAGCATCATGCTGTGTCAACACAGGCGACGCTGACGGACGCTGGATCTACTTGGACGGCGACGGCTGGTTCGACGTATTGACAGGCGCAGGTCTCGACGTAACCTGGATGATCCGCGGCTACTTCGAAGAAGGCGGCACAGGTGGTGGCGACGATGATGACGACGACAACATCGCTCCAATCGCAGAAGTACTTGGTGTTATGATCTACAAGAACGGTGAACTCTTAAGCAGCAAACCAATCACAGGCGAATCATACACAGACAAGAACGGTCAAAACGGTGACGAATACTGCGTGAAAGTCGTTTACGGCGGTGAACCAGATGCAACATACTATGCAATGTCAAATTCAGTATGCGCTGAAGCTGACGTAACAATCGACTGCGTTGCTCCAAAAGACCTCTATGCAGAAGTCAATGGTGATGACGTAACCTTGAAACTCTCATACAATCCAAATCCAGTAGGAGACTGGTTGTATTATGACAACGGCACAAACGAAGACGCTATCGGCGGACCAGAATCATTCTACTGGGGCATCATGTTCCCAGCAGCAAACTTGGCACAATATGAAGGCGCAAGCTTCACCAAGGTATCCTTGTTCGACTACTCAGCATCATCAGGCGACATCCTCATCTACTACGGCGGCACAAACGCTCCAGGTGAATTGGTACACTCACAACCATATTCAGTAAGCGGCACAGGCGCATTCGTAGAATTCGACCTCACAGCAGCATTGCCGGTAGACCCAACAATGAACGTATGGGTAGCATTCTCAACAAGCCAGGGCGCTTCATACCCAGCAGCAGTATGCGCTAACACAGGTGATCCAAACGGTCGTTGGATCTCAATGGACGGATCAGTATGGGAAGACATCGTAATCTACGGTTTGAGCAACACATGGATGATGCGTGCTTACGTTACAAACGCTAAGGGCGAAGTATCATCACTCGCACCAATCACCGACTACGAATACACAGCAAGCGCAGGTGAATTGGCAGTAGCAGGCGTAGCAAGAGCAGCAAGCGAATTGTCATACTACAACGTATACCGCGGCACATCAGCAACAAATATGGAAGTTATCGGCGAAGCCACAACAAAGACATATGTTGATGAAAACGTAGCAGAAGGCACATACTACTACGCAATGACAGCAGTATATGAAGAAGCAGGTGAGACATGCGAATCAGAACCAGCAAACGCATACGGCAGCGATGAGACATACGTAATGGTAGAAGTCACAGCTATCGACGAAAACGGCGTAAGCGGCATGATGGTCTATCCAAACCCAACAAAGGATAACGTGACAATCAGTGCAGAAGGCATGACACGCATCACAGTAACAAATGCTTTGGGTCAAGTGATGTATGACACAGAAGTCGTAACAGACAACGAAGTCATCAACATGGCACAATACGAAGCAGGTGTTTACATGGTACGTATCACAACTGAAACTGGTGTAGCAGTAGAACGCATCACAGTTATCAAATAAGAATTTTAGAACATAAGATTCTGAATATTGAAAAGGGGAGACTTCGGTCTCCTCTTTTTTTGTTTTGATTT
>JAZUST010000084.1:0-2107 GCA_045606865.1 Bacteroidales bacterium
GTATATAAAAAATCCTCCACCTCATGGACCTTCTCCTGAAGATTGGGAAAAGTTTGTTAAAATAGCATGGTTTCACACAAAAGATTGTTATTTAACATCAATCAATGACACCTTATATTATTTCGACCATCTTAATTGTAAAATTATGACGTATGATGAGGAAATGAAATTGCTTAATGAATGTGATATAATTTACCCTACAAAAGAAAACTTCTGGAGACATAAGATATACAAGGACAATGTATTTGGTAAATTCTACACAATATTTGGATCAACCCTAAACGAAATTGATGTTAAAACTGGAAAGACTACAGCCATAACAACAGCGAACTCACAGATAAGTGAAAAGATTATTGTTTATAAAGGAAATTTATATACCATCATACAAAGGAAAAACGCCATAAAAGAATTTAGATCTTATATTGAAAGGATTGGAATTAATTAGTTTACAGTTTACAATGAACAATTTACAGTTTACAATTAACAGTTAAAAGAATTATGAATTAAAAAAATTCCGTTGTCTGTTGTCTGTTGTCCGTTGTCTGTTGACTTAAAAAAACGTTAAAATCTTTTATGAATTAATTTCTTGACAAACAGATGTCTGTGTTGTATTTTTGCGAGAAATAATTAAAATTAAAGAACTATGCCAAAATTGATTATTAGCGATATTGAGATCAATGTTGCCAAGATAAATAACGAGGATTATATCTGTCTGACAGATATGATGTCTGCGAAAGATGGTGACTTTTTTGTTACAGATTGGCTGAGAAACAAGAACACTTTAGAATATATTGGTATTTGGGAAAAAGTATATAATCCTAATTTTAATTATGGCGAATTCACCATAATTAAAAATCAAGCTGGTTTAAATAGATTCAAAATCAGTGTGAAAGATTTTGTAAATAGAACCAATGCAATAAGTTTATATGCCAAAGCAGGACGATATGGTGGTACCTATGCACACAAAGATATTGCCTTTGAATTTGCAATGTGGATTAGTCCAGAGTTTAAGATTTATATTGTCAAAGAATTTCAACGACTGAAAGAGGAAGAACAAAAACAAATAGGTTGGTCTGCAAAAAGAGAACTCTCAAAAATAAACTATCATATTCATACTGACGTCATTAAAGATTATCTGATTCCTGATAATATATCAAATAAGGCGGCTTCATTTATATATTCTAATGAGGCTGATGTGCTTAATGTAGCATTGTTCGGTAAAACAGCAAAGATGTGGCGAGATGAGAATCCTGATTTGAAAGGAAATATAAGAGATTATGCTTCGATACAGCAACTGATAATATTGATTAATTTGGAAAGCATGAACTCCGAACTGATAAAATTGGGATTATCTCAGCCTGAAAGAGCTATACATCTTAATAAAATGGCTATTGAACAACTGACGACATTAAATAAATATGATAATAAATTGTTAAAAGGTTTTAATAATGAGAGTCATCAGATGCTGACATCTGAAGACTGACAGCCTACAACTAAAAAATAAAATATTATGAAAAACCTGCTACTAACAATCACTATTCTCCTCTGCGGAATAATAAGTTTCGCTCAGGATAATAATTACTCTGTCGTTAAAGGAAACGTCAGGGAAAAGAATGTAAACAGCTCTATCATCAACACCAATTTCGGCGTGAGTTCTGACGATAATGGAGATTTTATTATGGCATTGCCGAGAACGGACAAACAAGTAGGTTTACTGTTTACTTGCATTGGTTATCAAGATACTTTGGTAAGCGTAACTCCAAATCGCGATACTATAAATCTTAACTTCATGATGATAGAAAAGACGTATATGCTTGAAGCGGTAGGCGTGAGCGTGGATAAGATAAAACGTTATAGCGAACCGAGTTATGTGATGTTTGACTTCGAGATTTTTGACGATAAGGTTTTCGTTCTTCAGAGAAAAGGAAATACATTAAATGAATGTAGAATATTAATCAACGATTTATGGCTCGACCCAATAGATACTATTAGTATTCCTAATCATATAAAACCGGAAGAAATCATTGTCGATTGCACTGAAAATTGCCAACTGATAGGAGCAGATTCTGTTTATCAAGTGGTGAAAATGAATTCTTCATACGAGCTT
>JAZUST010000085.1:0-139884 GCA_045606865.1 Bacteroidales bacterium
TTAATTTTATCAACAATTCAACTGTTGATAACTTTATTTATTGTTAATAATTCTTAATAAAATGTGAATTTTGTTCATAAAATTACCTCAGAATTGTTATTTATATAATTTTATCAAAGAAATTCTACATTATTTTACAAGGTTATCAACAGTTAATAACAGTTTTATTTATTGATTTTTAATAAATTAAGAAGTTATCAACAATGACTTATTCATTCATTCATTTATATTAATTTAATTTTTAAAATATAAATAAAAGAAAGAATAACTTTAGTTGAATGATTACAATTTTTAATTAAAAAATGAAATTTATAGAAGTTACCTTTAGATTATTTCCATTTTTTTATTTTTGTGAAAATAATTCCGCTTAATGCTGTAAATACTGCATAAAAAGGATACACGAATTCTAAAGGTAAAGTCCACTTTAAAAGATTACCTTGATTCATGAAATTAGTAATATTTTTTAAGAGTGGGTAGTCTATAAGGAATTTAAGCAATGTTAATAAAAAATAGATACTCCATAATGCCGGAATGAAAAACGCACTTACAAAGAGCGAAATTATGCTTAAATTAAAAAATAAAACTATAAATGCAGTTAGCAATACTTTCCAACTGGTATATGATTTTGTTTTGGAAACCCAGCGTCGTCTTTGATGGAAAAATTCTTTAATAGTTTTACACGTTTTAGTTTTTACAATTGCTGACTTACTTAATAAAAATTTAACATTTTTATGACCATAATTCTTTACGAATTGTTCCAAAAGAAACATATCGTCGCCTGATGGAATGTTAAAATCTGTGCGATATTTCTCGACTTCTAAAGCATATTTTCTTTCGTAAGCCATATTTGCTCCATTGCACATAACAGGAAAACCTATTGCTGCCGAACCTGCAGTGCTTCCTATTAAACTAAGATGTTCAAGAACTTGCATTTTTTCAAAAAAGTTTTCTGCAGGTGATAATAACACTGGCGCCAATATCATCTTGCATTTTTTTTCCTGATAAAAACTAACAATACTTTCTATCCATAAATTATTTAGTACACAATCGGCATCTGTAACTATAATTAATTCGTTTACTGCTGTATGTAAAGCTTGTGAAATAGCATATTTTTTACCTTCATATTCAGCATCAAGAAGTTTTATGTTGATTTCTTTATAATTATTAATGAAGTTGTTTATTATATTTTTTGTATCATCATTAGAATGATCATCAACTATTAAAACTTCAAAATATTCTTTAGGAAAAGATTGATTATAAAGTGATTCTAATAATTTTTCTATATTCTTTTCTTCGTTTTTAGCTGCTATTAAAACTGATACTTTAACTATATTATTCTTATTAAAATTTAAGAATTTTTCTCTTAAATTAAATAAACCAAATGTAAATGCTGCAATACATATTAAATATGATGCAGAAATAACTAAGACAATATTTAACAATATTTGGAGTAATTCAAAATTCATTTATCTCTGAAAAATTTTAAACGATATGTTAAGAATAAACCAATAATAGCAGGAATTGCAATATTAATTATCCAAAGCATGGAACTTGCAGAAAATACCATCATTCCAAATGAATGATTAATATTATTCATTATCAACCATTTTTCAAAAATCATTATGCTAACAGAACCTCTTACTGCAATTTCTGTAATAGTAATGAAAGGTACGATCATCATAGCCAGATATGTTAGTGAGATGGGTATCATAGCATTAAAATATGTTAGAGGTACACCAAAAGCCCAAATTAAAAGAACAAATTGGAATGTGTAGAGGAAATATCTAACAAACGATACTATTAAAATTTTTAATAATTCTGTTTTCTTGTAAAGAGTAAATACTTCTAAATATTCTTCTGTTTTTTCTTTAAATTTTTTAGGAATCAAAATCTGAAAATATTTTAATAAATGGATATTAAAATAAATTAGTAATAAAGTTATAATTACCAAAACTGAAACAAAACATATTATAACTAAATATTTTTTAACATAAAATATTGCAGCAATCAATCCTATGCTAACAGTTGCAATCATTTGTGCCATTCCACCTACTATAGTTACCATTGCCGCTTTTATTCTGTCTCCTTTTTCCAGCATGAAAATTCTTCCAAGAAAATTACCCATTCTATTAGGAAAGAACATTCCTGCAGTCATACCTGTAAAAATAGAAAGAAATGATTTCCAATTACTTATATTTTCTATTGGTTTTATTTGAAATTTCCATTTAATGGCTTCTAAATAAATATTAAGAGAAACTAAAATAAAAGCTAAAATCATTAAAGCAAATTGTCTTTTGTTGGTAAAAGATGTTTTTATTTCGTTTAATATATCTGTAATATTTTGATTAACAATCAATTTTTTATACAAAATAAAAACACCTAACAGTACTATTATAATTTTGACTGTTAGTTCTGCTAATTTTCTTATTTTTGCTTTGTTGTTCATTTCATTTAGATTTACAAAAATAAGAAAAATTGGTCAAAGAAAGGATAATATTAGGCATCGATCCTGGAACTATGGTGATGGGATATAGTTTGATTTTACAGAAAGACAAACATTTATCTTTATTACGTATGGGTGTATTGAAGTTGAAACAGTATGATAATCAGGCTTTAAAACTTAAAAAAATTTTCGAAAGAATTTTAGAAATAATAGATGAATATCATCCTGATGAATTGGCCATTGAAGCACCTTTTTTTGGAAAGAATGTTCAGTCTATGTTGAAACTTGGTAGAGCACAAGGAGTTGCAATGGCAGCGGCATTATATCGTGACATACCAATTTTTGAGTATTCTCCTAGAAAAATAAAACAATCCATAACAGGAAATGGTGCTGCATCTAAAGAACAAGTTGCACTTATGTTGCAGAAAATAATTCAGTTTGAACAATTGCCAGAATTTTTGGATGCTACTGATGCAACTGCTGCTGCTGTATGTCATTATTTCCAGCGAGACATTAATATAATAGGTGGAAATGATGAGAGTAAGAATGTCAAAATTCCTAAAGGAAAAAAATCTTTCAATAGTTGGAGTTCATTTATAAGTGAAAACCCGGATAAGATCGTATAACCAAATAAAAAAAGAGATTGTTAATATACAACCTCTTAAAAAAGTATGGTAAAATATGAAATTAATTTACGTACTTGATTTTATCTTTATTTCTAGGTTTAAGTTCTGGTTTTTCGTCTGGATAACCAAAACCTATTGCCATTAAAAATTCATAACCTTCTGAGAATGATAATTTTTCAAGGAAAGGTTTACCTGCTTCGGAATTCATAAATTGCATTGGTGCCATTTGGATACAACTACCAATACCATAAGCCCATGCTGCATTAACCATATTGCCGGCAAGAAGTCCGCAGTCAACTTGAGAGCAAAGTCCTGGTTCCATTGCTATGAAAACAACAGTTGGAGCATTTCTGAACATATTACGGAATTTAGGATCTTTTTTTGGATATCGTGGATTATTTTCATCCATACCTTCCAAATATGCCTCAGTCATCGCATTCAACATCTCTTGATTGTTGACTATTCTTATTTCCCAAGGTTGCTTGTTCATTCCGTTTGGAGCATGGATGCCACATTTTAATATAACATCCATAATCTCTTGCGGAACAGGAGAGTCTTTATAATAACGAACACTACGTCTAGTCATTAAATTTTCAACGACAATTTCTTCTGTTTTATTAACATCTGTCGTTGTCATTTCTGTCTTTGGTTCGTTACATCCACTTATTACAAAAGTGCTTAATACTAACAAACAAAAAATCTTAATATTTTTTATCATTTGGATTATTTCTTTTTATATTCCAATTCGTACATATCATGTAAATCATGATCATTCATTTTCATGATATCCTTATAATCCATCTGTTTGGTAAGTAATAACCATTCAAAGAATTCGTCTAAGAAAGTTTCTATACCTGCAGAATGTGCTTTGTGATAAAATAAACTAAGTTTTTTTTCAGCTTTGATATCATCGTAGCCTTCTTGTTGTTGCTTCAATAATTCAATTAAGTTTTCCATATAGTTAAATTTTAAAGTTAATAAATTTGCAAAAAATGAGTCACAAATATACTAAATATTTGAAACATTGTCAATACTTATTTTTTATTTTTTCTTGCTAAATTATATAAGAATATATTTTTATTATAAATCTTTAGTAATTAAACACTAAACATGATGATATGGTTCGCCTTTTATGATAGTAAATGCTCTATAAAGTTGTTCAATAAAAATTAGTCGTACCATCTGATGTGAGAATGTCATTTCAGAAAGACTGATTTTAAATTTAGATTTTTCATAAACATCTTTAGAGAACCCATAAGGTCCACCAACGACAAATACTATTCTTTTACTTCCAGTATTAATTTGTTTTTCAATCCATTGTGAAAAATTAACAGAAGAGAAAGTCTTGCCTTTTTCGTCTAATAAAATCAAGTCGTCACCAGAATTTAACTGTGATAATATTAATTCACCTTCCGCTTTTTTTTGCTGTTCTTCGGTTAATGATTTTCGGTTTTTAATATCTGGAATCACTTTCATTTCAAAAGGAATATAATATTCTAACCTTTTGATATATTTACCGATACCTGTTTCTAAATAAGATTCGTCGGTTTTTCCAATTACAAGAAATAGAATTTTCATAATGCAAAGTTATGAAAAAAATAACAATGCATAATTAACAATTTAGGATGTAAAATAAATTTTTTTATAACTTTGAAAAAGAATATTTTAAAATATAAGATAATGGAAATCAGTGTTTTTCTTAATAATATAAAGCAAGAATTTTTAGATAGTTGTAATTTGTATCATCCAAAGCAAATAGGAAATAATATTACCATATATAAAGAAGGTGTTGATATTCCTGATCTGGAAAATTTTCAACTTGCAATTATTGGTGTTGAAGAAGACAGAAATTCTTTCGGTAATGAAGGTTGCAAATATGCGCCAAATGCAATAAGAAAATCTCTATATCAACTTTTTTATCATTGGAATGATTTAAGTATCATTGATTTAGGAAATATTAAAACTGGTTTTGATATTGAAGATACTTATTTTGCCCTTAATAATGTATTCACAACTTTGATGAAATATCGTATAGTTCCTATTATTTTAGGCGGAAGTCAAGATTTAACATATCCTATTTACCAAGTATATGAAAATACAGGTAAGTTAGTGAACATCACTTCTATAGATTCTAGATTCGATATAGGACAAGATAATGAACTTCTGAATTCTAATTCTTATTTAAGTTATATTATTCTCCATCAACCTAATTTCCTTTTCAATTATACAAATATAGGTTATCAATCATATTATGTAGATAATCAAAGTGTTGATTTAATGAAACAACTTCTTTTTGATGTTCATAGGATAGGAAAAATCAAAAATAACATTGAAATTACTGAGCCATTATTACGTAATGCAGATATTGTAACTATTGATACTTCAGCATTTTGTGCTGCCGATGCTCCAGGAGTAAAATATAATTCTCCTAATGGTTTTTCTTCTGAAGATGGTTGTAAAATGACTCGTTATGCAGGTCTTAATCCAAAATTAACTTCTATAGGTTTTTTCGAATATAATCCAACATATGATGTTAACAATATAACGGCAAATACTTTATCTCAAATGATATGGTATTTTTTAGAGGGTTTCAGTATTAGAATGGATGATTTTCCGACTCATGACAGCAAAGATTTCAAGCGCTATATTGTTAAAATGGATGATATTGAAGATGAAATTATTTTCCTTTGTCATAAAGTTAGCGGAAAATGGTGGATGGACCTATCATTTAAAAGTCAGAATCGTGAAAAATATGAGCGTCATCATTATATTCCTTGCTCTCGTGAAGATTATGAACTCACAATGGAAAACGAACTTCCCGATAAATGGTGGCAGTTTTATCAGAAACTGATGTAGAATCTTAATTTTGCAATTCTAAAATTCTAAAGTATGCTTCTTCTGGATTTTCAATTTCAAGACAGAGACTTTCCATCGGACATAAACCATCTCCTTTTCTGTTGATGATTCTTTCCACTTCTTTGTCGTAGTGAATTATTATGTTATTATTCTTAAAAATTTTTAACGCAGGACTACTGATTACAGGAGTATACACTTCTTTAACTTCTGCGTAAACCATAAGTAATGCAGCTGCTTTACCTATAACTTTGTCAACTACAATAGAATCTTTAAGTTGTGATTTATTTTCTTTCAGCAACTTCATCAAAGGAGCAACGCCTCTGTCATTGGATACAATTACGGAGGCGTCACTTTTATATATGACGATAGTGTTAAAATTATTTAATAATACTTCTTTTAAATCGTTTATCGTCATTCTAATTATTTTCTGTCAAAAAATATGCTTTTTCCTTTTACTGCGATAGGTAATGCCAGCACCATGCTGCATTCCGGCATAAGATTCAGATCTAAGACAGCTTGTCCAACGGAAAACATCACTCTACTGTCGACGCGCATATCGGCTGCGAGAGATGCTGCTGAACCTATTGCTATTCCTAAATCGTTGGCGTTAAAGAAACAAGGAACGTTTTTAGGTTTTTCGCCACATGTATTAAAACCACATGCAGCACAATTTAAACCGAGAGGACTTATCTTCATTCCGAAAAGAACAACAGCGCCACATTGTAAAATATTTTCAGCATCGCGATTTAAGAACTCCATACTACGTTCAACAGCAAGTTGTTTCATTTTTTCTGCAATTGTAACTATTGTTTCGTCGGTAGCAAGAGCCAGAACCAGATTGTCTGTTCCTCTTGCTTTTGGTGCAGTGCGTGCTGCTGTCATTAACATCTTGGCGATGTCTTTGATATTTTCATTACGAATGTCTTCTTCAAAAGTTATCATGATTATTGAGTTTATTAATTCAGTGTATAAAAATATAGATTATTTTAATGATATACAAATTTTTTTAACGATGAACTCTGAACCCTGACTTGTTTACTACTTATATAAAAAAGGTCGTGGTTTGCCACGACCTATAGTTTTAAACTTTCAATTTTCAATTTGCTTTCACCGCTTCTCCTATCGCTTTTCCTAAATTATAAAGTCTTTCAACATCTTCCGGACGATATGGTGCGCCTTTCACTTCAACAGATTCTGCCACGCGTTGCCATTGGTTCTTTTCCATCACGCCGTTGATATATTTCACGCCGCCGCCGCCCCAGCTCATGCCGCCGAAAACGCCATAGACTTTATTCATCGGCTTGAACTCTGTGAGCTCGTGTAATAATAATGTCATGTTAGGGAATACGCTGCCATAGTGAGCGCAGGCTCCTATTACGCAACCTTTATATTTCCATATATCGCTGATGATGTGTGACACTTCTGTCTTTGCGACATCGTAAATCTTGATGTTCTTAACGCCGGCTTCTGCCACGCCTCTTGCAATGATGTCTGCCATGAGAGCTGTGTTGCCGTACATCGAGCCGTAAACCAAAACGACGCCTTCTTCATTTTCGCCGGTGCTCCATTTGACGTATCTGTCGAGAACCCAGTGCAAGTTGCTGCGCCATACCAAACCGTGTGATGGAGCGATCATCTTGATGTCTAATGGTCCTAATTTCTGAACAGCCTTGACAGCTTGTCCAGCCACTTTACCAACGATGTTGGCATAATAACGACGCATATCGTCTTCGTAGAAATCTAAGTTTGCTTCGTCGTCGAAGATGCATCCGTTGAGAGCACCGAAACCGCCGAAAGCATCGTTAGAGAACAATATCTTATTCGTCTGTTCGTAAGTCACCATCGATTCTGGCCAGTGGCACATAGGTACCATGAAGAACTGAAGTGTGTGTTTGCCAAGACATAATGTCTCTCCTTCAGCAACGATTTTCTTGTTGTTCAAAGGACCATAGAATGCTTCCAAAGGAGCGAATGTCTTTGCGTTGCCGATGACTTGTACGTCAGGATATTCTTGAACGATGGCACGAACTGCGCCGCTATGATCAGGTTCGTCGTGGTTTATCACGAGATAATCGATTTTACGGTCACCGATAACGCTTTTAATTTTGAAGAGGAATTCAGCCATGAAGCTTACTTCCACCGGGTCGATGAGAGCTATCTTTTCATCGACGATGAGATATGAGTTGTATGAAACTCCGTTAGGAAGTTCCATGTGATTTTCAAATAATTCGGTTTTGCGGTCGTTAACACCGACGTAGTAAATGTTGTCGGTCAGATTAATTTTCAACATATCAATATCTATTTTTGTTTCTTGTTCTGTTGTTTTGTCATCTTCAATTTTCTCGAAAGCATCTTTGCCGTGTTTGCACAAAGGGCAGATAATGTCGTCTGGTAGATTCTCGTCTTCGTGAACCCAGCCGCACACTTTGCAATACCATCCTTTTTTGCCTTTAGTTTCTTTCTTAGGTTTGATATTGTTCTGGTAGTAACTGTAAGTCAATGATTCTTTGTTTGATATTACTTCGCAATCTACAACATCGGCGAAGAACATGGTATGAGTTCCCAAGTCCTGATGACTTACAACGTGGCAAGAGATGTATGAGTTGGTGTATTTAGGAATGTATAGAACATTATTTTTCGAGCGGTATTCTTGTTCGCAGTCGGCGAATTTATTGATGTTTTTTCCGCTTTGGAAACCGAAATGTTCTATCACCTTGAACGGCGTTTCTGTTGTCAGCATCGACAAATTAAATACGCACGAGTTAAGAACGAGCTCGTGCGTATAATTTTTTTTATTGACAACTACGGCTATACGTAATGGTTCGTCAGTGACTTGGATTACAGTATTAATGATACAGCCGTTATCTATGTTCTCATAGTTAGAAGTTAGGACGTAGAGTCCGTATCCTATCTTAAAAAGAGCATTTGTGTCCATAAAGGATTTTGAACATCAATCTTCCAATGAGAAATTATCTGTTCCGACACCGCAGAGTGGGCATGCCCAACTTGCTGGAAGTTTGTCGAATGGAGTGCCTGGTTCAATACCGTTATCTGGATCACCTACTTCTGGGTCATAGACGTAACCGCATACGTCGCATACATATTTTTTCATCTTTTTAAATTTTAAATTAGTTAAACAATAATATTATTAATGTAAGTCATAGTTTCTTCTTAAATATTGAAGACGTTCTGCGACTTTTATATCTTCTTTTTTATTTGCTATTCCTCTGAAACTTTCAACATTTGTGAAGTTATGTCTGTCCATCCATGCTTCAACATCGGCGTTCATTTGTTTTATATATTCGATGCCGTTGCGATAGAGTGTGCTGCAGACCTGAACAGTCTTAGCTCCGGCGAGGATTTGTTTCACTACGTCTTCTCCTGTATAAACACCTCTTGAAGCTGAAAGTTCACATGGGATTCCTTGTGACGACAAGAGGGAAATCCAACGGAGAGTGTTGTGGTTTTCTTCCGGTGCTGAAATCGAGTTGCCTGGAACCATTTTCATCTTTTCTATATTGATGTCAGGATTATAGAAACGATTGAAGAGTACAAGTCCTTTAGCACCTGCTTTTGATAAGCTGAAAGCAACGCGGCTGATGTTGGTGAAGTGGTCACCGAGTTTCACTGAGACCGGAATTTTGATATTCTTCTCAACTTTTTTAAAGATGCTTACATATTCTTCTTCGATCTTGCGAGGGTCGATGTCTCTGTCGAAAGCTGCTATCGCGATGTTAAGTTCAAGAGCGTCGGCACCGGCTGCCTGCAACTCTCTTGCGATTTTAATCCATTCGCCTTCATCGGAACAATTGATACTTGCGATAACCGGAATGTCGACAACTTTTTTTGTTTCACGGATGAGTTTTTCATAAATCTCTATCTCAGAACCGCGCATATAGGTGTTGAGATATTCTTGTGCTTCAGGATATGCGTCATAAATATCTTCGTCGGTATAGCCTTCTTCACGTTTGATTTCTGATGAAATCTGTTCTTCAAAGATAGACTTTAATATGACTGCGCCAGCACCTGCTTCAGCACATTTTTTTATGCTTTCGACGCTGCCTGTCAAAGTAGAACTGCTCACGATTATAGGGGAGTTGAGTTCTAATCCTAAATATGTTGTCTTAAGTTTCATTGACGTTAATTTTTTACTTTACAAAGATACGGATTTTTGCGGAAAAATAAAAGTGTTTTTAATTTTTTCTAAAATCATTTTTTTATGATACGTTTTATTATCTCTGCTTTATCTGTTCTTATCTTGACGATGTAAATTCCTCCGAATAAATCTGTGATGTCAATATTGTTGACATTGTCTATCGCTTTAAACATAGAAACACCGACAATGTTGTATATTTCCACTTCATTAATTTTTTCATTGGTACTGATATGAAGTATGTTATCGGCCGGATTCGGATATATTTCAAAAAACTTCTCATATTCAGCCAAGTCTAAAAATTTTATCTCTACAGAAATTGTCTCCGACATTTCTGATTCGTTGGTTTCGCATTTTGTCATAACGGAAAACTCCGCTGTCTTCTCTTCATCGCAACCGTATATGTACAAAGGTGTATCTGTTTCATCCATTTTTTCACCGTTCATATACACTATATATGATTCGGCGTTCTCGACTTCGTCCCATGTCAAAGTCACCTTGAAATTATAATCGAAATCGGCTGGATTTTCCTCTACTGTCGCTTCGAGATTTGTTGGAGTGTCGCAAGGTATTATCAATTCGTTTGTCGTTGCGCAAGCCTGACTTGAATGTTCCGACTCTCCATTTTCGCATACGCTAACAACGGTGTAGCAATATTCTGTCGCCGGATTCAGTTCTCCATCATTATAAGTAGTTGATGTTACGTTTTTGATGAAATCGTTGTTGCGATAGATGTCGTAACTTTCTGCCGTAGATGCAGCATTCCATGACAATGCTATTGAATATTCGTCTATGGTGCTTGCAATCAGATTTGTTGGTGCGTCACATTCTTCTATTTCATCGTCGCCTTCAACATTTTCTATCGCGGCGAGAGCGTCAACAAGTCCTGATCCTGTCAGATTGCTTTTATCATCAGTGAGTTGCAATGTTGTTGTCTCTAAGATTCTACAGATATCTTCCGGTAACAAATCGGGATTTTTTTCCAACATAAGGCAGATAATTCCTGCCACACATGGTGCTGCCTGCGATGTCCCGTCCATTGTAGTATGACCGTTGCTGTTGAAAGGGTCTGCCGACAATATTCCCACACCTGGAGCGCAAACGTCGGGACGGATGAGTCCGATGCCCGGCTCGTATGTATAGTCGCCGAATGATGTCTCCTCCCAAGTGACAGGTCCGTTTGATGAGAAAGGTGCATGGTTGTTATTGAAATCTACTGCACCGACTGCTATACAGCATGATGTTCCCCCAATGTTGCTTTCTTGGTCAGGGTGAATCCATGGTGGAGGACATGCGCCCGGTGTTCTTACGTTTCTCGGAACAGGAAATGATATCTGCAACTGACCTTCATTGCCGACAGCAACAGTGGCGGCGATGCCAGCCTGCATTGTGTTTATACAAGAGTTGCGTAACATCTCCTTAGCTGAGACGGATGCGTTTGGTATTCCTAACGACATATTGAAAAGGTCGGCACCGTGTTCCAAGGAAAACTCCATACCTGAACAGATGCCGCTCGCACCTCCGTAACCGCCGTCGTCCATAACTTTAACGACCATTATCGTTGCGTCTGGAGCGATGCCGGTTTGTGTTCCTGATGTTCCGTTGCCGCAGATGATGCCTGCACAATGTGTGCCGTGACCAAATCCATCGTTGATGTTATGATTGTCTTCGTATGTGTTATATCCGTGATTCGGAAATTCATCGCCACCATCCCAAAGATTATCTTTCAAATCGATGTGATTTATGTCGGCACCTGTGTCGATTAAAGCAACAAGAACATTCTTTCCGGTGTAACCTAAATCCCATACATCATCGGCGTTAATATGCGTGATGTGAGGCTGAACAGCTTTCTCGCTGATTGTTTGTTTTTCCGAATTCTTCACGAGTTGCGAATCTTCAAGTAGAAAAACTTTTTTGTCGTAACCAATAATAGCAATGTCGGGATGTGTCGATAATTGATAAATGACATCGCGACTGAGTTCACAATTGATGGCGTTCACCAACCAGTGGTTTCTGATTTTAGCGACTTTGCCGTTTCTTTCTTCTGCCTCGATAATAGACATCACATCTGTCTGACTTTTTTTAGAGAAAGATTTTAACTCTTCAATTATCATCTCTCTTCTTTCAGCTCTTGTTTCAGCATCGATTTTTGAAAACAAACGAGTGTCGGCTTGCGACTTGAAAATAATATTGACACTTATCAAGTCATCGCTTTTTTGATTCAAGACTTCTTGCAATTCTTCTTCAATGACGCCGCTTGTTTGAGCATAAGTAAGATTTGCAAACAAAATTGAAATAATCAGGAATAGATATTTTTTCATAAATGTTTAATTTAAAAAAATAGACGCATCAGATGGTTATTCATTGATACGTCTATGTTATCATTAGTTCTTATTAATTTTTAATGTTTCAGTTCCTTTATCTGTTTTAATTTTTACGAGATATAATCCGCTTTCGAAACCACTCATATCTATCATGTTTTCATTTCCTTGACTTATAGTTTCGCTATGTAGTTTTACACCGAGTAAATTATAAATCTCTATCTCTTCTATATTATCTTTAGAATTTATATAAAGTTTGTCATCGACAGGATTAGGATATATTTCAGAAGTAATTTCATTTTCTGCTATCGATACGTTACCTATTGTAATATTGAAAGTGCTGTTGAATTCCATATATCTGACGAAATTGTTGATGGAAATATCGTCGACGCACAGGATAAAGATGTTGCTGCTGTTGAAGTGACGTAATGCGACCCATATAAATTGACCTGCATATTCGCTGAGGTCGGCTGTGTATTCATACCATGTTCCGGCGCGTGTTTCTTTTGCTGTCATTGTCCATTCGGCTATCGTCGTGAAATCTTCCGCATTGGTATTGCCTGTTGTTGAGACTGCCACACCGAAATGTTCGCTAGGATAGTCTTCGTCTTGAGCGCAAGCCCAGAAACTAATTGTTGTGTTTTCTGTTGCGCCGATAAGATTTGGAGCGACAAGATAATCGTCCGGTGCGAGAGGCGACATGACAGCGTTGCAATACGACTCGCTCATAAGATGACCGTTGCCTGAATGTGACATTACCATTATGGCATCGTGAGGGTCTGTCTCAGAAGTATGATACCAGAAATGTCCGTCATTGTTACCGTCTATTGTAGTCCATCCGTTGAGGTTTTTCTCAAATTCGTATGTGAAACTAATTTCATCGCCGATTGCATTCTGCGGCTTCACATTCATATTGATGACTGCCTCATGACCATTAGGAGCAGATTCATCTACTGAGACAGGGAATACGCAAGTCTGTGTCTCTTCCGGATTCATCGGATTTAATGATGCGGTTCCTTCTGCTATTGTCAGATATTGGTCGTCGGTAGATAGAACTACATTAGAAGATGAAAGATTAGCTTTTGGTCCGTTATTGATAAAAGTTACATCAAGATTCAATTCATCGCCCGGAAGTATTGTTGCCGGCGAATAAGAATCTACAACGATATTTGGAGAAGGATTGTCGGATGTGAGGTTTATTCTGCCTATCCATGACATCGGTTGATAGATATTTTCAATTTCAACATCGTCTAATGCGAGGAAATATTCATCGAAGCAATCGAAATGACGGAAAGCAAGCCATAATTGTTGACCTTCATATTCGCTTAAATCTACGCTATATTCATACCAATTGCCTTGATCTTTCTGATTCTTGGCGGTCATTGTCCATTCGGCTATTGTTGTGAAGTCGCTGTCGGAAGTGTTGCTTTCTGATGATATTGCCAGACCGAAATGTTCTGCCGGATAATTCATATCTTGAGCGCAAGCCCAGAATGTAACTTGTGCGTTCTCACCGATAAGATATTTTTCAGGCGATACCAGATAGTTGTCTGGATAAAGAATCTCGAAATAGTTGTCGTATGACTGTGAGAACATGCAATTGCCGCCATTATGTCCGTAACCAACGCCTAATTTAGGTCCCGATTCAATCCAGTCGAAACCGTCGCCGTCGGCATCAATGTATGTCCAATCTTGTCTTCCTTTTTCAAAGTCGAAGGAAGCACTTGAAACTACGCTGCTGCCTTCCAAAGATGCCTTGAAATCTATTGATGTGGTATGGTTGGCTGGAATCATAGGATTTAACATCACCTTAAAAGTGCCTTCTTGTGTTTCGCCTGGTGACATAACTCCATAAACAGCGGTGTCGTCAATAATTGTCATGTATTGATCGTCGCTCGTGATTGTGACAATAGTGTTGTTGTCTGTTGCGACATCACCGTTGTTGATTAATGTGATGACGAGTTCTATTTCTTCATTTGCAGTTATTGTCTCTGGACTGCATGAATGAAATGCGATGTTAGGTGTTTGTGCAAGACCTAATTTTGTAATTAGTAATGTGATTAGAATAAAAATGTATTTTCTCATAGTAAATTAATTTAATGTTTGCAAATATACGAAAAATCAATGAATTTCACACGTTTAATATGCTGATTGCAGATATTATTTTCCTATCTTTGCAAACATGTTTTTGTATTATGAATACTAAAGTCAAAGGTTATATTTTAGCTGCTATTTCTGCAGCGACATACGGTATGAATCCATTGTTCGCGCTTCCTCTTTATGATGGCGGAATGGATCTTTTTTCTGTTCTTTTCTTTAGATATTTGTTCGCGATACCAATTTTAGCGATAATGCTTAAGTTAAGACGTCGCGATTTTTCCATCAAGAGAGATGACATTACACCTTTATTAATATTAGGTGTTTTGTTCGCCATGTCGTCAATAACATTATTCTCGAGTTATAATCACATGGATGCCGGTGTCGCTTCAACGATATTGTTCGTTTATCCCATCATGGTGGCTCTGATAATGTTTATTTTCTTTAAGGAAAAAATATCTAAAATGACAATGGCGTGCATTGCCGTCGCTATGATAGGAATCGCTTTGTTATGCAAGAGCGGCGACGGTGCGATGATAAGTATGAAAGGTCTGCTTTTTGTTCTCGGTTCTGCATTATCTTATTCAATTTATATTGTTTACATAAACAAATCGAGGATTAAAGGAATGGCGACCATCAAAGTCACGATGTATGTTCTGACTATCGGATGGTTTATCTTTGCCATAAGAGCCTTGATTACAGGAGAACTTAATATGCCATCGTCGGAACAATGGTATCTTTGGGGTAATATCTTGGCGTTGGCGATATTTCCAACCATAATATCATTGATATGTACAACGGAAGCCATTCAATGTATAGGTTCCACTCCGACTGCAATTCTCGGAGTTCTTGAACCAGTAACTGCTGTTTTTTTCGGAGTCGTCATCTTCGGTGAAGTCTTGACACCAAGAATCATATTGGGGTTGATACTTGTAATAACATCCGTTACTTTTGTCGTTGCAGGCGGCAATTTAGGAAAGATATTGTTAAGAATTAAAAAGATGTTTCCTAAGAAGAAGGCTTAA
Organism: Bacteroidales bacterium; assembly: GCA_045606865.1. Lineage (GTDB taxonomy): Bacteria > Bacteroidota > Bacteroidia > Bacteroidales > F082 > Limimorpha. The sequence continues at coordinate 15,522 of JAZUST010000085.1, forward strand.
AACGGAGGCCAACCTCCGCCACCGCCGAATGTCGTTACCATTCCGGAAATCGTCACATCTTGCGATGTTGTTTCTCCAGAATAATTTGCTCCGGTGTAATAACCATAAAACTCTTCTCCTCTCGATATAGTTCCGCCTTGTTTTACGGTGATATTGCCTTCCTGTAAATCAGCTGAAGTGAATAATAAGGTCAGACCTTCACCACCGCCTGGTCCGCCCGGACCTCCGCCACCTGGACCTCCGCTATATGTCGGAACTTGATATGTCAACAATGCATTGCCGTTACTGTCAACAATCTGTAATGCAGTTCCATTGGTGATCCCGCTATAAACAAGAGAACGTTGCGTGCATGCTGATGCTGTCGGATTTGAGAGATGCCCGCCAATACCAACGACAGTGCCTCCTGTAATCTTGAATGTATTATTGTCGCAGTCAAAACTTCCTTCAGGAGCTTGTTGTCCTGCCGCTACGATAAGACCTCCGTTGATGGTAATGGTTCCGTTAGAGTCGATGGCGTCGTTGCCTCTTGAGTTTGCGTATAATGTTCCTCCGTCAATCTGAATATGCGACTTTCCGTTGATGGCATCGTCGTATGTATCGATGATGATATGTCCATCAATGATATAGACTGTATTCTTACTTTCAAGACCTTCGCCTCCGTCATTTTCTGTGTAAATGTTGATGTCGCCGCCATAAACATAAAGATTGCCTTCTGCGCTCAACGCTTTCGGATTTGCATAATCTGCGTCTTCTCCATAACCTGATTCATAGAATTTCTCACCCGTCGTTTTTAAATCTAATACCAATGTGTTCTCTTCGTTTTCTTTTCCAAGATGAATCTCTCCATCTGCATTGACGCATTTGCCTGCAGCACCCGTAGCTTCTAAGATGATGTTTCCATCGTAAAAATAAATGTTGCCGTCAGCTTTGATACATGATGACTTATAAGAATCAATCTCGCCGTCGGAGTTTGTATAAGTATCGCCACCACCATGTGAGACGATATTTATATTTCCATCGAAGATTGTGATGTTTCCATCGACTTTTATTCCACGACCGGCGACGTTGCTTTCAGGAAGAGTGATGGAAAGATAGCCTCCGTTCATCTCAAAGTTAAGGTCGGCACCGATGGCGGTACAATATGTCGGATCATAACCTAAGTCTAATTCTTCCAAAGTTAGACTTCCGGATGAGACTATTGTCACGTCGGAATCTGTAAGTGAAATATTGCAATCTGACTTCAAACCTTTTGATGCATCGGCGGTATGATTTATATTTAAAGTCACACCATTCATATTAATGTCGTTATCTGATGAGATTCCGTGTTTCTTGTTTGCGTTGATTGTCAACGTTCCGTTGCCGCTGATGTCGGTAGTTCCTTTTGTGTTGATGACGGCTTTGCCATCGCTGTCGCTATTGTCTGTTAAAACATTTACAGAACCATTGGCAAGCATAATGTTTCTCTCAACATTTTTGGTAAGGTTCAGCGGAACGGTTGATGTTGATGCTAATTCTATATTGTCAAGAATCAGGTTGTAAGCGACTTCACTTTCCAAAGAAAACGAACCGTCGTTTGATGTTCCGCTCAGATAATAATTCAGATTTTCTATAGAAGAGTTAACGATACTGACATTAGCGCCATCAACATTAACGGTGAAATCTTCAGATGTTATCTCATGTCTTACTGTAGCGACATTATTGTTAAACTCGACGTAAATTGTGTTTGGTTCGATGTCGTGCGCCGGCTTAAAAATAATGCTGTCTATTTCGGAGACGGAAATGATATTATTGTTTCCATTCTGATATAACAACATCTCAATCATATTCTGACTGAAGTTTAATGAATCTATTTCTGAGATTTCAAATGTTGACACAGTTCCGTTAGAATAATAAATCCACATCGCATTTTGTGCGTTGGATAAATTTGTTATCAAACCTAATAATAGAATTAAAAACAACTTCTTCATAACTTAATAAATTTTAAGGTTTGACAATCTGTTTTGATGATATAAGTTCCTTCAGGGAAATCTGAGACATTCAACGAACCATCATATTCTCCTTTATACATCGATTTTCCATCGACAGAAAATATCTCTATATCCTGGTTTTCAATACCGATTATTCTAATATTGTCTTTTGCCGGATTAGGATAGACGAAAAATCCATTGTCATTATTAAATTCAGTGATGGCATTTCCCGACGTGAAATATAATTTCTTGATGTCGGCAAGTTCGTAAGAATGCGTTAATAGATTTTCACTTTCCACTACGATGAGAGTTGTTTCACCATCAAAATAAATATTTCTTAACGATTCTGAATTCCATGATACTTCGCTGTTATCATTCATCTGTATGACAAGTTCATACGATTGCGCGCTCAATTTACTTGTGAGCAAAATCAGCAATATTGTAAGTAATTTCTTCATAAATATAAAAGATTTAAGCAGTGACAAAAATATAAAAAATATCATTAAAAAAAAAGTTCATAGTCATCGTTCAGGGTTCAGAGTTTATCACTATCTTTGCACCCGCAACGGTTCCGAAAGGATTAATAGGGAATATCGTGAAATCCGATAACAGTCCCCGCTGCTGTAAATTCTAATAAGTTGATGTTTAATGCCACTGTTAGTGAGCCATCACAATAATGGGAAGGCAAATCAACCAAGGAATGAGTCAGAAGACCTGCCGTGGCAGATATTGTAAATTAAAACGCGGAATTTTTTAATTACAAATTTATACATCATGAAAAAAAGTTTTTATAAAATTTTTATCATTGGATTGTTGTTTCTATTCTCTTGTGGAGAAGAATCTGTGCCAACACCAACACAAGAACATTCTATCGCTAATGGATTATTTATCCTGAACGAAGGAACATTTACTTACGCTAATTCCTCGCTTACGTTCTATGACCCTGAAGCCGATAGCGTAGAAAACAATTTGTTCTACAGAGTGAATATGGCTCCTTTGGGTGATGTCGGTAATTCTCTAATGATTGACGAAACAGGAATGTATATCGTTGTAAATAACAGCAGATATATATATAAGGTGAATCCTGAGAATATGAAATACAAAGCTAAATTGGGAGATCTCACTTCGCCACGTCATATAATATCAATAAATAAGAATAAGGCTTACGTCTCTGATTTGGGATCGACAGGTTTATGGATTATCAATCCTGAGACTATGCAGAAATCTGGATTTATAGAGTTAGGTAACACCACAGAGAAAATGCTTCGTGTTGATGATGAAGTCATAGTGACAAACTGGTCGAATTTTTATCAGCCTAACACTTCCAATTCGACAGTTCAGTTTGTTGACGTAAATACAGACGAACTTGTCGGCGAAGTTGAAGTCAGCGCAGAACCAAATTCAATTGTTCTGGATAAGAACGACAATGTATGGGTTTTGTGTGGCGGAGGTTATATGCCTCCATTTGAACCTGCTTTATTCTGTATCAACCCAAAGACTCGTCAGATTATGAAACGTTTTGACTTCCAACAAGGTAATTATCCTTCTTCATTAGTAATAGATAACTTAAAAGAGAACATATATTTCCTGAATGGTGGTTTTGAATCATTAGACCTCTATAAAATGTCTGTTGATGATGAGACTCTGCCGACAACGCCTTTTATCAATAGTCAGACGCATGTTTTCTACAATGTAGCAATTTCTCCGACCGATGGTGACATCTACATTACTGATGTCAAGAATTATCTTCAAAATGGAGACGTGTTGCGTTATACCTCAGAAGGTGATTATGTTACATCTTTTGAAGCTGGAATAGTCCCTGGATTTATGTTGTTTTCAAATAATAATACAAATTGATTAAAATATAATAAGTTCATTGTCATAGTTTAAATATCTTTTTACTTGCAACGGTTCCGAAAGGATTAATAGGGAATATCGTGAAATCCGATAACAGTCCCCGCTGCTGTAAATTCTAGGTGATTTCTATAAATTGCTTTTCGAAAGATTTATGAATTTTTATCTGAGAAGATTTTTGTTTTTCCTGAAAGAGCATAGCGAGCTATGTGATTGAAAGAAAAATGAAAAGATTCCAATAAAAAACATAAATATCGAAAAAGTTTATCTTGTGAATGACGAAGGTTGTTAAAACGTGGAATTTATAGAAGTTACCTCTAATAAGTTGATGTTCAAAGCCACTGTTAGTGAGCCATCACAATAATGGGAAGGCACATCAACCAAGGAATGAGTCAGAAGACCTGCCGTGGCAGATATTGTAAATTAAAACGCGGAATTTTTTAATTACAAATTTATACATCATGAAAAAAAATCTTTTAGTGACGATCTTCTTGATCGTGAGCGGATTTTCAATGTACGCTCAATCTATCTTAAATGCTTCCGAAGGTTATGTAACGGAAACTATTTTGTCTGACTATTCAAACCTTTCTGTGTTTGATGTCAACGGATTTAATTTGTATGCAAGTGATGGTAGCAAAATCTATCATTTCGACCTTGCAACAAATGAACTTCTTGATACATACGTTCTTCCGGATTATATGACAGGTACTTACACTTATCCGTCATTCTTGAAATTATCTCCCAACACAGAGACTCTGTGGTATGGTATCACAAGCGGTCCTAATGGTGATGAGATTTTCTCGTATAATATCGAGACAGGAACATGGAGTGAAGGATATTCTCTTCTATGTAATTTCGATATGGAATTCATAGGCGAGCACATCTTGGTATCAGGACTTAACAGCACCAGTTGGTCTGATCCTAACTGCATCTCCTTGCTGGATGTATCGGGTAATGATAATCATAGAAAAATTATCGATGTAGGCGGTTATTCTGCTGGTTTAGGCATCGATGATGAAGGTAATGTATATTACGCAACATCAGGTGTCGGTTCTGAAAAATTATACCGCTGGGATATGGAAACTGTTATTAATGTGATAAACGACAGCTCAGCTGAAATATTGACATTAGATGATGCAACAATTCTATCTTCAATTCCAGCTGGTGCCTACGATACAGATGTCGATGAAGCCGGTAATGTCTTCTTCGATTTCAGCGATTATGCCACAGGTGTCAAGAATGTCGTGATGTGGAACGGAAATGAAGGTGATAATGAAAACTTCGAGATATTGGCTTATAGCAACGACCCAGCCGTAAGTCTTACATTGGTAAATTCCAAAGGCAACTTCATGAATGGAGGAAAAGACAACGGTATCATAGCCGGTGCATGGGGCTTGCCTCTAACATTGTTATACAAAGAAATAAATCTCATCGCTCCATCTGACTTGGTCGCTACAACAGAAGGAATATCTTCAATATCGCTATCATGGACTGCCGTAGAAACGGCTCTGAGTTATAACATCTATCAAGGTGAAGAATTGTTGACAACTGTAAGCGTAACATCTTATATTGTAGAAGGATTAGAATATGATACAGAATATTGCTTCGCAGTGACTGCTGTTCATGATGAGATAGAATCTGAGAAATCGGAAGAAGCATGTGCCAAGACAGCTGGTGAAAGCATAACTGAATATGAAATGAATTTCAGACTATATCCTAATCCTACAGACGGAATCGTATATATTGAAAGCGAAGCAAATGTTGAATCCGTTGAGATATATAATATGATGGGACAAAAAATAGCTTCTCAAAAATTACAATCTTCATCTGTAGATTTGTCATCTTATCCTTCAGGATTTTATACCTTGTTGCTTGAAGTTAATGGTAATAAAGTTCCAATGAGAATAGTTTTAAGATAATGAAAAAACTAATCATCATAACTTATTTTTTACTCACATCTTTATTGTTAAGAGCTCAGTATATCGTTGATGTATTGGAATATGTTCCTGCACCGGGACAGTTCGTCAATACATCGACGGCTGGCTCGCCGATAATATCTACTAATTCTATAATGAACGGACTGACAGGATGTCTGACTCTCGGTTCTTTCGGAGGTTATGTGGTATTTAAATTTGAAAATCCTGTGGAGAATCATCCGGATAATCCTTACGGAGTAGATTTTACCATTTTCGGAAATCCTAATGCCATGCCAGGAACAAACCATGCACTCACGGCTGAGCCTGGAATTGTTTATGTGATGAAAGATGAAAATTCTAACGGAATTCCAGACGATACTTGGTATGAACTCGCAGGAAGCGACCATTTCTTCTCAACAACAATAAGGAATTACGAAGTCACATATTTTAATCCTGAAAGTGATGTGGCAGAAGACGTTCCTTGGGAAGATAATCTCGGAAACACAGGTCATATATTGGCTAACTTCTATCATAATCAGCCGTATTATCCAATGGCGGATTCCTTTCCTGAGATAGATCCGAACCAATATACATTGAGAGGAACGCTCCTGGAAAACAGAGTCGATATGACAAACCCGCAGATGGTGAGTTTCATGCCTCGCACTTTCGGATACGTTGATAATAATCTGAGAGGAGAGGAACCTTACGGTATTCCCGACAATCCTTATACCCGTGAAAGAGAAAACTCGGGCGGAGATGCTTTCGACATCTCTTGGGCTATTGACGAAAATAATAATTACGTCGATTTGGATGAAATAGATTTCGTGAAGGTACAATCTGCAGTGTTGGCTGATGGTGGCTGGATAGGTGAAATATCTACAGAAATAGCCGGAGCCATCGACATAGAACCTGATGCTTCAATAAACGGAATAGAAAGTGTCGTTGTCATCAAAGACCTGCCAAAAGAGATAAATACACAGAACTATCAGCTGGAAGCCTTTGTCTTTCACCAAGGAAGATTTCTGAAAGAGGCTGAAATAATATGGGAAACATCATTAGATAATGTCAATATTGATGCAAACAATATTCTGACTTTCTCTGATTATGGTGAGGTGGAGATTACCGCAAAATGGAAAGATAATCCTGATATTTACACTATTGTTACAACCAAATTAATCAAAGGTATTGGATTCGATGAGAATTATCTTACTGATTTGAACATCTATCCTAATCCAGTTAAAAATCATTTCTATGTAGAGACTGATTGTGAAAATCTCAATGTTGAGATCTATGATATTATGGGTAGATGTACTTTGGCAAAAGAAAATATCGACAATAATTCAATCATCGACATCAGCGAATTGAAATCAGGCATTTATTTCGTTATGATAAAAAATGATTATCAAAATCATTTAATAATTAAGATTGCTAAAATTTGATTTATGAAAAAACTATCATTATGCATTAAGAATTATGCATTATGCATTATTATGAGTCTCTATATGGTTTCATGCGGAGGCGATAACGGAGGCGATGATAATAATGGCGGTAGTGGAGAGGAACAATCACAGGAGATTGCCGGTTATAGATATGTCGATTTAGGACTTCCGAGCGGACTTAAATGGGCTACTTCTGCAAAGACATATCAAGCTGACGCTTTCATCGCTAAGAATTCAAACGGCGTAAGTGTTGAAATAAAAGGCGTTACCGGTCGTTATTTAGGACGCCAAATACGTGCTGTCAGTGAATAATAAATATTTGTTTGTTATACCGAGACTATTTATATAAAACGAAATCCGCGAGAATTTAAGTTCCCGCGGATTTCTTAATTTTCAATTTTCAACTTTCAAATTTCAATTACCCAACGTGGATATTGTCGTTGACGAGTTTCATGATTTTCTCGGTGTCGTTGCCTAAGTCGGCGCGGAGTGTTGTATCGTTGAAACTTCTATAAATATTGTACCAGCGGATTTGGATTCATTTGAATGTTTGTGTTCATATCTTTTTATTATGAGTTGTTAAATCGATTTTATGCGTACGAACTTAGGTAAATAAGTTGGATAATGATAATATTTCATTAATTATTTTTTCAAAATTTTAAAATAAGTTTCGAGGAGATTTTGCGCTGCTATATAAGCGCTGGTTCTTTTTTCTTTAACATCGTTTTCGGTTAGTGCTATCATATCTTTTATCAATTGATTTTGATAGAAGTCATTACGTAGGGTTTGTTCGATGCTGTCGTACATTGTCTGTACATCTTGTTTCGCTCTTTTTGTTGCGAGATAACCCGACTTACGGATGTTTTCGACGTGTTCTGTAACCATTTGCCATACTTCAGGGACGTTGTGGTGAGTCAGTGCTGAGCAAGTCATCACGTTGACAGGTTGTCCTGATTCTGCGAGAGGGAAGAGGTGTACAGCGTTTTTCACTTCTGCCATGGCGCGGTTGGCTCTTTGTATGTTGTCGCCGTCGGCTTTGTTTACTACTATTCCGTCAGCCATTTCCATGATGCCACGTTTAATTCCTTGGAGTTCATCACCGGCTCCACCTATTAATATTAATAAGAAGAAATCGACCATTGAATATACCGCAATTTCCGACTGACCGACGCCTACTGTTTCCACGAAGATGGTGTCGAAACCTGCTGCTTCGCATAATATTATTGCCTCTCGTGTTTTACGAGCCACGCCGCCGAGTGTTCCTGCCGATGCTGAAGGTCGGATGTAGACATTACGTTGTTGAGAGAGTTCTTCCATGCGGGTTTTGTCGCCGAGGATACTTCCTTTAGAACGCTGACTGCTAGGGTCGATGGCGAGTACTGCAAGTTTATGCCCGTTACGACTTAATTCCATTCCGAGTGCTTCGATGAAAGTGCTTTTTCCTGCACCAGGAACGCCAGTTATGCCGAGACGAGTTGCGTTGCCGGAATGAGGCAGACATGCAGCTATTATATCTTGAGCCATTTTCTGATGTTCGTAAAGAGAACTTTCAACAAGAGTTATGGCTTTACTTAAGATAACGATATCTCCTTTTAGGATGCCATCTACATAATATTCTAAAGGCATGAGTTTCTGGCGTTTCGCCATCATACGTTCTAAAGCCTTAGGATTGACCTGTATTGGTTGCTCGGTAGGCGCATTGACTTGTAATGCTGATTCCCACTCGTGTTTTTGGTTTTCAAAATGATCTTGTAATTCCATAAATGGTTTTATTGAGATATTCTTACAGCTTCTACCATAGAACGTGGTACTGTGATAGGCAGCGACTGTCCTACAGCTTCTATTTCGATAATTATTATAATGTTATGTTTGCCTTTTGTTTGAACAAAACGTCCGATGAGGTCTCTCATCTGTCCTGATTTTATTCTGACTAGTTGTCCTTCTTTGAAATCATCGGTGTTGAAGTCTTGGAGTTCGGTATCGTTAAGATATTCTTTTATTGCTGTGATTTGGTTTTCTGGAATTGGTACAGGTTTCTTTTCTATTGTTACGAAACATACTACACCCTGAATATTCATGATTTTGTAATATTCTTTTCTGTCTTTTAAATTATGACGTAAGAATACATAAGAACGAAACAATGGTTCTTCCACTTTTTTCTTGCGGTCGCTCCATTGTTTCAGTCTTGTTATTAAAGGCAGAAATGATTCGACGCCTATGTCTTCGAGTTGTTTGAAAACTTTCTTTTCATTTCTCGATTTTACATAGATTGCGAACCATTTCTTATCATCCTTTTCATTAGTCATGATGACTATTATTATTTACGTTTCTTTTTGTTTTTGTTAGGATCGTGTTCTTCGTCATAGTAACCATGACCATAACCGTAGCCTCTGCCGTAACCATATCCGTAACCGTAACCATATCCGCCGTAACCATAGCTGTAACGATAACCATAAGCACCTTGATAGTTGATACCGTTAACAACCAAACTTACACTGAGATTGCGTTGTTCTAAGTCTTTGATAACAGTTTCGAAAGCTTTCTTATTGGAAACAGCCTGACGTACGACATACACTGAAGTGTCTACATATTTCATTAATAACAAAGCGTCTGTTACCCACAAGAGAGGAGGCGTGTCGATGATGATATAATCGTATCTTTCTTTTAATTCTTTGAAGAGTTGTGCGCAGCGGTCTGATGCTATCAATTCTGCAGGATTTGGAGGTACAGGACCTGCTGTGAGGATGTCTAATGTAGGCAATTTGCCAGATGATTGTATTATTTCATCTATTGAAGATTTTCCTGCCAAGTAAGAACTTACACCGGCTTTATTAGAGATGCCGAATTCTTGGTAGAGACGTGGTTTACGAAGGTCCATACCAACCAACAATGTCTTTTTGCCATACATAGCATATATTGATGCCATATTGATGGAGATGTATGTCTTACCGATACCAGGTGAGTCGGATATGACAGAGAATATGCATTTTTCTTTACCTTGTACAATATATTCTATGTTGGTTCTGATAGATCTGAACGCTTCAGATACCGGCGATTTCGGTGAGTCTATCACAAATGTTGAACTAGAACTTGCGTCTTTAGGACTTGTATAAGGAATCTGACCTATGATAGGTGTTTTGGTTATCTTTTCAATATCACTTCTTTCAAGAATCTTAACATTGAATATTTCTTTGAGGAATATGAATGCTGCCGGGATACCGCAACCTAATACTATGCAAACCAAATAAACCATCATACTTCTTGGAGCGACTTTTCTTGAGCGTGATACGCGAGCTTCGTCAATGACACTGTTATCAGGACTATTACTTGCCATCACGATTTGTGCTTCTGCACGTTTCTGCATCAAGAACTTATAGAGCTCGTCGTTCAAAGCGAATTTACGTTCGTAACCTAAATAAGCGCGTTGTGTGGTTGGAAGCTGCTTGATTTGTTCCTCGTATCCTGCAATCTGATTAGATAATTCTTCGATGGTAACATTGGTGTTATTGATCATGTTAGCGATATTCTCAGACAACTGTTTCTTAGTCTGTATAATTTGCACATCTATTGTTTGAATGATAGGATTCTTTTCTTCCAATGTTGCCAATTGTTCAGCTTTCTTAGATGATAAGGCTACCAATTCCAGAACGAGTTTATTAAGCATCTGATCCTGAATCCCCATTGCACTTGGAACGACAAGTTTATCCAAATCATCAATGTTTTTGTTAATATAATCTTGAAGATTCTGATAATATTTAACACTTAATTCCAATTCAGATTTACGTCTTTCGATGTCTTTAAGTCTGTTGAACATCTCGCTTGACTGTGCTCCCAAGTCCATGAAATCGTTGCCTTCTTGGAAAACCTGAAGGTCGGTTTCTGCCTTGTGCAATGAATCTTGAATACCTATCAATTGTTCATCGATGAAGATTACTGTATTCTCAGAAACGAGATTCTTCTGTTCCAAGTTTCTTTCCATATATTCATCTAACAATTTATTAAGATAATCGGTGATTTTTTCAGGGTTATTTCCCTGTATGGTTAAATTTAAGATTGATGATTCTTTGGTACTTTGTGCGATTGACAAACCGCTCATTTCACTGATAAGTGCCAATCTGCTCTTGATTGTAAAACTGTATTTTGGAACATAATCTTCTTCAGGGTCTGGGTTGTAGTTGCTGTTAAGTATGATTCTGAACTTATTATATCCATTGTTCACCCATTCTCCGAATCTGTATTCTCCTACATATTCAGGCAATTCAATTGGGGATACGTTATTGTCGGTACTATAGTCATAAACATTTTTTCTGCCTTCTTTTGATTTTATGCGATAGTGTTCATTGTCCAAAAATTCTATTTGGTAGTTATTTCCTACCACTTGCAATGTGTCATAATCCAATTCAACATTAAAAGGTGTTGCTTTGTATAATTCTCTTGTAGCAACACGTCCTGTTACGTAGTATGAAACATTGAAAAACTCCAATTCCTTTATGGTTCTTTCTCTTAATGAGAACGACTGAAGTATTCCGATTTCGTTGTCAATGTTTATGTTGCTTTTGAATGTGAGACCGGTCATCATTGATGTAGGGTCGATACCCATCTTATCTTCTTTAACGAAGACAGAGGCTGATGTTTGATAAACACTTGGCGTATAACGATTGTAAATAAAACCGAGTACTAATGCTACAACCACGCCTATCACGAAAAGATACCAATAGCTGAGAATCTTGATGATAAGGACTTTTAAGTCTAAGGTTTCTTCCTCTTGATATTGAGGATTGTTTTGTAATTCTGTATTATTCATCATATAATTAAAGTTTTCAATCTATATTATTGGAAAATATGTTGTGTATTATATTTATACTGGTTTGATGTATATAACAACGAATGTCAGACAGGTCACTAAGAGTGAAATGGCTGAAATGATGGTGCCATATGGTACGCTTGTGAAACCAAACTGTTTTGTCTTTAGAGGTTCCACATAAATGATATCGTTTGGTTTTAAGTAATATTCCGGAGATGATAATATATCAGCATCGTTAAGATTTACCCTAACAATTTGTGAACCTTTTGGTGTCTGATGAATAATTTTCACATTTGATTTATTAGCGAAATCCGTAGCATTACCAGCTAAGGCAATGGCTTGGAATAAATTAATATCCGACTGATAAACCTGATATTGTCCAGGACGTGCAACTTCACCTAAAATTGTCAGATTAAACAATCCTAATTTTACGTAAACAACAGTTTCCTTGAGATACTCGTTCATGATTTCCTGAATTTTAGCCTGAATATCATCAACGGTGAGGTCCTTGACCAATACCTTTCCTACGAAAGGAAGTTCGATGTTACCGTCAGCACCAACATTATATCCATTAAGATATATCGCAGGGTTACCGCTGCTGAATTGGGTTGATGAAGTACTCATAGCAGTTCCCTGATTCATCGAGTTGAAGTATTTGGAAAACGTCTCATCAAGACTTGCGATTTTGATAAAAAGGTTGTCGCCAGGTTGAACCTTATAACTGAAATTACGTTCGTTTTCATATTCAATAGACATGAAGACACTGTCGTTCAACATTGTTTCATTTTGTAAATACAAAATCTTCTTTTGTGATACGCAAGAGGTGAACATCGTAACTGCCATTATTGTCATGGCGCATAATATCAAACTTATTCTTTTCATAATATTAAAATTTCTATGTTAATTAGATTTCTCGTATTTCAATGTCAGACTTTTGATTCCTTGTAGAGGATCTTTAGAGTATTTGTTTTCTATTGTAAATTTATATATATCACTGTCGCTCAGAGTCATTTCACTTATAACAGGAAGTTGGAATGTGTAGTATCCGTCTTTCTTTTCGGCGTTCCAATAACCTTCACTATTTTTTAGTTTAAATCTGTAATTATTTGTACGATAGATGCCGTTTGAATTGCTTATTGTCAGATTAAACAAAAAATCTCCGTCTTTTTGATGCATCTCATAAGTGTTTGGATATTGTTCGGAAACAACAACTTCCATGATAATATCGAATTTTACAGGAGTTTTCTTTACGTCTATTTCACCTTCCAGATATTCAAAACGAGACCATTCTTTGTTCTGAAACTCTTTGATAATTATGTCGCTATCCTGTTTGTTTGTACAGGATGAAAATAAAAATAAAGAAATTATAACTACTTTAATAAAATGGCGCATATACATAAAAATTTCAAATTGCGAATTTAATACTTTTTTCGTTTCAAATGACAAATAAATAAGGTAATTTTTATATTTTTGTTACTCCGAAATTAGAGTGTTTTTTTATGATAAACAATAGGGTCAATTATTCTTCGAGAAAGTATGTCATCATTGCGATTTTTTGTGTCGCGGTTTTGATTCTATTGGTGAAATTGTTTATGATTCAGATTATAGATCAATCGTATAAGCGTTCGTCTGATAATAACACTCTTCGTTATATAACTCAATATCCTGCTCGTGGAAAAATCTTTGACAGAAACGGTAATCTTTTGGTTTATAATGAGGCAATTTATGATCTTATGGTGATTCCTCGCCAGGTAAAGAATCTTGATACCGTTTCATTCTGTTCATCCGTGAATATTACGCGTGAATCGTTCAACGAAAAAATGCGTAAGGCACGACGTTATTCTACATTTAGCCCATCTGTTTTTATGGCACAGATAACAAAGGAAGAATATGGTAAGATTGCTGAGAATCTGCATAATTATTCTGGTTTTTATTTCCAGACTCGTTCCGTGAGAAACTATCCCTATCCTATTGCGGCTCACACTCTTGGTAACATAGGTGAGGTCGGTAAAAAGGATATTGAACGTGATTCTTATTATAAAAGTGGCGACTATATTGGAAAGTCGGGAATTGAGTCTTTTTACGAGAATGAACTTCGTGGCGAAAAAGGCATGAAAATAATTGTTGTGGATGTGCATAATCGTGAGAAAGAACGTTTTCTGAATGGACAATTCGACACTCTTCCTGTTGCTGGTAAGGATATTTATCTTGGTCTTGATGCGGATCTTCAAGCGTATGGCGAGGCGCTCTTAAAAAATAAAACAGGTTCCATAGTAGCAATAGAACCTTCTACCGGTCAGATACTTGCAATGGTGACAAGTCCTTCTTATGACCCTAATGAACTTGTTGGAAGAGTGCGTGGCGAGAATTATCAGAAACTTCTTGACGATACTCTTAAACCTCTCGTGAATCGCGCAACAAGTGGCATCTATCCTCCCGGTTCCACATTTAAAATGGTGAATGGTTTGATTGTCTTGCAAAGTGGTGTGGTGAATACTAATTCGACATTTCCTTGCGATGGTACTGAATCTCAACCTATAAGATGTACGCACTATCATAATTCTCCAGTCGCCTTATACGAAGCGATAGAGAATTCTTGTAATCCTTATTTCTGGGAGACTTTTAAGGAGATGTTCGCTTCTGCTCGTTTTGATTCATCGAAAGATGCTTATCAATATTGGTATGATTTGGTGACGAGTTTTGGACTAGGCTCAACTTTTAAAACAGATGTGCCTTCTGAGATGGCTGGAAATATTCCAAAAAGTTCTTTCTATGACAAGATGTATAAAGGTGTATGGAATGCATTGACAATTAGGTCGTTGAGTATCGGTCAGGGTGAGATTCTCGTGACTCCGTTGCAACTGGCAAATATGGCGGCTGCCATCGGTAATGAAGGATTCTATTATCCTCCGCATCTTATAAAATCTTTCAGCGACGGTTCTCCGATAGATTCTGTTATGACAACAAAAAAAGTTATCAATATAAAAGCGGAGCATTTCAAAGATGTTAAGGTAGGAATGTGCCGAGTCTTTGATGGTGAAAGCGGTACAGCTCGTTTTTCAAAAATAGATGGCATCCAGGTGGCCGGCAAAACCGGTACAGCAGAAAATCCTCATGGCGACGACCATTCTTTGTTTATGGGTTTTGCTCCTGCCGATAATCCTAAAATCGCAATCGCTGTGGTTGTTGAAAATGCCGGATTCGGATCTCAATGGGCGGCACCTATGGCAAGTCTTATGATTGAGAAATATTTACGTGGTTATATAAAAGACAATAGAAAAGAAAAACGATTCATTGAGAATTGAAAATCTGGTTTAAGGTTTAATGCTTAAGGTTAATTTTTGATAAACTATAAAACTTAAGAACATTCAACTTTAAAACTACTTTAAACTTTAAACCTTAAACTTTAAACTAAAAAATGACAACAAGAAATAACATAATAGGAAAAATAGATTGGTGGTTGCTGTTGATGTATCTTGCATTGGTGGTTATTGGCGTATCAACTATTTACGCCGCCGCTTTCAATGAGAATCATCCTGAACTCTTCGATATGTCGCAGTATTATGGCAAGCAGACTCTGTTCTTGGGGGTGAGTCTTTTCATAGGTGTTGTGATCATGCTTATTGACGCAAAGTTTTTTAATACTTTTGCTTATATAATCTACGGATTATCAATATTGTTTCTAATATATGTTCTGATTGCTGGAACCACAATATCTGGTTCTAAGTCGTGGATTCAATTTGGTGGTTTCTCGTTCCAACCATCCGAGTTCGCTAAGTTCGGAACAGCGTTGGCGGTGGCGCATTATCTTGGTGGTGTCAATACGGATTTCTCAAAACTAAAGACACAGATGATTGCTTGTGCTTTGGTACTTTTCCCAATGTTGTTGATATTATGTCAACCTGATGCTGGATCTGCCTCCGTTTTTCTTGTATTTATATTTGTTTTTTATCGTGAAGGTATGTCGGGTAATATTTTATTAATAGGATTGGCTGTAGTGACTCTGTTTTTGTTAACTCTACGGTTTTCAATGTTTTATGTTCTTATTGGTTTAGCCGTTGCTTTTATTGTTATGATGTTTTTGATTGAGAGAAACAAAAAAAACATCATGAGATTAATAGCGGTTTTTTCACTGGCATCTGTCATGGTTTTCTCGGTGGATTTTGTATTTAATAGCGTGTTGAAACCTCATCAGAGAACGCGTATTAACATCATATTAGGTGTGGAGAAGGATATTCATGGTGTTGGTTATAACCTCCATCAGTCTAAGATTGCAATTGGTTCGGGAGGTTTGTCGGGTAAGGGCTATATGCAAGGTACGATGACAAAGTATAATTTTGTTCCGGAACAACATACCGATTTCATTTTCTGTACAATAGGTGAAGAGTGGGGGTTCTTTGGATCTTTTGTTCTATTGTCGCTTTATCTCGCTTTTCTGATAACAATAATTTTACGGGCGGAACGACAACGATCACAATTTAGCAGAATTTATGGATATGCTATAGCTTCAATAATGTTTTTCCATCTTATCATAAACATCGGAATGACAATAGGTTTGGTTCCTGTTATAGGAATACCATTGCCATTTTTAAGCTATGGAGGCTCAAGTTTGCTTATGTTTAGTATGATGTTTTTTGTGTTCTTGAAACAAGATGCTAACAGAATGAATATCTTGTGATGTTTACAAAACTATGTCTTGGTATTTTATAATTGTATTAAGTCCTTTGTTATTAAAGTAATGCTTTACTTTTTCTTCGTCCCATTCTGTTGCTATCAAGAAAAAGTCGCCGCCCCATGCTCCTAACGATTTCATCTCGCCTTCAAAATCAGAATAATATGTCTTGATGCGTTTACGTTCCAGACATTTTTCCATTATCTCTTCGTGAACTTTGATAAAATAGCAGAAATCCCTCAAAGTTGTTACTTCTGGAATAATTTTGCTTATTTCACTAATTGATTCTATTTCTTTTGTATAATCTTTCTTTTTGTCCAAAAATGTCTTTACCTCGTTTGCGGAATTCTGTTTATGACCTTGATAAACAAAATAAAGATTATCTTTAAACTCAGGATTGAAAGAAACTGAGGCGACAAGTCTGTTGTCTGTTGTCTGTTGTCTGTTGACCTGATAGAAAATCGGTCCATCAGCCTTAGCGCATGCTATATCATAACCAGAACCTTTAAATGTTGAATCAAGAAGTTGATAAGGATTTATGTTGGCCCATTCCGACACGTTATTAATCAATGTAGAACTGCTGCCGAGTCCCCATTGCGGGTCGAAATCTAAGAGCGTGCTGAATCTGTAGTCGTGAGAATCATTGAAAACATTTTCATTTAATGATTTGACTTTCGACAAGATATTTGATAATCGTTCGGCTTTTTCTTTATCGTCAGTCTCTATTACACTGAAATCGTTTTTATTTAATATAACATAGAACCAAGGCATTACGCCTTGAGCTGTGAGCCTTGAGTTGTGAGAAGTATCTTTGGAAATTGCTGATTGCTGATTGCGGACCGCTGACGGCTTGTAAGCTTCCCAATAAATACGATTATTATCACTTCCTAAAGTATCAACTTCCAAACTTTGCCCCAACTTCAAAGGAAGAGCCAAAGCTGTAGCACCATTCAAGACGAGATATTCTCCCGTCAGCATAAATTTTCCGTTAGATCTAAATTGTTGATTCATATCTTTTAGTTTAAAGTTTAAGGTTTAAAGTTTAGGGTAGTTGTAAAGTCAAATGTTTTAAAGTTTTATAGTTTATAGAAATTCAACCTTAAACCTTAAGCATTAAACCTTAAACTAGATTTTCAGATTCTCAGATTCTTAATAAATCTCTCTGCTTCAGAATATGAAACGGTTTTATCTTTGAAATATTCTTCCGCTAATGTCTTTTCTTTTTCCGTCGCGCCAAGTTGATTAAGAATATTTGCGAGGTGCATCTTCATGTGACCTTGTTGAATTCCTTTTGTTGTTAATGATTTGACGGCAGCATAGTTGTTTGCGAGTCCCATTGTGGCGGCGATCATCATAAGTTCTTTTGCGGAAGGATTGCCGAGAAGTTCCAGTGATTTTTTTGCGAGTGGATGTAATGATGTCAATCCGCCTACTGTTCCTAAAGCGAGAGGAACATCCAACGTAAAACGGAAGATGTCATTCTCTATTTCTACGTAAGAAAGACTTGCGTATTGTCCGTTTCTTGCCGCGTAGGAATGACCTGCTGCTTCTGTGGCGCGGAAGTCGTTGCCTGTCGCGATCACCACAGCGTCGATGCCGTTGTAAATTCCTTTGTTGTGAGTAGCGGCACGATAAGGATCGATGTGTGCTATATCTACAGCTTTCTTGAATTTCTCGGCGAAAGCTCTGCCATCGAGGTTTTCGTCAACGCCGTCTAATTCTGATGTAGGACATTCAACCCATACTTTGACGCGGCATTCGGGAGTGTAGTTCGACAAGATGCACATCACTATTTCTACTTGTCTGTCTTTCTCTTCGAGTTGTTCCTGACGTGAGAAAAAGTCTTGAAGCGTACGACCGAAGGTCTCCAATATTGAATTTATGAAGTTGGCGCCCATCGAGTCGCAGGTGTTGAAAGTGACGAGAAACTGATAATAATTGGGGATTTTGTCGCTATGATCAACGAGTTCTATATCTAATATACCGCCTCCACGTTTCTTCATCTTCTCGGTGATGCTATCGGTGTTTTTTATGAACTCATTTTTTATTTCTGGAAGAAGATTTAAAAGCACCGACTTTTCTCCTTTCCAGCAAAAATGAACCTGACCGACTTTCTTGACATCTATAATCTCAGCGTGAAAACCTCCTCTGTCGCCCCAGAATTTAGCTGCGGCAGATGCTGCTGCCACAACAGAACTCTCCTCAATAACCATAGGAACAACGTATGACTTATCGTTGATAATCACGTTAGGAGAAACTCCGTAAGGAACATGGTAATTGGAAATAGTATTCTCGCTGAACTCGTCAAATTGTTTCTGTTTCTCGTAATCTTGATACCAGAAACTTTTTAACAGAGTGATGAACTCTCCTGGATTTTCAATGTATTCAGCCACGGCTTTTAGTTTCTCTTCCTTAAGAAGTTTTGAAAATCCTTTTATAATTTTATCTCTTTTCCTTAAAGGTTTATTTTCTTCCATAATTTTATAGTAGTCAGTCGTCAGCATTTAGATATCAGTAGTTTGCTAATCGCTGATTGCTGATAACTGTTATTGTTTGTGCAAAGATAGGTTATTTAAGTGAAATTCTCATACACATAACTAAATAATTTTTGAGATTTCATCGTCTTATAAAGAGATTATTTATTATTTTTGTGCAAAGAAACTGATAGCTGACAGCTACATAAAATCACATTAAAATGAAGAAAATTTTTACATTTATTTTTGCATTAATATTGAGTTTTAACGTAAAAGCTCAATGTCCTTTAACAGAAGCCATTGACTTCACTGCTACAGATTGCTATGGAGAAGAAACCATCAACCTTTTTGAAATATTAGACAGAGGACAGCATGTTCTTATCGACTTCTATTTCTACAGCTGTTCTCCATGTCAGCAGGCTGTTCCTCATGTCATTGAAGCATACGAGGCTTTCGGTTGCAACCAACACGATGTCTTCTTTATGGAGATAACACCTTTCGACAGCGACGAACTTGCTCAATGGTGGGCAGAACATTACGGTGTTCCTTATCCGACAATAAGTAGAGACGGCGGCGGATTCGAAATTGACGAGATGTATCAAGTGCCTCAATATCCTACCTTGGTGCTCATAGCTCCAAACAGAGAGATACTTCTCGGCGACATCTATCCTGTAGAGTCAGCTCAGACAATCATCGACGCTCTTAAAGACTTCGGCATAGAAGAACACAGCTGCGACGAGACTCCAGAAGCAAATCCTTCAGTGGAAATAACTTTGGGTGAAGTCACGACAACAACGATAGAAGCTACCTTCACTCCAAACGACGACTGCGCATCATATCATCTCTTGGCAGACGTTCATTCCAATATGGAGATGTGGTCGGGCATGATGGGAGTTTCCATTGAAGATTTAGTGGTACAGTGGGGTCTTGAGAAAACATCGGAATATACTCATACATGGGAAGATTTCGCACCTAACACTGAGTACACTGTTTACGCCTTGCCTAAGGATGCCGACGGCAATGTAGGGGAACTCATCACTACAACAGTCACCACAGAATCAATGGGCGGAACAGGCGTCTCTGTTATAGACCTCGAAGTGATCGTCGTCAACGACTCTACCGTGAGAACCATAGCGACACCTAATGAAGAGACAGCATCATATCATTATGGCTTGATGGAGAAGACTTACTTCGATTCGATAGGCGAGACTGCTGCAGTTCAATATTTCCGTGAAGACCCATACGTATTCTATGAAGTCGACGACTGGACATGGAGTCCGCTCACAACTAATACAGAGTTCGTGGCGATAGCAACAGGTCAGAACGCAAACGGCGAATGGGGCGAGACCACGATCGTTCATTTCAAGACGACAGGCGGTGAAGGTTGCGCAGAATATATGATTAACAATCTCAAGATTTATCCTAATCCAGCAACATCATATATCAACATCACTTCCGACAGAGAAGAAGAATCTGAGATAAAGATTTTCGATATGACAGGACGCTGCGTTAAAAACATTATCGTCAATGACTTGAGAAACGTTACTGTCAACATTGACGATTTGGAAAAAGGAATTTACGTCATCAACATAAAAGGTAACAACAGAAAATTAGTTGTTGAGTGATTGACTAATGACTAAAGACAAAAGGCTAAAGGGTTAAGACTTTAGCCTTTTTTTTGTTTTAAAAAAAAACTTTTGTCTTTTGTCATTTGCCTTTTGTCTTTTTACTACCTTTGCACCGCGGTAGAAAATCACAATTTTAATTATTAATATCAATTTTTAAGAGATGAAAAAAATCTTTACATTAGTCATTGCTCTTGTAATGAGCATTGCAGTCAAGGCACAATGTCCTTTGACAGATGCAGTCGATTTCTCGACTATCGACCATCACGGTAACGAAATCAATTTGTTTGAAATCTTGGACGGAGGTCAATATGTTCTTATTGATTTCTTCTACACTTCATGTGGTCCATGCCAAAGTGTAACTCCAAATGTGGTTGACGCCTACTATGCATTAGGTTGCAACCAGCACGATGTTTTCTTTATGGAAATATCACCAACCGACCACAACAACGAACCTTTCTTTTTCATTGATAACTGGATTGAAACTTACGGCATAGAATATCCAACTATTTACAAAACCAGCGGCGGCGAACATAGCGGCGAAGATATTTGTAATATGTATCAAATCGGATACTATCCAACAGTCATCTTGATCTCACCTGATCGTAAGATCGTTGTTAATGACATCTGGCCGGTTTCTTCTGCACAAACAATTATCGACGCTCTCGCTCCATTCGGAATAGAAGAACATGAATGTAACGAGGTTCAAGCTCCAGCTATCGTATTTGAAATCTCAAGAGAAGCCTCATACGCAATCGATGCAGATTTCACACCTAATGCAACATGTTCATCATATTATGTTCTCGCAAGCACAGATGCAGAACTTGACGCTGAAACAGTTAAAGCAGAAGGTCAGGAATTGACAGAAGGTGGAACTCACACATTCACAGGTTTGACAGCAAGCACAGAATATTATGTTTATGCTCTTCCAGTAAATGCTGAAGGTAATTTCGGCGAACTCAGAAGCGAATACGCAAAAACAAAATGCGATGCAACTCCTGGTCAAGCCGCTTTGGAACTTAACGTAGCTGTTGTTCCTGGTTTTGTAATCGCTGATGCCTTTCCAAATGAATCTACATCAGAATATCACTACGCATTCTGCAAAGTTTCTGCCTACGAAGAAATGGGTGAAGAATATGCTATCTTCGTATTGTTACGCGACAATACTCCAATCTGCGGTGACGATTTCTGGCAATTAGACAACGCTTATTTCGAAGAAGGTGTCGACTACTACTGCTATGGTATCGGTTATAATGCTGAAGCTGAATTAGGAGAATTGACACTCGTCAGATTTAACCTCGAAGATGGTGTCATTGGCGTTGACGAAGTCGCAACAACAGCATTCAATATCTTCCCTAACCCTGCAAGTTCAACAATCAACATCACATCAAACATCACAGATGCTACAAATGTCAATATCTACGACATGACAGGCCGTTGCGTAAAGAGCGTAATTATCAACGACAGCAATGCAACAATTAATGTTGAAGATTTGAACCAGGGTGTTTACTTCATCAACATCAACGGTAAAGTTGAAAAATTAGTCATAGAATAATTAGTTGTAACATAACAAATAAAAAACTCAGAACTTCAAGCGAGGTTCTGAGTTTTTTGTTTTTGGACATTTAAATTATAATAATTTAAAGACGCCACGGGGGTGACGTCTCTACTGTGATTTTCAATTATCCAACATTGCTTCCAGGAGCGACAGGTTGACTTGGAGTTACAACAACCAATCTTCCGTCTTTGTCTTCTGCTGATAATATCATACCTTCGCTGGTTACGCCTTTCAACTTACGAGGCTCGAAGTTGGCGATGAAACATACTTGTTTACCTACCAACTCTTCAGGATTTGGATAATATTTAGCGATACCTGAAACGATGGTACGTTTGTTCATGCCGTCGTCAATCAGGAATTGTAATAATTTGTCAGCCTTCGGGACTTTTGTACATTCTAATACTGTACCGACTCTGATGTCCATCTTGCCAAACTCGTCGATGTTTGTTTCTGGTTTGATTGGTTTTGGAGTCCATGCGTTCAACTCGTTTTGAGCTTTGGTGTCTTCTAACTTCTTGACTTGAGCAGCAACAGTCTCGTCTTCAACTTTAGTGAACAACAACTCGACTTCACCGATGAGGCTGTCTTCGTTCAACAAAACTGTTTCCTTAGCTTGATTCCATCCGCTTACTTCAAGACCTATCATAGCTTGTAATTTCTTAGCTGAGAATGGTAAGAACGGTTCTGACAAGATAGCGAGTTTTGCGACAATCTGTAATGAAACAGCGAGAACAGTCTTCACTCTTTCAGGATCTGTCTTGAATTGTTTCCATGGTTCGTTTTCTGTGAGATAACGGTTGCCGAGACGAGCGAGGTTCATCAGTTCTGACAAGGCTTCACGGAATTTATATGTGTCGAGAAGATGAGCGATCTTATCAGGATATTGATTCATTTCTTCTATAGCGGTTTGGTCTTTCTCGTTGAGATTTATCATAGCAGGAACCTTACCTTCGAAATATTTATGAGTCAAGACCAAAGTACGATTTACGAAATTACCGAAGATGGCGAGCAACTCATTATTATTTCTGTCTTGATAATCTTTCCATGTGAAGTTGTTGTCTTTTGTCTCAGGAGCATTAGCTGTCAATACGTAACGAAGTACGTCTTGTTTGCCTGGGAACTCTTCAAGATATTCGTGCAACCACACAGCCCAGTTACGAGATGTAGAGATCTTGTCGTTTTCGAGGTTAAGGAATTCGTTTGCAGGAACGTTTTCCGGGACGATATAATCGCCATAAGCTTTCAACATACAAGGGAAAATGATGCAGTGGAACACGATATTGTCTTTTCCAATAAAGTGAACGAGTTTTGTGTCTTCATCTTTCCACCATTTTTCCCAGTCTGTTCCTTTTTCTCTGCAGTGTTCTATTGTATTTGATATATAACCGATAGGAGCATCGAACCAAACGTAAAGGACTTTGCCGTCGGCTTCTTTGAGCGGAACAGGAACGCCCCAGTCGAGGTCACGGGTGACGGCGCGAGGTTGCAGACCGTTGTCTAACCAACTTTTAACTTGTCCATAAACATTAGGTTTCCATTCTTTATGACCTTCGATAATCCAATCACGGAGCCATTGCTCATATTGGTCGAGAGGCAGATACCAGTGTTTACTCATCTTCTTTATGAGTTTTGCACCGCTGAGAGCTGAATGAGGATTGATAAGTTCATCAGGGCTCATTGAAGAACCGCATTTCTCGCATTGGTCGCCGTAAGCGTGGTCGTTGCCGCATTTAGGGCAGGTGCCGATGATATAGCGGTCTGATAAGAATTTGTTACGTTCTGGGTCGAAGAACTGTTCAGTCTCTCTTTCGATGAATTTGCCGTCTTCGTAGAGTTTCTTGAAGAAAGCGGCAGCAGTTTCATGATGGGTCTTTGATGAAGTACGAGAATATATGTCGTAGCTTATTCCTAGTTTTTGGAAAGAATCTTTGATGATATTGTGGTATCTATCGACGATATCTTGTGGGGTGCAGCCTTCTTTTTCAGCTTTGATGGTGATAGGCACGCCGTGTTCGTCAGAACCGCCGACAAACAAAACCTCTTCACCTTTCATTCGGAGGTAACGGACGTAAGTGTCGGCAGGGATATAAACGCCGGCTAAGTGACCAATATGCACAGGACCATTAGCATAAGGTAATGCTGTCGTTACCGTGTAACGCTTGAAATGTTTGTCGTTATTTTCCATTTTTATAAAGTTTTATAAGATATTAAATAAAGATGCAAAGGTAGTAAAAAGACAAAAGGCAAATGACAAAAGAAAGAAGTTTTTTAAAACAAAAAAGTTAAAGTCCTAATTTTTTAGCCTTAGTCATTAGTCTTTGGAATTATTCAACAATCAACTTTTCAACTTTACCATTGACGTCAACAAAATATACACCTTTGTTAATATCATTTAAGTCGATGGTTGTATTTATCTCTGAGATGTTCACTTCCTTAACCAGACGGCCTGTCATATCGTAAATGCATACTTTTGCTTCATCGGTAATTCCGGAGTTTATTCTTACGTAGTTAGAAGCTGGATTTGGATATAGACTATAGTTGTTCTTGCTTGCTTCTGCAAAACCTATTGTTGCCATGGCTGTTTCAAATTCGTCGATGAGTTGTTGTCCGGAGTTGATAGGCCAAATATTGTTGATTAATATCTCACGATTAGGAGCGATGAATAAAGCTGTAGAGAATATAATCACGCCATAATCTTCACATATGGCTTGGGCAGTAGAACCATCGGTAAACCAGTGTATTACCGGGAAATCAACGCCATATTGTTCTCTCCAACCGTCAATTGACAAACTATCGTCTGAAGGTGCTATTCCAACAAAATAAACGTCATTTTGATTATCACCAAAATAATGATATGCTTCTGCTACACAAGGGTCGAATACAGGTGACGACTCCGCATCTGAGAAGAAGAAATACATAAATACAAATTTTCCTTCGTCTAAAATGTCAAACAAATGTATCTCTCTGCCATAATCGTCAATTGAATTAAAATCAACAGCTTCGGTGAGATTTGTCTGTGCTTTTACATTGAAACATAACATCAATGCAACTAATAATGTAAAGATTCTTTTCATAAGTATTTTATTTTAAAATGATGATAATCGATATTGGGTGATTTATACAGCAAGCAACTTAATGAAATAAAGACCGTTATTGTTGTATTATTGCAAATATATAAAATTAAGGTATAAGCAGTAAACTTTTTTTCTATCTTTGACAAAAATTAAAGGAAGTCTTATAAATTCCCTGTTTAAACAAATTTATCATTAAGAAAATGAATTCTTCTTTATATCCTATCATCAAACTTCGCAAAGGCAAAGACGAAGCCGTAAGACGTTATCATCCATGGATTTTCTCCGGCGCAATAGAAACAGCCGCACCTAATCTTCAAGCCGGCGACACCGTGACAGTCGTCGATTATAAAAACAATGTCCTTGGAACAGGTTTCGCTGAAGCTGGAAATATCGCTGTTAAGATACTCGCTTTCGAGAATAGAAAGATAGACGCTGACTTCTGGAAAGAACGTCTCGCTAAAGCCTTCGAACTTCGTAAGATGATGGGATTGACCGACAACGAACATACTAATTGCTATCGTCTCGTCCATTCGGAAGGCGACAACCTCCCAGGTTTGATAATCGACATTTATGGAAGGACAGCCGTCATTCAGGCTCAGACTGAAGGCATGGCGTTGAATGTAAAAAACATTTCTGAAGCACTTCTGAAAGTCGATGGTTTGAAGATTGATTCCGTTTATAACAAAAGTTCCGAGGCGATGCAACGCATGGGAAAAGACGCTGTGGAAGACGGCTATCTCTTCGGAGAGAAATCTGATGAATTCGTACTTGAAAATGATTCCAAATTCTATATCGACTGGGAAGAAGGTCAGAAGACAGGTTTCTTCTTAGATCAAAGATATAACCGTGATTTGGTGCGACAACTCGCTAAAGGTAAGAACGTCCTCAACACTTTCTGTTATACAGGAGGTTTCTCCGTGACAGCTCTTAAAGGCGGCGCTAATAAAGTCGTTTCCGTCGATTGCTCGAAGAAAGCCATTTCTGCCTGCGAGAAAAACATCGCTCTCAACGGTTTTGACGTCAAGGAAAATCCGAGTGTGGCAGAAGACGCTAAGCTCTTCCTTCAGAATATGAAAAAAGGCGAATTCGATTTGATAATCCTCGACCCGCCAGCATTTGCTAAGAATCATAAGTCGCTGCACAGAGGTCTGCAAGGTTATAAGTTCATCAATTATGAGGCGATGACCAAGATTAAAGAAGGCGGACTTTTGTTTACTTTCAGCTGTTCTCAGGCAGTCGATAAGGCGCAGTTCCAAAGTATCGTCATGGCTGCCGCCATCGAAGCAGGACGCAAGGCACAGATAATATTCCAGTTAGACCAGCCTGAAGATCATCCGGTCAACATCTATCACCCGGAAGGAGCTTATCTTAAAGGATTGGTTTTGAAGATTGATTGAGGAATTTAAGACACACGTCCGTGTACCTCTACGGGAGATTCGAGAGAACCAAAAAACTTCTCAGATTCTATTTCGTTCATTTTTCTCTTCTTCAACTGTTAATTTCCCATCCATTTCGATATAATATTTCCAACCATTCTAAAAGTTAAAAAATGTTAATTTCCAGAAATATATAGATACAATTATTATCTTTGCGGAAAATCAAAATTTAAGGTAGCTTCTGTAAATAATTTATAGAAGTCAGTTTTATTAAGAAACCTAATCGGTATGAGTAAATCAATTAGTACTATAGACAACGATTATCTGCAATGGATTCAAGATCTATGTAAACGCTATCGTCAAAGTCAGATTAAGGCTTCAATGCAGATAAACAAAGGCATTCTTGCTTTTTATTGGGAATTAGGAAAAGATATTGAAGAACGAAAGTACGATAACAAATATGGATCTCATTTTTATGAGAATCTAAGCCGTGACTTATCTAATGTCTTAAATAACAAAAAAGGATTAGCACCAACAAGTTTAAGATACACAAAGTATTTTTATTGTTTATATGCTCCATTGTTTGAAAATTGTCGGCAACTTGCCGATGATTTTGATCTGTTGTTTTCAATACCTTGGAGCCATCATCAGAAAATCATTGATAAGGTTAAAGGCGATGCGAAAAAGGCTTTGTTCTTTGTACGTAAGACTTTGGAAAATAATTGGGGACGAGGAGTACTGGTAAATTTTTTAGAAACGGATCTTTATGAGAGACAAGGTCTGGCAATGTCGAATTTCCAAATGACAATGCCATCTTTTGAAGGAGACCTCGCACAACAGATGTTAAAAGACCCGTATAATTTTAACTTTCTTCCTTTAGGAGAACAATATACTGAAAAAGAACTGAAAGACGAATTGATTGATAAACTCTCAAATTTTCTCTTAGAATTGGGCAAAGGATTTTCATTTGTCGGTCGCGAATATAGATTATCAGCTGGAGGGAAGGATAAGTATATTGATTTATTATTTTATGTTATACCTCTTCACCGTTATTGTGTTGTTGAGGTTAAAACTACAGAATTTGATTTCCAAGATATAGGTCAACTTGCGGGATATACAGCAATGGTTGATGAATTATTAAACACAAAATTGGATAATCCATCCATAGGACTATTGATATGTAAAGAAAAGAATAGTGTACTTGCACATTACGCTCTTTCTAGAATTAATTCTCCAATAGGCATATCTGAATTTAGAATTCCAAAACAACAACTGCCAGAAGAATTAAAAAACAGACTCCCTACCATCGAAGAAATAGAAAGATGTATGAATGTTTAATTACAAAAAATATCGATAAAATTCTTTATTTTCAAACAATACTACAAACCTCTTTAGTCATTTTGATTTTTCTGTCGGAATATTGTACGACATCTTTTATTGCTCCAAATAAATTCATATATTTGCCTATTCCAAATTTGTTGAATTTAAAAACAGAATCAGATGACTTTAAGCTGGAATGAGATAAAGGATCGTGCTATCGCCTTCTCTAAGAAATGGGCTGACGCGACTGACGAAAACGCCGAAGCCAAACCGTTTTTGATAGACTTCTTCAATATATTCGGAGTGTCGGACAGACGAGTGAATAAATTCGAATATAAAGTGCCTAAACGAAGCGGCGGAAGCGGTTATATCGATATGTTATGGAAAGGCAAAATCCTCATAGAGATGAAAAGTCGTGGTAAGAATCTCGACAAAGCATACAAACAAGCTAACGAGTATTTCGACGGACTTGAAGAATATGACCTACCTCAATATATAATGGTCTGCGATTTCCATCGATTCAAATTAGAGAATATCGACGACGGCAAAGTCTATGAGTTCACTATTGATGAGTTATATAAGAAAATCCGTCTTTTCGGATTTATCGCAGGTTATAACACAAAGGTTGAACTGAAAGAGCAAGATCCAGTGAATATCAAAGCGGCAGAGTCTATGGCAAAACTGCATGACAAACTGAAAGAAATTGGCTATGAAGGTCATGAACTCGAACTTTATCTCGTGCGTCTACTGTTCTGCCTCTTCGCTGATGACAGCAGCATATTCAACAAGAACATCTTCTACGACTATATAAAAGAACACTCTGCTGAGGATGGCGTAAACCTCGCATCTACCATCAACGAGTTGTTCGAGATTCTTAATACGCCTTTGGATAAACGTCTCAAAAATATCTCTGATGAACTTAACGCCTTCCCTTACGTAAACGGGAAACTCTTTGAAGAGCGTCTGCCCTTGGCTTCCTTCGACAGTAAGATGCGAAACATATTGTTGGAATGCTGCGCCTTGGATTGGGATAAAATATCTCCGGCTATCTTCGGCAGCATGTTCCAAGGCGTGATGGATAGCGACAAAAGACGCAACCTCGGCGCACATTACACAAGTGAAAGAAACATACTCAAACTTATCAAACCTCTTTTCTTAGACGAACTGTGGAATGAGTTTGAAAAAATAAAGAACAACGAAAAACAACTGAAGTTATTCCATAAAAAGATTTCTTCTCTACGCTTCTTCGACCCGGCGTGTGGCTGCGGTAACTTCCTTGTCGTAACATACAGAGAACTGAGGCTGTTAGAACTCGAAGTGCTGAAAGCTTTGTATGGAAAACAACAGGCTACAAATATAGCAGAACTCGTAGTATGCAACGTTGACCAATTTGCAGGTGTTGAATTAGAAGAGTTTCCTGCCCAAATCGCTAAGGTAGCGATGTGGCTTGTCGACCACCAGATGAATATGCTCTGCTCCGCTGAGTTTGGCGAGTACTTCGTGCGTCTGCCACTTCGCAAGTCAGCCAACATCATCCAAGGTGATGCTCTTGAATTAGACTGGAACGAGGTAACGCCCAAAGAGCAGTTATCGTACATCATTGGCAACCCTCCTTTCGTTGGCGCAAGACTGATGAGCAAGGAGCAAAGCAAGCAAATCGAGAGTGTCTTTAACCACATTCGAGGCGCAGGTAATCTCGACTATGTTACTGCGTGGTACGCCAAGGCTGCACACTACATACAAGGCTCTCGCATCAAGGTAGCCTTCGTATCGACTAACTCTATTGTGCAAGGTGAACAAGTTGGTATCTTGTGGCGTGTACTGTTAGAGAAATACAATGTGCATATCCACTTCGCCCATCGTACCTTCAAGTGGAGCAACGAAGCAAAGGGCAACGCTGGAGTCCATTGTGTCATTATAGGCTTTGCCAACTTCGATACTGACAATAAGACCATCTTCGAGTACGAGGATATTAATAGCGAGCCTCATATATTGCGAGTAAAGAACATCAACCCATATTTGGTAGATGCAAAAAATACGCTAATCGAGAACCGCTCGAAACCAATCTGTAATGTACCAACGATAGGTATTGGCAACAAGCCCATCGATGGTGGCAACTACCTCTTCACAAAAGAGGAGATGAAGGAGTTTATCTCGTTAGAACCAAAGGCTGAACACTATTTTAGACCTTGGTATGGTGCTGTTGAATTCATACAACAGAAGCCTCGTTACTGCTTGTGGCTTGGCGACTGCTCGCCTTCAGAGTTGAGGTCTATGCCTCATTGTATGGAGCGTGTAAAGAATGTTCGTGAATTCAGATTGGCAAGTAAAAGCGAGGGTACTCGCAAAATTGCAGATAGTCCAACTCGTTTCCATGTTGAGAATATGCCAAAGTCGTCATATATTATCGTGCCCAGCGTTTCATCTGAGAATAGAAAGTATATTCCTATAGGATTTATGGGTAGCGACTCGATGGCAAGCAATCTCGTGCTAATTATTCCAGAGGGTAATCTCTACCACTTTGGAGTATTGACCTCTGCAATGCATATGGCGTGGATCAAGTGTGTATGTGGCCGCTTAAAGAGCGACTTCAGATACTCAGCAGGTATCGTTTACAACAACTTTCCTTGGGTGGAGAATCCCACAGAGAAACAGATTGAGAAGATAGAGCAGTGCGCTGAGTCTGTGTTGGAGGCTCGCAAGATGTTCCCCAATTCTTCGCTCGCAGACCTATACGACCCATTGGCAATGCCCCCTGCACTGATGAAGGCACACCAAGCACTGGATAAGGCTGTCGATGCAGCCTATCGCTCTGTCCCCTTCACCTCAGATAGCCAGCGTATGGAGTTTTTGTTTGAATTGTATGACAAATTAACAGGAAAGTAAGGTTGAAATAATATGACAATCCCCGCTAAATGTCGTTCGATTTTACGACATTGGCAGAATTTAGTTATGCTTCTGATTTTCACATTCTCATTTTCTCAATTGTCATTGTCGTTGAAAAACCTTCTACTAACTCTATCGTCTCTACTTTTCCACCTTTTGCAGTCACGATGTCGTAGCCGACGATGTCTTCTGCTTTGTAGTCTTTGCCTTTCACGAGAACATCTGGTTGAACTCGTTTGATAAGATTATAAGGAGTGTCTTCTTCGAAGAACATTATCGCATCGACGAACTCCAACGCTGCCAATACCACAGCACGTGCTTTCTCGTCATTGACAGGACGTGACGGACCTTTTAGTCTTTTTACAGAATCGTCAGTATTCAGACCTATTATAAGAATATCGCCTAAATCGGCGGCTTTCGACAGATATTCCACATGACCACGATGCAAGATGTCGAAACAACCGTTTGAAAATACAATCGACTTGCCTTCCTCGCGCCATAGTTTTAACCTCTCATCAAGAGATTTGTCGTCTAAAATCTTATCGTAAATCTTTTCCAAATGTTTCATGTTAATTTGTTTTAAGCTTTGAGCAATGAGCTTTGAGCCATTTTAAATTGTTAATTATACATTGTTCATTGTTAATTCAAAGGCGAACGTCTGTCGATAAAGAACATTATCGCATACGAAATGACGCCCGTCACAAGATAAAATATCATCTGTGTGGTATGATTTATCGTCACGAAAGAGACCGCTGCCGATTCCGATATTCCGTAAAAACCGTTGAGCAACAATATTCCGATGAAGTGATAGACACCCATTCCGCCAGGAACCGGAGCCACGACGCCTAATGTCGCCAATCCTAATAAAGTGACGGCTTCTGTAAGTCCGAGATGCGAGGTTTCCGGTAACATATAGAATGGCAACCAAGTCATCACGACATAGAATCCCCATATTAATAATGTATAGATTATGAACAGACCTTTCTTCTCCATGGTGAAGATACTCTTGATTCCATCTAAGAAACCGTTCCAAAGAGAAGCTATTTTCTGATATAATTTATTCTGAGAGATAAGATGTCTTTTCTTCTTGAAAACAAATAAGATAACTAAAAACAAAGCTATCATTATTGTGATAAGAGCGATTCCTATAACGACATTGGCTTTCAGTTTTGCTATCAAAGGATTTAGCCAAGAAGTTATCAGACTTCCGAGCAGATTCCATTGAAACAGAATGACTAATAATGCCATACCGAAAAGTATCACAAGGTCGAGGACGCGTTCTGATATTACTGTTCCGAATGATTTGTCGAAAGGAATGTTTTCTTTTTTGGTTAATGTTCCGCAACGTGTCACTTCGCCGAGACGAGGGAATACTGTGTTTGCGAAGTAAGCTATCAAGACAGATTCGTAAGTCGTTGAGACTCTTGTTTTATATCCTAATGCTTCTATCAAGATATTCCAACGGAGAGCTCTGAAAAACAAAGATATTGCCAAGCAAGCGAGGCTCAGCAACATCCATGAATATTTTGCCGTCTTGATATAATCAACGACTTCAGAGAAGTCTATTTTTCTGAAGCAAAGCCAAAGAAGAAGAATCCCCAGAAAGAGGAAAACCATATATGATATTGCGTTGGAGACCTTCTTATTCAACACTTTGTCTTTTTAAATTTTAAATATTTATATTCTAGCTACTGATAGCTGAGGGCTGACAGCTGATAGCTTAGTTATATTTTATTGTTTTTATCTGGGAATACGATAGAAGGCTTATGTTTCTTAGCCTCTTCGAAATCCATTGAGCAATATGAGACGATTATTACGAGGTCGCCGACATTTACTTTATGAGCTGCTGCGCCATTGATTCCTATGACTCCTGAACCGCGTTCGCCTTTGATGGCGTAGGTGCAGAGACGTTCACCGTTGGTAATGTTGTAGATGTCGACGCGTTCGTTTTCAATGATGTTAGCTGCGTCAAGCAAGTCTTCGTCGATAGTAATGCTGCCTATATAATTAAGGTCAGCTTGAGTTACTGTAGCGCGATGGATTTTGGATTTGAGAACTTCAATATTCATATTAAAAAATTCTAACGTTATCAATTAAGCGGACTGGACCGAGTTGAAGTGCCACGAAGATACGTGCATGTTCACATTCGTTCCAGTTTTCGATAGATTTAAGATTTATCTCGTCAGTTATCTCAACGTATTCGACATCGAACTCTTTTATCTCGGCATATTTAGCCAAAGCGTAAGATTTCATTTCTGCTGGCGACATCGAATCTTGTAGAGACGTCACTCCTGTGGCGTCTATTTTAGATGCAACATCATTGAGAGTAGCGAAAATCTTAGGAGCTATGGCGCGTTCTGTCTCGTTGAGACGTACGTTACGGGAACTCATGGCGAGTCCGTCGTTTTCTCTGACGATAGGGCAGGGGACAATCTCGAGCTTCATGTTGAGATCCCTGACCATTTTATTTATGATGGCGAGTTGTTGAAAATCTTTTTCCCCGAAGTATGCTCTGTCTGGAGTTACGATTTCGAAGAGTTTGCGTACCACTATAGCGACGCCGTTGAAGTGACCAGGGCGGCAGGCACCTTCCATGACGCGTTCCAATTTACCGAAATCATAATGATCTTCTACTTTTTCAGGATACATCTCTTCTACTGAAGGCATGAGGACAGCGTCACAACCTGCTTGTTCAAGTTTTTCTATATCGCGCTCTGGAGTGCGAGGATATTTTTCCAAATCGGCAGGATTATTGAACTGAATCGGGTTTACGAACACGCTACAAACCACGATGTCGTTTTCTTTTTTAGCACGATTTATCAACGAAAGATGACCTTCGTGAAGTGCTCCCATAGTAGGAACGAAGCCAATTTTTAAACCTTCGTTACGTTTCTCTTCTACAAAACGTTGAATGTCAACTATAAAATTAAAGACTTTCATCTTATGATAATTTCTTATACTGTTTTATAAAAACGACACAAAGGTAATTATTTTGGTAAAATAATAAATGTAAAATGAAAAATAAATTATTCGCAAAAAAATATTACTTTTGCACGATGAAAATGGCTAAGGACGAAAGTCTAAAGTCTAAAGACAAAAAAATTGTTAATTGTCAATTTTCAACTTTAAATTTTCAATTCGCCCCTATAGTTCAACGGATAGAACGAAAGTTTCCTAAACTTTAAATCTGGGTTCGATTCCCGGTGGGGGTACAAAAAGAAAGCACTAATTATTGACTACCAATAAATTAGTGCTTTTGTTATTTATATTTCTGTCCATATTTTGTCCACTATGGTATGTGG
Source organism: Bacteroidales bacterium (assembly GCA_045606865.1). Lineage (GTDB taxonomy): Bacteria > Bacteroidota > Bacteroidia > Bacteroidales > F082 > Limimorpha. The sequence continues at coordinate 49,789 of JAZUST010000085.1, forward strand.
GATATAGTAGGATTTGAAAGTTTTAGTTTTCAAAGAGTGGTATAATTTGAAATCTTTCTCCGTCGAACAAACCTTTGTCGCTGAGTTTCAATTTCGGAATAACCAACAACGCCATAAATTCCATCGTCATAAACGGGTCGCCTAGACCTGAACCCAACGACTTTGACAAATCTTTGATTTCCTGATATTCTGCAGCAACTCTAAATGCATTGTCGTTTGTCATGATGCCCGCCACAGGCAAAGGAAGACATTTCTCGATATCATCAGCATAAACTGCGAAACCGCCTTTATTTTCAATAATCATATTGGATGCCGTTGCCATCGACTCATCATCGCAACCGATGACAATGATATTATGACTGTCGTGTGCCACGCTTGAAGCAAGAGCGCCACGTTTCAAACCGAAATTCTTGATGAAAGACACTGAAGGTTTCTTTTTCTCATAACGATTGATAACTGCAATCTTTAATATGTCGTTTTCAATGTCGCTAACCAGATTGTTATCAACAACTTTTGTTCTTCCTACAATTTTCTCCGTAAGAAGTTCTCCGGGAATGACACCTATTATATTTATGTCTTTACCTTCATCATTAACTTTAAAATCGTTGGCGGAGACCTTCTCTGCAACGAAATTATTTATCGTATCAACATTTACAGAATCTAATAACGAATCACCATTTTCCGCTACAAGTTCTCCATCGATATAAGTCTTAAGTACATTGAAATCGTCGAAGTTATCTATGACAATAAAATCTGCAGGGTCGTTCTTTTGCAACAAACCTACCTCAAGATTATAATGACGTATTGGTGTCAATGTGGCTGCTCTAAGTACGTCAAGAATATTATAACCTAAATCTATTGCTCTTTTCACGAGACCGTTGATATGAGAATTTATCAGTTCGTGAGGATGAGCGTCGTCGGTACAAAACATCACGTTTTCAGGCGATTCGTTAATAAGTTCGATGAGAGCGTTGAAGTTGTTGGCGGCACTGCCTTCGCGAATCTGTATCTTCATTCCAAGGTTTATCTTCTCACGAGCCTCATCCATAGTAGAACATTCATGGTCGGTGGTTATTCCAGCGGAAGAGTATTTTTTTAGTTCCTCACCACTGAGCAGCGGGGCGTGACCATCGATAGGCTTATTATGACGCCGAGCAGATTCTATCTTCTTAACGACTTCATCATCACCAAAGATAACACCCGGATAATTCATCATCTCGGCAAGATATTTTATATCGTTAGAAGAAAGAAGTTCTTCAACATCGTCAGAGTTTATTGTGGCACCAGAGGTCTCGAAAGATGTTGCAGGCACACAACTTGGCACTCCAAAATAGAATTTGAAAGGCGACTTCTTACCTGCTTCTATCATATATCTCACACCTTCAACACCTAATACGTTGGCAATTTCGTGAGGATCGCTAACCGATGCTACACTGCCATGAGGAACAACAAGTCGTGCGAACTCTGTAGGTACCAACAATGAACTCTCTATATGTACGTGCGAATCAACAAAACCAGGCATGATGATTTGGCTATGACTATGACTATGACTTTGGCTTTCGTCGATAATATTTATGATTCTACCGTTTTCAATTTCTATCGTGCCGTAAAAGATACGTGAGTTCACGACATCTACTATCTGTCCGCTTATTCTTTTCATATTATATGTCATTATTATCTACAAAAATAAACAAATAATTTTGAACATTTTCGTCATTTGTTTTTTTATTTTATAGATTTTAATTTTAATTATTATGACCACGATTTATGACTTTAAAGCATTGACTTCTAATGGCGAAGAGTTGGATTTCAATCAATTTAGGGGTAAGGTATTATTGATTGTCAACACAGCAAGTAAATGCGGTTTCACTCCGCAGTTCAGCGGTCTCGAAGAACTAAATCAAAGATATAAAGATAAAGGACTCGTAGTAATAGGATTTCCTTGCAATCAGTTTGCAAGTCAAGATCCGGGGAGCGACGAAGAAATTACCAACTTCTGCCGGATTAACTATGGCGTAACTTTTCAGATGATGAAAAAAATTGATGTCAATGGTAAGAACGCCGCTCCTATCTATCAGTTTCTCAAAGATAGAAGTAAGAATATTTTAGGAGAGGACATAAAATGGAACTTTACAAAGTTTCTTGTCGCCTCCGATGGCGTTACGGTAAAGCGTTATGCGCCAACTGTCAAACCAAACAGATTGAGACATGATATCGAAGAGATGCTTATGGTTGAAGTTATGGAACATAACTAAAACAGGATATTTATAAAGAGGATTTCTATAAAATGCTTTCCAAATGATTTATGAATCTATTTCACATCATAATTCTGTGAATTGTCTTGTGTTTCAATGTGTCATCAAAATAATGATGATGTAAGTTGGTATCCCTCTTCATATAATGTCAACAATTTTTTAGTGTCGCGCTCCATTCTGTCAACTTCAACAGGTTTCTGCGGACGGATGACGACAATTTCGCCTCTGTCTTCCATCGCTTCTATCATGGAAATCTGTTCGTTATAAATCTTGTTGCGTTGACGGATCGCCTCCTGCATGGCGGGATATTCTTTATAGAACATCGAGACGTATTTCATCTCTTTCACAGTTTTACGATAACCTTTGTTACGTGTGAGAACGACCACATTATTGTCGTAACCCAATTCTCTCGCTCTCATTATCGGAATCGAATCTGCTATGCCTCCATCTAACATCGGTTCGCCATCAACGTAAGCTATCGGGCATACGAACGGCAGACTGCTCGACGCCTTGACGATATCTATTATACGAGATGGATTTATCTTCTCCTCATAATAACAAGCCTTTCCGGTTTTACAACTTGTCGTCACCATTTCGTAATGTTCTTCGCAACTCGCCAATTTTTCATAGTCGTATGGAATAATCTCGTTTGGGAAGGTATCGAACAACAAGTCGAAATCCATGATGTTGCCTTTCTTGATAAGATGTTTTATTCCTATATAATGGTATTTATCAAGCAAGTCGATGTTGCTGAATTTCGCTCTGCCTCTTTGATTTGACATATATGAAAGTCCGTTGCATGCGCCGGCGCTGACGCCTATCGTATAAGGAAATCGGATGCCTTTGTCCATAAGACAATCCAAGACTCCAGAGGTGAAGACACCTCTCATACCTCCACCTTCGAGTATTAATCCGGAATTTGATGTTATTGTCATTAGTTTATTTTTTTATGTCAACAGACAACAGTCAACGGTCAACAGACTTTGTCCACGATTTATAGTTTATCGAAACTAATCCTTAAACCAAATTTTCAATTTTCAATTTAAAGACGCCACAGGGGTGACGTCTCTACTTAATTTTCAATTTAAAGACGCCACAGGGGTGACGTCTCTACTATAATTTTCAATTTTCAATTATAAAGACGCCACAGGGGTGACGTCTCTACTTAATTTTCAATTTTTAATTCTATACTCGAGTCCCATATTATACAAAATGAATGCATAGATGTCGGCTTGTTCTTCAAGAACTTTTGAGATAGGTTTCCCTGCGCCGTGACCTGCTTTGCTTTCTATTCTGATAATCTTAGGATTGTCGCCGGTTTGTGCTGCTTGTAATGCGGCTGCATATTTGAATGAGTGAGCCGGAACGACACGGTCGTCGTGGTCGGCAGTTGTCACCATGATGGCTGGATATTTTACATCGTCGCCGCTTTGTATTGTATGTAATGGAGAATAAGCGTACAGCGCTTCGAACATTTCCTTGCTTTCCTCGCTGGTGCCGTAGTCGCTTGCCCAGTTCCAACCGATAGTAAATAAATGATAACGTAACATATCCATCACGCCAACTTGAGGTACAGCTGCTGCGAATAAGTCTGGACGTTGGTTCACTACAGTTCCTACCAACAAGCCTCCGTTAGAACCACCATTGACAGCCATTAACTTAGGATTGCTATAATTATTTTCGATAAGATATTCAGCGCAAGCTATGCAGTCGTCGAAGACATTTTGTTTCTGTAACTTTGTTCCTGCTATATGCCATTCCTCGCCATATTCGTTGCCGCCCCGGAGATTCATCTGAGCGTAGATACCTCCGTTTTCAATGAAAGGAAGTCGCGATGTTGAGAAACCTGGATTCAATGTTATATTGAAACCGCCATAACCGTAAAGCAAAGCCGGATTGTTGCCGTCTTTCTTCATACCTTTCTTATATGTCAAGAACATAGGAACTTTGGTGCCGTCTTTTGAAGTGACGAAGACTTGTTCTGTCGTATAATCTTCAGAATTGAAATCTATTGCTGGAGCACGGAATACTTCAGAAGTGTTGTCGTTGATATTATATCTGTAAATCGTTGTTGGGAAAGCGAAAGAAGTGAAAGCGTAAAATATTTCGGAGTCTTTATAGTCGCTGCTGATGCCGATAGAACCGTATGTAGGCAAGGCTATCTCGTGCAGCATCTTACCATCCATCGTATATACGTAAGCGTGATTAGAAGCGTCTTGGTCATAAGTAACAATCATCTTGCCATCGGCGAGGTTGATGCCGGCGATGACGTTTTCACTTTCAGGAATAACTTCCACCCAGTTTTCCATCTGAGGTTTCTTGACATCAACTTTACAAATCTTACCTTTTGGAGCGTTATGATTTGTAAATATATATAATGTGCCGTCGATGACGTCAATCGGACTGTAATTGTAATCCATGTCGAAACCGATTTGTTCGAATTTGCCTTTTGGATTTTGCATATCTCTTATCCACAAAGTGCTTCCTGCTCCTTGTCCGCTCTCATAGAGGAACATATATCTCTCATCTTCTGTAAGATTTACGGTATGGAAGTAACGAGGTTGATCAGGGTTTTCATAGAACAACTTATCTTCTTCCTGTGATGTTCCGAGTTTATGATAATAAATCTTATGATTTTCGTTTACATTGCTGAACTCCTTGCCTTCTTCAGGACGGTCGTAAGCAGCATAGAAGAAACCGTCTTTATACCAAGAAGCGCCGGTAAACTTAGCCCATTCGATATGGTCGGGGAGAAGTTTGCGTGTTGCGATGTCCATCACAAAAATCTCCACCCAGTCGGAACCGCTGCGTTGTATTGTATAAGCCAGATATTTACCGTCGTTCGACTGACTTGTTCCGCTCAAGGCGATAGTGCCGTCGTCAGATAATTTGTTAGGGTCGAGGAGAACAGAAGGTTCTTCGTCTAATGAATTCTGAATATAAATCACGCTTTGATTTTGCAAGCCGTCGTTCTTAGAGAAGATGTAACGGTTGAAGCGTTTTGAAGGAAGACTGTAACGCTCGTAATTAATCAAATCGGTGAGACGTTGTTTAAGGTCGTCGCGGAAAGGAATCTTGGAGAGATAATCTTCTGTCACCGCACGTTGAGCATCAACCCATTGCGCTGTCTCTGCCGTGGTGTCGTTTTCCAACCAACGATAAGGGTCGGCGACTTTTGTTCCGAAATAATCATCAACGACAGTGGCGTCTTTTCTTGTCTCTGGATATTCTTTGACAGAATGTTTCGCAGACTGACTGCAACCGAATAATGTAATCATGCTTCCCATGATGATAAACTTAGCTTTTGTATTCATTAGGTGATATTTTTATTTGCAAATATATCGATTTTTATCGTGAAAAAATAATAATTTTGCAGAAATAGATTCGCTGACTTATGAAGAAGTTTTTAGTCTTTTCCTTGATAATTGTCGCCTTATTTTCTTGTGGAAAAAATAAGGATAATGAAGGTTTCCAATATCCTGATTCGAAAGTGTGGAAACACGGAGTTTATTCAAAATATGATGCTCAAAAATTTGAAGACGTTTTTGACGGACTTGAGGTAGATGTAATTTATTCTCCTGAAAAAGACAATATTTACGTCGGACGTGTTGTTGCAGATACTTCCAAGAATCTTACTCTCGACGAATGGTTTTCCGTTTTGAAGAAACCTGCCGAAATGCATTATTGGATTGACTTCAAGAATCTCTCTGAGAAAAATGTTGAACAATCCATAAAAGTCTTAAATAATCTTGATGAAAAATACGGATTCAAGAAGAACGCTTTCGTGGAAAGTAAAAATCTGAAAGTTCTTAAGGTGGTGAAAGAAAATGAATTCCGTACTTTGTTGTGGGTCGAGAACATAAAATACTGGAAGAAGAAAGAACATAAGGACTCTGTCTATTTGGCGAAGATGATTCGTTCTCAGATTGAAGAACTTCATCCAGATGCGATAAGTTGTGAATACAGTATGTATCCTTTTTTGTGCGATAGCTTCCCCGAACAGAACATACATTTTTGGGACACGCCAAAAGAGTTCACTCCTGAAAACGTGGAATTTACAAAAGAACTCTGCGGCAACAGAAGCGTGAAAGTCGTTCTTGTAGATTATCCTACTGATGAGATATTTTAAATTGAAAACTGAAAATTGAAAGTTGAAAATTATTTTCAATTATAAAGACGCCGCAGGGGTGACGTCTCTACCACAATTTTCAATTACCTAATATCATGATGTTAATATTTTTTAACGTCACGCTATGATTAGGATCCCAAAGATAATCTTTTAAAGTTGGTTTAAGGTATATCTCGAATTTGTTCTTGTCAGACTCTTTCATTGAAAATATCTTCACAAATTCCATTGGAATCCACATATCCTTATCATACCAACCATCAACAAAACTTTTGGAAATATTATCGGAACTATTGATATTCTTATTTTTATCATAAGAATATTTGATTCCTAAATTTATAAACTGGTCTTGCCACACCGCTCCGGTATATAGCACATCGGCTGTCATAATGATCTTAACTTCATTATATCCTTTCTCTATTTTTGTTGAAAATACTTCAACGCTTTTAGGTTTTTCAACACTAGGTTTCTCTGCAAATGATTTACAATAAACAGAATCAATGAAAAATGTATTGATTGTATCATAAACACTATGCTGTAAAATCGGATGTTTTGTTAATTTGTTGTTAATATACGCATAATTGTCGGCATAGATAAGAGCTTCGAAATTTTCATTGATATCGTCAATAATTTTTTCATCACAGACTTCTTCCAATTCGAGGTTTTCTTTTATGAGATATGCTTTTTTTTGTTTGTCTGCCATTGTATAATAATACTTCTCGAAAATACCATCATAAATAGTTCTGGTATATCGCAGGAAGCAAGTCTTTAAGTTACAATGGAACTTCTCTGATGTATCGAGTTCGTTACCAACCCAATGAATATATTCCGGAGTTTTAAAGTTGAAGTTATCCCGTAAAAGCGCATTCAAAGATGGAACTATGTCATTATGAGAAACTACCGCCTCAAAACGAGCAGATTCTGTTAACATCGGCGACCAAACAATCAAAGGCACATGATATCCGTCAAGCGGATTCTCCGGATTTAGATTCAAACTATGATCGCCGGTTATTACAAAAATGAAATCTTTTCCCTCGTTTATTTTGGAATATTTTTTTGTGAAATCACGAATAGCGTCATCACCATAAAGCATCGAAGCGAGATGTCCTGAAATTTCATTTTTCTTAACTCGTTCCTCTTCCGGCAATACGGAAATAATTTCAGAGACTTTATTAAGATAATGCTCTACTTTTTCTTTATCGTTGAGTTTTAATCTGTTATCATGCTGAGATATTGTTACTAATAAATCAAAATAAGATTTATCTTTATCACGTTGACTGATAATCTCTGCGCTTTTATCAAACATCACATGATCCTGATATCCCCAATAAGTGAAGTCATATTTTTTGTTTTCTTTCTTTTTTGAATCTTCATAGAAAGGCGACATGAAATCTATTTTCTGAGCTATCAGATAATCATAAATCTTATCAAAAGAAAAATCACCTGCATAGAAGGCACTTGTTTCATATTCATTATCTTTCAATACGCTATACAAGGAATTATGTTCGGGCATATCGCCAAACTGGAATCCTCTTTTACCATGAGGCACAGAACCTGTGATGGCAGGAATTGCACCATAACTACGTGAAGTTGTTGATATACAATTTGTCCATAACAATGAATGTCTCGACAATGAATCCAGGAACGGTGTGAATGTATATCCATACTCATTGACTCCAAACAAATCGGCACCCAACGATTCCACAATAATAAACACAATGTTAGGTTTGGTATCGGATTTCTTAAAATATGGTCCCAGCACATTCTTGATATTATCCTCTCTTTCTAAAGGATAATGATTGTCGGTTATATCTCTCTCGGGAAATATTTTTTTATATTGTGCAATTTTTTTGTTGTCAAACTTTAGTTTCGTAATGTCATCTATTTTTTTGTTTTCATACGAATCAACTAAACAATGGTTTACGCAATACCATATCTTATTGACCGAATTAACATTCTGATTTGGATTTAAGATAAAGAAAAGCGGAATGGAGAATATCATTAAAATCAATAATGCTATTTGTCTTTGATCTGTTTTATCCCAAGGTCTGTTGTCTGTTGTCTGTTGTCTGTTGACAATTCTCATCGAAACGAAAGTAAATCCGACAATGAATAAAATCGTTGCTGCTATCAACCAGAAATTCAACACACTTTTCACAGTAACAACTGTTTCCCATAAAGGTCGTTCAATGAGTTCACGTCCCATCAGCAGTCCTGTCGTATCATGATAGAATATCAATCCTATTTCAATAATAATAATAATTGAAAAAAGTACTGATGACGTATATAATGCGGCTTTCTTTGAAAATATCGAGATTATGTTAAAAATAATAAACACAACGAAACTTAAAGCCAACGATGCGATAAGATTACTATAAATCATTTCTATAATATGACTTATTGATAATGAATCTGATGTAAAAAGTTCAAAACATTTTACGCATAAAACGGCAACAATAAAACATATTATTATTATGGAAAATGATTTTATCGACTCTAAATATTTCTTCATAATTCTTATTTGCTGGCTTTGATGTTAATCTTAATGTTGTCAAACATCATCTTGTTACCATCTGTATTACTAAAATAAATCTTCAGTTTCTCACCTTTGAAACTTTCATCACCAGATATCGCCATTCTGCCTATATAATGTTCCAACTCACCGGTGTTAAGGTTTTCTCCTTGCAAAGAAACCAGAAGTGCTGTTCCGTAAAAATCGCCGATACTATATACCAAGAAAGGTGGTTTCGTTTCTGTATATGTCTGTAAGTCAAATGAAACTGTTATAAGGAATTTCTTGTAATCTTCATCAATTTCCAAATATGGATATAAGGATATGTATTTATGTCTTTTGTCGAAACGAACAAACTTGTTGTCAAGAGAATCCACCACCAAATTCTTAAATATTTTATCAGAAGTATTATCTATGTCATAGTTATAATCCGCAATTTCTGTTAATTCAGAACCTCCAATGCAATCGAGCGAATTCATATTAAGTACATATTTACTTAACAAATTATAATTGTCGAGGTCATTTTTCATAACATTATACAAGTGAGGATTATCTATTGAAGTCAGAGACAAATCTTCTTCAATTCTATATAATTTGCTTCTCGACAAAAAATATTCTTTATCAAGATAATTGACGACATCTTTGTTATTAAGCATAAATGCAATGGTATTCCGATTTCTAAATTCTGTAACTGTATCCAGAGAAGTTCCAAGCCAATGACAATATTCGTCAACAGTATAATCATAATTATTAGATAAATATGCGTTTATTGTAGGTGTTATATCATAATGCGAGACGACAGCTTTCATTTGTTTATTTTTATTAAGTAATGGAGAATAAATTAATAGAGGAACATTAAATGAACGAAGAACATTTCCTGTTGTCAACATCCCCATTCTATGATCTCCTGTTATTACAAAGATTGTATTTTCATATTCATCCATTTCCTTATATGCGTTAATTAAATTTCTAACACATTCATCCATATAAAGATAACAAGCAAAAACATTGAGATTTTTTGAGATGATGGTTCTTTCCTTCTTGCTCACTGTTGTGCTGTTTTCAAGAATACCTTTTACTTTTTGTTCATACTTTTCCTGTCCATCAAGAATTATAAAAGGTTCATGTGTACTTAAACTCATCAGGATATCAACAAAAGGTTTGTCGTTATCGGATGATTTTCTGCTTTTTATAGCAATGTCATACAATTCTTTGTCGTCGAGTCCCCATCTATGATTTTCATACATCAGATTATAGATTTCTTCATCAACGTTTCCTTGTTCCGGGATGAATATTTTATCCAAATTATTTACATTCAAAAACTTATCATATCTATCAACATCACGGTAACATCCGTAATAATAGGAAATGTCATATCCATTTCTCTTAAAATCTTTTAACAATGAATTATGGTTGATTCTGTAACGATCGGCAAAACCTTTCGCGCCATGAGGTGTAGAGGCGAATATTGTTGGAAGAACTCCAAAAGTTCTTTCCGTTGCCGACAAACAATTTTTCCAATAGAGACTTTCATTTTTTAAACTGTCAATGAATGGTGTAAATGAGATTGTTGGTGTTTCAACACCGGTAAGACTTTGCCCGAAACTTTCCAATATGATAAAAACGAAATTAGGTTTCTTGTCGTTTGTTGTTTTGTCGAGAAAAGTACCTAAAACATCTCTGTAATCTGATTTTCTGTAAAAAGGATAATCTAAATATGGATATGTGTTTTGAGCATTTTTCTTTTGATAGACTGATGCTGCTGCTTCAATTACCTCAAAACCAGATATTTCATCAACATCATCTTTATTTAAAAAGTCATGAATACTTACGTAAGAGTATGCGATTTGATTTGTTGCCAAAATAAATTCATAATGAGATTCAGCATATTTCTCAGTCCTAATTATATTACCATAATTGAATGATATAGAGATAAATATAGAAATGATTAAAATCGGATAAGATACAACATTTCCAATCTTAATTTTTTTCCATAATTGTGAAATCAATATGAATAATATTACGGATATTGCGAGAAATACAATTGGAACTATTGAAAATGAAGAAGATGACTGTACTGTTCCTTTCAAACTTTCTACTGAATATGTAAAGATAACATGATCTAAAGGAGACATTAAATTACAGAAGTATTCAGTGAGTAATGTTGAAGTAACAGCAAAAATGTAAATAAAGATTTTATATATTTTGACGGTGGTTTTTGGAAAGAAGTAAAAAAATATTAAGAAAATTAGCGACATCCATGCGATGAAATGCGCCAAAAGAATTAAGTCATATTTAAAACCTAAAATAATATTAAGAAATTCTGAAGATGGTGTATTGATTCTTAATGCTGTTTCAACAAGAAATATAATCCTGATTATTAACATCATAAGAACAAGAAGCAGGTTAAGACTTACCCAGTTCTTGATACCGTCTATAATTTTATTTTTAATATCATTTTTCATAATTAACTTCCTACAATGTTAACGTTAATATTTTTTAACTCAATATTACTATTTCTAGTATTCCAGAAATAAAGTTTAACATCCTTATTCTTAAGATTTTTTATAAAAGGACAATAGTACTCGTATTTGAAAGTACAATTGTTAAAATCTGATGTATTATATTTTTCCGGTATATAAACTTTATCCCATAATACACCTTTAATTTCTATGACTATTGGAGGTAATTTATCGCTAGGATTCATATTCTTCAAATCCATCGAACCTTCTATTTTAAGAGTTTTATATCTTTTATCTATCGTAAGATTAGCGAAAGTATTATATACACAATCGTGCTTAATTGATAGATTATCAACAATATCTCCTTTTTTTACTATTTGTTCTTCATTTTTGGATTTAGTCTGTACGATATAATAACCGACCACATAAATGGATGCTGCCACCAACAAAATTTGTAAAGTTGTGGATATTATTTGTGTAAGTTTATTATGTTTTTCAGGAAGTCTTATTTTGTTAAAAACAATTAACAATAAATCGTATAGACGAGCAGCGGCAAAAGAGAGGAAATATATAGTTACGAAGAAAAGCAAAGCAGCGTAGATGTGTCCCCATGGACTATTCAACGATTGTTTCGCTAAGGTAATGAAAGGCGTTCTCAAAAAACCGTGTACAGCAAATAATGTCATTGAGATTTCACCAAAATGTATTAAAAATCTTTTGGTTATATTTTTTCTTACAGGTATGTTCTTAAAGAATTGATATGCGAAAATAAATATTATAGTTACTGCTAAAAATGTAAATGGGAAGAATATTTTATAGAAATTGCCCAGACAGAATATTGCTATAGCAACAAAAAACATTATATTGTTAATTTTCGTATTATTGTTGAGAGCCAGCAAAATACCGAGACAAAACTCAGGAAGATGACCTGGGAAATTTTGTAAAAGATAGACTTCATAAACATCCTTGAACTGATATTGTGAGATAAAAATCCATATATACGACAATAAGCATAAAGTTAAGAAAGCTTTGATCTTATATTTTTTAATAAATTGAAATAGAGCTGGAAACAAGATATATAGTTGTAGAATTAGAGCGAAGAACCACCAAGGTCCATTTACGCTGGTGCCTTGTTTTGGTATCAAAGTATGTATAAAGAAAAGTTTATATTTCATCTCTTCATAATGTGCCGACCACGGAAATCTTTCGTACATTACAATAGTACATAAAATATAGAATATCAGTGCTGTAAGTAATAATGGATATAATTTCATCAATCTATCAACGACGAAATTAATCCAAGGTTTTTTGCGTTTTGCCATCGACAATGCCAATCCATATCCGCTGATGAAGATGAATATTTGTACGCCGTAATGACCTAAATAGCTAAAAATCAGATTTATGAATTCGGCAGGAGTTTCGCTGATTTGAGAGAAGAAGTTATTGATATGATTTAAAGAGAAATAGAATTCATTTTCTCCCGGAGATGGTGCGAGATGATGAAAAAAATTATGTAAGCATATACAAATTATTGCAAAACCTTTTAGTATTGATGTATCTTGTTTAGAATAATTCTTGATGGTCATACTTTTACAGGTTGTAAATATTTATGGAACAAACTTACAAAAATTAATTGAGATTCGTGTCTGTTTAATTCAAAAAAAATGAACTGCACTCATAAAGTTTTTACGACTTTTCGGAGTGCAGTTCAATTATAAGTTCTCAGTCTTAGGTACTAAGTTCTCAGTTTACTTAGAAACAACAACTTTTTGTACTGAAACTTGTGCGTCTGTTGTTGTTGTCTTAACGAAGTAAATGCCGTTGTTGTAGTTTTCTGTGTTTACTTGAACGTTGCTGTTTTCAACATTAATGGTTTCGATTACTTGACCTAATGCGTTGAAAATTTCAACTGTAGCGATATTTTCTCCTTCTATGATGAAGAAGTTCTTAGCAGGATTTGGCATGATTGAGATATTGTTTTCGAAAGTTACATCTTCAACACTTGCTCCGCAATTTACTTCATAATTTAAGAAGTTCAATTCGAATGTATCGTGGATGCCGCCTATTTCGATGCTATAGACTTCTTCGTCACCCATAACTATTGAGAAACCTACTTCAGCATCCCATTCGCCTTTTACCCATGTGAATGTATATGTGTCTTGGCATAATGCGAGTGTTTCAACAGTTGGATCATCAACATAACCTCCTTGTTTGAGTTCTACTTTGTAAACCATATCGCTCAATGTACCAACGATTTTGATGTAACCACCGTTCCATCCGTCTCCATATTCGTCAATCATTGTGAAAGTGAGTTCGCACATATGATTTGCTGGACATGGATAGATTGTTGGTTTTGCAGCATTGGAACCACCTGACAAACATTCGCCGCCCCAGTTGGCTCTTACTAAGAATGTGTAGCTGCCTGGTTCCAAGTCTTCAATTTCGAATGTTGTTTCAGTGATATCAGCAACGATAGGTTCTGTTGCAGTGTAACCTGTATAGATTTCGTATGTAACATCAACAGGATCAGCTGGTGCATCCCAACTGAGAATTACATTGTTATAATCGTCTTCTGGAATTTCGTATGTCAAGTTGGTAGGACCGTCGCACAATGATTCTTCAAGAGTGATGATGAAAGTGCAATCTTGACCGTCCATATTAGCTGCACCGATGAATGTTCTGCCATCAGCTGTCACATTATTAATACTATATATGATCCAGTTTTCTGCTTCGCCAACACCGTTGACCAACAAATAGTCGTTGAAAGTCATCAGTTCTCCGCTCATGTAAGCGAAAGCTCTTCTCATGTCAGGCATTGGAGGGAAACCGCCCGACATATATCCGAAAGCGTCGCCATTATCTGTTACACATGTAGCTGATAATGAGTTACCTGGTTCTAATGTATTTGCAATAGATGTAAATTCATCAGCGTCGATGTCATAAACGAAAGCGTTGCCTTCCATTCCATTCAAATAACCGCATACATATTTTCCGCTTGGAGAAGCAGCCATGATTTCACCGTATTGATTTGGAATCTCGAAAATTTCGCCATCTTTCCAATAACATAATGTCCAATAACCGATGTCGTCTGTACCATGACCAACAACAACGCTACCGTCGGCACTCATGCCATTAGGTCTTGTTTGTGTGTTTGAACCATTTGGGAGTTGTGTGTAACCCTCGTTAGGAGACCAGATGTAAGTGGTTGTTGACCAGTCGGCTGCAAATTGCATAACACCAACATGAAAACCATCGTTCGACATTGCCCAAGCTCCGTTGTAATCAGGATTATCGACGAAGAACTCAGGATAATCAGGGTTCATTCCTAAGAATTGCCATTGTTGCATGTCAGGATACCACAAACCTGCGACAGAAACACCTTCGTTATTAGGATAGTAACCTGCAACAATACCGTCGTCTGATACAGCGAAGACTGTACCTACAATTTCTATAAGTCCTGTTGATTCAGACCAATAGAAACTTTGTGATTCGCCAAAAGCTTGTATTGCCACGTGTTGTTTGTTGTCTGAAATATCATATGGAAAATGATATTGGCTATCGATTATGGTGATAGCGGCTCCTTTAACATTTTTTGTTGTTACCTTAGGAGCATTTTGTGCGCTTAAGTTCAAGGCACAAAAGAATAATGCCAATGCTGACATTAATTGTAATGTTTTTCTCATTGTATATAAATTTAAAAAGTTAAGTGTCAAATTTGGTGGAGAGAGAGTTAGTAATGTAGTGCGACTATAATATGCGAAGAATTGTATTGCAAATATACAAATCTTTTGGAAAAAAGATATCTTATCGATAAAAAAATATTTTCAAAAATAATTATGCATAATAAACACATTAAGAGATAATAAATCAAACACTTAACTTTTTTTACAAAAAGGATTAGGTTTACGTAATTGCTGTGACACAGAAACCTTGCGGTTCTACAACTCTACGACCTTACAACAATGATAATCTTTTCTCCACAAAACGCCAATTGATTATCTGCCAAAACTCGTTAAGATATGCTAACCTTTGATTCTGTTGGTCAAGGTAATATGCATGTTCCCATACATCGCAAGTTAATAATGGCGTCAGTTCTTCTTGAATTAGTGGCGTATCCGCATTACTTGTTTGCAGCAATGATAACTTTCCGTTTTTATCTGCAACTAACCAAAGCCAACCTGATCCGAACAATGTAGCGGCTTGTTTGATGAATAGTTGCTTAAAGTTGTCGTAGCTTCCGAAGTCGCGTTCAATAGATTTTAGCAGAATTGCCTGAGGCGTGGTATTTTCTTCAGGAGTCATACAATGCCAATAGAAAGTATGATTCCAAACCTGTGCCGCATTATTAAAAATTGAACCTTCACTTTTTCTTACTATTGCCTCCAGATCCATATTTTCAAAAGGAGAACCCTCTATTAAATTATTGAGATTCTTTACATAACCGGCATGATGTTGACCATAGTGGTAATCTATAGTTCTCAGAGAGATATGTGGTTCCAATGCATCTCTCTTGTAAGGTAATTTGGGTAATTCTATCATAGTTGTTTTTTTTTTATATTAACGTTGGGAATGAATTATTGTTCAAAAATCATATCTTTGCGAAATGAAAATTTATCTGATTAACGGCATTGACGCATTTGATGAAACTTTCATCGAGAATTGCGCAACTTTCTTTCCCCAATGGAGAAAAGATAAGATGTTGCGTTACAAACATCTTAAAGGTAAGATACAATGCGCATTAGGATATCTGCTTTTAATTCATGCTTTACGCGAAGAAAGTGTCTTTAAAGAAATGCCGGTATTTTCATATAATAAACATAACAAACCCTACTTGAAAAATTATCCGGAATGGTATTTTAATATCAGTCATAGCAAAACCGCTGTATGCTGCGTATTATCACATAAAGAAATCGGGATTGACATTGAGGAAGTTAAGGAATATAAAGAAAGTCTTGCTGCGTATATATGTAATGATGAAGAGTTAAAATCGTTGTATGAAAGTGAAGATAAGACTGATGATTTCTATAAATTATGGACCCAAAAAGAAGCGGTTTTCAAAATGATTGGAAGCGGTATTACCAACGACATAAAAGACATTCTTAATACACCTAATATTAATATAGAGTCTCATAAGATAGATAATATATGGCTATCAGTTGCCTGCCATAAAAACAAATAGTAAACTTTTATTAAGATATTTATCTACCATTATATATCTTGTTATATATTGAATATTAAGCATTTTCCATTCATAAAAAAAATTATCCGTTTTTCATACGGCTATTTTTCACGTGTCATCATATTTTTGCGTCACGAATCAAAAATGAAAAGATATGGGAACATTAGAAAATTCGGTCCAACTGATTGGACGTCCGGGTTCAGACCCTGAAATTAAAATGGTAGGGAATCGTAAACTTGCCAAATTCAGTCTTGCAACAAATGATCATTATTACAATGATAATCATGAATTGGAAACAAGCACTTCGTGGCATAATATTGTGGCATGGGGAAAAATTGCTGAAAGCGTTGAAAAACATGTAAAAAAAGGTAAAAAGATTGCAGTAGAAGGACGCCTTAGAACTAGGGTCTACGAGAAAGACGGGAAAAGAAATTTTTACACAGAAATAATAATGAATGAATTTATGCTAATAGATTATGCAAGCGAAGATAATGACAATGAGGCAAAACAATAATTATAGATCAAGATATTCTTCATAAATAAATATTGTCTAATAATAGAGTCCTGATAGCCAAAAAGAAAAAACACTATATTTGTGCGTGATTAAAAAATTCAGGCAAAATGAAGATAGTGTTTTTAGAACCATTAGGACTTTCGATAGATAGAATCGAAAATGAATGTAAGACATTAACAGCATCAGGACACGAAGTTGTGGTATATCCCGACAGATGTCCGGAAAAAAACATAGAACGCGCAGCTGACGCTGATATTGTTATCGAGAGCAATATGCCATTGCGTAAAGACTTCTTTGATGCATGTCCTAATTTGAAAATGTTATCTATTGCGTTTACTGGTTTAGACCATATCGACTTGAAAGAATGTGAGAGGAGGGGAATTATAGTAAAAAATGCGGCAGGATATTCAACAGAGGCGGTAGCTGAAGAATCTATCTGTATGATGATTGGATTGTATCGTCACATTATAGAAAATGACAAGATTACAAGAAACTGTTGTGGAGTTCCAATGGTACCAGGAAGAGAGATAGCCAACAAAACGGTGGGCGTAATCGGACTTGGTGCCATAGGACAACGAACAGCAGAATTGGCGCAAGCATTTGGTTGTAAGATTATTGCTTGGAATAGAACTCCGAAAGAGATTGAAGGCGTTACCATCGTTGACAAAGAGACTCTGTTTAAAGAATCTGATATAGTCACACTGCACATTGCACTTAATGATGAGACTCGTGATTTCGTAACTGCTAAGGAAATTGCAAGTATGAAAGATACTGCTATAATTATCAATGCGGCGAGAGGTCCTATTATCAATGCACAAAATCTTGCGGATGCTTTGAAGGAAGGTAAAATTGCAGGAGCGGCACTAGATGTTTACGATGTTGAACCACCATTGGATAAAAACAATCCTTTGCTAAGCGCTCCTAACACGATGCTCTTGCCTCATATCGGATTCGCAACAAAAGAGGCTTTTGAACTGAGACTCTGTATCGTGGTGAGAAATGTTGAGAACTTCTGCAATCGATAACAAAAGAACCACAACAACTATCAGTTAATAACTGACTGCTGACAACTGATTGCTGACAACTGACTGCTGGCAACTAAAAAATCTTTGCTCTTTAGACTTTAGTCTTTAGTCTTTTGATTATCTTTGTCGGACCAAAATATCTGTGATAGAAAAACGTTATTATACTTTAAATGAATAAAATATAAAGATTATGAAGAAGATAATTCTCGTTGTGTTATGTTTGTTATTTGGTTTAAATAATATTATTCAAGCCAAACAACCTTCATTATATCCGGAGAGAGATTATCGTAATTCTTTAAAGATCACATTTCTGTCGTGGATTAGTGGTAGTACAAAACTTTCATACGAGAGAGCATTTAAAGCAATAAATCAAAGCGGCGAATTTTGTACAAGCCTTATCGGAGCCGGACATGACAAATACGACAATGACCCAAGAGGATATACAATACGTTATGGGCATAAATTTTTCATAAATAACAATATGAAGAAATCGCTGATGGGATTCTACCTTCGTCCTGAAATAGTATATTCTCATTATTCTTATAATAGACAAGCAGATGGACTTCGTACATTAGCTGACGAGACTGCATTTTTAGGAACAGTAGGTTATCAGTATGTTTACAAACGTTTTCTCGCCGATTTCTGGGTGGGAGGCGGATATGCGACAGGTACTCCTGCCGAAACCTATTATCATCATGGTTTTGAATTGTGGCACTATCTAGGAAAAGTAAATACTAATATTGCATTAAGTTTCAGTATACGTTTAGGAATCTGTTTCTAATTTTGAATAATATCTGGGAGATTTAAAAATGATACCACGCGATACGATAGCGACCATACTCGATACTGTTCATATAGAAGACGTCGTAGGTGATTTTGTCAACCTTAAGAAAAGAGGTGCAAATCTTATCGGGGTCTGTCCATTTCATAAAGAAAAGACACCATCTTTCATCGTGTCGCCCGCAAAAGGTATTTTCAAATGTTTCGGTTGTGGCAAAGCCGGCGATTCAGTCCGCTTCATAATGGAACATGAACATTATTCGTATCCGGAAGCATTACGTTATCTAGCACAGAAGTATAATATCACTATTGAAGAGAAAGAACTGAGTCCTGAAGAACTGGTTGCACAGAATGAACGGGAGAGAATGTTTAATATCAACTCTTTCGCTCAACAGTACTTCTCCGAAACGATGAAAAATGATGATGAAGGTATATCTGTTGGTATGTCATATTTCAGAGAACGCGGTTTCAGAGATTCCATCATCAACAAATTTCAACTCGGTTACTGTCTCAACCAGCGTGATGCATTTGTACAACACGCATTGAAAAACGGATATTCCAAAGAACTGCTCTTAAAAATAGGTCTTGCATCTGGCAACGAAGAGAGAATGTATGACCGCTATCAAGGTAGAGTCATCTTCCCAATCCATAATCTCACAGGAAAAGTAATTGGTTTCGGCGCACGTATCCTAAGTAGTGACAAAACAAAACAAAAATATCTTAACTCACCTGAATCTGAAATTTATGTCAAGAGACATACTCTCTATGGTATATATTTCGCTAAGAATGATATAAGTAGATTGGACAATTGTATACTCGTTGAAGGTTATGCTGACGTGTTGAGTATGCATCAGGCAGGAATAGAAAATGTTGTAGCTAGCTCGGGTACTTCTCTAACAACAGAACAGATTCGACTCATAAGCCGTTATACTAAGAATGTCACAATGTTATATGATGGTGACAATGCTGGTATTCATGCTGCATTGCGTGGTACTGATATGATATTAGAAGAAGGGTTAAATGTTCGTATTGTGGTTTTACCTCCAGATGAAGACCCGGACTCTTTTGTACAACATAATCCTATTGAGGTAGTTAGAGAGTATATTGAGAAAAACGCGAAAGACTTTATCAGTTTTAAAACGCAGTTGTTGCTTAAAGACGCCAACGACCCTATAAAAAGATCAGAAGTTCTTAAAGACATCATCAGTTCTATCGCCGTAATTCCGGATGCGATTTATAGATCTTCATATATCAAAGAATGTAGTCGATTGATGGATATGCCTGAGCAGACATTGATGAGTGAACTCAATAAGATGCTTCGGGCAAAGATTAGAAAGAGTCAACCCGAACAAGCGGAATTACACGATATAGTCACTGAAGAAATAAAATCCGAACCTCAGAATCCAATAGTAGATGTTGTACCTGCAGGTTTCTATCAAGAACAAGAGTTGGTGAAACTTCTTTTGATGTATGGAGACCATGAGATAGAAATTGATGGATTCGATGAGAACAATAATCCTATCATATATAGAATAAACGTTGCGGCATTCATCATTGATGACTTGAAAAATGATGATATACTATTCAAAGACGAGGTACATAGAATTATCTTTGACATATTCGATAAGGCACTCGATGGTGAGAGTTTACCAAAAGTACATTATTTCACATCTCATGAAGATGGAAGAATAGCAGAATTGGCTGCTAACCTTTTGTCGTCGAAATATAAACTCGATAACTGGGAAAAACATGAGATAAAGGTAAAGACAGAAGTCGATGTCTTGTCAAAAATGGTATATTCTTCAATATTAAGATTTAAGGATATGGTTATTGATGAAAGAAGAAACGAGTTGACACGTCAAATCATGGAAACGGCAAATATTGACGATCAACTAATACTTCTCGTAAAAAAGAAAAAACTCGATGATCTTAGAATGAAAATCAATAAAGAATTAGGAATCGTGATTGCGAAATAAGGGTTTAAAGTTTTTCAAAAGAGAATCCTTTATCGGAATAATACCGGAGTACCTTTGTCAAGGTGGGCAGCATATTGTTGACAGCTTTCTCGCTATCATGGAATACTATTATGCTTCCATCATCAGAATATTTCGTTACGTTGTTGAAACACTCTTCAGTGGTTAGCGACTTGTCCCAGTCGTAAGATATGACACTCCAGGCTACTAGTCTGTAGTCTTTTTTTAGTTTTCTGATTTGTGAAAACGTTATTCTTCCATGAGGTGGGCGTAACAATGCAACATCAGTGTTAGAAGCAAGCGATTCCATCAATTTTCTGGTCGCATTAACGGAATCGATATAATTTTTATTATTTGTATTCCAACCTTTCTCGTGATTATAAGTGTGGTTGCCGATAGAGTGCCCATCATTGATAATCATCTTAAAAGTTTCTTTATATTTATTAACATTATTACCCACGCAAAAGAAAGTAGCTTTTGCATTGAAATCCTTTAGAATTTCAAGGACTTTGGGTGTAATAGTTGGGTGAGGACCATCGTCGAAAGTGATATAAATTTTCTTCTCACCTTTAGGCATCTCCCAGAGAAGTGAAGAATAGAAAAATCGTATTATTTTAGGTGTTGTGAAGAGATACATTTTAACGGCGATCTTTGTACATGATTTTCATGTTTTCAGTTTTGTTTATAATTTCCAAATTTCTTCTAAGTCAATGTCCCAGTTGGCTTTGACATCGAATACGTCTTTGTGATAATAGACAGGTTCAGGTAACATCTTTTTACCATAATGTCCTGGCGACCAACGTCCGTTCGCATCATAATCTAAAGTGGCTTTTAATTTATATTTCCTCGGTTGAAGGTAATGGAATCCAACTTTTGTGCTTTCCTTTATAATTTGTTTTTCAATCACTTTATCCTTATCATCAAGAAGTTCTACTATGATTTGTGGGACATCAGCAGGTTTTTCTATTGTAACGAAAACATTTCCGTATTCTGATATTGCAGGCACTTTGAATGTGACTACTGTAGTATCGTTGGTTGTACCTTTGAAACTATAGAATACCGAATCTGGAATTATAATCTTATAAGACTGCTCTGGAGTGAAGTCCTTTTCTAATTTATATTTCAACCCGAAAGTATCGACTTTCGTAAATTGTAAATCGTTGATAATAGTATCATTATCTACTATATACCATGAAGTGTCGCGTAAAATTATTTTTGTTATAGGTTCTTTAAAAGTGAAGAACAAATCTTGTTCTGGTTTAAGTTTTCCTCCAGAGATATTTGTTGTGATATTCAATGATTTAACATTCTCTGTCTTCTTTCTTCTGCTATCGGTTTTACGTGGTTTAAGACTTATTTGTGTGGTGTCGTTTATTAATGTGTCGTAATTTATTGTTAAATTCAGACTATCTTTATTTGGAGTAAAATACCAAAGTATGGAGTCGTAATTCGCTGAATATGTTGGGTATATGGCAAATGAATCTGGCAAAGTCTCTAGTATTTCAATCATGACATCTTTAGCGGGATAACGGAATGCGAAACGCAATAAACCTTCTTCGGGTACTTCTTTTTTCAATAATTTCTGAATAGAGTCTTCTTCTAGGAAAGAATATAAGGTAAGAGTCAAATCTTCTACATCTTGTTTTATGGTGTCATTATCAATTGTCAAGGTATCATTGTTTATTGATACTTGTACATTGTCTGTTCTAAAAGCGATTTCTTCATTAGGGAGGTCGAATTTAAGATTTGAGTTCTCGTCTTTTAAAGCAAAAATGAGATATTCGCCTTCTTTTAAACCAGAAAAAATGAAGTTACCATCTTTATCCGTTTTTGTTACATAGTAGGGTTTTACGAGATAGGGGAGAGAATCAAGTGGAAGAGTATCATTTTCAGAGTAAAGCATTACCAAAAAAGATTCAGATGGTTTATGGTCGATTGCTTTTAGAACTTTACCTTTCAACATCAGTGTGTCGATGATGTCGCCTGTTGAGAAAGTGAATGAATAATCTTTGAAGATATTGCCTTCGTGAAGGTCTTTTATAGCTTCACCGAAGTTGATGGAATAGGTAATATCTGATTTTAATGGTTCTTTGAATTTAATAATCAATGATTTACCATTGAGTTTATATTCAGGAGATTTCTCCATCGGAGGAGAAATCATAATATTGTTATTCGGATTATTAAGAGTTACATACTCGTCGAAGGTAATATGTATTTCTTTATTATTGAAATTAGTCGATTGATTTTCAGGAGTTGCTTGTAAAACTATAGGCGGCACTGTATCTTTAGGTCCGCCCGTAGGAGATACAACATTAGCGCAACGAGTGAAACCGAGCATTAATGTAAATATTAAAGTTTTAAATATTATTTTATGCGCATTCTTCATAATGCAAAAATAAAAAAAAGACGCACAACAGTACGTCTTTATTACATCTTTATTTTTTATTTTATTCTCTTGAGGATGCTTATTTCCGAAGGGGTCAAGAATCTCCAATGGCCTCTTGGTAGGTTATGTTTTGTTAAACCTGCGAACATTACGCGGTCTAGTTTTACTACTTCATAGCCAAGACTTTCGAATATACGTCTGACGATATGGTTACGTCCAGAGTGTATTTCGATACCTATTTCACGTTTTGTCGGGTCATCAACAACCCAGTCGATACCATCGACTTCTATTGGACCGTCTTCGAGTATGAGACCTTCTCTTATTTTCATCAAGTCGTTTCTTGTGAGAGGTTTATCGAGTGTTGCATGATAAAGTTTCTTCACTTCATGGCTTGGATGAGTTAATGTTTTAGCGAGGTCGCCATCGTTGGTGAGGAGGAGGAGACCTATGGTGTTACGGTCAAGTCTTCCTACAGGATATATACGTTCTGGGCAAGCGCTTTCAACGAGTTCCATGACGGTATGACGTTCGTATGGGTCATCGGAAGTTGTGATAACGCCTTTTGGTTTGTTGAGCAATACGTAGCGGAGTTTCTCGCGATTAAGTGTTTCGCCGCCGTAAACGACTTTGTCGGTAGTGTTTACTTTGGTTCCTAGTTCTGTCACTACAACACCGTTTACTGATACTGCACCGGCGAGGATGAGGTCGTCAGCTTCACGGCGTGAGCATATACCTGAGTCGGCGAGGTATTTGTTAAGACGGATTTGTCCTGTTGCTCTTGGTCTGTCGTAGAGTGGGTCTTTTTCTCTTCTCCTGAATCCACCACCGCCACCACGACGTTCAGTTGTCTTACGTTCTGGTCTGTCGTCACGACGACCTTTGTTTTCGAAGCTGCGCTCGTTACGAGCAGCGCCTCTAGCATTACGACGATTGCCGTATTGGTTGTCATTGTCACGATCTTCGCCGAAATTTCTTTTAGGACGGCGTTCATCTTGACCTCTGAAACTGCGATTCTCATCGCGATTGTCTCTTCTTTCTCTTTCAGGTCTGTCGCCAAACTTCTTTCCTCTTCCACCGAAACCTGACTCTTTTCTGTCGTCGTCTCTTCTTGGTTTGAAAGTTTTTCTTGGACGATCGTTATCGCCATCGCGGCGAGATGCCTGTTCTCTCTCAAACTGCTCTAATCTCTCTTCACTGAATCTGCGTACACCGGCAGTCTTTCTTGTGGTAATACGTTGACGTTTACCCTTGTTACCTTCGTTGTTCATGTTAATGTTAATGTAAAAAATTGCATTTTTTGAGTCGGCAAAGATACGAATATTTTTTTTACCATAAGCAAGAACTTAGACCATTGAACTATTTTTAATTTAGTCAACGGTCTAAGTCAAAAATTAAGGTGTCCCTTAAATATCTAAATTTCAAGGTTTGTATACGTAATTACCTGTATTATCTATTTCCAAAGTTAAGATCATTTATGGTTTAAAATAGTTACAGTTTGCCTCTTCTGTGTCGAAATCTTCGCTTGACATACATCTGTAGATATGTTCGCGACTTTTTCGACTTCTCTCGTTCATAATCCTTGTTCCTTCCATTGTCGATTGGAATGTGAAGTGGTTTGTGATTGAGATATGTGCTGCGAATTTTTCAACGTCGTGATTAGCACCGATATAGGCGAATACCCACCCTTTGTTTTTGAGTTCGTCGATAAGATTCTTTATTGCGATTCCATTATATTCGTGAGATGCGTTTTCCATTCCGTCGGTGACTATGGTTACGAGTACTTTGTCGTTATCTGCGACATGAGGACGCAGTTCGTTGAGTGAAAATCCCATGGCATCGTATAGAGCGGTGCAGCAGTTTGGATTATAGTCGTTGTCTGTAATCTCTTTTGCTTCTATTGCAGGAATACAGTTCCATATGGTTTTATGCACATCGTTAAAAGACACGAATGTCACGAAATGCTCTTGTTCCGGATTTTCCTTTTGCGCTTTGAGTATAGTCTGTAAAGATTCGTTAACATTGTTGATAGCTTCTTTCTTGATACTTTGCATTGAGCCGCTTTCGTCCAGAATGATGAGGTTGAATATCCTTGTTTTCATGTTTTGTTATTTTTTTAGTCAACAGTCGAATACAGATTCAACGGTTGAGATGTTTATGAAATATTGTAAATTGATAAACTATGAGTGATGAATGTTTGATTACTCAACGTTCAATGGTAATGATGGGGAGAAAAGGAAAATCCTATCAACTGGATAGAAAAAAATTAGTGAATTTTATAAATATGCAACAGTTCCCGTTCCCAGTTTCCAAACATAATATGTTCCGCGCTCCATTGCATCTTCAGATTCTTCTTTATATTATTGCCTATAAAAAGAAAAATTTGCTTCTTCAAGGTTAAACCCTGACGAAACAAATTTATTCTTGTGGATGCGACGAATCAGCATCCTGATGTAATCATTTTTCTGAACTGCTAAATTAATTATTTTTAGCGCCTTCCATGACCAACTTACCTTTATAATATAAGTCGCCATCAACGTAGTAAGCTCTGTGATAAACATGGATTGTACCTGTTTCTTTACATACTGCCAATGTTGGAGCTTCTGCTTTGTAATGTGTTCTTCTTTTTGCGCCTCTTGTGTGAGACTGTCTTCTCTTAGGATGTGCCATTTTACACTATTTTTTATTGTTAATTAATTATCTTTCTTATCTTTTAATTCTTCTAAACATTTCCATCGAGGATCTATTTCGTCGTCTTCAACAATTTGATTTGCTGTGTTTTCAAGATATTGAATAATCTCTTGATTACATTCGCTCACATCTTGATGAACTCTATGGATTGGCAACGACAAAATGATGTATTCATAAATTAATGAAGCTACATCGAACTCACCTTCTTCTGACGGAATTACGATAACATCGTCTGATTCCTCTTCATATTCATGTCCATATTTCAAATATATGACAACCTCATTTTCGATGTATTGCTCATATTCATCGTTGCATCTGTCACATGGAATGAATACACTACCTTCGAAATTAAATGTCAAAATAAACTCTCTTTCGTGTTTTTCGACATTTAAATTAACTTTTACATTACCTTTTTTTACCTCAGAGAACTCGAAATTATCAAAAAACTTATCATCGATATTATATTCAAAATCGTGATAACCTATTGATAATCCTGCTATTGGTAATATGTAATCGTGTCCTGTATTCATTATGCTCCAAAATCGGGGTGCAAAGATAGCAAAATTATTTCATAATTTGAACTAAATCTTGTTATTTTTTTGGATTAGAGGAAGAAAGAACAATCAGACAATTTAGTGTATTTATTTACGTGTCGTTCATAACATTGTCTTAACATCGTTTTTTATCTTTCTAGAATAGCAATCTTTTATGCTACAACCTTCGCAAGATGATCCGCACTTTATATCTGTATTTTTACGAGAGAATTTCTTCACTACGGAATAAATCGTATATCCTACCGCAATACCTATAATTGTATATGCTATTATTGTTTGCATCATAATTTACAATTTTTAACAGAGACGCCCCAATTACATTTTGTTCATTTTCATCGGTGTAATATGTCACATATCTGCATCATTACACTTAAAACAAACTTCCAATCTGATAAACCAAGAATGAAACAATCCATGCCACGCCTGTGTTGTAGAATACCGTAAATAAAACTCCTTTCCAACCGGCTTCGCGACGTACGGCAGCAATCGTTGCGAAACATGGCGTCGATAATAAAACAAACAACATAAATCCGAATGCTACTAATGGCGTGAACAACAACTCGCCCTTTCTTGGTCCATCGGTCCAGGTTTGAGTTCTTACTTTATCGACCAATTTAGAACCATCTTCTTCTGACGATTGGAAGAGAACCGCCAATGTGGAAACTACAACTTCTTTGGCAGCGATACCGGTAGTCAGACTAACACCCATTCTCCAGTCGAAACCACAAGGACGTACGAGTGGTTCAATGAGATGACCGAAACGTCCGAGATAAGAATTCTCTCTCAAGGCAGCATTATGCTCGTATTCAAGATGTTCGATGGTTTCTGTTTTCTCTTTTTCAGAAATATCAGTCTTTGCTTCAACTAGTTCAATTTCTTGCGCTATCAAATCGGCTTTCTCGCTATGACGTGGGAAATATTCCAACGCCCATATTATTATTGAAGCGACTAAAATTACAGTTGCCATCTTCTGGAGATACTGTACACTTTTGTCCCACATATGAATCAATGTGTTACGAGTTGTTGGAACACGATAAGGAGGAAGTTCCATAACAAATTGTTCCGACAATCCTTTAAATGCGGTCTTGTTTAAAAGAAGTGCTGTGACGATTGCAAATATAACTCCAATAGCATAGACACTCATCAAAATCAAACCCTGATGTCGTTCAAAGAAAGCTGCCACGAAGAGAAGATAAACGGGTAAGCGAGCTGAACACGACATAAACGGAGTGACTAAAATCGTAAGCAGTCGGTCTTTACGATTTTCCAAAGTACGTGTTGCCATAATTGCAGGCACCGAGCAACCGAATCCTATGATGAATGGAATGAATGACTTGCCATGTAGTCCTATCTTATGCATAAGTCTATCGACGATGAAAGCGGCGCGTGCCATATAACCGGTGTCTTCCAAAATAGAAATGAAGAAGAAAAGAATCAAGATGTTAGGCAAGAACACCAAGACACCTCCAACACCGGCGATGATTCCATCGACTATCAAGTCTCGTAATATTCCGTCGTTCATCCAAGATGCAACCAATTCGCCGAACCAAGTCACACCAGATTCAATCCATTCTTGCGGATAAGCTCCGAGTGTGAAAGTGGCTTGGAACATCAACCAGATGAACAAAAACAAAATCGGGAATCCCAGCCATTTGTTTGTCAGGAAGTCATCGGCTTTATAAGCATGATTTTTTATTTTCTTTGCGCTTTTTTTATAAGTCTCTTTCAACGCGCCTCTTATGAAAGCATATCGTGCATTGGTGATTAAGGTTGAAGCGTCTTCGTCGTAAGACTTCTCCAGATTACGGCGCTTTTCATCTGCCAAAGTGATAATCTCATCTCCATTAGGAAGATTCTTTATCTCTTCTATCGTCGATTGTGAATTTTCCAATACATTGATAGCTATATATCTTGCAGGATAGATATTGATAATATCCTTGTTTAGTTCAATCTTTTTCTTTATCGGGACTATCGCCTCTTCTATGTCGCGACCATAATTGATATGGATGTGTTTGTTGAGATTTTTCTTTTCCTCGTAAACATCGACTATTGTTTCCAGCACATCGGAAATCCCGATTCCCCTCACCGCTGTTGTCGGAACTATCGGAAGTCCCAACATTTTACCGAGTGACTTGTAATCAAATATATCACCTTTGGCAGTCATCTCATCATACATATTAAGAGCCATTACAAGACGCACATTCATGTCTATAAGTTGTGTGGTAAGGAAGAAGTTGCGTTCCAGATTAGAAGCATCAACAATGTTGAGTACTATATCAGGATTATTTTTTGTGAGATATTCTCTCACATATCTTTCTTCAGGTGAGTATTCTGTTATTGAATAAGTACCTGGCAAGTCGACGAGATTAATTGTGTATCCTTTATGATGAAATGTCCCTATTTTAAGGTCGACAGTGACGCCGCCGTAATTGCCTACTTTTTCATGAAGTCCGGTGGCGAAGTTGAAGAAAGAGGTCTTGCCGGCGTTAGGGTTACCGACGAGAGCTACAGTGATGTTGTTTGTTTTATCTTTTATGACATCTGAAATTATGTCGTCGGCGATAGTACCGTTATAGTCGGAAGAATTGTTGTTCATCTCATTGAGGTTAACCACTTCAATTTTATCGGCTTCGCTACGACGCAGAGAGACATGAGCCTGAAGAATCTGATATTCCACAGGGTCGAGGAGAGGCGCATTCTTTATAACAGTTACTGTCTCACCTTTAACAAAACCCATTTCCATCAGTCGATGACGAAGACCGCCATGACCATTAACCTTTACTATTACACACTTGGTTCCTGTTGCCATTTCCGCTAATGTCGTCGACAACGCCTGTTGACCTATATTGTTACTTTCCATAAAATACTATTTACGACGTTAGCAAAAATATGATAACAAATTGTATTTCGAACTAACTATTTTTAGGTATAAAGGCAGAAAATACTTAACCACAAAGAGTGATGAATAAATGAAAATTGCAAACTTCAAACCTATCATTGAAAATGAAAAAAAAATGAAAAAAAATGATAGGTCTTATTTATAAAAATATTGAAAAATAATGGTGTAAATATTTTGAAATGAGAAAAAAAAATATTTACTTTGCAAGTTCTACAATCAACATTTTTTTGTGAACATAGAAATTAAATAAAAATTAGTTATGTACGTTAATTTAAAATTTACATGGTCTCATATCTTTGCATACATAGCATTGATATTTATTGGTTACGTATCTTATACAGGATTGTTTTATGATCTTGATGATGGATTTATAAATCCAGGTATCTACACAAGCATAATATTGATTATATTAGCGATATGGTTTATAGGGGCTCAAAAACTGAAAGGAGTAGACAATTGTTTTATCTTAGATTTCAAAAAAAGTATTTGGATAGAACGTATTTTACTCATTTCCTCTCCGATAGTTTTTGTTTTATGTATGATACCTTTCAATTATGCTATGAATGTTGCAGACAAGGCAGATGAAATAGAAAAAACATTTGTTGAATCTGTCAATGCGTCACAAGATATGTTCGATAAATATGAACAATATTTCGATACAAGATTATCTAAATATGAGGCGGTTTTAAATGAAGTAAAAGATAACAAGGTAATTAATCCTGATATTTATGGTAGAATAGGATTTGATGGAATTGATGATGATAAAGAAGTTAATATTGAGGTTGCAACTTTAAAACGACAACTAAATGGTGTTGAGAATTATCAAAAACTTAAAAGTCTCGCAGGTGAATGGATAGATAGAGTTAATCGAAAAACAAATGTTTGGAATGTGTTTTTTATTGGTGATTTGGAAACCATTAAAAACGCCATTAATGAATGGAGTCAAAATTTAGAAGATTTTTCATCAAAATCATTTACTACAGAAGTTGAAGTAAAATCGTTTAATAATTATAGTAAATTTATAGAAGAAAATATTACCAATAGACTTGATGCTTTAAGAAATATATACAATCCGGAACAGGGTATTAGTAAATTGAATTATAGAACTGTCGTATGGGGACTACTTGCATATCTTTTTTTACTTTTACCATGGATTATACAGGGTAGGCATGGAACCAATCCATATAATCTAATCGGAGAGAGATTTAAACAAACGTCTAAGAAAGACGGAATTGTTCCAAAAACAAAAGAACAATCTGATGAAGTAATTCCATCATCCGAACAAATTACTAAAGAGGATATTATACGGATGCTGGGTAATAGTAATAATGATGATGATGATATAGTTATTAAATCAAATAGAAACAATTAAAATGCGTAAGTGAAATGAGAGATACAATTTATAATAATATTGAACAATTTAGTACTGAAGAGTTCAGTATGTTAAAAAATAAAAGTGTGGATAATGGAGATCCTTTAGATTCGGATGAAGTTGCTTGGAAAGAAGCTACTAGTGTTAATACAGAAGATGCATACATTAAATATATAACAACACAGCGTAACGGCAAATATTTAGACGAAGCTAGAAGAAGATTACGATTTCTTCAAAAATCACCAAGTTCTCCTGATGTAGAACCTGTTCAAGAATCTATTGATGATAATCAGAAGGAGGAATATAAGGACTCAGATGACAATTCGAGAAATACTGGAACAGCACATAGTGATAACCATACAAATAGTTTAGGACAACAATACCTGCACCAAAACTACACTTTAGACGACTTTATAAATGATTTTAATAATCCGCATTTGGATGATAAAGGAAAGATAAAGTTGCTTAGAAGATATTTGGGTGACAATAGATTATATGAAAGCAGGCAAAAAATAGCTGAATTATTAATGAAGATAATAAATGATAGGAATCTATTCAGTGCTCATGATATCAATCTTATGATTAACGAGGGTTTATTTACATACAATGTGTTAACACAAATGGGTTTAGACGGTGATGTTGTGAGGGCATTGGCTAATGATTCTAATTATACTAAATTCGCTCCTGAAAATCCCAATATTAAAGTCGATTATAATCGTAATTCAACTGAAATATTTTTCTGGGGTATTCCTGAAACGGGAAAGACATGTGCTTTAGGAGCCATCTTAAGTGTACTTGGAGATGCCAATGATTTAATAAAATCTCTTGTACCACAATCTTGTCCTGGTAAAGAATATTTGGAACATTTACCAGAATGTTTCAATACCAGAGGTGGAGTAACAGTTCTTCCTTATTCAACTACAGGTACGTATGAAATGGCATTTGATATAAAAGATAAAAAGAAGGGAAGAAAGCATAAAATCACATTAATCGATTTTGCTGGTGAAATACTCAGAATGATTCGAGATGTTAATAATGGTGTAGAACTAAGCAAAGAAGATCAAATAGACTTTGATAAGGCAATGAATCTTTTGAAAGGAAATGATTATGATGGCACTCCTTCAGAAATTAGACAAAAAAATCGTAAGATGCATTTTTTCATCATTGAATGTGGTTCTGTAAATAAAAAATATAAAGGTAGCACACAAACGACATACTTAAATGAAACTTTTGCATATGTTGAAAAAACAGGTGTTTTTAAAAAGAATACTGATGCTATCTATCTTGTTGTAACAAAAGCAGATAAATTAGATAGGACAAAATATAGAGATGTTGAAGACTATGTGAATAAAGAATATTCGATATTTTGTGGAAATTTAAAGGAAATATGTAGAGATAATAGAATTGGTAATGGATACAGAATACTTCCATTCTCGCTAGGAGAAGTGTATTTTCAAAAATATTGCAAACTGAATGTCACGGACGCAACAGAAATTGCTAAAATTATAGTAGAAAGGTCATGTCCGGAACAATCATGGTTTGCAGGAATTTTTAGTAATTAAAAAAATCAAAATTGTGAAATATTATGTTAAGAAGCAATGATGTTGAAAATAGAATAGGTTTACACCTAGGTATAATTAAAAATGGTGTAAACCCAATATACACTTCAGAAAGTGCTAAAAGATGGTGGAATTATTTAATTAATGATCCTAGGAAATATATTGGAAGTCTGTTGGCAAATGATACTGGTAAATATATTGACTTCATCTGCTATGGGAATGAAGTGGCATTATACGTGATTAATAGAAGAATTGTAGGCAGACCAGGTGATCAGGTATATGCTGTGTTAACAATACCAATAAATATAAAAGTTGAGTCAAAGGATTTAGTTGAATTAATAAACAAAGTCAAGGAAATATATATCCCATCTGGTGGCAATTTAAGTGATATAAAGGAATCTGCAGACAAAGATTTTACTAAACAATATGAACTTAAAGAGACCATGATTGATTCATGTTCTTGTTCAATCGATAATGAAAAATATGCTTATCAATTGTATAAAGATAAGAATGATTATTTTTTGTTAGAGGATCTTTTAGATAAAAACCTTTTCAGTTCTTGTTATGGTTACTATAAAGCTGTATTCCTTCTAAACAAAGAAGATAATATACAAATCCAACCAGAAATAAAAGAATTAAGACAAAAAGATGTTGATGAATTTGTTTTGTTGAAATATCCGGATTTAGGTAAAGAATATAAATTATCAATAGATGATGAAGTATTCAAAGTTCCTGGATATCCCACAACTTTTAACAAGAAGATTGAAATCAAAGTAGAACGTGATAATTATATACCAACATATATTTCTATCAATACTGGTGATAAGAAATACTATGACCCTACTGATGAAATCAAACGTTTAAAATTGGATAGATATGTAAAATTAAAAAGATCAGATTTTGTTATTAAAGATAATGAAGATAATATTGTAAAAGATCCTATAACTATCGAAGTAGGAAGTTCTGACATCCCAAAATGCACTATACCACTAAAGGATGTTTGTGTATGTAAGGAGTCAGAGTTGCTGGATGGTGGCGAACTTACAATTAAATGCGAAGGATATAATGATGCAACTATAAATGTATCTGATTTGAAGGTGGGATGGGATGATAAAGAAGGATGTTGGAGACTAAAAAATGGAATACAATTAAAACTTAATAGAATTACTAGTGAATATAAATATGTAATTAAAAAAGATGGTGATACATCCTCAAATATAGAATTCGTTATTAAGAGTGATGACAATAATTATAAAGTTAAGAATTCTCCACTAAAAGGGTACAACATAATCTCTATAAATAATAATAGAGATATCCTGCTTGAATATGACAATAATAATAATGTCGCTAAACTACATATAGTAATCGCTATTGTTGCGTCTTTATTAGTTGGAATTGTAGGTGGTTTCTTTATAGGTAGAATTGGAAATAAAGACAATGTAAACAATATCAAAGAATTAGAACAAAGCAATAGAAATTTACAATCAGAGATAGAGTCATTAGAAAAGATTTTACCATCACTTTTGGTCAATGCCACTGTTTGGGACGAAGATGCCTTTGAGACTGCAGGATACGGAGAATTGTACGATGCATTGAAGGATATGGACCTGGGAAAAGTAGAAGAATATTCTGAAAAGATTAAACCACAAAGCGGTTCACAATGGAACGACATCATAACCCAATGTAAAGAGTTAAAAGATAAAGGTATAAAAGCATCACGTTCTTATTCCGTAAGTCAAGGTATCGACATAGAAAGATGGATTTCCTATATCAATAAACACAATATTTCAAATTTGGTTAATAACCAGAAGTGGTATAGACAAGAGTTTAACGATGCTGATTATGTTGGTTTATATGATGCGTTGAATACTTTCAACTTCGCGGAAGTAATTGAATATTCAAATAATTTAGGTATAAAAAATCTTAAGCAGGGTGATCCATGGAACGATATAATTTTCATCTGCAAGAAATATAAAGGTAAAAGTATACCTCTTGATAGCTATTCCAAAGATGGTAGTATTACTATCACTAAATGGATTGAATTTGTTAAGAAAAAATTAAACACTAACTCAGCAAAACCTAGTCAAGAACAAGGAAAAAATGTTGGTAACCAATCAAGGAGTCACAACACTGATTCAATCGGCACCCGAGGTAAACGTCGTATATGATTTCTCCCACAACTCAAGTTGCGTTGTAGCACACCTGGAGTGGTCTTCCCCTAAAAGAAAATAAAGGAATTTAATAATACTACTACAATTAAACAAAATTAATTATGAAAAGGACAATTATAAAATTAACAATACTATTGGTTATTATAGCATCTTTGGTAACTTGCATAGTTTTATGGAAAGAGGCAAAACTCACGCCACCCAACGATTTGACATACGAAAATGAACACAAATCGGATTTGGAAAATAGCATCAATAAAATTTCTACCGTCAATTTGGAAGATAATTATCAGGAATGTGTCTATAAACTTAAAAGATATGAAGAAGAGGGACTTGTAGACAACAAAACTATAAATCAATTCCAAAAAGAATTCATGGATAAATATGTTCCTCTATTTGTGGAAGAAAGCAACAAAAAATTCCAACAGGAAAAATGGGACAAGGAACCTTGGAATCATAAGTTCATGAAAAATAGAATTGCTGAACTCAATAAAAGAGATAAGGAATATAATAATAATATGTATTCAAAACAACTCGGGAGAATTACAGAAATTATTACCAAGTATGATAAAGCTACAGATTTATCAACATGGACCAGATATAGAAATATCGGAATAACAATATACAGAGAAAAAAAAGCAGCAGAATATAAAGCTGATACTATTCTGAGAAATTGTACGAAATTGGTAGAAAAACTGAATGCATTACCAGGTAAGATTCGGGACAATCATCTTGATTCCATAAACAAAGCATCTGAAAGTTTTGTCTGCGATAATATGTATAATTTTAAGGAATATGACAAAAAAGTTACATCATTCTATGAAAATGAAATTATTAATGGGTATAACAAGCATTATAATGATACAGATGATACAGAACCCGCAAAACAGAAATTACTTGACATAGAATTGTATTACCTGACATCATATGTTAACTACATTATCGATACAACAAAGTTTATCAATTTTGATAGTTATGATGATTATGATGATGTCAATACATTCATCAGTGAATGCTTGAAAAAATCTTATGCAAATTCAATAAGTAGCGATGCTATTTTAAAATTACATAATAAACTTGTCGCAGGTATACGTACGGAAGAGGAATTCAATGGTATTGTTTTTAGGATTAAAAACGGAAACGAAAATAATTCAATGTATCAATATTAAATTAAAAAACAATGAAAAAGAATATTATCATATTGATTTTAACATTGTTTTCAGTAGTTTTTGCATATGGACAAAATACTGAAACAACAGAACAGAAACTTATAAAAGCATTGGAAGAAAAAATCCAGACCTTGGAAACAGAGAAAAGTGCTTTTGAAAATCAAATCCAGACCTTGGAAACAGAGAAAAGTGCTTTTGAAAATCAAATCCAGACCTTGGAAACAGAGAAAAGTACTTTTGAAAATAAAATCCAGACCTTGGAAACAGAGAAAAGTGCTTTTGAAAATAAAATCAAGACCTTGGAAACAGAGAAAAGTGCTTTTGAAAATAAAATCAAGACCTTGGAAACAGAAAAGAACAATTTAGATAAACAACTAAATTCAAATAATATTAAAGTCTTAAAACAAGATAAGAAAGAACTGGAAACAAAAAATAACCAACTAGAAACAGAAAAGAACCAACTAGAAACAGAAAAGAAAGAACTAGAAGGTCAATTAGTTGGTGCTAAAACAACTATTGATAAATATGAAGCAGATAAGGTTAAATTTGAAAAACAATCTAAAGATTTAGCAGTTAAACAGGAAATATTAAGTAGGAAAACTGAAGAGCAAAAAAAAGATAAGGAAGAATTGGATGTTTTTATGATAGATGTGATAATTGCATGCATAGACGTTTCTTGTAAGGAAGAAACTATAAATAAACTGGCAAAATATTATGACAAAATTGCTTCCGATTCTATTAGAAGCGTAAACCAGAAATTTAGAGACATACTTTCTATATATACCGTTACAGAAACGACATCTAAAGAAAAAGCAAGAAAATGCTTGGATGAATACAATAACGCAACTTCAAAACTATTACAACAAAAGTCTGTCGCTACGTACATTGAAGAAGTTAAAAAAATGAAGTATGTAAGTGACGGATATATCAAAGATAATAACTTCTATAGTGCGTATCTGAATAGTCTTATTCCGTATAACGAAATTATATCATACGATAAAGCAAGGACAACTTCCGAAAAAGATAAACAAATGGAAATTCTGATAGAAGAGTTAAAAAGGATATCTTTATTAAAATGATTAAATAATATCACTGTATGGTTGATAATAATATAAAATGGACTCTTATTGTTAATGGTGACAAAAAACCTTGGCATACAGATAATTATTTAGATGAACCAATATCAATAAATTTAAATTATGGTTTAGACTCAAGTATTTACGAGTCTAAACCTCTAAAATTTAGAGTTGTTGATGTTATCAATGGTGAAATAGTAGAAGGAGTAACAGTTGATGAACAAAATCATCTGATAATTTGCGATATACCAATTGTTGAACGTACAAAAACAATAAAACTTTTATTTGACTGGTCATACATCAGAAATATCATAAAGAAAGATCTTGAGGTATATGCTGGAACAAATAAGATACATGTCGGAGAAGATATGAAAATTCAACTGAAAGGCAAAGACATTAGTGCCCCATTGGTATTTCGTTATAAAGGTGAGAAATGTGTAAGCACCAATGAAGATTTAGATGATATGAATATTATACATATTATTCTCCCGGAAGTGAAGAATCAAAATGTTACTGCCATAAATGAAGAAAATAAAAGTAAAAGAATCTTTGTTGTATCTTCTTTAGTTTGTCTTTTTTCAGTAATTTTAACATTAATATTCATAAAAGACCATACAAACAAAATCGAAGAATTAGCACAAAGCAATAAAAACTTACAAACAGAGATAGAGTCATTAGAAAAGATTTTACCATCACTTTTGGTCAATGCCACTGTTTGGGACAAAGATGCCTTTGAGACTGCAGGATACAGAGAATTGTACGATGCATTGAAGGATATGGACCTGGGAAAAGTAGAAGAATATTCTGAAAAGATTAAACCACAAAGCGGTTCACAATGGAACGGCATCATAACCAAATGTAAAGAGTTAAAAGATAAAGGTATAAAAGCATCACGTTCTTATTCCGTAAGTCAAGGTATCGACATAGAGAGATGGAAATCCTATATCAATAAACACAATATTTCAAATTTAGTTAATAACCAGAAGTGGTATAGAAAAGATTTCGCTGATGCTGATTATGCTGGTTTATATGATGCGTTGAATACTTTCAACTTCGCGGAAGTAATTGAATATTCAAATAATTTAGGTATAAAAAATCTTAAGCAGGATGATCCATGGAACGATATAGTTTTCATTTGCAAGAAGTATAAAGATAAACGTGTACTTCTTGATAGCTATTCCAATGATGGTAGTATTACTATCACTAAATGGATTGAATTTGTTAAGCAAAAATTAAACACTAAGTCAGCAAAACCTAGTCAAGAAGAAGGAAATAAGGATAGTGACAAGATGAGAAATGGTAGATATGAAATATAAATTACTTACAATCAGACACAAATTCAATAATCTATCAGATAGAGAGTTGGTTAACCTCATTGTAGATAAGAACAATGATGACGCTGTTATATATCTGCTTTACGAAAGATATTATAAACGCATTAAAGCATGGGTTTATGAGTGCTATAAATCAATGCAGTATCTCGACGAAATGATAAATTGTCTTTACATACATCTCAAAGGAAAAAAAGCCGACTGGCACACTCTAAGCACATTTAAGAAAGATGAAGCGTTTTTGGGATGGTTAAAAAGAGTATCTATAAATTTATTTCTAGAAAAAAGAAATGAGATGATAGGTTTAGGTATTTCAAAGAGTTCTGATGTAAATGTAACTAGAGTTGGCGATGATCCAATCCCTGAACCTAGATCGGATAATAAAATTAGCGATTGTGAACATATGGTGATGGCAATGGAAGCAATAAGCAGACTGAAAAACGACGACTATCGTTTTGTGATTATCAAGGAGTTGGAGAAATACAATCACGAAGAGATTGCGATGTTGCTTAGGGAAAAAGACAAAGCTAATAACGTAACAAGAAAATATCGCGGTCAGATAACATTACCTACCGCATCATATATAGATATGATAAAAGGCAGAGCAGTAAGTGAAATAAAAATAATTATAGAACAACTTAAAAAGGAATGGTATGATAGTAAATGATGACATGATTGCCAGATTTTTCGATGGCAAGGCCAATTCAGATGAAAAGAAATTGGTTAGACAACATTTATGTCAAAATCCCAATGAATTAGAAAAAGCATTGTATTTCATGGATAATGACGATAATTTTTATATGGAAACAAAACAGGTGGTACATAAGTCTGTAAGCAATGATGTTTCTTCAAAATCTGGTATCACTATGAGAGATCTTTTCGTGGGAAGGACATCCCATGCTGACCTAAACAGCAACGATGATTTTCTTAATAGATTAAATAAAATGTGTAACGAAATATAAAAAATAAAGATTATGGATATCAGCAATATAAACATTACAAGATGTGAACCAAGTGATGCTTTTTGTCATAACAATAATCAAAGAAATGTGGAGTTTATTTGTAAAGGTAGCTTTGTTGCAAATATTGGTTGGTTTGAGAAAAATGATCAATATGAGATCTGTTTGACAGATTTGTCAAATAGCAGAATCTTTAGTAATTTTAGATTGAGTATTGATGGATATGCCGACAATATTATAAGTTTTTCAGAAAAAGGCGATCATATTATTAATTTTAGCATAAGATGTGCTGCTGATACCAATGTCATAGATGGAAATAGTTGTGTATTTCAATTTAAACTTTGTGCCAAAAAAAGAGATAGAATAAGAACGAGTTGTAATTCTCCCGAAATAACTCTCAATTATCCTGAATATTTATGTAATAAATTCAATAGTTGCCAAATCTGCAGAATTGAACCAGTACCTTTCGAATATACTGAAGGTACAATGAATGAAACTAGAGTTCAATTAGCAACTATTATTATGGAAGACCGCGCAAACATTGTTCCAACATCATTGAGTGCGATATACGGAAGTGTTCAGTTGCAACATTGTGATTTAGGTCAGGCAGATAACAATCGATATCCAGTTTATTTTGATATAACGGAATTAGATTATCCAAGGACAGATATACATATAAAAGTACAAGTTAATTGTGGACTTAAAACTATTATCATTGAGCAAACAATTCCGTATAAAGCATCTCCGTATTTTAACAAGATGTATGTTCGTTTATCTCATACAGATAATCTAGGAAACAATATTTTAGCTGATGTTAATGATCATGCTGCAGTTGAATTGCATGATGTTTATCTGGATAATGGTGGAATAATCATTAAAAACTTTATTATTGGTAATTTTGCAACAGGGAGTCGCTTACCAAATACTGGGGTAATAATTAGAAATTATAGTTGTAATGTCACAGCTGATGATAATGGATTAAACCGCATCGTTGGGAGAATTGATAAACTTAATGTTACTTCTGCTGATGAAATAATTGTAAATCAACAACATCAGTTTCCGATAGTGTTTGATTTGAACGCGATACAAGATATACGAGTTGGAAATGGTTTAAAATATCTAGATGTATTGTTAAACATTCACTTTGAATATGTTGAAGATCGTTTCAGTAGTGGACAAAATGGTGGTATGTTTCCAGTCACACAATATCAACTAGAAAGAGCGCAATATAGAGATTTTAGTTGTACAATGAAAGTAAGAATACATGGCACCCAACCACAAGATTGGTTCAGTGTTGACTTTGGAACTTCTGCTGTTGTGGCATATAAGACTACCAATCCAGGTGAAGATAATACTACTTATACTCCTATAAATTTAAAAGAACTTAAGACAGCTCTTATTCATCAACAATATCCTGAAGAACCAGAAAAGCGAAAAGATTTGGAACAACCAGGAGGTATGATTGCTTCTACCTTATATCTCAATCCTTTAGGAAAGGATGAATCTACTGAATTCAAGGATCGGAAGGTATGGTTTTCACCTTCAAGAGGTATGGTTAACCCTCAATATCAATTACCATGTATTAAATATATGGTAGGAAATGAAAATATACCAAATATCAACTTAGCAAAAGACGAACGACAGATACTCCCTACACAAATAAGTGAGATAATGAATAGTGCATATAATCAGTTGTGTACTCACTATCTGGGTGCGCAAAATATTAATGCTTTGGTGTTTACAGTTCCCAACACTTTCACCCCATTGCATATATCAAATATACGCAGTATTCTTATGCAGCAGATACAGACATTAGCTTATGATAATCTTGAATTTATAAGTGAAAGTGATGCCGTTCTTTGTTTATATCTAAATGGTAGGCATCGTCATCTTAATGATCCTAGTTTGGTAAAACGGACACAAGAACACATATTAGTTTTCGACATGGGTGCAGGAACACTCGACCTTACATATGCAGAATGCAAATATGACAGTAAAAATAATTATAATGTCAATAGTGTTGAGATAAAAGGAAGGATGGGTATTAACAAAGCCGGCAATTATATTGATTATCTTCTTGGGGAGATTATAATTGATCTTCTTGTAAAAAACTTTGGCATATCTGAACAAAATGTTAGGATAAAAGCGTTAGATAACATATTGACAATAAGACCTGTAGGTGGAGATTATGCTTTGAGGAGAATATTTAAGGACTATCTATGCAATAAAGTTAAAACTATTCTTAACAAGGATGATAACACTAATCTACCACCATTGGATGACGAGAAGGGATACCAGATAGGTTATCATAATTATGAAGAATTAGGAAAAATCACAATAGGCGATATAAAGGGACATAATTTATTTATAAAGTATATAGAAAGCTGTACTATAAATGTTATGAAAGACTTTGCTAGTCTCTATGGGAGCAGTGGAACGTTAAAATTAGATTATATTTTTATCTCAGGAAGGACAATCTCAATAAATGCAATCAAAGATTCATTAATGAATATAATACATAATGAAATTGGATATAATGATTTGAATTATAAAATAAGGATAATCAGAAATGATAAAGATAGTAATAATATTGGCAGTAAACTTGCTGTTGCAGAAGGAGCTCTAAATTATGTGAAATTGAAACGATTTACAACCAACTTTGAAATAAGAAAGAAAATAGTGTATGGAAACTATGGTATATTACTAGAAGGTATAGAAAAATCATGGATTCCATTAATTAATCATAATACAAAACCAAGTGAAGATCAAACTTTAGTAAGTAACATACAGATAGATTGTCATCAAGTTAGAAGAATCAAATTATGTCATACATATAAAATGAATCCTGCCAATGATATTGCAAGTAATAATTATGATAGTACAACTATATTAGATATTTATGCAATCCCTATTAGTATTTCAGGCGGACATAATATGATGACCATAAAACTTGAAATTAATAATGAGAATGATATAAGATATGATATCGGTCCGAATCATATAAAACTAACGCCGCATGATGATTATAACAATGAATCATTGCGTAAGAGTTTGTGGCCTGTTATATATGAATGATATAGTTAATAAATACTACTTTACCTAAAAATTACACCAATGAAAGAAAAACTTCGTGAAATAGAAAAAATAACCAGAGACTTGTCTGAAATATTTAGTGCATGTTCTGAAAAATTCATGAATTTAACTAAATTACTTGAATCATTACAAAGTAGTGATTTAGTCATTGACAACACTGAAGAAAATAATACAGATAATTTTTATTTTTCTAAAGAGGATAGTAACAAAAGTAAAGATGATATTTTAGTATTGGATGAGAGACAAAATACTGGACAATTTGTTGGATATGAATTCTATCCCGATACAGATGATGTAAATGATGAAGATTTAAGTATTAAGTCGGATGTAAATGACAATACAATAAAATTAAGAGGTGATTATAAATCTAAAGTCAATAAGGAATTTGAATTAATCGAAGAAGGAATCAATAAATTAGAAAGTAATTCTTCTAGTATGTATCCTAATACAGAATTCAGTATATCTATTACAAATGTAAAAAACTCTTTCATGAACTTTAAAAAAGGTTTGATTAATGATATTGATCAATCAGATTCTGAAGAGAGAATGATACAAACAATACGAAAATTGTTACTAAAAGGATTGGAACGATATGGTTGGGCAGGTACGTTTCTACGTATTTACGCCTATGCATGCATAAAACAATTCAAAGTAGAAAATGAGAAATTTCAGTATAGTATGCTTAGTAATGATATTTTAATATTAGGGGAAAATATCAAAAATGTATACAAAGATTATGATATTGAGGTTGTAATTCCAAATTTATTAAAAGATACTTATAACGATAAATTATATATTTACGATAATAGTAATGAGACCCCTATAAGAAAATTCTGTGCAATAGCGCCGAATAATTATTCTGGTGAAATGTTGATATTTGACCTAGTAGAACCGGGTTATATGATATCAAATGAAGAAGAATCTCAAAAGCCAAAAGTTTTTTATTTATCATGAATTATTAACTAAAAAAATATAAATATGAATTTATTACCAATATGTATTAATAATAACATCAACTATATGGTCGATTTCGAAAATAAGAGAATGGACGTTTATTCTTATGAAAGTAAAAGTAGGAGACCTATTGTTGATAGTTTTATTATAGCAGCAGATAACGAAGGTACATTACTTCAATTAACAGGAGGTAGTAATCCAAATACTAGAACAACAGGCACAGGCATTCTGTTTCAACAGACAAGTGGAGCGAGAGTTTTCAACCTTCAAGATGTATCTTTGCAGCGTAAAACAAATGATGTTGTAGATATTTCTATTACTTTTACAAGTAAAGCAGAACAATTCAATGATAATATTAATGGTAAAGAGGGATTTAAGTTTGATACGACTAATTTGTTACTCAACTATCCTATAGTTAATGATACCTTGATAGTAAATATTAACTTTGTTTTGCATGGTGAGAATAACATTTGCAGTCGATCTATAAAAATACTATTGGCACCTAGCGGACAAATTAGAGATGCTGTGATTGATAGTGGTTCTGAATCTTCTCAATATGCAATGTTTAACAGAACTGAAAACGTTTATAATGTTAACTTTATTCAGCCAATATTTGAGAATGTGTTTGCTCATTTTAAGGGTTTCGAACATATAGCAAATGGAAGTTTACGTGAATATGCTTTAAAATGTGTTCAAGCGGAGAGTAATGGTAATGTATTTGATAATTCATTATTTAAATCTAGGTTTTTTGTTAAAAAATATACCCAAAGAGGAGAAATATCTCTTAAAAAAATTTTACCTGAAGCGGGAAGCGATGAAAGTCCTGAATCAGTTTTTAGAATGCTAACTTGTATTGATGATTTAGATAGATTAAAAAAATCGCATATACAATTGTGTAATATGAAAATATCTTCGTTTGGTGGAATTAGATTACCCAATATTTATAGCGAACGACAAGCAGTTTCTTTAAGTGAAGTAAGGCCAGATAGTTATTTCTATAGAAAATACATGGGAGTATTCATTTATGGATTATTAGACAAGTTCTGTCATGAAATTAATCAAGAAAATATTCAGGATGAAAGTAAAAAAGCAAGGGTTTTTTCATTATACGTGCTTATGCCAAATGTATATTCTTGTGAAGATATTCAAAAGTATGTTGATCTCCTAATATGTGATATTCAGTACATGATAGATAAAAATGAACAGTTTAGAACATATATCAAAGGTTTTTCTATAACTCCAGTTTCTGAAAGTGATGC
Source organism: Bacteroidales bacterium (assembly GCA_045606865.1). Classification (GTDB taxonomy): domain Bacteria; phylum Bacteroidota; class Bacteroidia; order Bacteroidales; family F082; genus Limimorpha. Next base: position 94,082 of record JAZUST010000085.1, read on the forward strand.
ATCCCTTATTGGAGCAAAAGGAATGCAATGTAAAAAGAATGATAGTTCCAATACGTATCTTATCATAGATGCTGGTAAAGGAACGTTAGATTTCAGTATAACCGAAATGGACAAGGAGGGCAATTTCAATAATATTATGAAGAGTGGAATTGTCGGAGCTTCAGCAGCTATTAGTTATGGTTTTATGCTGGATTTATTGGATGAATTTTTCAAAGAGAAAGGGATAAATGTTGAAGAACATATGTCGTATGAGGAGTTTGTAAGGCAATTTATTTATAGTAATATACTAGGTCATACTGATGAAGGTGTATCACTTGAAGGGGGAGATATTTGTATACTTAATGATATTATGAATGCTATTGATTCGTATAAAATCAGATATAGTTCTCTTCGTCCATATGAAGAACTTACAATAAATAATACAAATATATCTGATGGTGATGAAAAGATAAGATTGTCTACTTTCACGAATTGGATAAATGAATGTAAAATGCAAATACCTACTAATAATGTAAATGCTATCATAGATATCATTATTAGTTACTTTATATCTAAGTTAATTGTAAGTACCGATATTGGAGAAATAAATAGAGTTATATTTTCTGGTCGTGGTTTCTTATATAAAGATTTTAAAGAGAAAATGTTAGATGCATTAAAAGAAAAATGGTCGAATATTGAGGAAGAAGAGTTTATAAAACCTAATTCAGGTTCTACCAATAAAAATATATGTTTGTTTATAACAACGATAATTAGTACAGGCAAGTATAATTTCCAATATATGCCACAACCATATAAAATTGATGAGAAACTATTAGAAACTATGGAAAAAATAAACCTGAAACAGGGAGACGATGACGATTCGGTAATAAATAATGGTACACTCAAAAAGTTATATAAAAATTGGAAGAATAATATTCCAAATTTGAATAAAAAAACATATTCAGCATCCCCATCTTCATCCAATACCGTTACATGTAATAGAGATACCAACTTTAAGCAGGGTTATGATATTCTTTGTGCTCCAAACTCTCATATTGCAATAGGTGGATCTTTTTATCAATTCCCTACCGATTTAAAGGGAGGAGCACAAACAGCAAAGTTATTCTATAATAATGGTAAGATAGAAGTAAGGTACTTGGATAAAAATAATATATTTAAAGTTCAAACCCTAGTGCGAATATCTAATTTAGACACAGGTCTCGCATTCCCATCATTGTTCCCTTATATTTCAATTACTAATCCGCAAGATATATTTATACCTAAAGTCAATAAACAAAGTATATTGACTGAAATATCCAAAACTAATAATGAAGAGATAGGTAATGATATTAGTATAGAAGATTCAAATAATGACAATGAATCTCTGAACAATAGCGGAAACTCGGGTGCACCCGCGAAAGAGGGTGTCCTAGATGAACTTTTAAAAATTACAGAATTATATAACAGTTAAAAATTAATAATTATGGAGAGTAATCAAATAACATTACCATTTTTTATTTTGATAATAGTAGTATTAGTTGTCATTATGTTTGGAATTGTTATTATATATTGTTTTAAAAGAAAAGACAAAATAAGTAATAATACAATCATTGACACTCCTGATACAGATAAATCATCTATAGAGGGAATGTATAATGATATAGACGAACTCAATAGAAGAATCCATGAATTAGAAGAACACAATGAAATGCTTAAAGAAACTATTAGAAAGTTTAAGGAACCTATATTGTCTCTATCTCAACTGATAAATAACTTCCCTAATTTTAAAGGTATGAAGTATCAAGATCATTCAGATACATTAATTGATTATATCAATAAATATATTTTGGTATTACCAGAGATGCCGGAGGATAAAAGAGAATCTTTCAAAGAGTTTATTAGATATCAAAACACTAGATGTGAATCATTAGATGTTATTATAAAATTGAGAGGATTGATGAATAAATTTCAAACAGATTTACAAAATCAACAACCTCCAATAACAACAGAGGCAGCAAGATGTAATCTTGATAGTATGTTAAACATTGCTATGATTTGTTTTGATAATATTGCTCCATTCTATAGCAATAATAAACGTGCAGAACAAGAAATAAATATAAGACTACTTACAGACAACAATTACAATAGAGATAGAGCTCTTAACGATGCTAAGGTAATGACCAACAATATCACAGAAACACCTAAATGGATAGTTGTTATGAAAGAAACATTAAATAAAAATGGTATTGTCAAGTCAAATACAATATTTACGGGATATAAATTAAATAATTAATTTTATATAAAATGAAATCAACAAAGTTAGGTGGTAAATCATTATTCATTTCGTTACTACTTTTGGCAATTTTAATACTTATAGTAAATGTATCATTAAACTTTACTATTTTAGGAATTTTCGCTATACTAAGCATATTTTTTATATGTAATACAAAATGGTTTAATCTGTATACAGATGGTAGAAGTATTTATGGACAAGAATTATATCCTCCTATTATTCATCCTAGGATAAGTGAAATAGCAAGTTGTATAATTGTTATATTCACTATTTTAACTATGATTACCTTACATAATTATTTTTATGCAGATGGAATATACAGAAATAATGAGCACCATGCATTAAAAATATCTGGTGTTAAAATATCAAATCCTAATAATTTTGTTCTAATAGAAAATAATGATTTAGCCTTCTTTGATGATGAAAAATTTCATGGTAGTCTTGTTATAGACAGTTATAATAACGAAAATGTTACATTAAGATATGAAGACTTTACTCATCCTATATATGCTATAAATAGGATTAATGAATTAAAAGATATTCATAAAGAGAATTTTCCTTATAGCAGTATAAAGAATCGTGATAAGGATAAGGTATTTGTTATACAGAATAATCCAGATGATATCATCAGTTTTGGAGTAAATGAAGTAGTTACTTTCGTTAACAAAAATGGAGATAGTTTAGAGTTCATATTAAATGAATGGGATTTGGAAAAAAGTCTAAATCCATTGAATCACAATCCTGACTCTGCCTCTTATAGTTTTAAAGTATGCGGAAATGAGTGGCAGACATCCAAATTCACAAAATTACTTGTGCAAGGTTATTCATTTAACAATCTTTTGTTCGATGTAGATATTGATTCTCGTAAATTTGATTTTAGTGGAATCAATATTACAAGACAAATTGCAGACTACTATGCTAAAAGTTATGAAAAATCTCTAAATAGGAAAACCCAATATGCATTAGAACTTTGTAATGAGGCTTTCGGGAATGATGATAATAAAATAGAAAAAATATTAATTGGTAATACTACCTTTGTATTAGATGATAGAACTAAATGTAGTGGTAAAATTACGATTCCTATGAAACAGCAGATTTTTATAGGATACGGAGATCATCAGACACGTACTTTCAGTTTTGAATACGATACATTAGACACCGACAATCTTAAAATAAATTTCAAAGAAAGTATATATCAAGGTATTAATGCTATTAGTGGAAAGAGAGAAAATACTTTGTATGTTACAAACTCAATAATCAAAGATACAGAAAATGCTAAGAATGATTCAGAAGATATTGGAATAAATGTTCCTAACAATGTTCTTTTATTCGACTTTTTCAATCATAGTAATAACAAGAATATATTCCATTCGTTTTATCTGTCTTTTTCTTCTGGGAAAACAACGGAAAGTATGGAATTTATATGGAATGACGGAGTAAATTGTGATACAATAAATGGAAATGATAACCAACATGTTTATGTTAAATCTGATAGCAATCTTTCATGGATTTTTAGTATCGATAATTTGCGAGAAAAAACAAACTTTGGGTCTAGGAAAATGATGATTGTAGTAATGATTGTAGGTTTGTTATCATCTTTACTAATTAACTTCTCACAATTTTTTGGCGGAAATAATCCATACAAATATAATAGGAATACATTTAGTTATGTTGAATTTGTTGCATATATTGTTGTTATATATTTTATTGCATTTAGATGTTTCTTGATGTGGCGTGCTACAGTATTTCGACCATTAGAAAATATCTCAGAACATGAATGGGGACAGATTTTTAATAATAATAAATACTATGTTTTGTTATTATGTTCATTGGGATTATTTTTTGGAGTAATAGCACTTATTAAGACTATAATATTAGTATATAAGGATGCCCAATTAAAAGAATTTTATAATAAAGGATACTCCCCTTTAAATATTGCGATAAACGACACCATTTATGAAAATTTTTTATCAAAACCTATATATAGTATTATACACTTTATTGGTATTGATAATTTATTTTATAATTTTTTTGGAAAAAATTGTTTTGATAAAAAGATATTTTCTTGGAAAAAAATTATAATACTTCTATACATTGTGTATCCTGTTATAGCAGTAGGAATTGATAATAGCAGAATAGCATTAACCTTAATTGTTATATGGTATTTCCTAATAGATATAATCATCAACTCAAAATGTGGACATAAAATTACACTAAATAATAATTCAGATGACAAATATGAGGCCGTATCATCCTTAATTTACACATTCCTAAATATGGGTTTAGCCACTATATCTATGATAATAGATAGTGGTTTTATGGTAATGTTTCTAACATTCTGCATCATTTCATTCTGCATAAAACTACTTGACCTATATACAAGGATTTATAACGAAAAGAATGGACAGTCTATAAAAATAGTTATTCTATATATTGTATTGTTCATAATTGTATTTTTAATTCTGATTTTTTTCAATAAAATAGTACTTAAAGCTTTTGAAGGAAGATCATTCATACTAATTGCCTCCTTATTATTATTTGCATTGTTCTTCTTGATTTGTAGATATACAGAGGTAAAGAAAATAAAACAAGGGTACAAAGTTATATTTACTATATTACATATTATTATATTTGGTGGAATTGTAACTGGGGCAATATTATCTATTGCCGATATAAATCTTCAGACTATATTTGCAAAAAAGAGTAAGAGTACAATACAACGTATTAATGTACAATTGTTAGATCCACATAAAGCTATATTAAGTTTTAAAGATAATGATGATGAAATAAAATTTCTTCAAGCATCACATAATGATTGGATTATAGAGCAGTATAATAGAAGAAGTAAAGATGTTGATATAATTGGTAGAAAAGGACTAGGATACTTTGAAATACACCCGCAAAGTAAATTAGGAGCAATGTGGAATGCTCAATTGTCAGACATTGTTATTTTGAGATATGTAATAACAGAACATGGAAAAACACTCCCATATATATTTTTGGTTTTATTTATCATAATGATTTACTATGGTATGAGGACCTCAACATATTTCAGATACTCAAGATCATTGCTTATACAAATACCACTATTATTATTTACTCAAGCACTGCTTGTGTGGTTGGCCAATACTCAGCAGTTCACATTCTTTGGGCAAGACTTTCCGTTCATTTCAATATCAGCTAAAATAATGTTGGTATATGTGTTTGTTTTGATAACAATTTGGGTATCTGTAGCTATCATAGAATCTGTAATGTATAGATGTCATACTAATGCTGATTTGGAAAGTTTAAATGAATTTAACATAAATAGTAGCAAAAATGTTTTGGTAGCATTCTGTATAGTTGCTAGTTTTTATCTCATCTATAATAGTATCCAATTTAGAAAGAATGAGAATAAAGATAGCAAATACGAAATGGAAACACTATTTAAAGAATCTGAACCATATGTTTCTGCAATAGATGCATTGTTTACAAGATATCAAAAAGAAGAGTATCTTGAAATAAAGAATAATATGCACTCAGAAATTGTTGACTTCAATAATAAATATGGTAAAATAATTTGTGATACATTGAAGTATATATCAGATACTTTGGCAAAGCAAAATGGTAATCCTAGTGACTCTGCAAATTATAATTTTATAAAACGTACTTGGGATATTTATGTCAAAAAGGGATCTTTCAACAATTCGTATAATAGTCTATTGCGGGTCTATAAACCTGACTCTATATTACATATCTCTATGCGTGAAGATTATTACGATTTGACTCTTCCTAACAGATATAATGAAACATGGAAAGGTAATATCATTGAATCTCGTGATACAATTATACCTAAAGATACAATAATAGAAAATGATTACTATACCTACTATCAAATTCCAATAGATTGGGTCCAAGATGGTCAATCATATCATATGTTGAAAACAACAGGAAGAAAGGATATTGAGGTATTTTCATTGAGTACTAATCAAAAAATAAAATTAGATAAAAATGGTATAAGACAAGTCGTGGCTCTTTATGATAATGACGATTATGCGTATGTAGAAAAAGAATTAATAGATATTCCTATAGAGAAGACACAATATTGGGCAAGAAATATTCTTGTTAATGGGAAGCGTTCATTTATATATCCAGCCGGAAAAGAATTCTATTGGATACATGATTTTGCTCATATGGTTAAAACTGTTGAAGAAACATCATCAGATGAACTCGATAATGATGTACCTATAACTATTGATAGAGAACTTACTGCAGAATTATATGATGAATTACTTGAATCAACTAGAAAAATAGTTAATGAAAATACTTCTGATACTTTAGCGCAGCGTTCTGTAATCGTCGTAGATGGTAATGGTCATATCAAGGCAATGGTTGATTATAAATATGGATATATGCTCAATCCTAACGATTATGAAACCATAAGTGAATTGTCGGAAGAATTATTTATGAATGCAACAGGAGACCGTGTTAGCAAAGAAAGTAACTATTTTGAAAACAGAAACCTAGCGCACCTGCGTGGAGGTCCGGGATCTTCACAAAAACCTCTAGTATGGGCAGCTGTGGCTTCTGCCATAGATTATGACTGGAAAAACCTTACTCTGGTTGGAATATATGGAAAAAAAGTTACAACAGACAATAATAATAAAGCAGTACAAAATAGTCATTATATGCTTTATAAATTTAATAGAGATATTGTGGCTGAATTTAGATCTTTAGGTTCTGATGAACGTGTATATGTACCAAGAGAAATGCGGGGTACTTCATATGGATTAGAAGATTGTCCTACTAAGGATATAGGTCTAAAACATTACCTGGCCTATTCTAGTAACTATTATAGTGCCTTAATGGTTTATCTGGGACTTCATTCTTCTGATTTATATATTAATAATAATTTCATAAATATTAATGGAAATATTAATGATACAACCACCCATGCATTTAGGAAATTTAAAGATCCTTCATCTATATCTAATGAAGAATATTGTGGAAACTATCCTTTTATGAGAGTTGGTGATGGTGAAGAAAGCACTATTGTTACACTAGGTAAACCAATAATCAGAAACCATTTAAACAATAGTGTTATATACAAACAAATGGAAAAAATGGGGATGGAAAATACTTACAAAGGAGGAAGAGATAAAGGTATGTTATATACCAATTACTTTATTGATTCTGTTAAGGTAAAAGATAAGAATCAATATAAAGATATTTATTTTGGTTCGACAACACCTGCAGTATCATCTATAAGTTTTAATAAATTCGAATATACAAAAGCAAATGCTGTAGATGGTTGGGGGTTTGTGCATACTAACAATATCGTCAGAAGTATTGCCACTGGTGATGGTGCAGCATGGAATGTAACACCTCTTAAGATGGCAGAAATGTATGGCAAGATGTTTATAATGAATTCAGCATTCTCTTGTACTATGAATCCTAATGAACAATATCACGTTTCCGATAGCACAAATATTGGAAAAGGATACCGGTCATTTGATGAAGCTTTGCCTATCATGTATCAAAGTATGAATCTTTTCTTCTCAGAAGGTACTGGAAATAAGATAAGACATTATGATAACGTTGATTATAGGAACGTGGAGTTACCTATTATGTATCCGGAATCAGATAGTTCTAGATTTGAATATAAAGGAAAAACTTATTACATCTATGGTAAGACCGGAACCACTAATGGTATACAAAGAACAAAAGACGACCATTATTCATTGCTTAAAATACATTTTACTAGTAATCAGCATATAATAAAAAGAGGATATGATAAAGTAAAAGCGGATGAACAATATTACAATAGTAGAAAAGATGAGATTGACAGAGCTTATAATACTTTAAAGAACGAGAATTCAAGACAAAATTATAATAAAACATTAAACAAAGAACATAGGCGTTTGGCTATTATAATCTCGGACAGAAATATGAATGAAAAAGGTGCAAAACCTAATAAGTTCTATATCCTATATTTTACTTACGATTATAAATATAAGTATGAACTAGACATAGAAAGTGTTAGGAATCATATGGGAGAAACCAGTTACAATATTATTGAAAAAGTAATAATGTCAGAATGTTTCCAAAATTACATGAACAATTAAGTATTTTAGATATGAATAATAATAATAAAAATAGAAACATACGTTTTATCTTGATATATGTTGTACTTACTATTGGTGGTTTTTTATGTGTTACTGAAACTGACAAATATACAAATGGTAAGATTCCGACAGCTGATGAAGATAAATATGTTATTATGTTAAAAAGTAAGGTGTTTAAACAAGCTTTTAAAGATAACTCATGGATAGACGTTGTAAACAAAAGAAGTAGCAGGAAGAAAATAGAGTTGTGTATTAAATTAGATTCCGTGTATTTTGATGATTTAATGTTTGATAAGGTACAGAAAACTGTAGCAGATTTTCCTATTTTCAGTTGGGATACTATAGTTGAAAACCAATCGGATTTATTGTATTTTAGTCTTCCAATTGAAAAAATAAAAGAAAAAGAAGAGTTCGATTATGTGAGAATCCCTACGTGGTTATTAACCACTCTTGTAGAAGAGGAAGTGTTGGATATGGAAGTTGTTTATATTCCGACAGATAAATGGCTGGATTTTTGGCATTAAAGAATAAGTTATATACCAAGTCAAGTTCATAAATGTCTGATGATTTTGTTAGAATGTTATGTTATATAATATAATATAATAATAAGTGGTTTATATTTACAAAAATGAATAGAACAATATGAAAATATGGAAGTTAACATTATGGATGATATTTTTAATAGTATTCTTCATATTATTGGTTGCAAGTATAGGTGATGTTTTTGAAGTGGTTTTTACCCACTATGCTCGTTATCTGTGGTTCCTGATAGGTGCTGTCTTGATGTTATTATTACATTTTATTAATAAGAAAAATAGGGACATATTCATGAAAGCTCACCATGAATTAACGCATATGTTTCTTGATGTTATTACACTTAAAGAAATCGTAAAGATAAAGGTTGATAAACAAAAAGGTTCTGTTGAATCCAATGGTAATAGTTTTATGCTTGAAATAGTTGATCTTGCACCATATTGTTTGCCTTTATTCGCATACGTAATTATGTTGTTTGGTTATTTCTTTGCCAGAGATATGAGTTACGTATTCTTTATATTATTAGGTTTCGCATATACTTTCCATATCTTGTGTATCAAATTTGACTTTAAATCTTTCAAGGAGATGGGACGACATCAAAATGATATTAATCAATATCCCCTTATTTTCTCATATTCTTACATTCTATGTTTCTGGTTATTCAACACTTTCATTGTATTGATATCAGTAAGAAGCGATGTGTTTAGTGCATACGCATTTATGTTTGAATCATTCAAAGAAACCATAACTAATATAATATAAATCAATGCTGAACATAATGTTTAACATAAAGTTGTATAGAATCTATGTCAAATAAATATAAATTTAATAAACAGATAATGCGTTTATGCGCGTTTGCGATGGTTGAAAACCAAGGAATTCAAAATGATGAATTAATTGTGTTGTCTGATTTTGTTAGCATGAATATTGACAAATATGATAAAATAGAAGACCATGCAAAAGATATTGATATTGTTGATGATGACGGAAATAAAAATATCAAATTTAAATACAACATAAAGGGTCTTGAAAATGAAGAAGGAACGTTATGTATTAAGTATGATGACAAACAACTTATTGATTTTTTAAGGGAGTTTGTAAAGAATGATCTGTTACAAAAGAATAATCTTGAAGTATTTGCCAAAGAAATCAGTAAATTGGTAAAAGATGATGATAAAGGTCAAAGACTGGAAACTTGTGACGTAATATATTTTATTACTCCTTATGTTGATACAGATAAATTAAAAGATTTAATAGAACGTGAATACAAAGGATACAAGAAAGGTGATATAATAAAAGTTATAGACTTATATAAAAGAAAAATTCAAGATATATTAAAACGTAAAATATGTTCTCTTTGTTTTATAAAAGAATGTGAATTATCATTAAAAAGTAATTACGATATAAGTAAAAGCATATTTATGAATATCGAATCACTTACAGAGGAAGAAAAGATTCGTGAATTGATAAATATGGTTATTATTGCAAAGGCAGACAAATCGCTAACAGACAGAGAACGTGAATTGTTCTGCATTATATGTAAACTTTATGGTATAGAAGATGGAAATAAATTATGGAAAGAATTAACGGTGGAAAGTATAGAAACTTTACGTTCATCAGAATACTCTTCTAATATTATGGATCAATATTTTAAGAATAATAAAAAACGTCTTAATGCCAATGATTTCAAGAATATAGAACAATCAATAAAATTTTACGATATAAATGGACCTATAATTGACGGTATATATCATTTGCTTGAAAGAGATAGGATCGCTTATAAAGAAAGTATATTAAAACAAGACAAAGAAATAAACGATAAAGCATTATGTTTGTTCGCTTTGTCTGCTTTGCTAATATTCCTTGGTGTTTTAGATATTAAAAATCATTCATTTTTATTAGGTGCTATAGTTGAGATAATACCAAGATATAAATGCGATAATGGGGAATATATTAAATATATTATTACGATAATAAAGGTATTTCTATCTCTATTATCTGGGATATTGGGTGCTATTGCAATTTATCGTTGCAAAAATAAAAAAAATGATAAATCAGGTAAAACTAAGGAAAATTGGATGCGTCCTGCTGTCTGGGGAATAGGAATACTAGTATTGGCATTTAAGTCAATAGCATTGTTAATTATGATGCTTTCAATAGAATGGCTCATATTTATGAAGGAACAACTCGAACATAATTATTCAACAATGGAGGAAAATAAGGATACTAATGATAGATTAGAGAAAAAAGAATCTTCATTACTTGTTGTGATTGTTGCTGCTGCCATTATAGCTGATATCAGTTTAGGGTTAATTGAGATATATCAGGTAGAGAATAAAATAGTTTTTGAGATGTTCCTTGTAAAAATGGCTTCCGCAGTTTTCTTGGGTTGTATATGCTTTTTTAGTGGTAAATTCCTAGAAAACTATCGTAATGACCAAATCAGAAATATCAGCACAATGAATAAGGTGATTGCAGGAATCGGTAGAAGAACGATTAGGGAAGAGCTTGATAATTAGGGATTTTTTATGAATAATCATATTAATAATAACAGATATATAATGCCAACAAGATTTTTAATAATTATAGTTGCCTTAAGTATATTGCTTTCTGGATGTATAAATTCCAACAATAGACTTGAAGAAAAGTCAATAAAATCAGATACACAGAATAAATCTTCCAATGATAATATAAATGTATCATTTGATTATGATTATGCAACTATGGAAGAAGCAGAAGAAAAACTTATTATGGTTTTAGATGTTAAAAATGAAAAGGTTGGACATATTTACGATAATTATATCTATAATGAAGAATTTGTGGATTTTGTTCTGAAAGAACCTAAAACTATTGATTATCCATTTGATAAACTTCAAGAGAAGGAATATGTCAACATTGTTACATCTGAGGATGGAAATTTACGTTTGTATTATTGGGATAATTGTTCTGGCGGAACAATGATTATATGGAGTAACATATGCCAATATCGCAGTAATGGAAATGTCTATGCATATGAAGGTTCTATTAAGAATGTAAAATATAATATTCCAGATGATAATAATAGAGAAGAAGATGATTATGATATTGGATGTGCTGTCCTTGGTATAAAAACAATATACACATATAGCGGCGAACCTGTTTATCTTGTAAATACATATATTAGGGAATCAAGTAATTGGGGATATTATAGTATAGAAGCTATCAAGATTGATAACGATAAATTGGTATCAGTACCTATTTTCCCTAAGAACATGGAATGTTTAGAAGAGGATGTAATAGAACAAATGGTAGAGAAGTGCTACTTAGGTTATGAACATACTATTCCAGACTGGTATTTTAGAGCAAACAATGGCGAAGGGTGGAATTGGATGTTTATGTATAATGATAAATCAGAAACATTATATGTTCCGTATATAGATAATTGTAGCATTACAGACAGATATGAAATGTATCGTTATGATGGAGAATATATGAATTACATTGGTATTGATGGAGGATTCTGGTTGCATCCAAGTCTAAGAAGTTTTATGTCTCTTGAAATTATATTTGACACGAAGAAATACAGAGTCAGAATTGACAAAATGTATGATGACACGTATAGATATGCTTCATGGAGTGATGGGAACACTATGGATAAATTACCTGACATCATATTATATAATGGTTATTACGATAAAACCAACTTAAGATATTGTTTTACACAAAATGATTATAAATATTACGTAGAAAATGACAACCGTCTTATAGTTACACGTAAAGGGAAAGAGATTCTTGTTCAGGAAAGAGTTTGTGATTTTTTGGAATAATGAAATATACCGAAGCATATTAATATAAAAATAAAAAAATTACTAATAATTATGATTAAAAAATAATATATACATTCTCAATAATTACTTTGATATTTTTAACATTGGGTTGTAATGAAAAGGATGTTGATAGTAATGATAATGATTTATACAATCTTCTAGGATTAAAAGGTGATGTTGAATCTGTAGTTGTTTCATCATATGATATTTTAAATATATCTGGTAAAGAGCAGGTAGGAGATATAAGATATAAGACGATTTATAGGTTCAATAAACAGGGTAATCTAACGGAACTTTGTGATTATAATTCAAAAGACCAACTGTGTTCACGAGATACTTATACTTATGATGATAAAGGGAATATTATAGAACACTGTTCTTATTCCAATAATAGTGACAATTGGGATTACAGACATATCTATACTTATGATAATAAGGGATATAAGATTCGAGAAGAGGTCTTTCAATATGATAATAATGCTAATTTGTCGTATAAATGTACTTATTATTATGATAAAAAAGGACGTGAAATAGAATTTTGTCGTTATAATTCTGAAGGTGATAAGGCATATAAATATACATCCAAGTATGATAATAAAAGCAATCTAATCGAAAATAAATTTTACGACATTGAAAATATGATAGAGACCCCTACCAGTATAAAAAAGTATGAAATAACATATAGGTAAAGTCCATTTCTCTTAATATTAACATAATGACACATGAAAACTTGATAAATAAAAGTCGGAGGTTGGCGTTTCTGCTTCGTCATGACAAGAACTATAAGTTCGATGCTTATGGTTGGCGTAAGGTGTCGGATCTGATGGAAAACCATAATTTTACTTTAGAGGAATTATGTGAAATTGTAGATGGAAACGACAAACAGCGATTTGAATTTTCTGAAGATATGCAATATATCAGGGCGCGACAAGGTCATTCTATAAAGGTGAATGTGGAACTCGAAGAGTCTGTGCCACCAATAGTTTTGTATCACGGAACAGCAGAACGATTTGTGAAAGCAATTCTGGAGGAAGGTCTTAAACCACAAAGCAGATTGTACGTCCATTTGTCTTCAACAATAGAAACCGCAATTGAAGTCGGAAAACGACATGGAACTCCTGCGGTCTTTATGATCGATTCTCGAAAGATGTGTGATGACGGGATTAAATTCTATTTGTCAAGAAACGGCGTATGGTTGACAAACGAGGTGAAACCACCATACCTGTCATTGTATGAGAACCTATAGGTCTCCCATATAGAACTTCCCATAAATCATAATAACAGACGAATTTCTCCGTCATTAGTTCTCTATCAATAACAATGATTGAGAATAACTCTAGTGAATAAAAAATTAAAATACCCGGATAGATTAATTCCGAATCATTATTCTGTATGTATGATTCGGTTTTTTTATTACTAGTACATTACGGGAACTTTAAAAATAGATGGATTATGATTGCGGAAAAATTTAAAAAATTATATGCCAAGTCAGGTGGTGCGATATGTATGTTCTATATCATTTTCATAATAGTCTCCACCATTATTGGTGCAGGAATAGAATGGGAACAAAATGCGGAAGGCATTTATAGTAATGTAGGTTGGGAATTATCACCTAAAGTTTATGTCTTAGTCATCATAAACTCAATTCTGGCTTTATCAATCATTTATCCATGGTTGGAATATTTTAACGATATGTGCTGTAATCAAAAATTCAGGATAGGATTATTTAAAGCAGAAGGTGTTACAGGTGCATTATTAAATATCATTTATATGATACATAACATCTGTTTAATATATATGTTTACAGATTTATGTATGATGCTTGAAATGAGTGTTGATGCTATTGTACATAGTGATTTAATGTTTTATATTATTTGGTTCATATTTGATTATGTCCTATATTTGGTTACTACAGTCATATTTTATCGTAATAATCATAGTGACTCAAGTATATTTCAATGCAATGATATTAATTTGCAGAACACTCAACAAATGATTAAAAAATATAAACAAATCCCTGTATATATCCCAACAAAAAATTACAATGAATTATAATATAACGAATTATTCATCGTTAATGTAATATCAACAGATGAATTTTTTTCATAATCTTTATATTGTTTTTCCCCGCCTTTCGTGTAAAGGTGGGGTTTTTTATTATAATATAAATTCTGTCGAAAAAAAACTTATCTTTGCAGAAAATTGTCGCCAAATATGTCGTTTTCAAGACGTATCATATTTGTATTAATAATTTGTAATATTTAATTTCTACACAATGCAATTCCAAGATTACAATTTGAACCCGGCTATACTGAGGGCTATTGATGAGCTGGGTTTCAAAGAACCTATGCCAATTCAACAGGAGACTCTTCCTGTGCTCCTCTCACAAAGAACCGACATGGTCGGTCTCGCCCAAACAGGTACCGGAAAAACAGCAGCATTCGGACTCCCGCTTCTGCAAAACATCGACGCTTCTCAGCGTTGTGTGCAGGCTCTTATCCTTTGTCCGACTCGCGAACTCTGTGTTCAGATTAGTAAGGACCTGAAAAACTTCTCTAAATATATGCCTGAGATTCTCGTCGTTCCAGTATATGGCGGAGCAAGTATTGAAGCTCAGTTTAAAGAATTAGCGAAGAAACCTCAAGTCATCGTCGCTACACCAGGTCGTCTCGAAGATATGATACGTCGTAACAAAGTTGACTTCTCCAACGTGAGAACCATCGTCCTTGACGAAGCCGACGAGATGCTCGATATGGGTTTTCAAGAAGATGTCGATGCAATCCTCGAATATATGCCTGCAGAGAAAAATATCCATCTCTTCTCAGCGACAATGCCGGTGGAAGTGGAGAAGATTCTCAACCATTACATGACTGACCCGGTCAGAATCTCTATCGGTCAGAAAAACTCCGGAACGGCTAACGTGCGTCATATCCATTATCTCATCCGCGCCAACGACCGTTACCTCGCACTTAAACGTTTTATAGATTACACTCCTTCAATCTATGGCATAGTTTTCTGTAGAACAAAACTCGAAACACAGGAAGTAGCCGACAACCTCATCCACGACGGTTATAACGCAGCATCACTTCACGGAGATTTGTCACAATCTCAACGTGACTTGGTTATGAATCACTTCCGTCAAAGATATTTGCAAATCCTTGTCGCTACCGATGTCGCAGCTCGTGGCATCGATGTAAGCGACCTTACACATATTATTAATTATAACCTCCCTGACGAGACTGCCGTTTATATCCACAGAAGCGGTCGTACAGGTCGAGCCGATAAGACAGGCGTTTGTCTTAGTCTTATTCACTCTCGTGAGAAACATAAGATCAAAGCTATCGAGAAACAACTTGGTCAGACTATCGAAAGAGCGATGGTTCCATCGGCAAAACAAGTGTGTGAGAAACAGCTCTTCAATCATATCGACCGTCTCGAGAAAGTCGACATCATGCGCTCCGACATAGAAGATTATCTTCCTATAGCTTTCAGAAAACTGAATTGGCTGAGCCGTGAAGACCTGATTGCGAGAGTCGTGGCTCTTAACTTCAACCGTTTCTTAGATTATTATAAAGATGCTAAAGACCTTAACTTCGACGATACAAAACCTGAGAAGAAAGAGAAAAAGGCAAAAGGCGAGAAAAAAGACTACGACGACAGCGGATTAATGCGTCTTTTCTTCAGTAAAGGTAAGAAAGATAAAATTAAACCTAATCATATCATCGGCAAGATTAATGACGTTACCGGAACTAAAGACATTCGTATCGGCAGAATCGATATGATGGAGAATTTCTCTTTCGTTGATGTCGATGAGACACAAGCACAGTTCATCGTCGATTGTTTCGCCGACGAGAGAAAGAACAAGGAAGGAATCCGTGTAGAGATTACTGTTACCGACCCTAAACCAAAGAAGAAAAAAGAGAAGAAGCAGTTCGACGACGACAGACCGGAACGCAAGAACCGCGACAAGTTCGGCGACAGAAGTTATAAACCAGAAGGAAAGAGAGAGTCTAAAAAAGAATCCAGAAAAGATTCAAGAAGAGATTCCAAAAAAGGCAGAAGAGATTCTAAGAAAGAATCCGGTCGCAGAGGCAAGGGAAGAAGCAAGTAAAATCTGAGAATCTGAAAATCTGAGAATCTGAGAATTTGTTTGACGTTGTGACGTATTTCTCTGATTTCCACGTATCTTTTCACATATAAGATACATAGTACTTAATATTGTAAAAAACTATGTTATGAAAACAATAAAAGATTTCTAACATAGTTTTTTTATTAATAAAGAAAAATAATACAAATGAATTCGTTGTCGCAAAAAACTAAGATTTTTTTCCTCTATTTAGGATACGGTGTTGCAGTGTTATGTCTTGTGCGGTTGCTCGCAATGATGATAACTGCAAATGTATGTGAGTCGATACCAGAGTCGCATAAACTGGAGTATATGACGCATGTATTGAAAGGAATACCATTTTATATAATGGAGTCATTAGTTTTTTTATGTCCTTCATGGTTGATTTTTAAAAAGATTAAATCTATATCTAATCAATCATTGTTCTGGATAATAGCTGGTTTACATGTGTTATTTATCTCTTTAATAAACGGATTTAGAATATACAATATAGGAGAGTTATTGATTCTGATATTTCAAGTTGCTGAGATTTTGCTGTGTATAACACAGTTTGTTATATTTGTATTAATTCCATTTGGAAAATACAGGAAAGCAGAATCTGTTTTTAATCAAAGATTAAAGACATACTTACATATTTTTGGGGATTGTATAGTCTATGCGATATGTCTTGTGGTATTCTATTTTTCCGCAGTTTTAATAATATTTGCTTTATGTGATGGATTATACTTAAATTTTGATGAATATGGTGATATTTATAGTGATTTAGGTCCCGCAGGAGGGTTGTTTTTCTTTTATATTGTAATTCAAATAGTATTTATTCTTAGTACTTTCGTCATGAATATGATTAAAAAAACAATTGATGATGAAATGACAGAGCAAAAGATGACAATTTTGAATTGAAAAATTATGAAAATTAGGTGTGCATGAACTTAGATTGGAGAAAGAAGGATATTCACCTTTGAAAAAGGAATTTGAGATTAACAATGATGACAGAATAGTATTGAATATGATGTTACAAAAGGTTAAGAGTGTGAGGATAATGACAAACCAAAGAGGTGATGAAATTTATAGAAGTCTTTTGTCAATATTTCGTATTTTTACAAACCAAAATTTATAATAAAAACATGGTCGACATTCTTCAAACAAAGATAGAATTTCTTAAAGGCGTAGGTCCGAAACGTGCCGAACTTCTTAATAAAGAACTAAGCATCTTCACGTTTCAGGACTTATTGGAATATTTCCCTTTCCGTTATGTCGACCGAAGCAAAATACATAGAGTAAATGAAATCTATGACGACACCGTTTATTATCAACTTGTCGGAACTGTCTCTAATTTAAAATCTCACGGCGAACCTCGTACGACTCGAATTAGTGCGACGTTCTCCGATGAAACAGGTTCGATAGAACTCGTATGGTTTAAAGGTCTTAAATGGATTAAAAATAAATTCACGCCAGGAAAGAAGTATCTTCTTTTTGGTAAAGCAAATGTCTTTAACAACAAATTCACCTTCACACATCCTGATATTGAAGAATACGACCCAAACGATAAAGTTATAGGCGAGAGTCTTCAAGGCGTCTATAATACTACGGAAAAATTACGTAACGCCGGTCTCGGTACTAAACAGATCGCAAAAATCATCAAGACTTTGGTACTGCAATGTTGGGAAACTATTCCTGAAAATCTTCCGCAATCGTTGGTGATCCAAGACCGACTTCTTTCCAGAAAGGCTGCCTTCTATAAAATTCATCTCCCGCAGAATAGTAACGACATACATCTTGCAACGACACGCCTTAAATACGAGGAGCATTTCTTCTTTCAATTAAAACTCCTTCTTAATAAAAAGGAAAGGACTCTCAATACTCGTAGCGTCATTTTCAATAATGTAGGCGATTATTTCAATACTTTCTATAACGAACATCTCCCGTTCCCGCTTACCAATGCGCAGAAACGTGTCATCAAGGAGATACGCAGCGACCTTAAGACGGGTTTTCAGATGAATCGTCTCCTGCAAGGCGATGTCGGTAGCGGTAAGACTATCGTCGCTCTCATGGTGATGCTGCTTGCCCTCGACAACGGATACCAGGCAGCACTGATGGCTCCGACGGAAATCCTCGCAAACCAGCATTACGAAACGATAAAGAAAATGCTCGGCGATATGAAGGTGACAGTGGCTTTGCTTACTGGTTCTACTAAACAAAAAGAAAGAAAGACGATATTGCCGGCTCTCGAAAACGGTGACATCAATATTGTAATAGGTACACATGCTCTTATTGAGGAGACAGTGAAATTTAAACAGTTGGGACTTTGTATCGTTGATGAACAACATAGATTCGGTGTGGCACAACGTGCTCGTTTTTGGGAAAAGACTCAATATCCGCCGCATACCTTGGTGATGACTGCTACTCCTATTCCTCGTACTCTCGCCATGACACAATATGGTGACTTGGATGTATCAAAAATCGATGAGCTCCCACCCGGAAGGAAACCTATTCAGACTATTCATCTTTATCAGGAACAACGACTTCGACTTCTTTCATTCATGAAAAAAGAAATTGCTGCAGGACATCAAATCTACGTCGTTTATCCTTTAATCAAAGAGTCGGAGAAGATGGATTTGATAAATCTTCAGGAGGGTTATGAGTCTCTGCTTCGCGACTTCCCGGAACCTGACTATAGAATATGTGTCGTGCACGGACAGATGAGTACTGATGATAAAGACTTTGAGATGCAACGTTTTGTGAAAAATCAGGCACATATTATGGTGGCGACGACGGTGATAGAAGTCGGGGTTAACGTACCTAACGCCTCTGTCATGATTATTGAAAACGCCAACAGATTCGGTTTGTCGCAGTTGCATCAACTGAGAGGTCGCGTTGGTCGTGGTGCGGAACAATCGTATTGTATCTTAATGACCGACCATAAGTTGACAGGCGAAGGCAAGAAAAGAATGGAGACGATGGTACGTACCAACGACGGTTTTGAGATTGCCGAAGCCGACCTTCAGTTGCGAGGTCCTGGCGAGACACAAGGCACACGACAATCGGGCATGATAGAGATGAAGATTGGCGACTTCATGAAAGACGAACCGATAATACGTCACACACGTAGGATGGTGAACTTACTGTTAGACAGTGACCCAACACTTTCAAAACCTGAGCATCAAGTTACAAAAGACTATTTCAACAAGAACCTAGCGGTTGGCTTCGACTGGGGTAGGATAGGGTGAGATAAAATCTGAGAATCTGAGAATCTGCTTGCCAAGAAACCTCAGATCATCGTCGCGACTCCAGGTCGTCTCGAAGATATGATACGTCGTGACAAGATAGACTTCTCTAACGTAAGAACTATCGTCCTCGACGAAGCCGACGAGATGCTCGATATGGGATTCCAAGAAGATGTAGACGCGATATTAGAATATATGCCTGAAGAGAAAAACATTCATCTCTTCTCGGCGACGATGCCGGTGGAAGTGGAGAAAATACTCAACCATTATATGACTGACCCAGTGAGAATTTCTATCGGTCAGAAAAATTCTGGAACGGCTAACGTGCGTCACATACATTATTTAATTAGAGCCAACGACCGCTACCTTGCATTGAAACGTTTCATCGACTACACTCCTTCAATTTACGGTATAGTATTTTGCAGAACGAAACTCGAGACTCAGGAAGTTGCAGATAATCTCATTCACGATGGTTATAACGCTGCATCACTTCACGGCGACCTCTCGCAAGCTCAACGCGATTTGGTGATGAATCACTTCCGTCAACGTTATCTGCAAATTCTCGTCGTTACCGACGTGGCAGTTCGCGGTATCGACGTCAGCGATCTTACACATATTATTAATTACAATCTTCCTGACGAGACTGCCGTCTATATCCACAGAAGCGGTCGTACAGGTCGAGCCGATAAGACAGGTGTTTGTCTCAGCTTGATACACTCTCGCGAGAAACATAAGATCAAAGCTATTGAGAAACAACTTGGTCAGACTATCGAAAGAGCGATGGTTCCATCGGCGAAACAAGTGTGTGAGAAGCAGCTCTTCAATCATATTGACCGGAGCGTAAGAACCGTGACAAGTTCGGCGACAGAAGCTACAAACCTGAAGGTAAGAAGGAAAGGAAGAAAGAAAGTCGTAAAGATTCAAGGAAAGATTCTAAGAAAGACCGCAGAGACAGGAAAGATTCAGGACGCAGAGGCAGGAATAGAAGCAGATAGAATTTGAAAAATAATCTCCTTGTAGAGGCATGCGGACTAGTGTGTTGAGATTTGAAAAACAAGGATATGGTATACAATACTGTATCCTTTTTTTATCGGAATATTTGTTTAATTATTATTTGCAGATTGTTATATTCCTAAGTAAATCGTATATTTGTAACTCGTAATAATTATAATTCTGAATTATGGAAGACAAAGTAAATGATGAAGGAATGTTGCAACAAGATAAATTAGTCATAGAAGTTCGTGATATAATAGAAAATGGAAGGAGACAGGCATACGATGCGGTAGGTTATGTGAGTATAATAACCTTTTGGAACGTTGGTAGAAGGATAGTAGAAGAAGAACAGAGTGGAAAAGTTCGTGCTAAATATGGTTCTAAACTAATCAAGCATCTTTCAGATTCAATTGTACCATTATACGGTAACAATTATAATAAACGTAATTTAGAATATTATAGGAAGTTTTACTTGCTTTTTCCAGAAATAGAGATTGTGAACACATGTGTTCATAATTTAGAGTGGTCTCATTTTAGACGTATTTTGTCTGTAACAAATCCAGAAGCTAGACTTTGGTATTTAAACAATGCTTCTCGTAATATGTGGAGTGTCCGTGAATTAGATCGTAATATTTCCACACAATATTTTGAACGAAGATTGGCATCGCAAATGCCTGTAGATGCCGGTGATTTACCAAAGATTATAGATGCTAATCCGCTTGAATATATAAAAAATCCAGTGATTGCTGAGTTTATGGGATTTCGTCGAGATACTATCTATTCAGAGTCGGATCTGGAACAAGCTCTTATTGATAACCTTGAAAAATTTATCTTAGAATTAGGACGCGGTTTTGCTTTTGTAGAACGGCAGCAACATATAGTAACTGATACCACTGATTTTTTTATAGATCTTGTATTCTATAATTTTAAGATGAAATGTTTTGTTATATTTGAGTTGAAGACGCATCGTCTTACACATCAGGATATTGGTCAATTGGATATGTATGTACGCATGTATGATGATCTTATGAGAGGTAATGATGACCACCCAACTATAGGCGTATTGTTATGTACGGATACGGATAATACAATCGCTCGTTATTCTGTGTTACATGAGAATGAACAGCTTTTTGCTGCTAAATATATGACATATATGCCAACTGAAGAAGAACTACGTAAAGAAATTGAACAGCAGAAACAATTTTTCATTGAGCAAAATAAAAATAGGCGTATTGAGAATATGTAAAATAATAAAGAAGAAATAATAGATAAAATTTTAATATTGTTTTTATGTCTTGCGACCTTGATTTTGTTAATTATATAATCGCTCAGTGTTCTGGTGCCGGTGAGATTACCGTAAGGAAGATGATGGGAGATTATTGCATCTATTGCGATGGAATTATATTCGGTCTCATCTGCAAGATCTGCATAAATGCAAGGATGAGGCTTATGTGGCAAGAGACGTCTTCGGCGATGAAGCTTTCTATATGCTTTATGAACCTATGGACGATATTCTACAGAAAGCTATCTCGGTGTTGAAAAACTGAGAACTAAACAACCTATATAATTTGAGGTGACTTAATCACCTTGAATTATTGCTGTATAACCAAAAATGATTATGGTTTTATCTTAAAAATACCAAGATAGTTGTAACAATTGTAAAATGTTGTTTGTCTAATTTTGCGCCATAATAATTAACAATATTTTTACACAATGACAGGAAAAAAAATAACGCTTAAGATGATGCTTCTGTTAAGCTTCATTTCTGTTTTTCAAATTACTTCTTTAGCCCAAAACGACGAAAGTGAAGCCAATATCTTTGGTCACGTTTTAGATGCTTCAAATCATGAACATATACCGTATGTGAACATTTACATTAAAGGCACAACCTTGGGTACCGCTACCAACGACCACGGTCACTACATCTTAGAACATCTTCCAGTTGGAACACATACCGTCGTGGTTTCATTCATGGGTTATAAGACTATTGAACAACCTGTCACTCTCAAGGCAAATCATTCTGTTGAGATGAATTTCATTCTTGAGGAAAATACAATATTGATGAAAGATGTTGTTGTTTCTGCCAACCGTTATGAAGTAGACAGAAAAGAAGCGGCGACTATTGTCAACGTTTTGACGCCAAAAATCTTCACGGCTACCAATTCGGTCAACCTTGCTGAAGGTCTCAACTATCAACCTGGATTGCGTGTCGAGAACACATGTCAGAATTGTGGAGTAAACGCAGTTCGTATCAATGGTTTGGAAGGCAAATATTCGCAGATTCTCATCGACAGCCGTCCGGTGTTCAGTTCGTTGGCAGGCGTTTATGGATTGGAGCAGATTCCTGTCTCGATGATTGACAGAGTGGAAGTCATCAGAGGTGGCGGTTCTGCCATATTCGGTTCAAGTGCAATTGGTGGTGTCGTCAACATCATCACGCGCGAACCTTTACGTAACAGTTTGGAAATATCCAACACAACGCAACTTATAGGCGGCAAGTCGTGGGACAATGTCACTTCTATGAATGCCGCTCTCGTGAGTTCTAACCGTAAAGCCGGCGCTACCATCTTCGGAATGAGCCGCGACAGACAAGGTTACGACCACGACGGCGACGGATACACCGAACTCGGAATGCTTAAAGGTACGTCGTTGGGCATGCGTGCCTATTACAGATTCTCAAACCAATCCAAACTCACGGCAGAATATCACGCGATGCATGAATTCCGTAGAGGAGGCGACAGCATTCACATGATGCCTCATCAAGTTACTGTGGCTGAACAGGCAGAACATTATATCCACGGCGGTGGTCTCACCTACGACTTCATCTCGAAAAACCTGAAAACTCGTTTCTCGCTCTACACCTCTTTGCAGAAAGTGGATCGCAACACATATTACGGAACCCAATACGATATCAACGCTTACGGAACTTCCAACGACTTCAGCTGGGTCTCGGGAGGTCAATATAATCAGACATTTGAAAAATGTATTTTCATGCCTTCGGAATTTGTCGCCGGCGTGGAATATTCGATAAACAATCTTGAAGACATACAACTCGCATACGACAGAACTTTGGTGCAGAATATCAATATCGCGAGTGTCTTTGCTCAGAACGAATGGAAAAATTCGAGAATGGGATTTCTGATAGGAGCGAGAGTCGACAAACATAACCTTATCGATAATGTCGTTGTCAGTCCAAGAGCCAACTTCCGTTACGTGTTTTTAGAGAACCTGACTGGACGTCTCAGTTATTCTTCAGGTTATCGCGCGCCGCAGGCTTTCGACGAAGACTTGCATATCATGGCTGTTGGCGGCGAAGTCGCTATCATAAGTCTCAGCCCCGATTTGAAACCTGAATATTCCAACAGTTTCAGCGGATCCTTGAATTGGTCGTCGAATATCAAAGGCGGAGCGTTCAACATCTTGGCGGAGGGTTTCTACACCACATTGGACGATGTCTTCATCTTGAAGGAAAACGGCACCGATGCTCAGGGCAACATCTTGATGGAACGTTGCAACGGTTCTGGCGCATACGTTGCCGGTGTCAACTTGGAAGCTACCTACACTCCAATGAAAGACTTCAATATGCAGCTCGGCTACACTTTCCAACAAAGCAGATATAAAGAACCTGAGGTGTGGTCGGAAAATCCTAATATCAAGCCGCAGACTCGTATGTTCAGAACTCCCGACCATTACGGATTCTTCACTATGGATTACACTATGTTAGACGCGCTGAATATCGCATTGACAGGAACTTATACAGGAAGTATGCTTGTACAACATTTCGCAGGTTACGTCGCTGAAGACGAAGAAGTGGTTACGCCGGATTTCTTCGACATGGGAATAAAAGTATCTTACGACATCAAGTTGTCGAACAACAGCACGATGCAGGTTAACGGCGGTGTGAAGAATATCTTTAACGCATACCAAGATGATTTGGATAAAGGCGCAGACCGCGATGCCGGTTACATCTACGGACCAAGTCTGCCACGAACATTCTTCTTGGGAGTGAAGTTAGGATTATAAAACTATATATTAATAATAGGTGTATAGAACCGTTACTTGATGTTATGGTTCTATACACCTATTAATATATAGTGCAGATGACACAAAACGAGGTCTGTTGATAAAAAAACTTAATTTTTTTTAAGTAAGTGATTAATTGTATTAAAAATATTTATACTTTTGCAAGTTCAGAGATTAGTACTAAGCATAGAACACAACAATTTTTAACACAATTAGAAACTTGAAAGATAAAATGTTACATATTACACTGATTCTCAACCAGTTAATTGCAACGGGGGGGGTAAATTAGGATCTCTAATTTCCGAATCTCTCATTTGTAACATTCAGTTATTAGCTATCAGCCGTCAGCACCCAGCTGTCAGTCTCTATCCAAAACCATTATTTTTAAGTTACCAGCCATTCTCAGATTCTCAGATTCTCAGATTCTCAGATTCTCAGATTCTCAGATTCTCAGATTCTCAGATTCTCAGATTCCCATCTTCATTCAGAATTGTCAAGAACTTGATACAGAAACTGTGTCATGTTTTTTCATATATAAATTTTAGTTATAGAACAAATATAACGACTTATAACAATTCATTTATTATTAATCAAAATTATTTATTATGAAATTTAAAACATTTATTCTGACATTCCTGATGATGATGTCGTGTTCGATTTTGTTCGGACAGAATGGTGTCGAAATCACAGTGAACTCAAGGGGCGAACTTGAGGATGCACTTAATGGTGACCATGGATGGTACCCTCAAATTAAATTAGGTCAAAGTTTTGGCGTTAGTAAACGTGTTGATGTCAAAGCTGGTGTAACTGCTACTTTAGACCTTAACGGTTACACTTTGTCTGCTGACAATAAAACCTACGTATTAAACAACTTAGGTAACTTAACCATCAAAGATAGCAGTACAGAAGGTACTGGTACTATCGAAGGTCGTGGTATTTACAATGGTTCTCATGGTAGTGTAGATGATACAGATTTAGCTGCTATCTTGACCATTGAAAGCGGTATCTTCAAGAATACTGGAACTAACGGTGGTGCAGCTGTCTATAATCTTGGTACAGCTTACATCAATGGCGGTACATTCTATGGCGAGTATGCAGCTATCCACAATAGATTGGCTGTAATGCACATTAAAAACGTATACATTATAGGTAAGACTATAAACTCTTATGGCGACTTCCGTAATTCTGGTGCGTTATATATTGGTGAAAACGTATATTTTTACGGTAAATATAGTGAAGAAAATAATGGCTCTCATTCAGGCGAATTCACATATCTTGTAGCAAAGATTGACAACGCTTACTATGCAACTCTTCAAGACGCTATAAATAATGCTAAAACAGGTGAAACAGTTACTTTGATTGCTGACTGCGCAGGTGATGTAACAGTAACTCAAGCTCTTGGTTACGCTATTACTATTGACGGTGATGACAATACTTTCAAAGGCACTATCACTGTTGACGGCAAGAGCGCAAGATATGAAACTACAGCTCTTACAATTAAGAACGTTAACTTCGATGCAACAGAAGGTATCACATACGATGCTTGTATCCGTTTAGGAAATGGCACAAATGCAACTCGTTACACAAACAAAGTTACAGTAGAAAACTGTACTTTCACTGACAACGATTATTCATCTGTTGCTGTTAAATCTTATACTGGCGGCGATTATAATCTTGTAGTTAAAGATTGTGAAGCAAACGGTATGCATAGCTTATTACAACTTGCTAACGTTGAAGAAGGTTTAATAGTTGACAATTGTACTGCTAATACAAAGAACGGTCTTAACTTAGGTTCTTCTGAAGGTGTTGTAATCAAGGATTCTGAAATCTCTGTTCAAGGTTATGCAGTTCGTATAGGTGCAAGTTCTGGTGGCGCCAGCGGTGCAATAACACTTGAAAATAACACATTGAAGACCAACAACTCAGAAGGTGACGCTGTAATCGTTGTACGTGGTAATGCTGTTACTCAAGTCGACCTCTCAATGAAAAAGAACGTCGTTTCTGGTACAACTCACATCAGCGGTAACACAGCAGCTACAAAAATCGCTGCCGATGAAAACTACTGGGATGGAAAAGAAGCTCCTGTAGTGGCAGAAGGTTCTGCTCCTATCGTTGTTAATTCATATTATGCAGATGAAGCTCTTGAAAATCTCGTAAGAAATGAAATGGGTAGCATCTACGCTTTCGTTTCAAGCGACCGTATTTTTGGTGATGTCACAACAAATGCTATAGAAAGCATCAAGATAGAAATTATCGGTAAAGACGGTAACGTAATCGGTTCTTCAACTTTAGAAAAAACAGAACACGCAACAGGCTTCAACAAACAACTCACATGGCGTATCAACCTCGGCGATGACGACAGCGATTCATGGAAAATGGAATGGATTGAAGGTGCTCCTTCAATCAACAATATGCCTGCTAAAGTAAAACTTTATGTTGACGACGCTGATGTTGCAGAAGCAGAAATCAGATATACAGCAGACGGCGACGGTAAAAGTCCAGTCTTCGCAGCTAAAACTAACGCTGAAGGTAAAATCAACAGCTTTATAGCTTGCGATGGCGCATACAACTTAAACAATGCTAACAATGTCTTAAATGGAGCTTTAACAGAGGGCGACAATGTAGCTATCCTCGTTGCTGGTACTTACGATGTTCCAACAGGCAAAAACCTCACTATCACTGGCGCAGTTGATGGCGTTGAATTTGATATGCCAAAGAAAGAATACTCAACAATTGGAGTTCATGCTGGCTTAACTTTCAACAATGTAATATTCCAATATGGCAATTATAATTATGTTGGTTTAGCACATTGTACAAACATGGTCTATAACGACTGTACCTTCAACGGACAAGTATTCTTATATGGTACTTCTGAAACATTCAATAATTGTACTTTCAACCAGAACAGCAGCGGCGCTTACAACGTATGGACATACGGTGCTAAAGAAGTTGCTTTCAACGGATGTACTTTCAACTCAGCTGGTAAATCAGTTTTGATTTATAGCGAACAATCAGATTTAGTTAATAACGTAACTGTTACAGACTGCGATTTCATAGCTTCATCTCCAGTAGAAGGAAAAGCTGCTATCGAAATGGATTCATCATTGACAGATGGTATCAACCTTACAATTGACGGTGAAACAACAGCAACTGGCTTCGGTTCTGGCAATGTTTCAGGCAACAGCTTATGGAATAACAAGAAAGGTAATAACAATGATGCTAACAACGACATTACAGTTGTAGTTGATGGTGAAACAGTTCTTGAACCAATATATGTAGCAAAAATAGGTGAAGAAGGACACAGAACTCTCCAGGAAGCTATCGGTAAAGCAGTAGCAGGTGACAATACAATCCAACTCCTTGCAAACATCGAGGGCGATGTTACAATTCTCCAACAAGAAGGCATCAACATCGTTATCGACGGTAAAAATTATACTTTCAATGGTACAATTAACATCTACGGTAATGCTCGTCACACTGGTGAAGAAACATTAACAATCCAAAATGTCAACTTCTATACAGAAGATAACGCTCGTTACTTCATTGAAGCTAATGAATATGGTCAGATCCCAGGAACTAACAATTTCAAACAATACGCCCACAACGTAACAGTTGAAAACTGTAACTTCGCTACTTCAGCTGAAAATACAGAAAACGAAGTTGTCGGTATGCGTTTCCGTCAGGCATACAATGTGTCTGCTGTAAATTGTACTTCCGACGGTATCTTCTCAATAATGTGGACAACTGCTGTTGATGGTTTGACATTGAATGGTGTTGAAGCAACAAATTGTGAAGAAGGTATCACAATCGGTGGTGCATCAGAGGAAGTTGAAATTATAGGCACGATAATCAATTCTGAAACATACGCTATCCGTGCTGAGGGTGCAGGTTCTGACTTCACTATTGAAAACAGCACATTGGTAGCTAAGGTTCCTGTAGTCGTTCGTAGCGTAACTGACAATAGCAAGATTTCATTCACATTCGACGGAACAAACACAATAACAAAAGATAATCCTGCAGGCTATTGGTTTGTAGCTGGTAAAACTGAGTATAAGGGTGGTGAAAATGAACAATTGCCAGAAACAGCAGGTCAAGTTTCTGTCACCCTCAAAGATACAAACTTAAACAGAGAAGGTATTTATGGCAGCGCCCTCAACGGTGAAGGTACTGAAAATAATCCATATCTCATTGAGACTGTTAATGACCTTGTATTCTTCCGTGAAAAAGTCAACGGTGGTAATAATTATGCAGGTAAACATGTGAAACTTGCTGCTGACATAGACCTTTCATCCATCGAAAACTGGACTCCAATAGGTGACATCACATACAACGGCAAATACCAACCAGCTGATAGCACCAAGGTGTTTAGTGGTGTATTTAACGGTAATGATAAGGTTATATCTAACCTTAAAATAGAAAAAATTATTGATGAAGATCCAGACACAGATGCTAATGTTGGTTTGTTCGGTATCACAGGAAAAGGTGCTGTCATCAAGAATTTGACTCTCACTAATGTAGATATTAAAACAAGTGGACGTAACGTCGGTGCTCTTGCAGGCTTTGCATATATGGCTACTCTTGATAACATTACTGTAAACGGTGATATTAAAATCGAAGGCGGTCATAATGTTTCAGGTGTTGCTGGCATGACACGTTATCACGCTATGTCTGCTACTAACATTAAAGTTGTCGGTAATGATGGTTCTACTATCGTTGGTAAAAATATCGTTGGTGGTATCTTCGCAGAAATCGCACCAAATGGCAGCGAACAGACATTTAAAAATTTGAGTGTTGAAAACGTAGCAATCACTGGTGCTAGTGGTGTTGGCGGTATCGTCGGTCTTTTGACCTTAGGCACTGTTGAAGATGTTACTGTCAAGAATGTCGCTCTGACAGGTAATACACTCTATCAAGGTAATACTATGGGTCGTATTCGTTTAGGTTCTGTTTCAGGTTTGATGGGCAGCACTCATGCAACTATCAAAAATGTTACTACTGAAAACGTAACAGCAAAGAACTTAGAAGGTACTGAAATAGAAGATTTGCCTATCATCGGTGCTAACTATGGTGCTGCAACCAACGCAACTGAAGCTCGTATTGGTGATACATATTACGCAACTCTCAAAAAAGCTATCGAAGCGGCAGTATCTGTAGACAACACAATTCAACTCCTTGCTGACATCACCGGTGATGTTACAGTAACTCAAAAAGAAGGCATCAACATCGTTATCGATGGTAAGAACTACCAATTCGATGGTACTATCTACATCGAAGGCAACTCACGTAACACTGGCGCTGAAAAATTGACAATCCAAAATGTCAACTTCTATACAGAAAACCCAAGCCACGATTTCATCTCAGCTAACTCAACAGATTCTGATAAACGTTATGCTCACAACGTAACAGTTAAAGATTGTAACTTCGCTACTTCAGAAGAAAATACAAACAATGCTGTTGTCGGTATGCGTTTCCGCCAAGCTTATAATATCACAGTTGAAAATTGTAAGTCAGATGGTATATTCTCAATTATGTGGGGTACTGCTGTTGAAGGATTAGCACTCAACGAAGTTGAACTTACCAATTGTTCAGAAGGTATCACCATTGCCGGTGCAAGTAAAAATGTAACAATCACTGAATCTGAGATTGTTTCTCCAACATACGGTATCAGAGCTTCTGTTGAAGGCGGCCAATTCACAATGACAAATTCAACAATCAACGCTCTCGTTCCTGTAGTAGTACGTAATGATAATGGTATAACAAACTTAGATCAATACACACTTTCATTTACATTTGAAGAAACAAATACTATTACAGAAAGCAACCCTACAAATTATTGGTTTGTAGCTGGTGAAACAGAGTATAAAGGCACAAGTGAAGAAATGCCAACAGCTCCAAAAGGTAACATCATTGTAAACTTAAATGACAATGGTCTTTCATATGACGGCGTTTATGGTAACTTCGCTGTAGCTAAGATCGGTGATGTTCAATACTTGACTTTCGAAGCAGCTCTCAACGCTGTCCAAGACGGTGAAACAATCACAGTATTAAATGTTGAAGGTTCTGAAAGTAGCAAAGAAATCGAATTCACAAAAGACATCGAATTCACTATCACAGGTGAAGCTCCAAATTATGCTCTTCCTGTTGTAACATTCCAAAATGCAACAGTAAACATTTCAAACGCTGAAATCCTCATCCCAGAATTAGACGCTCGTCAAGAAGCTACAATCAACGTTATCGATTCTAAAGTTTATGACGCTGGCGGTAACTCAATAGCTAAATCATATTTCAATGGTGCTATCAACATCTCTGGTACTTCAGAAGTTTATATGATGCAAGTAACTACAATGGGTTACATCAATATTTCTGATACAGCTAAGTTACATGCAACATGGCAAACTAATGTCTATGGTAACGGTTTGATTACTCTTAATAATGGTGCTACATTTGCTACAGCTGGCTTGAATTTGATAGCTAAAGATTATGAAGGTCGTGACAATACAGACGCTGACCGTGTTGGTAAACCAGCAGAGATCGTAGTTGACGGTGCTAACTTCACAGTTGGTAAGGTTTATTCAGCAAGTGGTGCAGACTATAGCTACAATGCAGACGGATATGGTATCAACGTTGGTACTATTGAGGGTAAGTCAGCTATCTTGACTATCAAGAATGGCGGTAATGTTAACATCTATACAGGTAATGGCAAGACTGCTAACATCGGTGCCGACGGTACAGTTAATATTGATGCTTCTACATTCAATGTAGAATGCCGCGCTGAAAATGGAACAGCTACTTTAGCTAACAACGGTACAGTCAACGTAACAGGTGAAGCAAGCATCAACATCAAGAAGCTCACAGACAATGCTCTCAACTTCACAGATGTAACAATCGCTGACGCTTATATCGGCGGTGCTGTCAATGCATTTGGTACTAATAAATTCACTGGTGAAACAAATGTTACAGGTATATTTAGCGTAGGATATAACAATGCTTCAGCAGCTCCTGTCGTTGTAAACGTTACAGGTAACTTCAACGGTGGTAATGTTTTGATTGGTAGCAGTAATGAACATGTTCTTAACGTTGGTAATGCAGAAGGTACAGAAACAACAGCTCACTTCGGTCAACTCGGTGCTTTTGGTGATGTAAACAT
The DNA here is from genome assembly GCA_045606865.1 of Bacteroidales bacterium. GTDB lineage: Bacteria > Bacteroidota > Bacteroidia > Bacteroidales > F082 > Limimorpha. Next base: position 126,311 of record JAZUST010000085.1, read on the forward strand.
TAACAATGCTGATGTAACTTATCAATATGCTTTCATCAGAAACGACTTCAATGTCATTAACTCAACAATGGAAGTTACACATGTTAATACTTACATTGCTGGTAATGCTGAAGTTGTTGTTGACAATTCAACATGGAATGCTGGCGCATATGCAAGAATCGGTGAATACGATGGAATGTTTGGCAATGCAAATGTCACTCTTATGAACGGTTCTGTTATGACAGCAACCAACTTAAATATTATTCTTCAAGAAGGAAAAACTGTTAAAGTTACCATTGAAGACAATTCAAGACTTGAAGCAACTAATCTTACTAACCAAGGTTCTATAGTATTGGCTGATGTTTACGCTAAGGTTACATCAAATGAATTTGATAATGTACCAACAACATCAGTTGCTTATCATAAAGTAAATTATGTTGAAGGTTCATACGTAGTAGTAGCTAAAGATTATGTAGCTCAAATCTATGATGTAAACAACAATACAAATGACGACAGAAGATACGAATCACTCGCTGAAGCTGCAACAGCTGCTCAAGACGGTGAGACAATCCAACTCTTATGGAACGAAGGCGATGCAGCTATCTCAATGAACGCTTCTTTCTTTGGCAAAAACGTTACTATCACAGGTGATGCAAAAGTTGACTGGAGCAAGGGCTGGTTCTTTGTAGGTCGTGGCGGTGAAGGTGATGCAACTGTAACATTCGAAGATGCAAACCTCACTTCAGCTAAAACTAACACAAACAGCGGATTTGGTATCCACGTTTCAGGCCGTGAAAAGGATAGTGATAACAAATATGACGGCACATTGGTAATTAAGAACGATTCAAACATTGAACTTGATTACCTCATCGACAGAGGAGCTATCACTATAGACAATGCAACTCTTACTGTTACGAATGGTTTCGGCATCGCAGGTCGTCCAGCTTCAGAAACAGAAGGCAACAATCCTGCTACAGCTACAATAAGCCTCGAAAACGGAGCAAAACTTATTGTTAACAACCACAACGGTATGGGTGTCGGTCAAGCTGCAGAAGAACCAGAAGGTTACGGTATCATGAATATTGATGCTACATCAACATTCGAGACAACACAAAGCTTCTTAGTAACAGTTAACGGTACAATGAACGTCAATGGCGGTAATGTGAAAGTTGCTGGTAATTTAACTAACAAGGGTACTATGGTCGTAGCAGCTGAGTCAAATGTTGAAGTTACAGGAGATCTCAATGTCAATGGCACACTCAACAGTGCAGGTAACATCACAGCTAATATCGTAAAAGAACCAACTGCAACAATCCAACTCACTGGTGGTATCTACACAACAGAGCCACAAGACGGCTGGTGCGCAGAAAACTATGGTGCATTCCCATACGATGAAAACTCATGGGTTGTTAGAGAAATCTCTGGCGAACAAACATTCGAATTAACAGCTGGCTGGAACTGGATGTCATCATACATCTCAGAATTCGATACAGATGGTTTGACATGGTTAAAAGAAGACTTAAGTGAACAAGTTGGTGCACAAATCAAGAATAATCTTCATGCTGTTACAAACTATGAACAAGGATGGTTTGGTTCACTTACAAATGTTTCTGTAAAAGAAATGTATAAGGTTAAAGCTACTGCTGACGCTACATTCACTCATGAAGGTAGTTATGTAAACTACGATGAATGCGAGATTGTTTTGTATCCAGGTTGGAACTATATCTCTTATCCAGTTAATGAAGAAATGAACCTCATTGATGCTTTGGCAAAATTACAACCATCATCAAATGATATTATAAAAACACAAGATGCTACTGCAACATACGTTTTCGGAGCATGGAGAGGTGATTTAACCACATTGACACCAGGACAAGGATATATGTATAAGAATGCATCAGATGAAATTAAATCATTCTACTATACAACAAAGAAAACAACATCTACAGATTCTAACAACAGAAGTAGCAAGTATTGGACAGTTGACGCAACACAATATCCAAGCAATATGACAATGATTGCCATGACAGATGTTGAAGGCGGCGACTATGAAGTAGCAGCATTCGTAAACGGCGAATTACGCGGCAGCTCACGTCCAGTATATGTTGAGGAATTAGATGCTCATATCTTGATTCTCACAATCAGTGGTGATGAAGTAGCAGAAGTAACATTCAAGTACTACGACATCGCAACAGGTGAAGAAGTAGCATTCAGCAACAGAATTAACTACTCTAGCGACGCTGTCGTCGGTTCAATAGCAGAACCTTATATGTTGACTCGCGGTACTACAGGCATTGGCGAAGCTGAAATGAGCCAAGTCAATATCTATCCTAACCCAACAACAACAGGTACAGAAATCAACCTCCAAGCAACATGCGACAAAGTTGAAGTATTCAACGCTCTCGGTGCAAAGGTTGCCGAATACCAAAATGTTGACACTATCGATGCTCTTGAAACAGCAGGTATATACGTAATTAGAATTACTAACAACGGCAACGTACAAAATTGCAGATTAGTAGTAAAATAAAATTTGCTTAGAGCAGCGAGCTATGAGTTGTGAGCATTATGCCCATAGCTCATAGCTTAAGGCTCAAAGCCTAAATAAAATCAAAACTCAAAAAAATTTAAATCAAACAAATGAAAAAAAGACTAACATTTATCACATTCTTAATGTTGTTCTGCTCAACAGTGTTCGGACAAAGTCACTGGGGTACACCTGGAAAGTATGAAAACAATATGTCTTTGTTAGGTATTGTCCACATTAATGGTGTGGAACAGAAAAGCGGAGACTTAGAAATTGCTGCTTTTTGTGGTGATCAATTGAGAGGTGTGACCGTACCTTTTGAAGTTGACTTAGGAAATGAAACAATATTTCCTTTTATGCTTACCATCGGTTCAAATACTCAACACGAAATAATAGAATTCAAAGTATATGATCCTAACGCAGAAAACGGAGAAGGCAAGGAATATGGTTCAGATTATAAAGTTACATTTAAGAAAGATGAAACCATTGGTTCAGAACAATCTCTTGAAGTAATCAACTTTGTTCCTAAGTACTGGAATGAAAATGAAGTTGTTAATTATGGAAACACAATGGTTATTGGTGCAATTATAACTATTGATGGTGTGTCGCAAGATCACAGAGCAGACTTAGAAGTTGCTGCATTCTGTGGCAATGAATTGCGCGGTGTTACTAGACCTTATTTTGAAGTAAGCACTAATACATATATGATTGACTTACTTGTACAAGGCGAAGGCGATGTAAATAAAAACGAAACAATTCATTTTGAACTTTATGATCATTCAGGTAATATTGATGTTGAATTATTACCATTACAATCTGATTATACAGTCGATTTTGTAGATAATGGAACTATAGGTATTATCACTCTCAACTTCGTATATCAATCAGTAGCAAAAGTTGGTGAAACATATTACACTACTCTCGCAGCAGCAGTTGATGCAGCAACAGTTGAAAACAATACAGTAACTCTTCTCAGAGATGCTGAAGGTAAAGGCGTTGTCATCAACAAAGACGTAACAATAGATTTCGGCGGTCACACTTATACATTCAACGAAGGTGTCGGTTCAACAGGCACTCCATCTAACGGTTTCCAAATCTTAAAGGATAACGAAGTAACATTAAAGAACGGTACATTGCAAGTTTCATCAGAAGAAAACGTCGCAAAAACATTCTACACAATTATCCAAAACTATGCTAACCTCACAGTTGAAGATATGACATTAGATGGTACATACTTGGACAAATGGTCAACAGTAGAAAACAATTGGGATTCATATACACTTTCAATCAATAGCGGTAATGTCGACATCAAAGGCGAAACAACTATTATAGCTAATAATGACGGTATCAAAGCTTTCGCATTCGACGTTTGTAAATACCAAAGCTATAAAGCTCCTGTAGTTACCTTAGGTGAAAACGTCATCGTTAGTGGCAAAGTAGAATTATCAGGCGGTGAGCTTTACGCAAATGCTGCTCTTCCTATTGTAGCAAAGAAATCTTTTGAAAATGTTACTGGTGAAGTTGGCGCAACAGAAGGTTGGGGAACAATAAGTACTCCAATAGCAAATGTAGAAATTCCTTCTAATGATAATCATGACATTTATAGTTATGATGAAAAAAATGCAATGTGGCGTTTCTATAAAGAAGGTGACGGTGTTGAATATCCTTTCCCAGAATTTGAATTAGGTCAAGGTTATCTCTATGCAAATAAAGAAGATATCACCATTGAGTTGACAGGTACACTTAATGTAGAACCAGTTGAATTAGATATTACTTATACAACAGAGATGGGAGATCTTGCTGGTTTCAATTTCGTTGGCAATCCATTTGCACACAATATCAGTGAAGCTCACTTCGCAACTACTAATGGCGCACAACTTTCAAATGGTTTCTATGTTGTATCACCAGAAGGTGCTATTGTTGTAAGACCTGCGAATGCGGTCATAGCTCCAATGGAGTCTGTAATGGTTCAAACTGATAAAACAACAAAATTAACTATCAATAATGCACCAGCAAGCAAGAGATCGGAAATCAACAATGGTCAGTTGGAAATCAATGTCGCTAATGCTAACTACAGAGACGTAGCATACGTTTCATTCAACGATGGTAAAGGTCTTAACAAGATTGGTCACCGTAACGCAGAAATCCCGATGGTTTATGTTCCTGTTGACGGTGCAAACTACGCCATCGCAATGATGAACCAAGATGTTACAGAAATCCCTGTATCATTCCAGGCAGCAACAATGGGTCAATATACAATCGGCGTTGAAGCACAAGACTGCGAATACGCAATGATGACTCTCGTTGACCGTTTCACAGGTATCGAAACAAACTTGTTGTTAGAAGATTATACATTCATCGCTAAGTCGAACGACAGTGCAGAACGTTTCATCATCAAATTGGCTATGGATAACAGTAATGGTGAAGCTAACGAAAACTTCGCATTCATCAACAACGGCATGATGTATATCTACAACATCGAAGGTCAAGGCACAGTTAGCGTATATGACGTAACAGGCCGTCCTGTTGCAGAATACAACGTAGCAACATCAGCAAACATCTCAACATCAGACTTTGCTGCTGGTATGTATATCATCAGAATGTCAGACGAAAACGGAGTTAAGGTACAAAAGATAGTTGTTGAATAATATGGCTTAATGTTTAAGGTTTAATGTTTAAAGATGAGAATCACACGACCTTAAGCCTTAAACTTTAAACCTTAAACTAAAGAAAATAAATACAAATTAAAATCGAAATGAAAAAAGTATTCGTAACATTATCATTAATATTAACATTGGGTTTAGGTGCAAGTGCACAAAGTGACGCTTTCTTCTCATACAGTGATGTAAACGAACAACAACGTACGGGTGGTGTTGCCATTACAACCCCAGGATTGCCTGGTCAAGGAATTGGTGAAGACCAAGATGCGCCTATAGGTTCAGGATTGTTGTTGCTTGCAGGTATGGGAGCAGCATACGCTCTTAGAAGAAAGAACGATTGACGAAGAACTATAGACGATGAACGATGAACTGGTTCATAGCTCAAAGTTCATAGCTCATCGTTTAATTAACAAGACTCTACGGAGTAGTTTTTAATAATTATTAATTTTATTTAACTTTCTCGCCGGTGCGTTGTGAAACGTGCCGGCACTCTTTTTATAAACGAGGGATATTTTTGCAGGAATATAATTGATTTTTTGAGACGCCACAGGGGTGACGTCTGTACGGTTTGCAGGAATATTATTATTTTTTTGAGACGCCACGGGGGTGACGTCTGTACAAGGTGAAGGTGGTTAAATTTGATATTTCCAATAGAATTGATGATCAACAATTAATGACGGCAATATCGCCTATTGTAGAGACGTTACCCCTGCGTCTCATCATTGTCACCCCTGTGCGTCTCACCTCCGAATGCAATCTATCGCGTTCCATAAAAAATGAATGAATCCGCAAGAGATTAATAATCTGATTGCAGGAATATTTTTATTTTTTGAGACGCCACGGGGGTGACGTCTGTACAAGGTGACGGCGGTAAAATTTGATGTTGCCAATATTTTTTTGTCAGATAATAATCGAATATAAAAATTTATACGAGAAATATTTATATTTTTGTACAGAACTTTAAAAACAAAATTTATGTCAGGTGATTTATATCAAAACAAATATAGGATCCCATCAGCTCGTGCTGAATGGCATAGCTATAATGTCGGCTATTATTTTATAACAATATGCACACACAGACGAGAGCACTTCTTTGGAGAGATTTATAATCAACAAATGAATTTTTCTATATTAGGAAGGCGAGCAGAATCATTGATTGAAGAAATTAATATATTTTATCCTGATGCGAATGTATTGTCATTTGTTGTAATGCCAAACCATATTCATTTAATAATATCTGTTGATAAAGGTTGGAAAAGAAAAAATACGAACCAAGAAGCTGATAGGGAGGTAAATGAAATAATGCAAGACATCTCAAATCAATGTGGAAGACTATCTATAATAATCTCTCGTTTTAAATCAATGCTCACCAGATTTGCACGAGATAACGATATTTATTTTGCGTGGCAGTCAAGATTCTATGATAGAATAATTAGAGATCATCATGAATTAGAAAGAGAATGTTGTTACGTAGAGAATAATGTGTATAATTGGGAAGATGATGAGTTATATCCTACCGAAATACCATAATTTTTTTTGCAGGAATATAATTGATTTTTTGAGACGCCACAGGGTGACGTCTGTACAAGGAGACGGCGGTAAAATTTGACATTACCAATACAAATGAATGATTAACAATTAATGACGGCAATATCGCCTCCCGTAGAGACGTCACCCCTGTGGCGTCTCATCATTGTCACCCCTGTGGCGTCTCACCTCCGAATGCGATCTATCGCGTTCCATAAAAAATGAATGAATCCGCAAGAGATTAATAATCTGATTGCAGGAATATTTTTATTTTTTTTTGAGACGCCACGGGGGTGACGTCTGTACAAGGAGACGGCGGTAAAATTTGACATTACCAATAAAAATGAATGATCAACAATTAATGACGGCAATATCGCCTATTGTAGAGACGTCACCCCTGTGGCGTCTCATCATTGTCACCCCTGTGGCGTCTCATCATTGTCACCCCTGTGGCGTCTCACTGACGTCTGTACAAAAGGTAATTAAAAAAAATCTTTAAAAATTCCTCTGACATTTTGTCATAAAATGTTATCTTTGCACTTTAAATCACGATTTTACAATGAAAGTATCTTATAATTGGCTTAAGCAGTATATTAACTGCGATTTATCAGCAGAAGAAATAGCAAAGAAATTAACAGGAACAGGTCTTGAAGTTGAAGACTTAACTCCGTATGAATCAATAAAAGGTGCCTTGAAAGGCGTCGTCGTAGGTAAGGTTATTTATTGCGTCGACCATCCGAACTCAGATCATCTTCACATCACCAAGGTTGATGTCGGTGCCGAAGAACCTCTTAATATCGTTTGCGGTGCTTCTAACGTGGCGGAAGGACAGAAAGTCTTAGTCGCTACAATAGGCACTGAACTCTATAAAGACGGAGAGTCTTTCACAATAAAGAAAGGCAAGATTCGTGGTGAGGTGTCGGAAGGTATGATTTGCGCAGAAGACGAACTCCAGATCGGCGAGTCGCACGACGGTATCATGGTGCTTCCTGAAGATTATGAAATAGGTAAACCTGCATCTTTCTATTTCCCGGTAGAACAAGATACGACAATTGAAATAGGTCTCACCGCAAACCGCTCCGACGCGACATCACATATCGGAGTTAACCGCGACCTCGTGGCAGCTCTCAACTATCAAGAAAAAACAGACAAATACCATCTCGTCATTCCTTCTGTAGATGACTTCAAAGTGGAAAATAACGATAACGATATCGAAATCGTCGTCGAAGACACAAAGGCTTGTCCTCGCTATTCAGGTGTTACTGTCAGCGGAGTGAAAGTAGGTCCGTCACCAAAATGGTTGAAACATAGATTGGAAGCAATCGGACTTCGTTCAATAAATAATGTCGTCGACATCTCTAATTACGTCTTGATGGAGACAGGACAACCGCTCCATACTTTCGACGCCGATAAAATCAAAGGTAAGAAAGTTGTCGTTAAATGTATGCCGGAAGGAACTCCTTTCGTTACATTAGATGGAGTTGAACGCAAGCTTAGCGCAACGAACCTTATGATTTGCAATGCAGAAGAACCGATGTGTATAGCTGGCGTTTTCGGCGGCGCAGAATCCGGAGTCACAGAAAATACGACAAACGTATTCATCGAGAGTGCTTACTTCAACCCAACATCAGTACGTAAGACTTCAAAATATCACGGATTGCAGACAGACGCCAGTTTCCGTTTCGAACGTGGTTGCGACCCTAATATGACATTGTTCGCTTTGAAACGTGCTGCTTTGTTGATTAAAGAATTGGCCGGCGGAACAATATCATCTGAAGTTAAAGACGTCGTCAATGGCGACTTCACTCCAGTTCGTGTGGAACTTAAATTCTCTTATCTCAATAAAATAGCAGGTCAGGAAATTGAAAAAGATATAGCAGTAAATATCTTGAAGAACTTAGACTGTAAAGTCGTTGAATTGAACGATGAACATGTAACAGTCGATGTCCCGACATGCAAAGTCGACGTATATCGTCCAGCTGACTTGGTAGAAGAAATCTTACGTATCTACGGTTACGACAACATTGCAATTCCTGAAAAGATCAATGCTACTTTGAATGTTGTCGCTAAACCAGATCCGGAGAAGTTAAAGAGAAACATTTCCATTATGTTGGCTTCTAATGGTTTCTACGAAATCATGAACAACTCATTGACAAAAGAGTCATACACCAAAGATATGGATAGTTTCGATGAAAACAGAAACGTAAGAATCTTGAATCCACTCAGCTCCGACCTGAACGTACTTCGTCAGTCACTTCTTTTCGGAGGTTTGAAGAGTATCGAAAACAACCATAATCACAAAATTTTTGACATCAAATTCTTCGAGTTCGGTAATACTTATTTCTATGATGCCGATAAAAAACAAGAAGGCGTTTCATTGTCACCATATTCTGAAATCTATAACCTTGACTTGTTTATCACAGGAAAGGATAAAGAAGAGTTATGGAGCAACAAACCACAGAATGTCGACTTCTATGAACTTAAGAAATATGTCTTAGGCGTTTTGCATAAACTCAATATTGATATCGACAAACTTGAGATGAGTGAGGGATGTGCTAAACATTATGAATATTCATTGGTTTATAGTCTTAACGGTGTTGAATTATGTACTCTCGGTAAGATAAATCAAAAGACATTGAAGTTGTTCGATTTGAAGAGAGAGGTTTATCATGCCACTATGAATTGGGACAACTTATTGAAAGCTAATAAAGAAGCTAAGGCGGTACGTTATGAGCCTTTGCCAAAATTCCCGGCAGTGCGTCGTGACTTGGCATTAATTTTCGATAAGAACGTGAACTTTGAACAGGTTAAAAACGTTGCATTTGCAGCAGAGAACAAGATCTTGCAATCTGTCAGTCTATTCGATATCTATACTGGTGACAAGATTCCAGAAGGCAAGAAACAATATGCTTTGAGTTTCATCTTGATGGATACTCAAAAAACATTGACCGATAAGGTTATTGAAAAAACAATGGATAAGATACAATCTGCTATCGAACAACAACTAAAAGCAACATTACGATAAATAATGGACATTCAAGACATCCAATCAATAAAACAAAAGTTTAGAATTATAGGTAACAGCCCGCATCTCAATCGTGCGATTGAGATTGCGGTGCAAGTTGCCAGCACCGACCTTACTGTATTAATTAATGGTGAGAGCGGTACTGGTAAAGATGTTATACCACAAATCATACATCAGAATAGTTCCAGAAAACATAAGAATTATATTGCCATCAATTGTGGAGCTATTCCGGAAGGAACCATTGATTCAGAATTGTTTGGACATGAAAAAGGTTCTTTTACCGGTGCTATCGACACTAGAAAAGGATATTTTGAAGTGGCTGACGGAGGCACAATTTTCCTTGATGAAGTGGGGGAGTTGCCATTAGCTACGCAGGCTCGACTTCTTAGAGTTTTGGAAAATGGTGAGTTTATCAAAGTAGGTTCTTCTAAGGTTCAGAAGACTGACGTGAGAATTGTTGCCGCCACAAACCTTAACATTCCTTTAGCTATTGAGAAAGGCAAGTTCAGAGAAGATTTATATTATCGTCTCAACACGGTGCCGATTCGCGTCCCTGCATTGCGCGAACGTAAAGAAGATATAAAATTGTTATTTAGAAAATTTGCTGTCGACTTTGCGGAGAAATATCATATGCCTGCTATCCAACTCACTCAAGATGCTTTGGTGATGTTGGAAAACTATCGTTGGAACGGTAATATCAGACAACTGAAGAACATCACAGAACAGATTTCTATCATTGAGGAAGATAGAATCATAACCCCCGACATCTTGAAAAAATATCTTCCAGACAATAATGTGACATCGTTACCTGCATTATACAAAGGTGGTAAAGATGAAGACCCTCTTTCTGAACGAGACATATTATATAAGGTGTTGTTCGATATGAAGAATGACATAATGGAACTTCGTAGAACCGTAAAGGAATTGTCGGAAAATAGAGGCGTTAATATTCAGCATCTTCCCGATACACACAAGATGACACCAATTAATGCGACGGTTATTTCACCGGTGGAAGAGGAAGAAGACGCATTCGTTTATGTTCAGGATGATGACTCTGCATCATTGGCATCTAATGTCACCTGTGACGCAGAACTTTCTTCTGTTAAAACAACAGAAACACAACCAACATTGTCATTGGTTCAAACTGAGAAAGATTTGATCTGTAAAGCATTGGAAAGACATAAAGGTAAACGTAAAGATGCAGCCAAGGAATTGGGAATCAGCGAGAGAACATTGTATAGAAAGATTAATGAATATAAAATCAACCTTTGATGAAGACTCTAAAACAATATGTTAATAAACAGCGTAGTGACATAGAGACGTATGGACACAAGGCGACCTTGCGACATTTAACACTTGTTATTACACTGACTTGTTGTCTATTGTTGAGTAGTTGTGGAATTTATTCATTCTCAGGAGCGTCAATTCCTGCTGAAGCAAAAACTGTTTCTGTTCAATATTTCCCTAATAATGCACAACTTGTAAACCCTCTGTTGAGTAATACCATTACTAATGCGTTGAATGATATGTTTGTTAATCAGACCACTTTATTGTCGGTTGCGCAAAATGGAGATTTGGCTTTAGAGGGTGAAATAGTGAGCTATACCACAGCACCTATCGCTATTACAGGTAATCAGACTGCAGCTATGAACCGCCTAACGGTTACTGTAAATGTCAGATTTACCAATAAATATGATGAGTCTAAGAATTTTGAACAGAAATTCTCTCAATATCAGGATTATCCTAGCAATCAGGATTTGAGTGCGGTCCAAGATGTTTTGGTTGAGCAGATAGTAGAAGATTTATGTCAAGATATATTTAATAAAGCTGTTGTTAATTGGTAAAAATGGATAAGGAAAGATTCCAATATATAATGTCTAATCCACAATCAATCAGTGAAAACGACAATGAAGAGTTGTTGTCTGTTGTTGAATCGTATCCATATTTTACCATAGCACAAATGCTTCTATCTGTTGGTCTGGAATTAAATGATGATAGAAGAACCGGCAAACAATTGCGACTTACAGCAGCGATGGTTCCCGACAGGAATGCTCTGCGTCATCTTATCGCAGAATCTAAAGATAAAATGAAAACCGTTGACTTGCCTGATGAGCTGGGTAATGAAATTCATCAGTCGACAAGTGCCGAACAACAATCAGTATCAGAATCCATTGAGATTCCTGAGATAGATTTGAGCAAGACGAAGGAAGAGTTGTCGCGGGAAATGATTATGCTGGAAGAAAAACGTAAATCGTTAGATGAATTAAAAGCGCTTATCGAACAGAGGATAGCTCAATTGGAACGTGAAAAGGAAGAGTCGAAAATTGAGTGTAAAACTATGTCAAAAAATGAAATTATTGATAAATTTATCGCAGAAAATCCTCAAATATCTCGTCCTAAACAGGAGTTTTATGATCCAATGGTGGTGGCACAAACCAGCGTTGTTGATAAAGAAAATATCATAAGTGAAACGTTAGCAACGATTTATCTTAATCAAGGGTATGTTGAGAAAGCAATTTCAATGTATGAAAAATTAAGTTTGAAAAATCCAGAAAAAAGTGTTTACTTTGCAGAATTAATTGATAAAGCAAAAAATAGGTTTAATAATTAAATAAATTAAAAAAATGTACGTAGCAATTTCAGTATTCATCCTTATCGTCAGTGCTTTGATGATGTTGGTTGTTTTAGTTCAGAATTCAAAAGGTGGTGGATTGGTATCAAATTTATCATCATCAAACCAGATTTTAGGTGTTCGCAAGACTACCGATTTTTTGGAAAAATCAACATGGACATTGGCAGTTGTTTTAGTACTTCTCTGCTTGGTTTCCAGTTTGTCAATCCCTAAGAATGGTATCGGTACAGGTACTCAAGTTGATACAGAAATGCGTCAACAGATTGAAAATACAGTAGCACCTTCAGACTACCAAATGCCGGCTGCTACACAAGCTGAATAAAAACAGTATTCAATAAAAAATTAGAAAAATGTCAGAATGTCACACTTTCTGACATTTTTTTTATGTTATTTTTTTGGCAAACAATTTGACAAAGCGGTGCCGGAAAATAATAATAACACATAATAAATAAGTAAAATATGACACAATTATCAATCAAACCATTGGCAGACAGAGTTGTTATTGAACCAGCTCTCGCAGAACAAAAGACAGCAAGCGGAATCATCATCCCTGACACAGCTAAAGAAAAACCACAAAAAGGTATCGTTGTGGCAGTCGGTCCTGGTACAAAAGACAATCCGATGACATTGAAGGTCGGCGACGTTGTTATATATGGTAAATATGCAGGTACAGAATTCCACCTCGAAGGAAAAGACTATATGATAATGAGAGAAAATGATGTTATAGCAATCATCTGATTTCTCATTATTTTTTTATTAATTTTTTAACATACAAAATAGAACAATCATGGCAAAAGACATATTATTCAATCTCGACGCTCGCGAAGGTTTAAAAAAAGGTGTCGACGCTTTATCAAATGCAGTAAAAGTCACTCTCGGACCTAAAGGACGTAATGTCATCATCGAGAAATCATACGGCGCTCCTCATATCACAAAGGACGGCGTTTCAGTAGCTAAAGAAATGGAATTACAAGACCCTGTTGAAAACATGGGCGCTCAGTTAGTTAAAGAAGTAGCTTCTAAGACAAACGACCTCGCTGGCGACGGAACAACAACAGCTACAGTCTTGGCACAAGCTATCGTGGCAGCAGGTTTGAAAAACGTCATCGCTGGCGCTAACCCAATGGACCTTAAAAGAGGTATCGACAAAGCTGTCGCTACAGTAGTAGAATCATTGAAAGCTCAATCGGAACAAGTAGGCGAAAGCATAGAGAAAATTCAACAAGT
>JAZUST010000086.1:0-2787 GCA_045606865.1 Bacteroidales bacterium
GTTGGAGGTGAATCAATATGAAAAAGATAATAAAGAGATTTCTTGTTGTAATAGCTGTTTTGATGGTAATAATAGTTTTGGCGATTAGTGCTATGGCTGTATGGAATATTATAGAAACAAAAAATGACTTGGAGATAATTGCAAATGCAAAGTATGGATCCTCCTATACAACCAGCAATGGTGACCGGGTGAACTATACATTATATGATAGTGAATCAGAGCAAGTAGTTGTTATCCTTCCAGGGTTAGAATGTATATCAGCTCATTACGAATTTGATGCCCTTGCAATTAAGTTGTCAGATAAATATAAGGTCGTTGTATATGAACCGCCAGGAGTAGGTATTAGCGATTGGTCTGATACAGAAAGAACTGTGGAAAATTATACAAAGGAACTTCATGAATTGATGCAACATTTGGGGTATGACAAATATACCATAATCGCACATTCTTTTTCCGGCTTGTACTCACTGTATTATACCAATCAATATCCTGATGAAGTGGAAGCTTTTATAGGAATTGATGCAACAGTACCAGCAGAAATAGAAGAAGCAGACCGTGAAGCATATGCAAATGCAAAGTATGTACGAATGATAATGATTAAGTCAGGATTGGTACGCTTGGCAAGTTCTGAAGAAGTAATTAAGGACCAGTTTCCATCTGCAAAGGCGGATGAGTTAGAATTGTGTAAAGCACTATGGTGTTCAGCACAGTACAATGATACAAGGCTGAATGAGTATAAAAATATGGTTTCTAATGAAGAAAAGTGCATGAATCTTACATTTCCTGATACCATGCCTGTCTTGTATATACTTGCAAATGATACCGTAAGCGAAGATGCGAAATGGGAGCAGCTTCACAAGGACGTAATAACGAATAAGGATAGCAAGGTGTCAATCATTTCAGGGGATCATTATCTTCATCAATCCAATCTGCAGGGACTTGTAGATGAAATTACATCATGGGATGTGAGACATTAGATGTCACATAAAATAAAACAGGGTATCTCTTAATAAAACTTCAGTTTCCCCTTCTTTTGCTAAATTCAAACCATAAATAAACAGCAAAAGACCGTGCAATTATGCAGCGGTCTTTTAATTGATAAAAGCAAAGGTTTGTGGTAAAATATACAAGTATTCGAAATTCTTTCCAAAACATGGAAAGTACAGGAGGTTTTAACAACATGCAAGCATACAAACAGGAATTTATTGAGTTTATGCCTGCATGATTTCCATACTTCCTAAAATGCCGACAAATCCAGTGTTTTCAGGGGTTTACGGACTTTTGCCAAAAAGACAGATGTATCGTAATTTATCGCAAATTGGTGTAATTTCACACCAAAATGGTGTAGTAGATTGTAGCTGATTTGGGGACAGAGACGTCAAATATCATATGGAAATGGTGTAGAGACCCATGTGCTTGCCGGGAGGCAGGTGCATGGGGTTTGTTTTGCCCAGCTTTTTACCCAATTTGTGAAAATGAAAGTTATAAGATATATGCCACAAATTGAAATGATTTTTCGATTTGTGGCATGTTTTATAAAATGTGTGATAAAAAAGATTTCAAAATTGAAAAAAAATTAAAGTTTCGAAAGTGAACGGTTGAATAAATTATGTATAAGGTGTTATAATACAATTAGTTTCAAAACAATAAAAAATTTAAAGTTTCGAAAGTGGTGGAGATATGAGGACGATTGTAAGAGAAAGATATTTAGAAAGAATCAAAGCATTAAAGGATACTCCTGACATAAAGATTATTACCGGTATCAGACGTTCCGGAAAATCTAATTTGATGCAGGCTTACATTAATTATTTAAAAAGCGAGTTTGAAGACGTCAATATTATCTTTATTGACTTTATGGATTTGGAATTTGAAGAAATAAAGGAATATCACGCTTTGCACAAGTATGTGGAAGATAGATACGATAAGGAAAAGAAGAATTATCTATTTGTGGACGAAGTACAGTTATGTCCAAATTTTGAGTTAGCAATCAATAGCCTATATTCAAAAAACAAATATGATATCTATATAACCGGTTCAAATGCTTTTTTACTTAGTGCTGATTTGGCAACTTTGTTTACGGGAAGATATATTGAAATTCATATGTTTCCATTCAGTTTTAAGGAGTATTGTGAGTATTATGATGACCAAACAGATAAGGACAAATTGTTTGAAGAATTTTTCATCAAGGGTGGTTTGGCAGGTTCATATGCATACAACACTGACTTGGATAGAACAACTTATATCAAAGAAGTATACGAAACTATTGTAAATAGAGATTTGGTAAAAAAATACAATTTGTCTGATACACAGGTACTTCGTCAGTTGAGTGAGTTTCTGATGGATAATATAAGCAATTTGACTTCTCCTAATAGAGTAAGTGATATTTTGACTGCTAATGAAGTACCGACTAATCATGTAACGATAGGGAAATATATCAAGTATTTATGTAATGCATTTATATTCTATGATATTAAGAGATACGACATAAGAGGTAAGAAATATTTGGAAACTTCGGATAAGTTCTATATGTGTGATACTGGAATGCGTTATGCAATATTAGGTAGTCGAAACATGGATTATGGGCGAGTATATGAAAATATTGTATGCGTAGAGCTTTTGCGTAGAGGATACGAAGTATATGTAGGAAAACTCTATCAAAAAGAAATTGATTTCGTTGCACAACGTGGCAATGAAAAAATATATATTCAAGTTAGTGATAATATATCTAATCCGGAAACTTTTGAGAGAGAGTATTCTCCGTTGCTGCAAATAAAGAAGTCGGATCGT
>JAZUST010000087.1:0-17894 GCA_045606865.1 Bacteroidales bacterium
TCCTGCATGAAATGGGATTACGGTCTTGAAGAGACTTTCGACACTTCAGCATCAGGTGACGGTTTGTTTATATGTAACGAAGGTAACTTCCAATATGGTAACGCTACCTTGTCTTATTATAATCCGGAGACGAAAGTCGTGGAGAACGAGGTGTTTTATCGAGCTAATGCGATGAAACTCGGCGATGTAGCGCAGTCGATGATAATCAGAGATAGTATCGGTTGGGTTGTCGTCAATAACTCACATGTGATTTTTGCAATAGACATCAATACTTTCAAAGAAGTCGGTCGTATTACAAATCTCACCTCGCCGCGTTACATACATTTCGTCTCTGACGAGAAGGCGTACGTCACGCAGATTTGGGACAATCGTATCTTTATTGTCAATCCTAAACGTTACGAAATTACAGGTTATATTGATGTCCCGAATATGACAATGGAAAGCGGCTCGACGGAACAGATGGTGCAGTATGGAAAATACGTCTATGTGAACTGTTGGTCGTATCAAAATAGAATCCTGAAGATTGACAGCGAGACTGATGAAGTCGTTGATGAACTTGTCGTAGGAATACAGCCTACATCTATCGTGATGGACTGTAATAATAAATTATGGACGGTGACAGACGGAGGCTACGAAGGCTCTCCTTACGGTCACGAGGCTCCTTCTCTTTATCGTATAGACGCAGAGACATTTACGATAGAGAAACAATTTGAGTTTAAGTTTGGCGATGCTCCTTCCGAGGTACAGCTCAACGGAACTAAAGACAAGCTTTATTGGATTAATGACGACATCTGGGAAATGGACGTGACTGCTGATAGTGTTCCTGTGCGCCCTTTCATTCCGTACAGCGGAACAATATATTACGGACTTACCGTATGCCCTCGCTCCGGTGATGTATATGTTGCTGATGCCATCGACTATGTTCAACAGGGAATGATTTATCGTTATTCAAAAGACGGCGAACTAATCGATGAATTTTATGTAGGTATTATTCCTGGTGCTTTTTGTTGGAAATAGAAATGATTAAAATGAAGAACTTATATCTTTTTTTATTGATTTTATTGCCGTTTGTCACGATGGCTCAGGAAGTTGATGATGATATAAAATGGTATCTCAACTTACCAGAAGTATCTATTTATGCTGAGCGTCCTATAAAGGAAATCGGCGTGCAACAAACCAAAATGGACTCTATAGTTCTTAAAGAAAACATAGCTCTTTCTGTTGCCGACATACTTACTTTCAATTCTTCCATCTATGTGAAAAACTACGGACGTGCCACGTTATCGACGGTGGCATTCCGAGGAACTTCAGCATCGCATACGCAGGTGTCGTGGAACGGAATGAAGATTAACAACCCTATGCTCGGCATGACCGATTTCTCGATGATTCCTTCATATTTTGTTGATGATGCGATGTTGTTGCACGGCACTTCGTCGGTGAACGAGACTGGAGGTGGTCTCGGCGGTTCTGTGAAATTGTCAACAAAACCAGCACAAGCCGACGGCTTCGGATTGCAATATGTTCAAGGCATTGGATCATTCAAGACTTTTGACGAATTTCTTAGGATAACATACGGCAATGAACATTGGCAGACATCGACACGCGTGGTATATTCTTCTTCGCCTAATGATTATAAATATCGTAATCATGATAAGAAGGAAAATATCTATGATGAGAATATGAATATCATCGGTCAATATTATCCTATCGAAAGAAATCGTAGCGGTGCTTTCAAGGATTTTCATTTCTTGCAGGAAGCATATTATAACACAAAGAAAGGTGATAAGTTAGGCTTTAACGCTTGGTATATAAATTCCAACAGAGAACTCGCGATGCTCACCGTCGATTATGGTGATGATACAGATTTTGATAACCGTCAACGAGAAAACACCTTCCGTTCGGTGATGTCGTGGGACCATATCAAAGAGAACTGGAAATTAGGAACGAAAGCGGGATATATCTACACTTGGATGGCATACGACTACAAACGCGACCTTGGAAACGGAATCATGGCTCACATGACGCATTCACGCAGTAAGATTAATACTTTCTTCGGACAGCTTGATGGCGAATATTATATCGGCGACAAATGGTTGTTTACAGCTAACGTCACTGCACATCAGCATTTTGTGGAGAGTCGCGACAAGAGCATTATGCAGATTGACGGCAACGAGGCTACTGTTGGATATCATAAGGCACGCATAGAACTGACTAATTCTATATCAGCGAAATGGCGACCTATTGATAGATTGGGTTTGTCGCTCGTGATTCGTGAAGAGATGTTCGGCAATGAATGGACTCCTATCATTCCTGCTTTTTTTATTGATGGCGTGGTATCCGAAAAGGGCGATGTGGTGGCAAAGGCTTCCGTCTCGCGCAACTATCGTTTCCCTTCTCTCAACGACCTGTATTTCATGCCTGGAGGAAATCCAGATTTGAAGTCGGAGAGTGGCTGGACTTACGACGCGGGACTTTCTTTTGCTATAGGAAAAAATGAAATATATTCTCTCAGTGGCTCGGCTACTTGGTTCGAGTCGTATATCAGCGACTGGATAATATGGCTCCCAACAACCAAAGGATTTTTCTCTCCCGACAATATCAAAGATGTTCATGCGTATGGCATTGAATTGAAAGGTGATTTGGATATAGTTTTATCGAAAGGCTGGAAACTGCAACTTGACGGCACTCTCTCATGGACACCTTCAATCAACGAAGGCGAGCCACGTTCTCCAGCCGATCAGTCGGTGGGAAAACAACTTCCTTACGTACCAGAATATTCTTCATCGGTGACAGGACGATTATCGTGGCGCACTTGGTCGTTTCTCTATAAATGGTGCTATTATTCAGAGAGATATACAATGTCGTCGAACGATATCACACTCACAGGAAAGTTGCCGCAATATTTTATGAGCAACATAGCTTTGGAAAAAGAAATCTCGTTCAAATGGGCTGATGTGTCGTTCAAAGGAGCAGTCAACAATCTTTTTAACGAAGAATATCTTTCGGTATTGTCGCGACCGATGCCAGGTATCAACTTTGAGATATTTGTCGGAATAACACCAAAATGGTAATCAGTAACCTAAAGTTAAAAAATTAACAATTTTTCATCTTTCAACTCTCAATTCCTAAAGTTCCTCTTGCCATTAAATTACTCTAAAATAATCCCTCATTCCTAACTCCTGATTCCTAATTTTTTCGTATCTTTGCTAAACCAACATATTAAATAAATTATATTTAAAAACAACTTATAACATATTGAATATGAAAACAGACATTGAAATAGCAAGAGAAACCTCTCTTAAAAAAATCGAGGATATTGCTAATAATATAGGTATCCCTTCAGATGAGATAAATAATTATGGTAAATACATTGCCAAACTTCCGCTTTCTCTTATTGATGAAGAGAAGATAAAGAAAAGTAACCTTATCCTCGTCACTGCTATCACACCTACTAAGGCTGGTATCGGTAAGACAACCGTTTCTATCGGACTCTCATTGGGACTTAACAGAATCGGGAAGAAAGCAATCGTCGCGCTTCGTGAACCATCGCTCGGTCCATGTTTCGGTATGAAAGGTGGTGCTGCTGGTGGTGGCTACTCGCAGGTCTTGCCTATGGAGAACATCAACCTTCACTTCACCGGCGACTTCCACGCAATAACATCTGCGCACAATATGATTACTGCGCTTTTGGATAACTACATCTATCATAACAGAAAGACTGGTCTTGCACTTAAAGAAGTCAAATGGAAAAGAGTGCTCGACGTCAATGACAGAAGTCTGCGTAACATTGTAACAGGTCTCGGCGGTTCTGCCAACGGACTTCCTACGGAAAGCGGTTTCGACATCACTCCAGCATCAGAGATAATGGCTATCCTATGTCTCGCTACAGACCTTGACGACCTCAAACGTCGTATCGGTAATATATTATTAGGATACACTTACGAAGACAAACCTCTGACAGTTAACGACCTCGGCATCGCTGGTGCAATTACTGTCCTTTTGAAAGACGCTATACAACCCAACCTCGTACAGACAACCGAGAATACTGCTGCTATCGTTCATGGCGGTCCTTTCGCTAACATCGCACACGGATGCAACTCATTGCTCGCTACCAAAATGGCTCTCAGCTATGGCGACTATGTCATCACGGAAGCCGGTTTCGGAGCAGACCTCGGAGCAGAGAAATTCTATGATATCAAATGTCGTAAGGCAGGTCTCTCACCGAAACTTACAGTCATTATCGCTACAGCGCAGAGCTTGAAACTTCATGGCGGAGTTCCGGAAGACAAAATCAAGGAACAGAACATTGAGGGCTTGAAGAACGGCCTCCAGAATTTAGACAAACACATCGAGAACATAAGACGTTTCGGTCAGAATGTCATCGTGACATTCAACAGGTTTGCGAGCGACACCGACGAAGAGATCGCATTGGTAGCGGAACATTGTCGTGAAATTGGAGTAGGATTCTGTATGAACAACGTATTCGCTGAAGGCGGTAAAGGTGGTGAAGAACTTGCAAGACTCGTTGTAGATACAATAGAAAATTCACCTTCAGAACCACTTAAGTTTATCTATGATAACGAAGATTCAGTACGCACAAAGATCGATAAGGTGGCTACACAGATTTATGGTGCTAAGGATATAGCTTACTCAATTATTGCGCTCAAGAAAATCAAGCAGATTGAGTCGTTGGGAATCTCACACTATCCAATCTGTATTGCCAAGACGCAATACTCGTTCTCGGCAGATCCTAAAGCTTACGGCGTTGCAAAGGACTTCGACCTCAACGTGCGAGATATAATCATCAACAACGGAGCGGAGATGATAGTCGTCATCATGGGTGACATCATGCGAATGCCGGGATTACCTAAAGAACCTCACGCACGCAACATAGACATCGTCAATGGCAACATCGAAGGCTTGAGTTAAAAGATACAATTGACAATTAACAACGAAAACATCCGGGAAGAATAAATTTTTCTCGGATGTTTTTGTTATATAGATTAGATCTGTAGATGTATTTTTTTCAAGTGTATTTGAAAAAATACATAAAAACATTATAATTTTCTTTTTTATTTGAAATTTGTTAGTTATCTTTTTCAGTTCAGGTCAACACTCCGGGACAGCAATTGGAATTGTTTTAGTTTTATTTTTTTGTACTTCTTTGAAGTATATAAAGAAATATTTGTAATTTTGCACAAATACAATAAAGGAGTAGTCGATAAGATCCAATGGTAGAGAGGGCATTTCGATTACTCTTTTATTTTAAAATGCACTGCAAGGAATACTCGTACCGATAAGTGGCGACAAATGTTCTATTATTATGTTACGTCGTATATAAACCTCTTCACGACAATTGCCGTTAGGAATTTATAATTCTTTCATAATTTTTGATTGATGGTTTGTGAAATATGATGCAAAGATCGTAACTCTATTATTGAATTAAATTAACAATTAACAACGAAAACATCCGGGAAGAATAAATTTTTCTCGGATATTTTTTTGTTATGATGTGAAGAATATTATTTAAAAGTGATAAAATATAGAAAGCGAGGCTTTTGACCCCGCTTTAAATGTTTTCACAACGGAATAATCCTTATTGTGAATCGCTTAAACTATGTACTGCAAAAATAGTAAAATATCATAATAAAATAGTTTTTTCTAAATATTTTTTTACATAACTTTGAAGTCTTGTTATGAATAAATTAAAATAACGACATATATGAAGAGAATATTAGGTTTAGACTTAGGAACAAACAGTATAGGATGGGCTTTGGTGAATGAAGCGGAAACTAAAGAAGAGAAATCTTCGATCGTGAAATTGGGCGTTCGTGTGAATCCGTTGACTGTTGATGAACAACAGAATTTTGAAAAAGGAAAGAGCATCACGACAAATGCTGATAGAACTCTTAAACGTAGTATGCGACGCAATCTTCAACGTTATAAATTGCGTAGAGACAATCTTATCGAAGTGTTAAAAGAAAATAACATTATAACTGATGAATCTATTCTTACAGAAAATGGAAATCATACCACTTTTGAAACTCTTCGTTTGAGAGCTAAAGCTGTCACTGATGAAATATCTTTGCAGGAGTTTGCTCGTGTATTGTTAATGATTAATAAGAAACGTGGATATAAAAGTAGCAGAAAGGCGAAATCGACAGATGAAGGTCAGTTGATTGATGGAATGGAAGTTGCGAAACAGCTTTATGATAATGACCTGACACCTGGACAATTTGTCTTTCAACTCTTGGTACAAGGAAAGAAGCATATTCCTGATTTTTATCGTTCTGACCTTCAAAACGAATTTGATAAGATATGGAACTTTCAGAAACAGTTTTATACAGAGATTTTGACAGATGAGCTTAAAGAGAAATTGATTGGCAAAAATGACAAACAGACATGGGCGATTTGCCAGGAGCCATTTGATATTATCGGTATTAAAAGAGAAGGTAAAAGAGACGAACAGAGAAAGGAAAATTATCTTTGGAGAGTTGATTCCTTATCTCAAAAGTTAGATTTGGAAAGATTGGCAATTGTATTTCAGGAGATTAATAAACAAATTAATAATGCGAGCGGTTATCTCGGAAATATTAGTGATAGAAGTAAAGAATTGTTTTTTAATAGACAGACTGTCGGTCAGTATTTGATTTCAAAATTGAATGAAGATGCTCATTTTAGTTTGAAAAACAAGGTGTTTTATCGTCAGGATTATTTAGATGAATTTGAAACGATTTGGGAAAAGCAGTCGCAATATCATAATGAGCTGACATCTGAATTAAAAAAGGAGATACGTGATATTGTTATCTTTTATCAAAGACCTCTGAAATCGCAGAAAGGATTGGTAAGTGTTTGTGAGTTAGAAGGTAAACTCATAGAAATTGAAAGCGATGGTAAAAAGAAGAAAATAACAATAGGTCCAAAGGTCTGTCCTAAATCTTCACCTATCTTTCAAGAGTTTAAGATATGGCAGATATTGAATAACATTCAGGTTTCTGGTAAAATAATTCCACATACGACGACAGATTTATTTGGAACAGAAACGGATTATGTTTATGGCAAACGTTTTCTTACTCAAGAGGAAAAGGAAACTTTATTTGAAGAACTTAATGTTAAAGAAAAACTTTCTAAGTCAGAAGTGCTTAAACTCTTGTTTAAAAATGCATCCGAACTCGACTTGAATTATAAATCTATTGATGGTAATAAGACAAACGCTACTTTGTTTGGAATCTATCAGAAGATAATTGAATTGTCGGGACATGGCGAATATGATTTCTCCAAATTGCCAGCTAATAAGTCGATGGAGATTGTTGAGCAGGTCTTCTCAGGATTAGGTTATAAAACAGAAATATTACGTTTTGATTCTAATTTGGAAGGCGTTGAATTTGAACAGCAAGATGCCTATCAGTTCTGGCATCTGTTGTATTCTGCTGAAGATGATAGCTCCGCTATGGGAAATGAGAAGTTGGTGAATAAGATTACACAACTCTTTGGCTTTGAAAAAGAATATGCAAAGATTTTGGCTAATGTGGTGTTCCAGCCTGAATATGGAAGCCTTAGTACAAAGGCAATTCGTAAGATTTTGCCTCATCTTAAAGATGGTCTCGATTATAGCGTGGCATGTGAATATGCTGGTTATCGTCATTCTAAAAAATCATTAACAAAAGAGGAAATAGATAATAAGGTCCTTAAAGATAATTTGGAATTATTGCCTCGAAACAGTCTGCGTAACCCTGTTGTTGAGAAGATTTTGAATCAGATGGTTAATGTAGTTAATTCTGTTATTGATACTTACGGAAAGCCTGATGAGATTCGTATCGAGCTCGCTCGTGAATTGAAGAAGAGTGCTAAAGAACGCGAGGAAATGGTTCAGACAATAAATAAATCAACAGCTGAACATGAAAGGTATCGTAAGATTCTTCAAGATGAATTTGGAATACAGAATGTAAGCCGCAATGATATAATAAGGTATAAACTATATCTCGAACTCGAAAGCAACGGATTTAAGACTTTATATTCAAATACTTATATTCCTCAAGAAAAACTTTTTTCAAAAGAATTTGATATTGAGCATATCATTCCGCAGGCTAAACTATTTGACGATTCTTTTTCAAATAAGACCATCGAAGCGAGAACTGTCAATATTGAAAAAAGTAATCTTACAGCTTACGATTATGTCAAAGGAAAATATGATGAGAAATATGTTGAAGATTACAAGAATAGAGTTGAGAAATTGTATAGTGACGGCAAGATAAGCAAAACGAAATATAAAAAACTTTTAACCGAGGAAAAGGATATTCCGAGTGGTTTTATAGAAAGAGACTTGCGTGACTCTCAGTATATAGCGAAGAAAGCTCGTGAGATTTTGGAAGAGATCGTGAAGTTCGTTGTTCCAACAACAGGTTCTGTTACTGATCGTTTGCGAGAAGACTGGCAGCTTGTTGACGTGATGAAAGAACTGAATTGGAATAAATACAACAAGCTCGGACTAACAGAAGTTGTTGAAGATAAAGACGGGAGAAGAATATGTAAAATCAAAGATTGGACAAAGCGCAACGACCATCGTCATCATGCTATGGATGCATTAACTATTGCTTTTACAAAACATAGTTACATCCAATATCTTAACAACCTTAACGCGAGAGTTCAAAAAGGCGTTGAGGATTATATTGATTTGGATATGGTTGAATTTAGAGATTTGGATAAGAAAGATCGCTCGTCGGCGGTTTATGCCATCGAGAGAAAAGAACTCTATCGTGATTCTCATGGCAAGTTGAGATTTATTCCGCCGATGCCTTTGGAAGAATTCCGTTCCGAAGCGAAAAGACATCTTGAAAATACTTTGATTTCTATAAAGGCTAAGAATAAGGTAGTTACACGAAATCTTAATAGAGCTAAGAATAATGTAACATCTGAGATAATTACTAAAAATGGAGATAAGAAAACCGTTAAAGGTCAACTTGCTTTGACGCCTCGTGGTCAGTTGCATAACGAGACTGTTTATGGAAAGATTAAGCAGTATGCTACAAAAGAGGAAAAAGTCGGAGGTAATTTTGATGCTGATAAAGTGATGATGGTGGCAAATCAATTGTATCGTAATGCTCTGATGAAAAGGTTAAATGAATTTAACAATGATCCTAAAAAAGCTTTTACTGGTAAAAATAGTTTGGATAAGAATCCTGTTTATCTGAATGAAATGCATACAGAAAAAGTTCCTCTGAAAGTAAAGTTGGTTTATTTTGAAGACGCATATACGATTCGTAAACCAATAACTCCTGATTTGAAAATAGATAAGGTTATAGACTCTGGAATAAGAAAGATTCTTGAAGACAGGTTGAAAGAATTTGATGGCGATGCGAAGAAGGCATTTTCAAACCTCGAAGAAAATCCGATTTATCTCAATAAAGAGAAAGGAATTACGATAAAACGTGTTAAGATTAAAGGCGTGAGTAATGCGACAGCTTTACATGATAAATGCGATCATTATGGTGATTTGATTCTTGATGAAGAAGGAAAAACTCAACCTACAGATTTTGTTAGTACAAGTAATAATCATCATGTTGCGATATATCGTAAGCCGGTTTTGAATAAGAATGGAGAAGTCAAGACTGATGAGGATGGTAATGTGGTTTATGAATTGGATGAGAAAGTCGTTTCTTTTTTTGAAGCTACGAGTCGTGTAAACATGGGACTTCCTATTATTGATAAAGATTACAAGAAAGACGAAAGCTGGCAGTTCCTGTTTA
Organism: Bacteroidales bacterium; assembly: GCA_045606865.1. Classification (GTDB taxonomy): domain Bacteria; phylum Bacteroidota; class Bacteroidia; order Bacteroidales; family F082; genus Limimorpha. The sequence continues at coordinate 9,747 of JAZUST010000087.1, forward strand.
CTATGAAGCAAAACGAATATTTTGTGTTCCCTCGTTATGAGACTGTGGTTGATGAAGAAGGTAACGAAAAACAGATCAAGACTTTCGATCCAAAAGAAATAGATTTGATGAATCCTGATAACTATGCTTTGATAAGCCCGAATCTTTTTAGAGTGCAGAAGTTTAGTTATAAGAACTATGTTTTTAGACATCACTTGGAAACTACTATTGAAAATACAACTTCTGACCTAAAAGGAATAACATGGACTGATTTTAGAAGTTCAAAAGGATTGGATGATATTGTCAAAGTCCGTGTAAATCACATTGGTCAGATAGTTTTTGTTGGAGAATATTAAAACCTTTTAACCATGATAAAACGTACACTTTGTTTTACCAATCCTGCTTATCTCTCTCTTAAAAACGAGCAGTTGGTAGTAAAGATGCCGCAGTCTGATAGCGATCAGCAGTCAGCTATCAGCACTCAGCAATCTGAGAAAGTAACGACCATTCCTATTGAAGATATAGGGGTGGTCGTTATTGATAACAGACAAATAACTATTACCTCAGGATTGATGGACGCACTTCTTGAAAACAACTGCGCTCTCATCACTTGCGACAGCAAGAGTCTGCCTGTCGGTCTGATGCTTCCTCTTTGCGGGAACACTACTCAAAGCGAGCGATTTCGCCATCAGATTGAGGCGTCTCTTCCTTTGAAAAAACAACTTTGGCAACAGACAATACAAGCTAAGATTAACAACCAAGCTGCTGTCTTGGACGAATGTACTGATGCCGAAACCGCTTGTATGTATGTCTGGGCTAAAGATGTTAAGAGTGGCGACAGTGAAAATCTCGAAGGTCGTGCTGCGGCTTATTATTGGAAGAAACTCTTTTCTCATATAGACGATTTCAATCGCGATAGGGAAGGAATGCCTCCGAATAATCTCTTAAATTATGGCTATGCAATTCTAAGGGCAGTCGTCGCTCGTGCTTTGGTTTCGAGCGGAATGCTGCCGACTCTCGGAATACATCATCATAACAGATACAACGCTTATTGTTTGGCTGATGACATCATGGAACCTTATCGTCCTTTTGTTGATGAACTGGTTTTCAATCTTATCAAGAAAAAAGGCTTGCCTGAAGAAGGTCTGACAAAAGAGTGGAAAGCGGAATTGTTGCAGATACCGGTTTTGGATGTCGTGATTTCAGGAAAAAGAAGTCCGCTCATGATTGCTGTCGCTCAGACTACCGCCTCTTTATACAAATGCTACAGCGGAGAAATACGGAAGATTGTATATCCGGTAAGATGATTTACGATGGAACGCTTTAGTGAATATCGAATCATGTGGGTTTTAGTGTTATTTGACTTGCCGACAGAAACGAAGAAAGACAGGAAAGCAGCATCGGAGTTTAGGAAGAGATTGCTGAAAGACGGTTTTACGATGTTTCAATTTTCGATTTATGTCAGACATTGCGCGAGTCAGGAGAATGCCGACGTGCATATTAAGAGAGTGAAGTCGTTTTTGCCGGAATACGGGCAAGTCGGGATATTCTGTATCACCGACAAGCAATTCGGAAATATCGAGATATTCTACGGCAAGAAACCACAAAGTGTCAACACTCCGGGACAGCAATTGGAATTGTTTTAGTATGGATTTATCCGTATCTGGGCGTTCTGACTATGCCGTCGGGACAGACAACGGTCAACAGACTTTGTTGATATTATTGGTTTAAAGTTTAAGGTGATATAAAAGAAGCTCACAGCAAAAAAACCTTTAGACTTTTGCCTTTAGACTTTTCTTTTTCAAAAGTTAAAAAATGTTAAAATCGTAGAACCAAAGATTATTCTTCTTACATTTGCAAAGAATCTTTTAAATACAAAATTTATGACAAAGAAACAAGCATTACAATTATTTGAGCAGAAGAAAGTCCGCACAATCTGGGACGAGGAACAAGAAAAATGGTATTTCGCAATCGTCGATGTCGTTGCTGTACTTACAGAACAAGATGAATACCTTAAATCTCGTAAATACTGGAACAAGTTAAAACAACGTCTTAAAGAAGAAGGAAATGAAACGGTGACAAATTGTCACCAGTTCAAATTGCAAGCTGCTGACGGTAAGATGCGACTGACGGATGTCGCTGATACAGAACAACTATTCCGTCTGATTCAATCGATTCCCTCACCGAAGGCAGAACCTTTCAAGATATGGATGTCGCAAGTGGCAAGCACTCGCATCGATCAGATGCAAGACCCAGAACTGTCGATAGAACAAGCGTTGCTCGACTATAAACGTCTCGGATATTCAGACTCGTGGATCAACCAACGCCTGAAAAGCATAGAGATACGCAAAGAACTGACTGACGAATGGAACCGAACAGGAGTCGTGGATGCTTATCAATATGCAACGCTAACGGATATTATCACCAAAGAATGGAGCGGATTCAAGACGAAAGAATACAAACAATTCAAAGGATTGAAAAAGGAAAGCCTCCGTGATAATATGACTAATGTTGAGCTGGCGTTGAATATATTGGCAGAAGCATCAACGACAGAGATTTCAAAAGAGAAAGACCCATCTGGTTTTGAAGAAAACAAAGTCGTGGCGAAAGAAGGCGGTGAAGTCGCAAAGATAGCACGGGAACAATTAGAATCCAAAATAGGGAAATCCGTCATATCGTCCAAAAATGCAAAAGACATAATACACTTGCCGGAGAAATAATCTTTTTAAATCTGAGAAACTGAGAATAGTCAACAGACAACAGACAACGGACAACAGACTTTGTCCATGATATTTGTTTAAGTTTTAAAGTTGAAAAATAAAAGTTCCTCAGATTCATAAAGACCGTCACCTTATGACTTTGCGACCTTGCGACTCTGCGACCTTAAACTTTCAATTCGTCTTTAGCCAATATATTGCACTTTTATATTCCCCGAAATCTTAAGTCCATGCCGTCACCCTGCCGCCTCGGATAAATAGCGTTAAGAAATTATGAGTCTGGAGCGTTAAGAACAAAAAGTTGTCTGAGCGCAGCGAGTTCTTTTTGTTTAGTGAAAGAATCATAATTTTAGCGGATTTATCCGCAGCGGCGAGCTTTCTGTTTCTCTTTTGCGGCAAAAAGAGAAAGAAAATTACAAATTCATAATCAATTTTAAGTTCAATAGAAGGTAAAAAAAGAACTGAATAGAACCAAAAAAGTCCGAACCTTTTGAGTACGGACTTTAGAATTGAATACAAATTTTTAATTGTGAATTTTGTTGTAATATATTGAAATACAATTCAAAGATGATAATGAGTTGTATTCAATCTGTCAAAGATACATAATTTAAAGCGATTCACAACCGGCAAACCTATTTGCTCAAGTTTTTCAATGTTGTATTCAATCTGTCAAAGATACATAATTTAAAGCGATTCACAACAAGATGATGTACGACATTTCCTTATTTCCAGTTGTATTCAATCTGTCAAAGATACATAATTTAAAGCGATTCACAACACATACAGATTGAGTGGTTGTAGTGATGTAGTTGTATTCAATCTGTCAAAGATACATAATTTAAAGCGATTCACAACAGATCCACAATTTAACAAGTCCAAATCAACGTTGTATACAATCTGTCAAAGATACATAATTTAAAGCGATTCACAACTTGAGGAATTCGATGAAGGCTTCACCTAACGTTGTATTCAATCTGTCAAAGATACATAATTTAAAGCGATTCACAACACACCGCTGACGTAACCGCCACGGGCGAACGTTGTATTCAATCTGTCAAAGATACATAATTTAAAGCGATTCACAACCTGACATCTTTTGCTTGCCATCGCCATTAGTTGTATTCAATCTGTCAAAGATACATAATTTAATGCGATTCACAACTCAACCATTACATATAGTCAATAGAAGTGAGTTGTATTCAATCTGTCAAAGATACATAATTTAAAGCGATTCACAACCTGTCAGGGTCTATTATCAACATCAATGAGTTGTATTCAATCTGTCAAAGATACATAATTTAAAGCGATTCACAACCAAGAGGAAGTTAATCAACAGAATCATGAGTTGTATTCAATCTGTCAAAGATACATAATTTAAAGCGATTCACAACCCTGCCTTTTTTTATATTACCGCAGATTTTGTTGTATTCAATCTGTCAAAGATACATAATTTAAAGCGATTCACAACGAAGACGCAATTATACATCTTGGAAAGGCGTTGTATTCAATCTGTCAAAGATACATAATTTAAAGCGATTCACAACACTCGTCAAACCCTTGAAATGTCTCTTGAGGTTGTATTCAATCTGTCAAAGATACATAATTTAAAGCGATTCACAACAGTTCATTCCAATATGACGATGATTTACTAGTTGTATTCAATCTGTCAAAGATACATAATTTAAAGCGATTCACAACTACCAGCTGTTATTGTCGGAAACAGGTTGTGTTGTATTCAATCTGTCAAAGATACATAATTTAAAGCGATTCACAACTTGCTGCGCCTCATGTTGTAGACGGTCGAGTTGTATTCAATCTGTCAAAGATACATAATTTAAAGCGATTCACAACACGTAGAAGCGATAACAAGCATCGGCTTGGTTGTATTCAATCTGTCAAAGATACATAATTTAAAGCGATTCACAACTTACTGCAAGCCCGTAAAATCAAAACTAAGTTGTATTCAATCTGTCAAAGATACATAATTTAAAGCGATTCACAACTAGTTGAAGATAGATGTAGGTCTGAGACTAGTTGTATTCAATCTGTCAAAGATACATAATTTAAAGCGATTCACAACAATATAACAGAACAGATAAGAAATACGAAGTTGTATTCAATCTGTCAAAGATACATAATTTAAAGCGATTCACAACGATACTGATAAACTTTCATAACATATAAATGTTGTATTCAATCTGTCAAAGATACATAATTTAAAGCGATTCACAACGTCTTTCAACTCCTTCAACTGCTTTTCCTGGTTGTATTCAATCTGTCAAAGATACATAATTTAAAGCGATTCACAACTATGTAGCAAACGTCCTGCTATTGGTTATGTTGTATTCAATCTGTCAAAGATACATAATTTAAAGCGATTCACAACTGGTTTCTGCACGAAGTGTCACGTAATGAAGTTGTATTCAATCTGTCAAAGATACATAATTTAAAGCGATTCACAACGGAATCGGTGAAAAGCAAGGCGCTGATGACGTTGTATTCAATCTGTCAAAGATACATAATTTAAAGCGATTCACAACTAATAAACAATAAGTAAAATTTTAATTATGTTGTATTCAATCTGTCAAAGATACATAATTTAAAGCGATTCACAACTAGTATCAGCTGCCAAAGGCATGGGTAAGATTGAATGTTGCGAAAAAAGTTGAAACGTATAAGAATGGTAGAACTTACACGTCATACTTTTTGTATTCGATAAATGATATATTGGAATAAAAAGAGAAAGCACCAAAGGCGACGCTTAGGACTAAAATGCCAGTTTGCCATTCCTTCAGTGCTTATGTGTGCAAAGATACAAGATTTTTAAATTTTGTCAATAGGTAAGGATAAAAAAGATTTCATTTTTATTCTATTTCCATTATTGTAGTTTACAGATAAAAATAGACTCCATAAAAATGTTTGGATTTCTGAAATAAAAATATCATCTTTGCGTACTGAAAAATAAATAAAAATCTTCAAATTATCAAACAATGAAAAAATCTATATCGTTATTATTTGCATTGATGTTAGTAATGACAATAAACGCACAAGTGTTTATTAACGAAACTTTTGACGAAACAACTCTCCCTTCAGGATGGACTTATACCGGCGAAGGCAGCAACAGTATAATCATCAGCAGTACTAACCACGCTGAAGGTGATCCTAATGAAGTTGCAGTGGTAAGTTCAAACCAAGGCTATCCCGACTTCAACGGTTATGCCCGCATCGTTTCTCCGGCATGCGACCTCACTGGCGTCGGAGAATTCCTGGTGTCATTCAAATATGCAATGGAACTTTATGAGGCATACAATATGTTCGAAATGGGTATCGCTGCATCAGCCGACGATGGTTCAACATGGACTCCGTTATGGCGAACATTATTTGACATGTATATTTATGGTGAAGTTAACGAAACAGTATCGTTACCAGAAACTATGGATAAAAGCAACGTGAAATTCTGTGTATATATTTGGGGCAATAGCCAGTATTTATGGTATGCATGTTTCGACGATATAGGCGTTTCAGTTCAAAAAGAAAATGATGTGATTGTCACAGACATCAATATTAATGATATTATCGGAATCGGCGAAAATGAAGTGTCGTTCTCTGTGAAGAACAACGGTTCCAATGTTGTGACAGATATCACGGCAAAATATCAGTTTGAAGGATATGAAGAAGTGTCGCAAAACTTCACGACAAATATAGAACCTTTCACAGGCGCAGACTTGACATTCGACGTGCCTACAGACATTCAAAGTTTAGACGATTTGACATTGACGGTTAATGTTACTGCAGTCAACAATACAACAGACGACAATGAAAGCGACAACACTCTTGAGAAAGATTTAAGCGTCGCTTGGGGTACGGCACAAAGAATCCCTATGATTGAACACTTCTCAAGTTCATCATGCACTCCATGTGTCAGCGTCAACGCTTCCATGAAAACTCTTACAAACAACAATCCAGGCAAATACACATACGTGAAATATTCAACAAGTTGGCCCTCACCAACAGATACTCACTATATTCCTGAATGTGATGTGAAAGCCCAATATTATGGAGTTTCTGGTGTTCCTGTAATAATGTTGGATGGTGAGGATAGAGGCACGCCTATTACCCAAGCAACACTCGACAGCAGATTTAACACTCCGGCAATTGCAGATGTCAGAGGCGCTTTCAATATTGACGGTAACACTCTCCATGTAACAGCAGACTTTATGTCGTATGCTAATATGAGTGACGTCAAAGCTTTTGTAACAGTTAACGAAAAAGTTATTGAAAAGAATGGTACTAATGGCGAAAGCGAATTCCGTCATATCTTACTTAAGATGTTAGGTGGCGTATCAGGCACCGATGTAGAACTCAAAGCCGGCGAGTACCAACGCTTAGAATTTACTCATGACATGTCGACAACAAAAATGCAGGACATCAACGACTTGGAAGTGACTTTATGGTTGCAGAACCTCGAAACAAAAGAAGTCTTCAACAGTCATTTCGCATACGAATACACAGACCACTGCTATCCGGTTCAAAACTTGAGATTAATTGAAGAAGACGGCAATATAAGCGTTACGTTTGAAGCTCCGGAACAAGGAACTCCAATAGGATACAATGTCTATAACAATGGCGTTTTAATAGCAGAAAATACAACAGAGTTGTCGCACAGCATTACAGTAGGTGATATGAATATTATCGGCGTAGTGACTTTATATGAAGATGGCAAGACATCTGTTCCTGTTGTGAAATTAAATGGCTCAGGTGATGGCGTTGAAGAAACAACATTTGCAGAAAATACATTCAACATCTATCCTAATCCGGCTAAAGACTATGTGAAAGTTTCAGGTGATGACATCAAAACAATCAGTGTTTACAATTCTCTCGGTGCTTTAGTTGAAAGAATTGATGTTGAAAACAACACTACATTGATTGATTTGTCAGGATATAATAGTGGTGTTTACTTCATCAATGTTGAACAAAACAACGGCGTAAGTACGACACAAAAAATAGTTGTCACAAAATAATTGAAAGGACAAATGTCAGAACTTATAGTTATGCTTACTTACGACGATTTTGCCGTTAAGAATGCGAGTGAAGTCTTCATTGATTCCGGTCGAGCAGATCTCAGATGAGTAATGATTCATCACTCGCAGCGAAAACGCCATCCTTATGACTGACATCGACTTGACAGACGTGGCATGGACTCCAATCGCATCGACAGCCGGAACGCCCAAAATAAAAATAAAAAAGGAAAAAATCGAGAATATAAAAAAATTATTACTGTCCGATAAAAAAATAAAAGCAATAAAAAATTAGGGCTGTTTCCATTTGCAGGATTCAGCCCTTTTTCGTTATTTAGCGGTTACCACACTCATCCAAATAACTATGAGCAAAAGTACACATTTTATCGGACATCCGTTGTATTCTCAGGTAATAAAAATGCTTGACAAGTCAA
>JAZUST010000088.1:0-28204 GCA_045606865.1 Bacteroidales bacterium
TCCTGACTTCGTCACTCTATTTTTAGTAAAAATATAAGTTATAGAAAAACAATACTTTAACTCTTTTGCGTACCCTATTTTGGGGTACGCAAGTGTTTTTTTACTATTTTTGTGATATGTATGTAAAGAAGAAAAAGAACAGATCGCAAACAACAAGTGTTGTCGTATGCGAGAAAATAAAAGGTAAATACAAAGAGCATATCACTATTGGCATCAGTTCTGACGAAAATGAGATAGAAAGACTTGTCGGACAAGGGAAAGAATGGATAAGAAAATATCAGTCGAGACAATCTCCCGAACTAGACTTGTACGGGGAAGAAACGGAAGCCAAGCGAAAGGAGGTTGAGAATACACGAAGATTCCTCTCTAACATAGAGAATATTCTTCTTAACGGCGACCAACTGATATTGGACAGGATTTTTGACAAGGTAGGTTTTAATCAGATTAAGGATGAGGTATTCAGGAAATTAGTTCAGGCGCGACTGTCATGTCCTTCAAGCAAGGCTGCCACCGTTGAGTATCTCAAGAACCATTTCGATGAGGATTTGGATCTATCCAAGATATACCGCTATCTCGACAAGCTCAACAATACACAACAGGATAAGGTGCAGGACATCAGTGTCCATCACACTCGTAAGCTGTTAGGAGGTAGTATCGGCGTGATGTTCTATGACGTGACCACGCTCTACTTCGAGGCTGACAGGGAGGACGAGCTCCGCAAGACGGGCTTCTCAAAAGAAGGACGTCACAAGAACCCTCAGATAATACTTGGGCTTTTAGTCAGTCTCAACGGTTATCCGCTAGCGTATTGCATACACGAGGGTAACAAGTACGAAGGTCACACGATGATGCCGGTAATCGAGGAGTTCGTCAGGAAGTACAATCTGGAAGATTTTGTCATCGTCGCAGACTCCGGGCTGATGAACGAGCAGAACATACTCGATATGGAGGCAAGCGGCTACAAATACATTATCGGAGCGAAGATAAAGAACGAGTCAAGATCCATAAGGCAATGGATATTGGAACAGAAGAAGGTTGATTTCCAGATGCATGAATACGACAAGGGCAACGGTCGCAGGCTTCTTGTGGGGTACACTTCCGACAGAGCGAAGAAGGACGCTTACAACAGAGAGAAAGGCATCAGGAGGTTAGAGAAGTCGTACAAACATGGAAAGCTGACCAAAGACAGCATCAACAAGCGAGGTTACAACAAGTTCCTGGACATGAAGAACGAGGTCGAGGTCGCCATCAACTACGACAAGATAGCTGTACACACATTCCCATAATTACAAAATTCTGTTCACAGTAGCATTGCTATTCGCTTTAGTAGGTCTTTTGATTAATACAACGGTAGAATGTAAATATCGTCCGCTGATTATGGATAAGAAAAAAATGTCGTTAGACAGATTCATTTTATTAAAAGGATGGAGTCAGGGAATCTGTATAGCATTGATTGCCCTTTCGTATGGAGTACTTTCTACATATATCGCCATTTACAGTCAGGATGTTCTTGGAATTACCGCTGGTACAGGGACTTTCTTCATGCTTTTTGCAGTAGGTTTGATAATGTCACGAGTAGTAGGAGTGAAATCGTTGAGTCGTGGACATGTCATTAGAAATGCTACTTACGGCTTGATATGCGTATTGTTAGGTTATTCGATGTTCGCCTTTTGGCAGAACTTGTATGGATATTATATTTCCGCAATCGTCATTGGTTTCGGTCAGGGTAGTACGTATCCCGCAGTTCAGACTATGTTCTTGAATATGGCACCAAACGAACAAAGGGGAACCGCTAATTCAACGATATTGACAAGTTGGGACTTGGGTATTGGCGCTGGAATAATAGGTGGCGGCTATGTGGCTGAACATCTCGGCGGATACGACTCGGCTTTCTTGTTGTCTGTTATTGCTTCTCTCGTTTCCGTGACGTTCTTTTTGTTTTACGCTAAAAATCAGTTTTTGAAGAATAAAAGGTCATAGTCGTCAATAGTCTTGGTTCAATATTTTTGTTACATTTGCAAATAAAAATAATATTATTTAAATGAAGATAGTTTATTTTGGTACACCAGAGATAGCTTCGTCACAATTAGAAGCGATAATAGCAGCTGGTTATGAAGTGGCTGCAGTTGTTACTGTTCCCGACAAGCCTGCCGGAAGAGGAAAGAAAATACAAAGTTCTGATGTGAAGGAAACAGCATTGAAACACGGATTGCCGATATTGCAACCTTTTAGTTTGAAGTCACAAGATTTTATTGACGAATTGTCATCATATCAAGCGGATTTGTTTATAGTGGTTGCTTTCAGAATGTTGCCTGAAGTTGTATGGAGCATGCCTCCTATGGGCACTTTTAATCTTCATGCATCTTTGTTGCCGCAATACAGAGGCGCGGCTCCAATAAATCATGCCATCATTAATGGTGAAAAAGAAACTGGTCTCACAACATTCCTTCTTGATAAGGAAATTGATACAGGAGAAATCATAATGCAGGAGAAGGTGACAATTGAAGAAAGAGAGACGGCCGGAACGCTCCACGACAAATTAATGCTTCTCGGAAATAAGGTCGTTGTAGAAACCATCAGGATGATAGAGGAGGGTAGAGTTCATTCTCAATCGCAAGAATCAATAATTCAAAGAGATAACTTGCAGTTGAAACCTGCACCTAAGATTTTTAAAGAAGATTGTAGAATTGACTGGACAAAAGACGCCAAGTCTGTTTACAATTTCATAAGAGGTCTGTCGCCTTATCCTGCCGCTCATACTCAATTGGTTTCTGATAATGGTGAAACATTAGATCTGAAGATATATGAAGTTACCCTAGAAGAAAAGACATCAGTTGACGAAGAGTTATATCAAGTCATTACAGATGGTAAATCTTACATGAAAGTTGTGCTAAAAGATTTTTACATTTCGATAAACTTCTTACAGCAAGCCGGAAAAAAAGCAATGCCTATAGCCGACTTTTTGAGGGGAGCTAGGATTAATGGAAAATTAAGAGTTGTGAATTGAAAATTATCGATTATAGGTCATTGTTATGATATTTTTTTACGCATAATTCCATTGAGACGTCATATTTTTGGCGTCTTTTTTATTTATTTACGTATTTTTTTTGTTGGAAATTCTTAATTATTTTTATGTTTAAATTTTTAAAACTTTTAATAAATACTAATATTTTCGTTAATCGGGATGTTGTCGTAAGCTACACTAAGTAAAAAAAATAAAAAAAACTAAAAAAATATTTGTTTTTTTCTTAAAAATAATTAGATTTGTAATCGGAATGATTAAGTAATTGTTTAATAATCTCTTAAAATAAAATAATTATGAATAAAGCTGAATTAGTGAGCATAATGGCAGAAAAGGCCGGTATGACAAAAGTAGACGCAAAAAAAGCTCTTGAAGCATTTATGGAAGCATCATCAGAAGCATTACAAAATGGTGATCGTATATCTTTGGTAGGATTCGGTACATTTTCAACAACCAAACATCCTGCAAGAAAAGGTCGTAATCCAAAGACTGGTGCAGAAATTATGATTCCAGAAAAAACCGTTGTTAAATTTAAAGCTGGTGCTGAACTCTTAAAGTAATGCATTAATAATGCATGAAGCATATCTGGGTGACGTCATTTGCAAAAACGACGTCACTTTTTATTTATATAATTTAATCTTCTCACCATCTTTTACAATAATATTGTTGTCAATCATCCATTTGATGGTGTTAAGGACTTTTTCTTCATGGTGATTGTTACACTTTTTAATGATTTCATAAATGTTATTTTCACTTTCTCGTAACTCTCCAACGATGTCTTCGCTTATGACTTGATATTCGTTGTCGCTGATACTCATCTTGTTTTTTGAAGAACAAACATCACATCTGTCGCAAGTCTTCTTGATGTCTTCCCCGAAATACCTCAATAATTGAACACTTCTACATTCTTTATTATTATTAACAAAATCGATGACAGCATCAATGCGTTGTGATGCGTCGCTCTTGCGATTTCTATACACTTCATCGGAAAGCGTAAAGTATTTAATGTCTATTCTTTCTGTAATAAACTGAATTTGAGGTTTATCGTTGCGAGGAATATAAGTTAGGAAATTCATGCTGTCGAGATTCTTGAGTTGACGTATAACTTTCTCGATAGGAATATTGGTCTTTTGTGAGATGTTTTCTTCTCTGATATTGACGAAGTCGCTGAGAATACCGGGAGTGTTTCTTAATAAAAATTTAATTATCGTATCATATTCTTTATATTCAATCTGAAAACGATATAAATCTTCTCTTCTGGCCTTGATATGTATTTTTGATGGTGTGTTCATCGCCTCCGATGTAATGAACAATCCTTCTCTTTCAATGAGTTTTATCGCATTAAAAACTTCTAATAATGAGAAGTTGTAATATTGTGTAAACTCGTTGATGTCGAAGTCGTAACTCATATTTTCTCCCGCGCCGATAGGGATCTGCAAATAATTGCATAAAGCCTCATAAATGAGTTTTATCCTCGACAATTCTGGATATGAGAAGTGGAGGTTTTCTTTCAATTTGTTGATGTCGGTATCTGCTACCAACAAAAATGCTTCGGAAGGTTGAAGGTCACGTCCTGCACGTCCTGCTTCTTGGAAATAAGCCTCAAGACTGTCGGGCAAATCCATGTGTACTACGAGGCGTACGTCTGGTTTGTCGATTCCCATTCCGAAAGCATTGGTGGCAACGATAACTTTAATCTTGCCGTCCATCCATAGTTGTTGTCGATAATCGCGAGTCTTGGCGTCCAATCCGGCGTGATAGAACGACGCGCTTATCCCTACCGATTGCAACCATTCGGCGATGATTTTCGTTCGTTTGCGACTCCTGACGTAAACAATTCCGCTTCCGGTGTTCATCTTACATAAAAGACGATACATAAAACCATATTTGTCTGCTTCATGAATTACGTTATAAGTCACGTTCTTACGTTCGTAACTTGTCTGAAATACATTGTTTTTTTTGAACCCGAGGCGAAATTGTATGTCTTCCACGACTTTAGGTGTCGCCGTGGCGGTAAGAGCCATTACCGGAGTGTTCGGGATATATTGTCTTATCTCGACGATTTTAAGATAAGGAGGACGGAAGTCGTAACCCCATTGCGATATGCAGTGCGACTCATCGACGGCGAGCAGACATACTTTCATCTTTCTTAAAGACTCTACGAAGGCGTCGGTCATAAGACGTTCGGGCGAGACGTAAAGAAACTTCAGCATTCCGAAAGCAGCTTGATTATAAGCTACTTCAATTTCATTATGATGCATCCCTGAGAATATTGCTGCTGCTGGTATGCCGATTTTCTTCAGGTGCATCACCTGGTCTTTCATCAAAGATATAAGCGGCGTTATTACAATACAAACTCCTTCCATCGCCATAGCAGGAACCTGAAAACATATCGACTTGCCTCCACCTGTTGGTAGCAGCGCAAGAGTATCTCTCCCTTCAATGACGGAATCGACGATATCTTCCTGCAGCGGACGGAAAGAAGGGTAACCCCAATATTGCTTTAATATGTCGCGAGTTAGTTGACTCATATCAAATAAGTACAATGCGACTTAATTCTTCGGCGTATTTTCTGATACCTTCTTGAATACGTCGTACTGTTTTGGGAGAAGGCTTCCTATAGCCGGTGACGTAATGATTGAGTTGCTTGCGGTTTATGCCTGTTATTGATTGGAGATCCGCTAAATTCATCCTGCCTTTGAACATCTGCAAAAAACTTGCGGTGTCATATTCAAACTCAAATTTCATTTCGGCAAGATTTGGTTCGAAACTTTTTGCCTCTAAATATGAATTCTGAAGATCATCCAAGGCTTCTGTTACGGTTTTGCCCATACCAAAGAAAGCAATATTTTCTTCCATTTGAGGTACTGCCTGAAAATTACCGTTGTCGTTGCGCTCAATGATTACTTTTATGGTTTTCATATTATTATTGTATTTTATCATTTATAAATCAACACCTGACTGTTTGCTTATTTGTTTCTTGAGCGGTGTCCTTATGTCTTCACTCGCATGTCTGGGAACCTGAAACCTTTGACTTGTTATTGGACTGAACCACCATTCGTGATTTTTTCCATTACTCAGAAAATAGCAGCCAGCTTGCTGTAATTTTCTTTTCAGTTCAACGGTTCTCATAACAATTAAACTGATATTGCAAAGATAGACAAAAATCTAACAAAAAATATTTTTTCATAAATTTTAATTTTGATTCTCTCCGCAAAATTACTTAATATAAAAATTTTGTCAAGTATTTTTGCTGTAAAAATCTAATAAAAATTCATTTCTAAATAAATATTAATGAAAAATCGAATTTTTACTTAAAAAGGATTAAGGAACATTTACTTATTTATGGAAGTAAACCTTAGCCGCCTTGTAATGTTATCGTTTCTCCGGTATGAATGAAGAATATTATTTAAATATGGAATTTATAGAAATCAACCTATATTTATCAAACAGATGATATTGATACGTCTACTTGATTTGTAAATAACGAATACAACAATTTATAGAAGTATGTCATATAAAAAATCATATAAAAAAGTCTCTTTAAATTAAACAAATTACTACCTTTGTACTTTAATCAAAATCACATTATAATGAAAAAGTTTATTATGAGTTTAAGTGTTATTGGTCTGCTATTTAGCTGTAACTCAAACGACCAACAAGCTAAGAATGACGAGAAGGAATTCAAATATCTCGTCGATGAATTTGCTGACATCAAGATTATGCGTTATCAAATTCCAGAATGGGAAAACCTGACGCTTCAACAAAAGGAATACCTATATTATTTAGGTGAAGCTGCAAAATGCGGACGCGACATTTTAGCAGACCAAAATTTCAAGTACAATCTTACTGTACGTAAAACTAACGAAGCAATTCTTAATTCTTACAAAGGTAATCGCAGCACAACTGATTTCCAAAATTTCCTCACTTATGCAAAACGCGTTTTCTTCAGTAATGGTATTCATCATCATTATGCAGAAGACAAGTTCGTACCGGAAATTTCTACAGATTATTTCGCTGAATTAGTCAAGAATTCAGACGTAAAACAACTTCCTCTCGCAGAAAATGAAACTATTGAAGAATTTTTGACATTCATAACACCTGTAATTTTTGATAAAGATTTATATGCAACACGCCGTAGTGGTGATGATGACATCATTAAGAATTCTGCAACAAATTTCTATAAAGGTGATATTTCAAAAGAAGAGGTTGAGAAGTTCTATGATGTTCAAAGAGATCCTAACGATGCAACTCCAATATCATACGGATTGAATTCTCAACTCGTAAAAGAAAATGGTAAGATTTATGAAAACGTTTATAAATCAGGCGGACTTTACGGCGAAGCAATAGACCAAATTATTTATTGGTTGGAAAAAGCTAATGCAGTGGCAGAGAACGATGCACAACGTAATTATACAAATTTATTAATAGATTATTACAAGACGGGAGACCTCAAAACTTGGGACGCCTATAACGTAGCATGGGTACAAGATTCAGTTTCTGTAATTGACTACGTAAATGGTTTCATCGAAGATTATGGAGATCCGATGGGCATGAAAGCGACATGGGAGGCTGTTGTTAACTTTAAAGATATGGAAGCAACAAAACGTTCTTCGTTGATAAGTCAAAATGCACAATGGTTTGAAGACAACTCACCTGTTGACAGCCGTTTCAAGAAAAAAGAATGTAAAGGCGTCACCGCAAAAGGGATTATCGTAACAACATTGGCCGGCGATTGTTTCCCCGCACCTCCAATCGGAATCAATCTTCCGAACGCAGACTGGATCCGTAAGGATTATGGTTCAAAATCTGTTACTATCACCAACTTGATGGAAGCATATGACAAAGCTGCTGCTGAATCTCCAAAGAGCGTATTAGCAGAATTCGCTTATTCACAAGAAGAAATTGACCTTTGCAAGAAATATGGATCTAATGCTGACGTGGTTCACACTGATTTACACGAGTGTCTCGGTCATGGTTCTGGACAACTTCTTCCTGGTACATCATCTAACGCATTGAAAGAATATAACTCGTCTCTTGAAGAATCACGCGCTGATTTATTCGGTCTTTACTATTGCGCCGACCCAATAATGGTGGAACTCGGTATCATGCCTGATATGGAAGCATATAAAGCAGCTTACGCCAACTTCATCCGCAACGGTTTGATGAGTCAACTTTCACGTATCGAATTAGGCAAAAACGTTACTGAATCACATATGCAAGACCGTAAACTCATATCTGAATGGTGTTACGAAAAAGGCAAGGCTGATAATGTAATTGAAAAGAAAGTCAAAGACGGAAAGACATATTTCGTTATCAACGATTATGAAAAACTTCGTGGTTTATTTGGTGAACTTCTCGCTGAAATTCAACGTATCAAATCTGAAGGTGACTATAAAGCTGGTAAAGAACTTGTTGAAAAATATGCTGTTAAAGTTGATCCTGCTTTACATAAAGAAGTTAAAGAACGTTACGATGCATTGAATCTCAGACCTTATGGTGGTTTCATAAATCCAGATATCGTTCCTGTTGAAAAGAATGGTAAAGTGGTTGATTACGTCATCAATTATCCAACAGACTTCGTACAGCAACATTTAGATTATGGTAAGAAATATTCTTTTTTGAAAGAAAATCATGCTGCGCCTACTCATTTGGTTGTTGATATGCTTTATGATTTCATTGATGGTTCATTGGCTTGTGGTCATTCTGAGGAAGCTGTTGAAGAAGTCATTAAATATATCAATGCTCATCCAGAACAAGAGGTTATATACATTGCTGACTCACATCCTGAAAATCATAGTTCTTTCACAGAATATGGCGGAATATGGCCTGTTCACTGTGTCGCAGGAACACGTGGTGGTTCAATTCATGAGTCATTCTACACAAAAGTGGAAAATCCTGCCAACAGACCAGATCCAAAACGCAACATTTTCCGTAAAGGATGTAAACAAGATGAAGAACAATATTCAGGTTTTGAAGCTGTTAATGCCAATGGCGTAGTTTTAAAAGACTATGCTAACAAAGACGTAGTTATCAGCGGTATTGCAACAGAATTTTGTGTTAAAAACACTGTAGAAGAATTCCTTAATTCAGGACGTAACATTGAGTTGTTGCTTTCAGGACTTGGTTATGTAGATTATCAAGGACATAAGAAGACAATCAAAGAATTAAGAAAACAAGTGACTATTATAGAATAGTTTTGTGAATCTTGATAATTTGCGGAATCAGCATTTCAATTCCATCATTGTTGATAATGAAATCTGATTCCGCTTTTTTTATTTCTTCGTCCCATTGAAGACGCATTCTTGCTCTAACGTTTTCTTCGTCACATTTATCGCGTAACATTGCTCTTTGTAAGCGAATATCTTCAGGAGCGGAAACGAATATTATCTTGTCGAAATGCTTCGTGAAATCTTTCTCAAACAAAATCGCTGATTCAAATAATACGTAATTTGAATTTTGTTTATCGCACCATTCATCGAAAGTCTTGTTTAATTGTGGATACAGGAGTCCTTCAATGAACTGCAGTGCTTTAGGATTTTTAAAAAGATGATAGGAGAGGAGTTTCCTGTTTAATGAACCGTCTTTGAAATATACTTCATCCTTAAAATAATTTAATATCTGTTCTTTTATTTCAGGGAGAAAATAGAGTTTTTTTGTTTCTTCATCCGAATAAAAAGTGTTGATGCCTAATTGATTGAAGATTTTACATACGAGACTCTTTCCACTGCCTATATTACCTGTGATACCAATACGTTTCATTTCAATGCATAATTATTAATGTATAATGCATAATGTGTTGTGATTCATTATCAGTTTTCGTCGATGATTATATATTCAACTTCTTTTGGTTCGATGCTTATGATTTTTGTGTTGTTTGGATAATCTGACAAATATATTGGAAGGAAACTGTTTTCTGGAGATATGTCGGCAGTATCAATATTAACGGCAAATGAATTTTCGTTTATAATATTATAATCAGAAAGATATACAGTATATTTAATCTTTACTTTATCGGGGAATAAACGCAATTTCTTATCGTAATTATGTTTTATCTTAACCTCACAAGCGGTTTCTGTAAATTTTTCCACATTGATTCTAATGTTAACATTTTTAGTATCTGTTTTCATCATTTCATCAATGATAAGAGGTACGTTGACATCAATATTAGAGTTAATATTTTTTAAGGATATGTTTTGGGTATGTATGTTTTCTAATGATGATATTTTGTTTTTCGGTCCGTAGATGGTTACAGAGTCTGGTGTTATTTTAATTTTACCATGTTTGCTGTATTGTTTTTCGTAAGATAAGTCGAGATTAGCTATAACTTTTACTTTCACCGAGTCGAGTTCTTCCATGGTAAGCATTATTCTGTTATCATCGAATGTGATTTTTCCTGGTTCTATTTTTAGCAGGTTTACTATTTCTGGTTTAATGTAACTGCTTCCAAAAGAGTAGGTGCTTTCGCTGTCTTTGTGCAAAGGCACCCCCTCTAAAGATATGTCAACTTTAAGTTTTGAGTCAGGTTTTAAATAATAATTTAACAAATCAAAACCTCTTGACGATAATGTGACATTAATGTCTTGTGTTTCTTTGGTTATTACCAAATTGGCCGGTGCATCTTTAAAATTCATGGTGAGCGGTTCGGTAACAGTATAGGTCGCCGATAACTTAATAATCAACCATAACAAAGCTGCTATTGCAATAAACAACAATATGTTAACAAATTTGTGCTCTTGTTGATTTTGTTTATTTGCGCTTACCATGTTTAATTTTTTCATGCTGCACCACCTACTTGACTTGCACTAGGGATGATTGCTGATTTTTCAAATTCAATCTTTGTGTTGTGGTCAACACTTACGATAACTGTGCTTTCTTTAACTTCGTCAATTTTACCATGAATACCACCAATTGTAACAATCTTGTCACCTTTCTTGAGGTTTTCACGGAATTGTTGTTGTTCCTTGGCTCTCTTATTCTGTGGACGAATGAAGAATAACCAGAAAATAACGAAGATTAAAACAATCATAACAAGTCCTGACCAAGAGGAACCTTGTTGTGCTGGTGCTTGAAGCAAAAACATGTTTAAAAAGTTCATAATAATTTATTTAAAATGTGTTAATATTTTCTACTTGTGCTTTTATTCTTAATATTGTCTCGGAAGGATTTGTGTTGGCTTTCACAATAAGTCGTTTGTTTTGAAATCCTTTATGACCTTTGCTGTCGTATGTAATGGTAATTTTTCCACTCTCACCTGGTTTTAATGGTTCTTTGGTGAATTCTGGTGATGTACAACCGCATGTCTTTTCAATATCAGTTATTATAAGTGGGGCATTGCCGACATTCTTGAATTTAAATGTGTATGTAACTTGCTCACCTTGTAATATTTTGCCGAAATCATGTTCTGTTTTTTCGAATTCTATTGCCGGTGCTGTAGTTCCTTTTTTGATGCCATCGGCTGTAACAGGATTGTTTACCAAACTAGAATTGATTTTATTATCCTTGGTTTCACATGATAATAATGCAAATGATACTAATATTGTATAAATTATTCTTTTCATCGTTATTCCTTATTTCTTTCTTAACGTTGTTTCTTAACTATTGTTTAATTTCTCATTATTATTCATCATCTTCCGCTACCGAAAATCGTCACAGAACCTTGATAGCGATGGTTGTCATATTGACCGACACATTCCAACACATAGAAGTAGGTCGCATCTGGAAGTTTGCCTCCGTCCCAGTCGTTATTATAATCTGTTGACTTGTATACGATTCTTCCCCATCTGTTGAAGACGGTAAGTTCTGTTCTTAAATAATAGTCCCTTAAAGGATTATATGAGTCATACTCGAAATTTCTCGTGTTTTCGTTATTTTCTTCATCATAATCAACGGTAGGGTCATTGTCTATGATGAAATAATCGTTGATGCCGTCGCCGTTTGGAGTGAAAATGTTAGGTATTTTTAATTTGACGGGAAGAACAATGATGTCTTTTGTGAATGTGGTGTCACATCCGTAGTCTGCTGATTTTATGTTCAATTCAACTTTGTATGGATTGCCTTCTTTAGATTCTTGGTAATATATGTTAGTAGGTTGTTGTTCTATGGAAGTTGCGCTAATTTCAGTATTATTTTCAGGATTGTTGAAGAAAGACCAAGACCATGAATTGTGTTCTATGGAGTCCATATTTGCTTCAAAACCGAACTTCACATAAGGATTTTGTAAATATGCGGTATCGCTTGGAGTCGAGACGATTTTGACTTTTGGATTTGGATATGCTCTGGGGGTAAATGTCGCTCTTTGTGTACATTCGTCCCCGTTTGCAGTAATGCCGGTAACATCAACATAATATTCTTTCCATGCCTTCAAACTTATTGCTTCTTGTGGATTGCCCGGATTTGTCCAGATGTTCTCATTGGTTTCGCTTCCCCACTCATAAGTGAATGATGTATATCCATCACCTGTAGCAGTGACTATTACTTTGGCATTTTGTCCGTTCTCTGCTAAATTGTTGCTGCAAGTCAATTGTGTCTGTTCAAATGATATCTCAAATGGTTGCAACATGGTGATAACGATTTCATCGCTGCATTCTTGATGCGACTGTATATCTGTAACCTTTACTGCATATTTTACATTGTTTTGTGTCACCTCAATTGTAAGATAGAAACTATTGTCGCCAACAATCATCCCGTCTTTTGTCCATTCGTATGTGTAGTTGGGATTACTGTTAACACTCAAGGTAATCATTTCACCATAGCATACAGGCAACGTCGTGCCTTCCGACAGAGTGATCTCACAATTCATCTGAGCTTTCGCTGTAAAAGTATTGACGATGAAAATCAATAAGATTATTACTTTGTAAAAACTGCTTTTTATGTTTTTATTCATCTGACTATGATTCTATTTTGAGTTCTGCAAATATAAGAAAAAACTACATATAATATAATGTGCCCAAACGTCTTTTATTGCATATTTTCATAATTTTTTTGAACTTTTTTTTCACATCAATCCTTTAGGGTTTTGACATTAGTCTTTTGTAGAACATAAGTGTCATTTTGTCATTGTTTAAAAATGGAAATGAATTTGATAGTAGCATTATGAACAACAAAAAAATAATACAATGAACCAAGAGAATTCACAAAACAATTATGAGTCTTTGAATCGTTATGCTCGTAATCTTAATGAGTTGGCAGCGTCCGGTAAATTGGATCCTGTTATTGGTAGAGATGATGAGATTCGAAGAGTGTTACAGATTTTATCACGTAGAACTAAAAACAACCCTATTTTAATTGGTGAACCTGGAGTTGGAAAGACAGCGATTGCCGAAGGTCTCGCACAGAGAATTGTCCATGGCGATGTTCCTGAGAATCTTAAATCAAGAAAAGTTTATTCTTTAGATATGGGGGCACTCATCGCAGGTGCCAAATATCAAGGAGAATTTGAGGAAAGATTAAAAAACGTGGTTAAAGAAGTTGTCGATAGTAATGGCGAGATTGTCTTGTTCATCGATGAGATTCATACTTTGGTAGGTGCCGGTGCTTCAACGGGAGCGATGGATGCCGCCAATATTTTAAAACCGGCTCTGGCACGTGGTGAACTGCAAGCAGTGGGTGCCACAACATTAAGCGAATATCAGAAGTATTTCGAGAAAGACAAGGCTTTGGAACGTCGTTTCCAAATCGTTATGGTTGATGAACCTTCAGAAGAATCTGCAATATCGATACTTAGAGGACTTAAAGAGAAGTATGAGAATCATCATCAGGTGAGGATTTTGGATGAAGCAATTATTGCCGCAGTAGAACTATCGATACGTTATATCTCAAATCGTTTCCTTCCAGATAAAGCAATCGACCTTGTTGACGAAGCTGCTTCTCGTTTAAGATTACAAATCAATTCATTGCCGGAAGAGTTGGAAAACATACAACGTAAGATTCGCCAACTTGAGATTGAGCGCGAAGCAATTAAACGTGAGAATGACAAACAGAAAGTTGAGACACTTACAAAAGTTATTGACGAGTTGAACTCCGAACGAGACAGGATAAAATCGCGTTGGGAAACAGAACGTAGTTTCATAGAGAAAATTCAGACTGAAAAGAAAAATATCGAAAGATATCGTCATGATGCTGAAGTGGCCGAACGCGATGGCAATTATGGTCTCGTTGCTGAATTGCGATATGGCAAGATCCCAAATTCCGAAAATAACATAGAAGTAGCGAAAGATGAACTGAAGAAAATTCAAGGCGACAATCCTCTCATCGATGAGGTGGTTAATGCGGAAGATATCGCAGAGATCGTCTCTCGTTGGACAGGTATTCCTGTGAACAAGATGTTGCAAAGCGAGCGTGATAAACTCTTGAATCTTGAAAAAGAATTACATAAACGTGTGGTGGGGCAGGATGAAGCTATAGTTGCCGTAGCAGACGCAATTCGTCGTAGCAGGGCAGGTCTTCAGGATGCTCGTCGTCCGATCGGTTCTTTTATCTTCTTAGGAACCACCGGAGTTGGTAAGACGGAACTTGCTAAGGCATTGGCGGAATTTCTCTTTGATGATGAAAACAATATGGTGCGTATCGATATGTCGGAATATCAGGAACGTCATTCTGTCTCAAGACTGATAGGAGCGCCTCCTGGTTATGTGGGGTATGATGAAAGTGGTCAACTAACTGAGGCGGTGCGTCGTAAACCTTATTCTGTTGTCCTTCTTGATGAGATAGAAAAGGCACATCAGGATGTGTATAATATCTTGCTCCAAATACTCGACGATGGGCGTCTCACCGATAACAAAGGTCGTCTTGTCGACTTTAGAAATACTATCATCATCATGACCTCAAATCTCGGCGCAATGGCGATACAGGAAATGATAACGAGGAACGAGGAACGGGGAACGGAGAGCGGGGAGCGTGGATCGGAACATGACTTTGATGAGATGCGTAATAAGGTGATGGAGATTTTACGTCAGTTTATGAAACCTGAGTTCCTTAACCGTATTGACGATATCATCATGTTTACGCCACTAACAAAGGAACAGATTATCAATGTTGTTGCTATGCAGTTTAACTCGTTGAAGAAGATGTTGAAGAAAAATAATATTGATATTGACATAACTTCTGACGCAATGAGATTTATTGCTGATACGAGTTACGACATCCGCTATGGTGCGCGTCCTGTGAAACGTATGATGCAACGCGAACTCATCAACGATTTATCGAAGATGATTTTATCTGATAAAGTCAATAAAGAAAAAACGATTCTCGTTGATTATGACGGAAACGAGATTGTATTTAAAAACTGAGAAATGTAAAAAATGAAAACCTGAGAGTATCGACGACCAACTTTAGTCTTTTGTCGTTACTTCTCAGGTTTTCTGATTTTAGATTTTTGAGATTTATTTATTTCTTCTTGATTCTCTTTCTTCTTGTCTCCTGATTTTTTTCAACTGTTTGTCGAGTGCCTTCTGGTGTATTTTGGGATTGTCGCCTTGGAATTGATATGTGTCGTATATATAGTTGCTTCTGTCTTCGTTAAACACATAAATCAAACGGGCGGTGATGCAATTATTATATTGTTGACGTAAATCTCCGGGTTCACCATTGATGAGATAGAACTGTCTTGTTCTTATGCTTTTCATCGAATATTGAAAACGTACACCAAACTTTAGTCGTTCATAAACTCTTAACTTCACATCTGCCAATAAACAGAAGTCGTTGAGATTATATTTGTCATCTCCTGTATATGAAAGATTTACATCAGTCAGATGTCCGTGTTCATATTCTTTCAGACCTACCAGTCTGCCATATGAGAAACCTAATCCTAACGATGCTATTTGTTTGTCGTTGAAATAAAAAAGGACAGGAACTTCCAAATAATTCAAGTATAAGTCATAAGCACCTGTTACTGAATCGCCGAAATATTGTTGTCGCTGGTGTGCTCCACGTTGGTTGAACGCGACTTCTAAAGCGAATTCTATATCGAAGTTACCTTGCTTGTATATCGGAACAATTGCTCCTAATCCGCCATGAAGTCCCGCGCGTTTGTAACCATATGCTTGGTCTCCATCAACTTGAGAAAGGTTCATTCCTAAGAATGCTTCTCCTTTAACAATTTGTGCTTCTGTATTGTTATTCAATGCTAACAGAAGAGCACATGCAATTAATATTGTATAGATTCTTTTCATGTTTTTATAACGATATCTTTCATTTAATATTTCGCATACTCAAACTTATTCTTTTTCTTTCTATGTCGAGTTCTGCCACTCTGACGTTAACTTTCTGATTTAGTTTAACTACTTCGTTAGGGTCTTTGATGAATTGTTCCGACATCTGACTGATATGTACGAGTCCGTCTTGGTGTACTCCTATGTCGACAAAACAACCGAAAGCGGTGATGTTGGTTACGATTCCGAACAACTGCATTCCTACTTTCAAGTCGTTGATTGTACGGATGTTTCTGCTGAACTCGAAGACCTCGAAAGTCTTACGAGGGTCGCGTCCGGGTTTTTCAAGTTCTGAAATGATGTCGTTTATGGTTTCAATGCCGAAATCTTGTTCTATAAATTCTTTAGGGTTTATCTTGGCGATAAGTTCTTTGTTTCCGATGAGTTCTGTTACTTTCACGTTGAGTTTTTTCGCCATTTTCTCCACGATGTGATAACTCTCGGGGTGTACTGCGCTGGCGTCTAATGGTTGTGCCGCACCATGGATTCTCAAGAATCCTGCACATTGTTCATATGCCTTTTCGCCAAGACGAGGCACTTTAAGCAACTGCCTACGACTTTTGAATCCGCCGTTTTCGTTGCGGTATTTCACAATATTACTTGCAAGTTGTGGACCTACGCCGCTGACGTATGAGAGAAGCTGTTCACTGGCAGAATTAAGTTCTACACCTACAGCATTGACGCAACTCTCAACCACGTGACCTAATTCTTCGTTCAATAACTTCTGATTTACATCATGTTGATATTGTCCGACGCCAATAGACTTAGGGTCGATTTTAACCAGTTCTGCGAGAGGGTCCATCAATCTGCGGCCGATACTTACGGCACCACGTACTGTGATGTCATATTCAGGAAATTCGTCTCTCGCTACTTTGGATGCGGAATAGACAGAGGCACCGCTTTCGTTAACCATAACAGCGGTGACATCGCGGTCGAATTTTATTCCTCTTATGAAGTCTTCAGTCTCACGTCCTGCAGTGCCGTTACCAATTGCTATCACTTCAATTTTATAAGCATTCACGAGAGAACGGATCTTGTTGGTGGCCTGTCTTATTTCATTTTGAGGTGGGTGAGGGAAGATGGTCTCGTTGTGCAACAGAGCGCCATATTCGTTAAGTATCACGACTTTACAACCTGTTCTGAATCCAGGGTCTAAAGCAAGGACTCGTTTCTGTCCAACAGGTGAGGCTAACAATAGTTGTCTTAGGTTTTCGGCGAAGACTTTAATGGCAACCTCATCGGCTTTTTCTTTGTATAATGTGCGAATCTCAGTTTCTAATGAAGGTTCCAAGAGACGTTTCCATGCGTCATCGATGGCGTCTTGTACAAGGTCTGTTGACGCATTGTCTGCTTTGAGGAAAATATCGTCCAATGTCTTTAGTGCTTCTTCATCATTGATTTTCAGTTTAACTTTCAACAAACCTTCCGATTCGGCGCGGAACATCGCGAGGATGCGATGCGACGGAGCCTCGGCAATAGATTCTTTCCAATCGAAATATTG
The DNA here is from genome assembly GCA_045606865.1 of Bacteroidales bacterium. Taxonomy (GTDB): domain Bacteria; phylum Bacteroidota; class Bacteroidia; order Bacteroidales; family F082; genus Limimorpha. The sequence goes on from JAZUST010000088.1 coordinate 17,735, forward strand.
TTGGTAAGTCTTAGCATCGTTCTCTTTGTCTTTCACCACTGTTGAAGATATGATACCTTCTTTGTGGTAAATCTTACGTATGAGATTCCGTCCCTTAATGTTTTCTGAAACCCATTCTGCCATGATGTCGCAGGCACCTTTAAGAGCGTCTTGTGTGTTTTCTACACCTTTTTCTTTGTCGATATATTTCTGTGCGAGACCTTCAACATCGTCTGAGTTTTGCGACATGATGATTTTGGCGAGTGGTTCTAATCCTTTCTGACGAGCTATCTCTGCTCTTGTCTTACGTTTGGGCTTATATGGAAGATACAAGTCTTCAACGTCTTGTATCGTCTTGGCATTTCTGATACTAGCCTCAAGTTCAGGAGTGAGTTTGTCCTGCTCGGCAATTGACTTCAAAACGGCATCTTTCCTTTTCTCAAGTTCCTCAAGTTGAAGAAGACGCTTCTGGATTGCAGCGACAACTTCTTCATTCATAGTATTGGTCATTTCTTTACGATAACGTGCGATGAATGGAACTGTACAACCTTCATTCAAAAGACGAATCACATTAGAAGCGACAGTGTGAGTCACTCCAAACTCCTGTGCAATTTGATTGCTAAAACCTAATATCTCAGTCATATTGTGTCAATGCTTAACGGACGATAGACACTAGTCGTTGTCCACATTATTTTATATATTTTCTTATCGCAAAGATAATCATTTTTTTACTACATTGTAATCATATTCTATGACAAAAAAACATACTGCGAAACATTTATTTCTCAGTTTGTTATTCTTAATAACGAACTTTTATCTTTACGCAAGTTCGTCATTATCATTTTCAATAACAGGAAAAGTCATCGACGAAAATAAAGAACCGATTCCTTGCGTTTCTGTTGCCGTATATAAATCAGACCAACTCATTACAGGATGTATAACCAACGACAAAGGCGTTTTCACCTTGAAAGTTGAACAATCTGGTAATGAAATCGTCTTGCAATAGGATTTGTCGGTTACATCAAAGAAGAAGTAAAACTGATTCCTGACAAATCGAAGATTGATATCGGAAATATAGTCTTGAAAGAGAATGTCGTCATGCTTGAAGATGTCGTTGTTTCTTCAACGGCAGTTTCTCATAAATCGACGGTGGAATATACAAGATCCGTAAAGGTTCCTTATGCGGGTGTAAAGATAGAGATTTTTTTAATCTGATGTTATGTTAATAATAAAAATATGGAGAATTTATAAATGCCCACTAAAAGTAAATCCAATGCCAAGTGAAGTTACCCTGAGAGTCGCACATCACGGCAGGCATAGGAATCTTAATGAAACTCAAGACCTTTAATGTTGACTTCAAGAATTTGTTCTTAACAGGTATTCTTGTTAAATCAATGTCTGGCGAAATTACAAATTGTCTTACTCTGTCAAATTCCGGAATTATTTGTCCGTGGTGGAGAGTCGTGTTATTGAAACTTCCTGTCATTCCTTCGGCGCTATATCCTAAAGCGATATTAATCCATGAAGGGAACTTTGATTCTTTATTCAAAAACAATGATTTGATATTGAATGACAACCATATCGTTTGTCCGTTATAATCTTTTAACATTCTTTCTGGGAGATTGCTTCCGAGTAAATCAGGGCGATATTGTGCGAATTGAGTGTGGTGATACGAATATTTCATAGAGATCCTCTGTTCGTGCCATAGCGCTTGTTGTCCCATGAATAATCCTGTTCCAAATGCATTGGCTATCATGTCGCTCCATGAGAATCCCCATCCTGTTGACAGTCCGTCAAATATCTCGATGGTAGAAAGAAATAAGAATCCTAAAGGTCCTCCATATATTATCGAGTGTTTCTCGTCCCATCCTGCCAGACGAAGAGCTTCGTAACCCATTAGTCCGACATGATATGCAGTAGTGGCATGACCTGCTTTATCCATCTGAAGCCATTGTCGCCATTCTGGAACTTCATTATATTTTTTATAAAAATGAAACGACGATTGATCGTAACCTGCATACCATAAATAATACAATCCTGTCATTGAACCGGCATATAAAGTCGCTTCCGTACCTAGAACGATACCAATGTTTTTTTTAAGTTGCAGACTGTCAATCGATTGTTGAGAAAATGTATTAAGAGATAAACTGACTAGTAATATTACAAATATCTTCTTCATTTTCAAAAATTCAATTTTCAATTTTCAGTTTTCAATTTTCAATTTATTTATATATTTTCTTCTTATTCAGTGCTCTTCTGTATTTTTCTGCATTTGCATTGTGTTCATTAATATTTCTCGCAAAGACATGGTAACCTGAAAGATCGTCTTTAGCACAGAAGTAGAAGTATTTATGTTTTTCAGCATTTAAAACAGCGTCGATGGATGCAATGGAAGGAATGCAAATAGGTCCGGGTGGCAATCCTCTGTATTTGTATGTGTTATATGGTGACTCGATTTTTTTATGGGAGTCGAGTACTCTCTTGATTTCAAAGTCGCCTAAAGCGAATACTAATGTCGGGTCTGCCTGAAGTAACCATTTTTTATTGATACGATTTAAGTAGACACCAGCGATGCGAGGCATCTCTGAAGTTTTGGTCGTTTCTTTATCAACTATTGATGCTAATATACTGACTTCTATAGGAGTAAGTTTTAAATTTTCTGCTTTCTGCATGCGAGACTCGTTCCAAAATTTTTTATATTCGTCAATCATTTTTTCAACAAAATCATCGGCATTTATGTTCCAATATAATTCGTATGTATTTGGAATAAATAATGCTGCATATTTTTCTTTGTCGAATCCCATTTCCTTTAAATCGGGATTTTCACTTAAAACATTAAGTAAAGATATGGAATCAAGTTCAAGTTCATCATCAACTTTTCCGGCAAATTGTTCAATGGTTCTTATATTATTAAAGGTGAAATCGATGGGAGTCTGACTTCCAGAACGCAACAAGTTTAGTAAACGATTGTTATTCATTCCGTTTTTGATAATGTAATGTCCTGATTTAATATATTCAGGATAATCTAGTCTTTTGGCGACCCACTCAAAAGAATTTTTATTTATGATAATGTCTTCTGAATAGAGTTTGTTTTTAATCGTTTCAAAATCATCTTCAGAGTAAATATATAAAGAGATCTCATCACCATTAGAAATCATTACATTAGGATTTAAGATAGCTTTATACACCTTTATAAATATAAATACAGCGATTAGAATCAATATACTGAGAGTGATGAAAATCAATCGTTTCATCTTTTTCATTTTCTCAATATGTTCTTTAAAGTAAGTTCTTGTTGTTTTCATTAGAAGTTTTTGTTAATATATTGAAATTCAATTTCATCAATAAATCCATTAGGTGTTCTTATCCATTCTTTCCTATATCCGCATTGTTCGAATCCTATATTCTTAAAAAGATTTAAACTATCGGTGTTAAGTGCATCAATCAAGCAATATACTTGTTTAAGCATCAATACATTGAAACAATAATCTAGTAGAAGTTGTAAGGTTTCTTTGGCATAACCTTGTTTTCTATATTCCTTTTGAATCAAAATTCCAATACCTGCCCTGAAGTGAATAGGGTCGAAGTCATATATATCGATGCAACCTATTGGTTCAGAATTCTTTTTGCTTTCTATGATGAACCGTACCTGACGGATGGAAAATAAATCGTTGTTGTTGAGTAGAAATTGTTCGATTTGATACATGGAATAGGGCATATATGTTTCACTAACCCTCCATATTTCCTGGTCGTTTTCCCACCTGTAAATCGATTCAGCATCAATAGGTTCTGCTGCTCTGATGATTATATTGTCGTTTTGTGCAAACATAGCATTAATTTATTTTGCAAATATAAACATTCCGTCAAAAACGTGCGTTGCCGGACCCGATAAAACAACATTTTTAAATGTATTATTATCTTTGTCGAAACGTACGTTTAATTTGGCAATCTGAGTGTAGATGTCTATATTATTGCCACCATACCAAAGTGAAGCTGCTATTGCAGAAGCTGTTACTCCTGTTCCACAGGCAAGTGTCTCATTTTCAACTCCACGCTCATAAGTCCTGATATGTATCTTTCCATCTCTATTTACAAGAAAATCGACGTTGACGCCATCGGAAGATATATTCTTGTCGTAACGAATTGATGCTCCATCTTTTATTATGTCAAGTGTTTCCAAATCATCTACTTTTTTAACATAATGAGGAGAACCTGTGTTAATGAGCAGACTGTCATTTTCCAGTTTGTACGACAAAATGTCACGCATTGTCAATTCGACATGATACTCGTTTGAACTGATTTCTGTCACTTTTACCTTATGAATTCCATCAACTGCTTCATAAGTTGCTGTGTTTTTTATAATATTCTGATAATGAGCGAATGCAGCTATACAACGACCTCCGTTGCCGCAGAAAGTACTTTCTTTTCCATCACAATTATAATATCTCATTCTAAAATCATGATTTTCAGATGGCATCAATATTATCAAACCGTCGGCACCAATTCCTAACCGTCGGTCACACATTTTATATATTAATTCTTCGCTCAATAATAATTCTTCATTTGTTGCGTTTATCATGATGAAATCATTGCCGGCACCATGAAATTTGCTGAATTTAATGTGTTGATTTGTAATGTTATTCATAATGATATTCTGTTAATTTGCACTGATGTTTTGGCAGGAATTTTGATTGTAAAAATAATAAATTTTTAAAAACGAACCATATCGAAACGAATCTTTACTTATCAAAGTAATCGGGTTTGGATGTCTCCCGAATGAAACTTGTAAAAACAATTTGGACATCATTTTATTAACTAACTAATTTTAAATAATATTATGAAGAGTAAAACAAAAGTATTATTCTTGACTCTTAGTGTCGTATTGGTAGCATTAAGTATTTTTACAGCGAAACTTTATTTGTCGCAAGATGAATTGAAAAAGGCTTTATCAGAAAAATGTTCTATGACAGAGAATCAAATGCTTGGTAATGAAGCCTCAACTAATGGAAATCAGATGATAAGAACATCTTATATGCCTGGCGATGATGGCGACAATTTTGTTGATGCTGCGGCAAAAACAGTCAATACCGTTGTTCACATTAAGACGGAAATCATCTCTAAAGGAAGTAGTTATTACGACTTCTTCGGTTCATTGTTGGAACAACTTTATGGAAGTCCGTTGGAATTGCCTGATAATGTGTCGGTAGGATATGGTTCTGGAGTGGTTATCTCTCCTGACGGATATATAGTTACAAACAATCACGTTGTTGAAGGTGCAAATAAGATAGAAGTGACTTTCAACGACAAACATAAGAGAACCGCAACCATTATTGGTAATGATCCTAGTACAGACTTGGCGTTGATTAAGGTAGATGCCAAAGATTTAGAATACCTTACCTTTGCGGATTCCGATGAAGTTAGAGTAGGAGAGTGGGTACTTGCTGTTGGTAATCCTTTTAATCTTACATCAACAGTAACGGCAGGTATCGTAAGTGCAAAAGCCCGTAATATCAGTATCTTAGGTGATGGTAGTACTATAGAGTCGTTCATCCAAACAGATGCTGCAATCAATCCAGGTAATAGTGGTGGAGCCTTAGTTGATATGGAAGGTAATCTTATCGGTATAAATGCAGCTATAGCTTCACGTACTGGTAGTTACGAAGGATATTCTTTTGCTATACCATCTAATATTGTTAAGAAAGTGGTAGAAGACTTTTTGCAATATGGTGCATTGCAACGTGCATATTTGGGAGTAAGTATTGTTGAAATTACGGAAGAACTAGCTGAGGCAAAGGGTATTGCTGAAATGTCAGGCGTATATATCATGGAAGTTACCGAAAGAGGCGGCGCAAAAGAAGCAGGCATCAAAGAAAATGATATCATATTAAGCATCAATAATATTACAGTGAACTCAAATTCACAATTGATAGGTGTTATTGGTCAGTATCGTCCTGGAGATAAAGTGAAAGTAAAGATTCATCGTAATGGTGAGATATTAGAAAAAATTGTAACACTCAAGAATTTGGAAGGTACTGAAGAGATGCATAAAGATGGTGAGGGATTCTATAATGAAATTCTCGGCGTTAAAGTTCAACCATTACCTTCATCGTTGAGAAGTGAACTAGGAATAAATTACGGATTGAAGATTGTTGAGGTGAAAGAAGGTGTATTTAAACAAAAAGGAATTACCAACGATTTTATAATATTGTCAGTTAATCATCAGAGAGTCAGTTCGGAAGCAGATCTCAGAAAAGCATTAAGTAACGACAGAAATGGTAAGGTACGCATAGAAGGAATCAACTCAACTGGAACATACAACATTACCTTTGAATTTTATAGATAGAATTTAGAATAATTAATATTCTATGTATCTGTAAACAAAAAATAATTGAACATTTTTTAATTATAGTTGTTAGAAAATTAGTTGAAGGAATATGAGGCAGTTAAAAATTTCAAAATCAATAACCAACAGAGAGTTGGGTTCGCTTGACAAATATCTTGCTGATATCGCGAGGGAAGATATGGTTTCGGCAGAAGAAGAAGTAATTTTAGCGCAGAAAATCAAAGCGGGCGATGAGGAAGCTCTTGAAAGATTGGTAAGAGCAAATCTTAGATTTGTTGTTTCAGTAGCAAAACAATATCAGAATCAAGGTATTAGTTTACCTGATTTAATTAACGAAGGTAATCTGGGTTTGATAAAAGCAGCCCAGCGTTTCGACGAGACTAAAGGATTCAAATTTATATCTTACGCAGTATGGTGGATTCGTCAGTCAATTTTACAAGCAGTGGCAGAACAATCACGCTTGGTAAGACTTCCTTTGAATCAAGTTGGTAATCTGACAAAAATAAAGAAAACATCTTCTCGACTAGAACAGTTGTATCATCGTCAACCAACAATTAAAGAAATTGCCGATGAACTTGATTTGCCAGAAGATAAAGTGGTTGCAGCATTTCGAATGAATACCAAACAGATTTCAATGGACGCTCCAATTGGCGATGATGAAGATATGTCGTTGATTGATACTATTATCCCGGAAGGTGTTTCGGATACCGACGATAGTATTTCTCGTACATATGACACGGCTGAAATCAGACGTTCAATGATGATACTTACCGACAAGGAACGCGAGATTGTTAATCTTTATTTTGGTATAGATGTAAGTCATAACTATACTCTTGAAGAAATTGCATACCGACTTGATCTTACAAGAGAAAGAGTAAGACAAATAAAGGATAAGGCTCTCAAGAAATTAAAACAAAATCCTAATAAGACTCTGCAGAGAATATATATGGAACAATACTAAAGTCAATAGTTTAGTCCATAGCAAATAAATCAAAAAAGCGACGTGATGGTGATTTATCGCGTCGCTTTAATTTAAGATTTTCAGATTCTATTAGATTTTCTTTCTGATAATTCTTTTGTAATCCCTTTCTTCTTCGTATTCAAAAGGAGTATAGAAAATACAGATGTCGTCATATTGTCCTGCATTATTAATCTTACCTAGCAACACACTTGCGTCTTCTGGATTCTCTTCATTTAAATATATGTGATAAATCTCCTCATTGATGGTGTCGCTGTATTGATAGAAGTAATTGTTGTTCAAAAATTCATCGAGACGAAGTTCGACATCACTTCTAATATAAAGGTCGGCTTCAACGTATTGGTTACTAATGAAGAACAAATCCATTTCCCATACTGCATAAGAATACCAATTGTTGCCACTTCCATATATATATGCGGTAGTGTCACCAATTTCTTTGGTAAAATTAGGATCTCCGTATATATTTCTCATCTCTTCTTTTGAGATATAGAAATTAGTTGTTGGTTCCTCATATAATGATACCACGACTTTAACAATAATTTCATTTATTGTATTAGAAATAGTTATGTTGGCTTCACCAACGTTTTTACCTTTAATGACACCACTTGAACTGACAGTTACAACCATTTCATTATCTGAAAAATATGTTATTGGTTGATTTGATTCGGAAGTGACATTAAGATTCAATTCTTCCAATAAAACAATGTTGACAGTATTGCCTCCATCATACTTGATGGAATGATCGACTTCCCCTCCACATGAGGAAAGTAAACATAATGCGATTAGGTATAAAGCAATTTTTCTCATAGAATTTTAATTTGTTACAAAAATATAAAATTATTTGAAAATATGCGGTATTGTAAGAAAAAAAAACTAAATTTGCGCTTTATGAAAATTATAACTTATAAAATAAAAAAAATATGATTAACAACAATTTCATCAAACGTCATAACGGACCAACAGCAACTGACGTAGAAAAAATGCTTAAGGTCGTTGGCGTTGAATCAACAGATCAACTTATCGACGAAATCATCTCTCCAGAAATTCGTCTTCCACAAGGTTTAAATATCGGCAGGGGTTTAAACGAATATGAGTGCTTCGGCAACCTCAAAGCTTTAGGCGCTAAGAACAAGATTTACAGAAGTTATATCGGTATGGGTTATTATAATGTAATCACTCCTGGTGTCATCACACGTAACATTCTTGAAAATCCAGGATGGTACACATCATATACTCCATATCAGGCTGAAATTTCTCAAGGTCGTCTCGAAGCTCTCTTGAACTATCAAACAGTTATCAGCGACATGACAGCTATGCCATTGGCAAACGCTTCATTGTTAGACGAAGCAACAGCAGCTTCAGAAGCTATGTTGATGTTCTGGCACAGCCGTAGCCGCGCTCAAGTAAAAGCCGGTATCAAGAAATTCTTCGTCGCTAACGACGTGTTCCCTCAAACAATTGACGTCATCAAGACAAGAGCATATTATCAAGGAATAGAAGTAATAGTTGATGATATCAAGAACTTCAGTGCTGGTGAAGAATACTTCGGCGTTTTAGTACAATGTCCAAACCAATACGGTCGCATCATAAACTATAGCGAAGAAGTTAAAGCATGGAAAGAAAAAGGTATGCAAGTGGCAGTCGCTTCAGACCTCATGAGTCTAGCTCTTATCACACCTCCAGGTGAATGGGGTGCTGACGTTGTTGTCGGTTCAAGCCAACGTTTCGGTTTGCCAATGGCATTCGGCGGTCCGCATACAGGTTTCTTCGCAACAACAGACGCTTACAAACGCGAAATGCCAGGCCGTATCATCGGTATCTCAAAAGACGCTCTCGGCAATCCGGCTTACCGTCTCGCTCTCCAAACTCGTGAGCAACACATCAAACGCGAGAAAGCTACATCTAACATCTGTACAGCTCAAGCTCTTCTCGGTATAATGTCAGGCTTCTATGCTATCTACCACGGAGCAGAAGGCATCAGAGAAATCGCCCGCCATATCAATATCCTCGCTTGCGTCTTAGACAAAGAAATGCAAAAGTATGGCGTAAAACAACTCAACGATTATTACTTCGATACATTACACTTCGAGTTGCCAGAAGGTTTCTGCACATGCAAAGTCAACGAAGTGGCTCTTCAACATAAGATGAACTTCCGTATCATCGACAAACAACATTTCGGCATCAGCTTAGACGAAACAACATCATTGGCTGACGTCAATGAAATCGTAGCTGTAGTTTGTGAAGTTCTCGGCAAACAACATGAAGACTTCGTATGCAACCCTGCAGTTTGTGGCACATACAACGGTATTCAAGAAGATATGCAACGTACTTCAGCATATTTACAAGAACCTGTATTCTTCAAATATCGCAGCGAGACTGACATGATGCGTTATATGAAACAACTTGAAGACCGCGACTTGAGTTTGAACCGCGCTATGATTCCTCTCGGATCATGTACAATGAAACTCAACTCAGCAACTTCAATGTTCGCATTGAGTTGGCCAGAGTTCGCTAACATCCACCCATTCGTACCACAAGACCAAGCTGAAGGTTACTTAGAATTAATTAATGAGTTGGCAAAAGACCTTTGCGAAATCACAGGCTTCGCTGGTATGTCATTCATGCCTAACTCTGGTGCAAGTGGTGAATACGCAGGTTTGTTGACAATACGTCGTTACCAAGAAGCTAACGGTCAAGGTCACCGCGACATCTGCTTGATTCCTGCTTCAGCACACGGAACAAACCCAGCATCAGCAGCTATGGCAGGCATGAAAGTCGTAGTAGTAAAATGTGACGCTAACGGTAACATCGACATGGAAGATGCTAAGGCTAAGGCAGAGGAATATAAAGACAGCCTCGCTGCTTTCATGGTAACATATCCTTCAACACACGGTATCTATGAAGACGGCATCCGCGACCTCATGAAGATCGTTCACGACAATGGCGGTCAGGTTTATATGGACGGTGCTAACATGAACGCACAAGTCGGTTTGACATGTCCTGGTTTCATCGGTGCTGACGTATGTCACCTCAACTTACACAAGACATTCGCTATCCCTCACGGCGGTGGCGGTCCAGGCGTAGGTCCTATCGGCGTGGCAGCTCACTTAGTTCCATTCTTGCCAACACACCTCAACCTCGCTACATATAACGAGAAACTCGGTGCAGT
>JAZUST010000089.1:0-4177 GCA_045606865.1 Bacteroidales bacterium
AGGGTTGTCCTTGTTTTCCAAGTATGAGATAAGAGTGTCTTTCTTGAGTTCATCTGGGTTAGCCGAAAGAATCTCGAAGAGTGTGGAAGTGGAGAACACGTCATTTCTGCTTGCCGCTGTGGTAAGCACTTCCTGCGAGAGATAAGGCGACAAACCGAGCAGCTGCGAGCGTAGTCTCGAGGCGTCGTCAGCGGTAGCTGTGTTGATGTCCAAGAGTTCAGCCTGGGTATCGCCACCGTCTATTCGGCTTGTGTAGAGTTGCTCCAAACTATTGTAAGCCGAGAGCGATGTCTGATAATCGTTATTAAGAACTGTCACTTCCTCTTCGCTTTTTACCACAGGATTGTTGCCGTAGTGGGAACTGCAATCGTTGCCATCGTTGGCTGCGATTGCGGTGACTCTGTACAGTTTGTCTCCATGAGGTTGCTGGAATTTTGACAGACTGTAATAGTAATTTATCACGTCATCTCCGTCGTTGTAGAAATGATATTGCGAACCGCTGAATGTGTTGCCAGCCGCTTCAGCGGAAGAACCCTGACTGCGGGCTATGCCGTTGACAGAGACGGAGTTGTCTTTTATAACACAAAAGTCGTTGATGTTACCTGTGTTAGTGTTGCAATAATAAGCTATACCGCTTTGTGAAAGAGAAACGATACCTGACCTTTTATTATTACCTATAGCTATATTACCGCATGTGAGGTTGTTAAAATGATTAAGGTAGATGATGTTATAATTGTTCGAGTTGTGCACAGCGATGCCATACGTATCGTTGGTTGATTGCAGATTACCATAGAAATTATTTTCTTCTATACAAAATCCTGTTACATTGTCAGCATATATACCGAAATTACAGTCTGCGTTTGTACCTACATGAAAATCGTTTTTGATTATTGTCGCATATCCTGTGTTTTCGGCGTAAATACCTCTGTCGTTATTCGTAAACTCAGCGTTCCTTACATTATATGTATATGATGTGCTACCTCCGCGTACATATATACCCGAATGGAAACCGCTGAATGACGATTTTGTCAGATATTCATCGAGACAAGGTTGGATTGTATTGTCGGAACAATAAGAGTTTACGGCGAAGCCTGCGTTGTATGCAGCTATGCCAGAACACCATTGAGACACGTTTTCAACGTTACGATCGGCAGAGAACGAACACCCTTCGAATCTGATTCCGTTTACCCTGTCTAAGTCTATATGTTTATGGAATGTCTCGTCGCCGATATAATCTGAATCTACAATAAACTGACAGTTTTTGAACCAGCTGTTATAAGACGAGCTATTGCCGTTGGTAGGGACATAGTTTGTATAGTTTATAGCATGGACGGCCTTGGCGTTGTTGCGGAACACTGCATCAGTGGCGTGGATAATTCCGCCCTCGCTGTGATAGTTACCAGGTTGCCACAACTCCACGGCGCATATAGCGTTCTCTATCGTCGCTCCGTTCTTGAGTTCGAGATAACCATGCTGATATCTGCCGTCTACTATAAACTGATGGAGAGTGTCAACGCCCCAGACTTCTATGCCTTGCCATTGACCTTCGTGTAATGCTTTGGTTATGGTACCTCCATCAATAACTAACCTTCCACCTGGTTTAATAATAATTCTAGCTTGGGAAACCATTTCGAGTTGGCATGAAATAGTCAGCGTTACATTGGGATTAATAATAATATCTTGATATGACTTATAGTTAAAATCCCAATTTTCATCTTCGTTAATTACATGTGGAATTTCTGTATAGGCATAAGCATGATTTCTAATGTTGGCTATTCTTAAGGCTCTATGTATTCTCCCACATTGGAGTGCAGTAAAGTGTCCTGCATTTTTATTTCCGCCCATTATATTGTTTGTACATGTTGTTGTACTATCAATTACACAATCCCAACCTGCATCATGATAACATACTTTATTGGGATTGTCATTGTTACACCATGACTGTTGATTATGACCGAACAAATCCCATAGATATTCATGATGGGTAATATCTGTAATTTCAGTGTTATATGTGTGATTTAACCCAAAGTTATGTCCTATTTCGTGTGTCATCAATAGAGCGTCAGCCCATAGTCCAGTATAATGCCCTGAATAACAGTTTAAAAATATAAAAGATTGGATGTCGCTATTGATACCACTTGATACTCCTGATGCATAATTATCTCTATATAAGTTAAAGTGGAATGCAAAATTATTTAACCTTTCTGGATGATTATTTTTTATATATTGGTTAAGTCTGTAATTATTTTTAGTATGTGCCAAATCAGAGTTGTTATAATAATATACCGAATCTAATTCATAACGAATTTTTGTATCATGAATGAATAAAGCATTTGAAATATAATTTGTGTACTGCTTATTGTGGGATGCAATATAATTTGCGTAGTTAAACATTATTCTTAACGAGTCTCTATACTCTTCAGTATCAAGCCATCTGTTCCCTGTTCCATTGTCTTCTCTCCAGATATGTACATTAAATTTAATTGTTACAATAGGAAATGTATCATTTATTGGAATAAAATTTTCCATTAATAATAGTTTGTCATCCCAGTTATTTGCTTTATAGCGTTCGCAGTTGTTTCTGACTTCAGTGGTATCAATCTCTGTCGCACAGTTATAATTATATCCTTGGGCTTTTATAGCAATACTTATCAAAATAAATATATATAGAAATATTTGTTTCATTGTTACTTGTTTTTAATTAATTTACAATTTTTATTACTTGCTCCATTATTTATGTTCATTATATATATACCTCGTGGTAAATCCGATATATCTATATTAGATTTACCTATTGCAGATTTTGATAGTTGTTTCTGTCCTTTTGTGTTATATATGACAATAGTGTATTCTGTGTTAGATATATCCTCTATATTGACAATGCCTTCAGTAGGATTTGGATAGATTTGTATGTTGGTATCTAAATTATTTTCTGTGATATCAACTATAATTTTTCTAGGATTAAAACAATCACTGTTAGCGTCAATATCAAATTCTTCTTGCAAATACAGATATTCATCGTTTTCACTATAACAGAGCAATCTTTTAGGAGAATATTCTAAGAAGTCAAAAAAGTTGTGAACAAAAGGCCCGTCGCTACTACCAATTCCTTCTATCCAATATTGATCGATAGGGTCGTTTATTCCTCTCATAAGAATACGTTTTCTTTGTTCGTTATTTGTCAATTTTACTATGGAATCATTATTATTAAGATGTAGAAATTCGTAACCGCCATTGCCATCAAAAATATAAATGCTTAATACTTCTTCTCTTACAAACTTCACATAAGAAATGTAGCCAGCAAGCTCTGCCTCATCAAAATTCACTACAGTAACAGTATCTCCTACATTTACTGAGAAATCATACAATAACATTTCTTTTTCGGAAGCAGGCTCCAAACCATACCCCCAATGGCATATTGGTAGTTCTTCTTTATAAATACCATAGACACGCTTATTCTCAACATCATTCCTAATAGCACAAAAATATTCTGCCTTATTGATGTCAAACTCAAATAAGGAGTCTGACGTTTGTTTATATATTTTACCGTATTTAATTTCGTCAATTATTGTGTCGCCATACAATGCATATTTCTCATTGGCAACACTCCATTGTGCATTTTCGGTTGGAAAAGGAACATAAGAATACTCTGTTTCCTGCGCCTTCAGCGAGCCGCCACCTATTATCATAAGCAGCAGGAGAAAGACTTGCTTCGTGATGTTTAAATTTTTCATTGTTTTTAAATTTTTATGATACATTTTTTGTCAACGGACAACAGACAACGGTCAACGGTCTTTGTCCAAATTGTTAATCTTTTATTTTCAGACGTGTCAACGACATATTATTTATTTTCATTGGTGTCATCGACGCGTCTCTACCATAATTTTCAATTTTCAGTTTTCAATTTTCAATTCGTAAGACGCAACAATGATATATTGTTTATTTTTAAGGTATCATTGGTACGTCTCTACCATAATTTTCAATTTTCAGTTTTCAATTTTCAACTTGAAAATATCCATAGTACTGCTCACCGTTGCTCAAAGTGATGTCCATTCTGTAGTAACCGGCATCATTAATAATAAAGGTGGCGTAATCAGGTGTCGAGAAGACATTCTCTCTGTCGATATAGACACCGTTGGAATCCTTGATAACGATATGCGCTATTCCCACATTCTCG
>JAZUST010000090.1:0-13417 GCA_045606865.1 Bacteroidales bacterium
AGGGTTGTCCTTGTTTTCCAAGTATGAGATAAGAGTGTCTTTCTTGAGTTCATCTGGGTTAGCCGAAAGAATCTCGAAGAGTGTGGAAGTGGAGAACACGTCATTTCTGCTTGCCGCTGTGGTAAGCACTTCCTGCGAGAGGTAAGGCGACAAACCGAGCAGCTGCGAGCGCAGTCTCGAGGCGTCGTCTGCGGTAGCTGTGTTGATGTCCAAGAGTTCAGCTTGGGTATCGCCGCCGTCTATTCGGCTTGTGTAGAGTTGTTCCAATCTATTGTAAGCTGAGAGCGATGTCTGATAATCGTTATTAAGAACTGTCATTTCCTCATCGCTTTTTACCACAGGATTGTTACCGTAATGAGAACTGCAATCGTTACCGTTTATAGTACTTATAGCAGTAACACGATGTAATTTAGAGTTTGTTGGCTCTTGTGGTTTGCCTCCAGAATAGTAATAATTTATCATGTAGTCACCGTCATTATAGAAATGATATTGCGAACCTGAGAATGTGTTGCCAGCCGCTTCAGCGGAAGAACCCTGACTGCGGGCTATACCGTTGACAGAGGCAGAGTTGTCTTTTATGACACAAAAGTCGTTGATGTTACCTGTGTTAATGTTGCAATAATACGAAAGTCCGCTGGTACGTTGTTGAGACAATCCTGGCTCCATATTATCCCCAATAGCAATATTACCACACGTAAGGCCATAGAAGTTATTAAGATATACATTGTTATAATTTCTTGAATTGTGAATAACGATACCATACATATCATTTGAAGACTGCGGATTACCGGAGAAATTATTTTCTTCTATACAGAATCCTGTTATATTGTCAGCATATATACCGAAATTACAATCTGCGTTTATTCCCACATTGAAGTTGTTCATGATTATTGTGGCATAACCTGTATTTTCGGCATAGATTCCGATATTATTGTCTTTAAATGTTGAGTTCTTTACGCTGAAAGTACGTGCGGTACCTCCGTTATTTGATGATTTGATGCCAAAATGAAATCCTGTGAATGAAGAGCGGATCAGACTTTCTTCAGGACAAGGTAAAATATTGGCGTCACAGAAAGCATCAATTGTAAATCCTGCACTATTTGCTACTATTCCTGAACACTCCTGGCTTACCCATGGCACTCTTTGATTTACTGAGAATAAACATCCATGGAATTTTATCCCGTTCACTCTATCAAGATAAACGTGTCTGTAGAAGAATTCGTCTCCTGTGTATTTTGCATCCAAAGTAAATGTACAGTTCCTGAACGATGCGTTATACGATGTTTCATTTCCGTTGACTGGATTGTAGTTTATGTAGTCACGTGCACTTACAGATTCTACATTATTACGGAACACGGCATCAGATGCATGAATAATGCCGCCGCTGTTTTGTTTATTTGAAGGGTCATATAATTTGACGGCACATATTGCATTTTCCAAGGTTGCACCATTTCTCATTTCCAGTACTCCCTGGTAAAAATGACCATTGACGGTATATTGGTGAATGGTGCTGTTGCCCCAGACTTCAATGCCCTGCCATAACTTAGAGCAATTGCCTGTTGTCAATAAAGAATTATCTATGATTAATTTTCCTCCTGATTCAATAATTATACGATTGTCTTTATCTGTGAAGCGAAGTGATGACGATCTTATATCCAAAACAGCTTCGTTTTTAACGTATATGTTCCCGTAAACATTGTAATTTACAGAGTTCCATATTGTATTTTCATCTATGACAACGTTACTGACAGTATTACTGATTATATTTGCAGGATGCATATATCCTTCAGGAATATTAACACCATCCTCAATCAGCAGATTGTTTAGTCCGTTCTGAAACGCCAATACAGCATTAGGTGAAATTCGGAGTTCTGCACCGGTTCTGACAATTAATTTACCATTGCCATTTATTACAAGTGATGAGCAATCATCTAATTGTAAGGTTGTCCCTGCTTTTATTTCAATATATCCTGAATTTTCTACAACACATGAGGAATTATCAGACATGTGCATCATAGAACCATTGTCTAACACTATTTTTGAAGAATGTTCAAGATGAATATCTGCATCTGGCATTACAGTAAATACAGTTGGAGAAGCGAATATCTTTTTATCGTTGAAGACCATAGGATCTGTCATTCTTGTTGCTGTTAATCCTTGGTCAAGAAGAATTGTTTTGCCAGATTTTAAATTCAGAGAATATCCTGAACTTGTATTGATAGGATTCAAAACGATGCTGTCGGAACACCAGCGAGTGTCGTTGTTAATATCGACATCATCAAAACGAACAAGTACCTTTATATCACCATTTGGAAGTTGTTCAAGCATCTCCACTGATATACCATTAAGATAGGTCTTCCTAAGATTTTTTGCATTGGTATAGGGTGTATTCTCACCAACCATATTAATCAGAGACGCTGTTGAAGGGTTTGTACCCATCCCAATCTTTCTGTTTCCTTGCAAATTGAAAGAATGGGATGAATGTCCTAATTGCCACAAATTCTTATGATATACAGAATCGTCAAACTCAGTCCATAATTTTAAAAAATCAAACTTTTTTATAATATCGTCATTATCCAAATCGTAAGCAAATTGACTTTGATCTTCTGAACCAGTAAATGGATTTTCGCCTAAACGAACAAAAGGTCTTATCTGTTCATTGCTTACACATTCATTATAAACATATTCAGACAAGAATTCTCTATCCCATAGACCGTTTGCTGTCAATACCCTTGTATAATTAGCATGATTATATTTACCATCAAATATGTATTTGTAATCATTTGAAACACGCGTATCATTATTAATCTGCATATACATCATTAAACCTGGTTCTAAATCCTCCACACAAGACCAATCTTGAAATTGCCACTTGTCGAACTCATTGTTATTATTATTAACTCCCTGATGATTTTCTATCCACAACCATTCCTGGTATTCTTTGTCCGAATCAATATATGGTAGTTTTATCCTGATAGCATCACCTGTCGTTACAAAATCACGCAGAACATAGATGCCAGCATCATTAGGATCTGTTGAGTCTAAATCTCCATTAACTTCAATTCCGTTTTGATTTCTTGCAGATATTTCGTATGTACTTGTTGAATCGACCCATCCAAGTCTTTGCCTGTCCCATGCGTTCCAGCACCAAAGGGAACAACCATATAGTCCCAATAATCCCCAACCTCCAGTTTGTGGAATCCAATAGTTTCCTTTTATACCATCCCAACCGCCTCCTGCAGTATGAAAATGATTGCCACCTAATAACATGTGGGCATATTCATGTCTGATTATTTGTGTAGGAATTTCATCGTTTGTACAAACTTTAGTATAAGCATCAGTATCATAACCTAATAAATATGTAGACTTAAACGAAGTATTCCCGCACGAATTGGCAGGTTCTATAGAGTTTCTTATGACAAATACTACATAATCCCATTGATTATCACCTGTATTAATTTTCTCTCTGCCAACTGTATTAGTGAGTGTCCAATTATCAAAATAAGAGATAGAGTTTAAACCATGTGCTGTTTCTATGGAATTTCCCATTTGTCTATTGATAGCATTTACAATGCTGTCAGTTCTAACTTTACCATCTATTGTGCTTAATTGAAAAACGCCGCCATTTGTTGGAGCGACTAAATAATCTCCAAGTACAATGTGATTATTTGACGAAGCATATTGATAATACTTAGTAAGATGATGATTACTTATTCCATTAGGAGTAAATGGGCTCAGGAGATCATCTTTCCAAATAGGCAGTTCTCCAGGTCGCCATTGCTCAGTTCCATTTGGTGAAGGGTCTTCTACCTCTGTACCCTCATAAACTAATTCAATAAATGCAACCAACAACCTAATCTCACCATGCGGAGAATGATAGCGACCATTTCTACTGTCATAAATACCTCTATATGTTGTATCAACAAATGCATTATTCTCTTCTTCGATACAATCATAACTATAAACCTCAGGATCCAATATCTGTCCTATAAGTAATGTTGGAAACAACATCATTATCCCAACCAAACTAATCACGTAAAATAACTTTCTCATAATAAACTTCCTTTTCGGTTTTAACAATAATTAAATAAATACCTGAATTATATTTTTGATTCAGACTGATTTGAGACATAAAACTGTCTGTTGCGTTAACTGAAATATTTATTTCTCTTCCGAGCATATCAAGCATCTTCACGTCTTTTATTTCAGAATTTATATTGATGGAAATTAGTTCGTTGCTTGAGAAAATTGTCGGAGTAATCATCAAATTTTCAGTTTTAATTTCTTCCGTTGACAGATATGTCGCCATTAGACAATTTTGGTGTTCCAATGCCAATTCTGGGTTTTCATACAACAATTCGCCATCTTTATGTTGGCATATTAATTCTACAAATGTAGTTTCAGACAAGGCCGGAATTACCATTGGAAATACACCTTCATTAAACATAAGGTTATCTACGTAAAGTTCTTGACTATTAAATTCTCCAAATTCAACAATCTTACTTCCATCTTCCATTCTTATATTTTGTACTTCTATTTCATACGGAAACGCTGGCATAGTAAATGTATCACCAACATTAAGTGATATGTCGCACAACAATATTTCTTCTTCTACATAATTATTTATAACATATAGATATAATCGTCCATCTTGCCTATCTTCTCGAAAATAAATAGTTGCGTTGCTATAATTATATGTATTATATTCTGGCACTGATTCTATCTGCTTTGGCTCGACAAAATAGTATAAGTGATTATTCATCGTAATTGTGTCACTATTGTAAAGGGTAAATGTTAAATTCCAATTACTATCCATAATTAGACAGTGTAAATTTACAGTTGTCGAGTCATTGCCAAAGAATGACTGGTAAACGTAAGTGGAATCATTCTGCGCCTTCAGCGAGCCGCCACCTATTATCATAAGCAGCAGGAGAAAGACTTGCTTCGTGATGTTTAAATTTTTCATGTTTTTAAATTTTTATGATACATTTTTTGTCAACGGACAACAGACAACGGTCAACGGTCTTTGTCCAAATTGTTTATTCTTTATTATTTTCAACTTTCAACTCATAAGACGCAACAATTACATATTGTTTATTTTTAAGGTATCATTGGTACGTCTCTACATTAATATTAATTTTCAACTTTCAACTTGAAAGTATCCGTAGTACTGCTCACCGTTACTCAAAGTGATGTCCATTCTGTAGTAGCCGGAATCATTAATAATAAAGGTGGCATGATCAGGTGTAGATAAGACATTGTCGTTGTCGATATATACACCGTTAGAATCCTTGATGACGATATGGGCGATTCCCACATTATCGTTAAAGGTAATTGTTAATAAATTTCCTGTAATGTCGGCGGAGATGGATTCGGAACGGAATTCGGAACCATTGTATGTACTGGAGTAGATTGAATATACATCAACACCTTCTCCGACATTCTTCTGTTTCGCATCTGCGCAAAAAACGATTTGCGAAAGCATAACCAATAGAATTAACCTTTTCATACCTGTATTTTGATACAAAAGTAGATTGATTTTAATTCCTTATCAAGAAAAAAATATGAGAAAAAATGATACTATAATATAATCATATATTTGATTATCAATCTAATCAAATAAGATGTAAAAGGTGATTGTACAGATTTTCTTTTGAGTCTAAACCTAATATAACACAGATTTTATGCTTTCTTTTATTTGAGGCATGGTATGTCACTCCATATAAAGATGAAATTTGATGGTTGTCCAATCCCATAATAACAAGGCATAAATAATACAGATCCTCTTTCTTCAGCTTCGGATATTTGTTCGCCATCTCATTTATCAAATGGTTAAGATGATGGTTGGCAGAATTCAGCAATAAAACTAATTCCGCCTTTGATAATGGCGACAGCATATTACTTTTTAATTTTTTATCTGAAATTTCTTTTATCTCATTCAGTATTTTGGAACAAATATCCGATTGGAGATAATTGTTTAGATTTGAAATATCGACATGATTCCTTTCCGATCTATACTTTAGATTGGAAATTTCAGTAGTATATTTTCTGATAAGTTCCTCTTTTTTCTTCAATTCAGCATTTTGGCTTTTTATTCTACCTTCGGTCAAAGAATTTTTGAATCTTAAATCCTTAATATCTATTTGTACTTGATTTATCTCTGTCTTCAATTTTTCTATTTCATCAAGATGAACAGCTAAGCGTTCTTCTTTGGTTTTATGTTCCTCATTCAGTCTGTCAATCAAAATACAGTTTTCATGAACATTTTTCTGAAGTCTTTTAAGTTCTCTTTCTTTAGCCGACAAATCTTTTTCCATCTTCTTGATGTCGGTTTCTTTGCCCGATATTTCCTGTTCTTTTATAGCTACATCATTCTTGAGGGATTTGATAACCGACCTATGGTCTTCCAACATTTCAACAAGTTCCTTTATCTCAGATTCTTTCCGTTTTATTTCTTCGTTTGTTCTACTGATAACTTCTTCTTTATTTGCTATATATCTATCTTTCTCATTCAGTGATTCTTGATGTAGCCTGTCTTTTCTTTTGGATTTGTGCCATATTAAAATTATAATGACAAATGATATGATTATAAGTAAAGAGAGTGATTTGGCAATAACTTTTGTTCTTGTTCTGCTTTTTATTTTTTCCTTTTCTGCTTTCCTTTCTTTGTATTTGTCATATACATCCTGAATTTTGTTGTTTTTCAGACTCTTATTAACATCATTTATAGATATTTTAGAGATAATTCCATCATAATATGCTTTTTTCTCGTAATCACCTATAGAATCGTATATTGCGGAAAGTTTGATGGCTGAATTGACTTTTATATCCGAAATGTTGCTGTTTATACTTTTAGTAAGATAATAAACAGCAGAATCATATTCTTTGTCATCCATGTACATCTCACCTAATATATTATAATATGAATACCTCACATTTATATTCTCTATTTTGTCAAGATTATTCTTGATAATGATATAGGCATTATTTTTTTCACCTCTCTCAAACAATATCTGAGCAATATTCTTCTCAATGTCCAACTTATTTGTCAAATAAGGATTCGTTTTAAGAGACTTGTTGTAATATGACAATGCACTATCATTTTGTCCATAAAGCTGATAAGAATTGCCTAATTCTTTCAAGACATTAGCTTTGGATGCTGTATCCTTAATTGATTCTACAAATCTCAATGCCTTTTTATATTTTAATATCGCTAAATCACAATAACCTTCATTATAGAACAACCTTCCGAGACGAGTGTAGGTTAATGCTATGAAACGGATTTTTTCGTAATCCTCATTGTTAAGGTCGCAGGGTCGCAGAGTCTCACGGTCACAGAGTATTTGGGTCGCAGAGTCGGAAAGACAATCACTTTGCGACCTTGCGACTTTGCGGTTTTGCGACCTTTTTTCAGATTTTGAGGTTCTCAGATTCTCAGTTTCAAATTCCATTATCTCCAAAGCAGTCAGATAATGCTCGCATGCTCCAACAATGTCGTCACGCTCGGTCAACCCCACGGCGTGGTAGTAGTGCGCCTTAGCAGCTGTCAGCAGTCGGCTTTCAGCTATCAGTATGTTTTCATCAGTATCTTTTTTATCAAACAATCCTCTACGCTGACGGCTGATAGCTGACAGCTGAACGCTATCAAAGAACTCCATCGCTGCTTTCACTTCCTCGAAATTATATTGCGGAAGATAGTTTTTATATAAAGAATCAGCAAGACGGATTTGGTTTTCGAAGTATAAAATCTGAGAAACTGAGAAACTGAAAACTTGAGAAGGGCTTTGAACTTCGTGCTGTGAGCCTTGAACATTTGGGGATTTCTGCTCATGACTCATGGCTCGTGGCTCACAGCCTTTCTCAGATTCTGAAGTTTTCAGATTTTCAGATTCTAAAAAGGGAGTCTGTTGACTGTTGACCGTTGACTGTTGGCAGCCGAAGGCTATGAATAATATGAATACCCAGATTCTTCTCATAAACGCAAAGATAAGAATATTTTTTCACTCCTAACTTCGTAAACAAACATAATTATTGAAAAAATAGGTAACATCACAAACATATAACTATTGTTATAACATAAATAACAACACCACTCCGCACTCCGTACTTCACTCCCTACGGAGTGTTTTCTTTTTCATTCCACTCTTTTCCCGCCATACCTTTGCACCAAGCAACCGCCCGAAAACGGAACTCTCTGACGGTTGCGGAGTTCCAAATTTTCTAACATTAAAACACATTATCATGTTACAAAAATTTGAAAACTTAACTTTCAACGAATTGCCAGAGGCAATATTACAGCTCATGAAAGATGTGAACGAATTGAAGTCATTACTCCAAACCGTCCACGATGCAAAGATAGAACCCGACAGATGGTTTAACATCGACCAACTATGCCAGTATGTTCCTGATAAACCTGCAAAGCAAACGGTTTATGGCTGGGTGGCACATCATACTGTACCTTATCATAAGAAAGGTAAGAAACTGCAATTCTTGAAATCGGAGATTGACGAATGGTTGAAATCCGACCAGCGAAAGACTGCCGCCGAACTTCACGCCGAAGCAATCGCTTACGTCAACAGCAAGAAAGGAGGCCCTGTAAAAAACAGCCGAAGTCTCAAACAATTAAGGTAGAGACGTCACCCCTGTGGCGTCTTCGAATTGAAAATTGAAAATTAAGGTAGAGACGTCACCCCTGTGGCGTCTTCGAATTGAAAATTGAAAATTAAGGTAGAGACGTCACCCCTGTGGCGTCTTTTAAACTGAAAATTGAAAATTAAGGTAGAAACGTCACCCCTGTGGCGTCTTTTAAACTGAAAATTGAAAATTAAGGTAGAGACGTCACCCCTGTGGCGTCTTCGAATTGAAAATTGAAAATTAAGGTAGAAACGTCACCCCTGTGGCGTCTTCGAATTGAAAATTGAAAATTAAGGTAGAAACGTCACCCCTGTGGCGTCTCTAAATTGAAAATCGAAAAGTCGCGACAAAAATTAAAATTCACCGCGACTTTTGTTTTTAAAGACTAAAAAAGTTCAGAGTTCAACGTTCAAGGTTTAGAGTTTTTCTTATATCTTCTACAGCATCAAGTTTTTCCCATGAGAAGAACTCGACGTTTTTGTAGATCTTGCCGTCTTCTTTGAAAGTGTCTTTATCTTCGTAGAACACTTCGACTTTCTCTGTTCTGCAGTCGCGACCGAAGTGACCGTATGATGCTGTTGCTTCGAAGATAGGATTTTTCAAGCCGAAACGTTTCACGATAGCGTAAGGACGCAAGTCGAACAATTCCTTAAGTTTTTCTGCTATTACAGCATCGCTGACTTTCTTGCCGTTAGCGTCTTTCACGTGAGAAGTGCCGTTTGTGTTTACGTAGAAACCTACAGGTTCTGCCACGCCGATAGCGTATGCTATTTGAACGAGAACTTCATCGCAAGCGCCAGAAGCGACTAAGTTCTTGGCGATATGACGTGCTGCGTAAGCTGCCGAGCGGTCGACCTTTGAAGAGTCTTTTCCTGAGAAAGCACCGCCGCCATGAGCACCGCGACCACCGTAAGTGTCAACGATAATCTTTCTTCCCGTGAGACCTGTGTCTCCATGAGGACCGCCGATGACGAACTTGCCTGTAGGATTTACAAACAATTTCATGTCGGACTTGAAAAGAAGTTTCACGCGTTGAGGTAGAAGTTTCTTCACTCTTGGGATAAGGATAGTTCTCACGTCGTGTTCTATGGTTTTTATCATTGCTTCGTCGTCATCAAGAAATTCGTCATGTTGAGTTGAGATGACGATAGTGTCGATGCGAAGAGGTTTCCAGTTTGGACCATATTCTACCGTGACTTGTGACTTAGCATCTGGACGAAGATATTTCATCTTCTTGCCTTCGCGGCGAATCTGTGAAAGCTCGTGTAATAAGATATGCGACAACTCAGCTGTGAGAGGCATATAGTCGTCAGTTTCTTTGCAAGCGAAGCCGAACATCATACCTTGGTCTCCGGCACCTTGTTCTTCTTCTTTCTTACGTTCAACACCGCGGTTGATGTCTTGAGATTGTTCGTGAATTGCAGAGATGACGCCGCATGACTTGCTGTCGAATTGATATTCTGCTTTGTTGTAACCTATGCGTTCGATGACGCGGCGTGCTGTCTTTTGAATATCGACATAACCTTCCGATTTGACTTCGCCGGCTATCACTGCGAGACCCGTTGTGACCAATGTTTCGCAAGCGACTTTAGATTCAGGATCTTGACGGAGCATTTCGTCCAAGACAGCGTCAGAAATTTGATCAGCCACTTTATCAGGATGGCCTTCAGAGACTGATTCGGATGTGAAATAGTAACCCATACAAATTAATTTAATTTTGTTTTAAATAAATAAATTTGCGGACAGTTTGTGATTGTAAAATGTTAGGAAAAAAACATTGTTTTAGCATTTTTTTCTTGTGGTTGCAATCAATCAAATCTTTCCACGTTTTTGAGAGTGCAAAGATACAACAGTTTTTTCAAATTGAGTAATTTTTTTGTAGAAAAATATTATCTTTGCAAAACAAATAATTAAGTATGTCGATAATAGTTCAAAACGTTACAAAACAATACGATACCCAATTAGCTCTCAATGATGTTTCATTGACGATTGGCAAAGGAGAAATTGTAGGATTATTAGGTCCTAATGGTGCAGGTAAGTCAACTTTGATGAAGATTATAACATGTTTCATTCCTCCTACCAAAGGAACAGTCAGCGTTGAAGGTTACGACATTTGGGAACAATCGATGGAAGTACGCAAATGTGTAGGTTATCTGCCTGAACATAATCCTTTGTATTTGGATATGTACGTTAAAGAATATTTGGAGTTTGTAGCAGGCATACATCATATCACAGGACAGGATGCGATCAAGCGTATCAACGAAATGATAGAGATGACTGGGTTGGGCGTTGAGAAGCATAAGAAGATTGGCGCATTGTCGAAAGGATACAGACAAAGAGTCGGTTTGGCTCAAGCCATGATTCATAATCCGTCTGTGCTGATTTTAGACGAGCCGACTTCCGGATTAGACCCTAACCAGTTGATAGACATCAGAGGTTTAATCAGAGATTTAGGCAAGGAAAAAACAGTTTTATTATCGACACACATCATGCAAGAAGTTGAAGCGCTCTGCGACAAAGTCATTATTATTAATAGAGGTGTAGTTGTTGCGAACGACAATATCGAGAATCTGACAAAAGAATCGGACAATGTTTTGGTCGTTGAATTTGACGGCAAGGTCACGATGGAAATGTTGAGAAACATCATCGGATTGAAGCAAGCTAAATCCATTGACGACACACGCTGGATTTTGGAATCGAAAGCCGATTTAGACATAAGACAAGACCTGATGCGCTGGGCAATTAATAATAATGTGATAATAAAAAGTATGCAACGCGAGGAGACGAGCATTGAAGAATGTTTCCAGAGGTTGACGAAATAAGGTCGCAAGGTCACAGGGTCACAAGGTCGCAAAGTTTTTTTGATCCTATGACCTTGAGGCTTTGAGAGTGTTTATCATTTTCAAGCATCCTGTTGAGATTTTTCTGATTTCATTTTGTAATTCCACTCTTTTCTCTGAATTGCATAATTTGAAATCTTCACATAAGTAGAGCATAGAGTTTACTTCGGAGCAACTCCCACGTGACACATTTAAATAATAGATAAACTTAGAATCAGACCCAGAATCATGTCCTTCTGCAATATTATTCATAATACTAATTGCAGCTCTTTGAATTTGATCCTTAAATCCATAATCTTTACTTATAGCAGTAATTTCATAAATGCGATTTACAAGGACTCTTGAAAATTGCCAAATTTGTAGATTTTCTATACAACGTTTCATAAGTTTTGTGTTTTAATTGATTATACCTATAATATTAACATATGATTATTAAATTTATTGTATAATATTTATAAAAATCATAAACCCTGCGACTTTGCGACTTTGCGACCTTGCGACCATTATTTAAAAAGTTTCAAAAAAAAATTCTAAGGTATTGTTTTATAAGAAAAAAAGTTTTAATTTTGCACCCGTTTTATACAGGTAGAAAACAAATGTTGAATAAACAGCATAAATTATTATTAATCAAATGGATACATTAAGTTACAAAACAGTTAGCGTCAACAAGGAAAATGCCAATAAGAAGTGGTATATCGTTGATGCTGAGGGCCAGACTTTAGGTAGATTAGCTTCTGAAGTAGCACAGGTCCTTAGAGGTAAGAGGAAGACATGCTTTACTCCCCACAGTGATTGTGGCGACAATGTCATAATTATCAATGCCGAGAAAGTCGTCCTCACCGGCAAAAAATTAACAGAAAAGACTTACGTTCACCACACAGGTTATCCTGGTGGACAAAGATTCAGAACTGTAGAAGAGCAATTGAAGAGAAAGCCAATCGCAGTTCTTGAACATGCTATCAAAGGAATGCTTCCAAAGACAGTTCTTGGAAATGCAATATTCCGTAATTTGTACGTTTACGCAGGTCCTGACCACAAACATCAGGCACAACAACCAATCGAACTTAAAATCAATACCAAATAATTATCATGGAAGTAATCAACGCTTTAGGTAGAAGAAAGACTGCTGTTGCACGTATATATGTAAAAGCAGGTAACGGAAACATTACGATTAACAAGCGCGACTATAAGGAATATTTCCCAACAAGCATCCTTCATTACGTTGTAGAACAACCTTTAATGTTAACCGAAACTCTCGGTCAATTCGACATTAAGGTCAACCTCGATGGTGGTGGTATCAACGGACAAGCTGAAGCATTACGTTTAGCTATCAGCCGTGCATTGTGCGAAATCAATCCTGAATATCGTCCTATCCTCAAGGCTAAAGGTTTAATGCGTCGTGACCCACGTATGGTCGAACGTAAGAAACCAGGTCAGCCAAAAGCTCGTAAGAAATTCCAATTCAGCAAACGTTAGTCTATCAAAAGGCAAGCATTTGTGTTTAGCATCCAAATTGTTGAGATCTGACAAGCTACTCAACAATTGCATCAGTGAAAGTAAACATTTAAAAAAAGTAACACATGACACAAGTAACATTCGAACAATTATTAGATGCAGGTTGTCACTTTGGACACTTAAGAAGAAAGTGGAATCCAAATATGGCTCCTTACATCTTCATGGAACGTAATGGTATCCATATTATAGACTTGTATAAAACACAAGCCAAAATTGACGAAGCAGCTAATGCAGTACGTCAATTAGCAAGATCAGGCAAAAAGATCCTCTTCGTTGCAACAAAGAAACAAGCTAAAGACATCGTTGCTGAACTCGTACAAAAGGTTAACATGCCTTACGTAACAGAACGTTGGCCAGGTGGTATGCTCACCAACTTCTCAACAATCCGTAAAGCTGTCCGCAAGATGGTTAGCATCGACAAGATGATG
>JAZUST010000091.1:0-33364 GCA_045606865.1 Bacteroidales bacterium
CAATAGAGCCATTGAGATTGCGGTACAAGTTGCCGGCACCGACCTCACCGTATTGATTAACGGAGAGAGCGGAACCGGTAAAGATGTTATCCCTCAGATAATACATCAGAACAGTTCGAGGAAACACAAGAATTATTTTGCCATCAACTGCGGAGCCATTCCAGAAGGCACCATTGATTCGGAATTATTTGGACACGAGAAAGGCTCTTTCACAGGAGCTATCGACACTCGCAAAGGATATTTTGAAGTAGCCGACGGTGGCACTATTTTTTTAGATGAAGTTGGCGAACTTCCTTTAGCGACGCAGGCACGACTGCTGAGAGTCTTAGAAAATGGCGAGTTTATTAAAGTCGGTTCCTCGAAAGTACAGAAGACCGATGTGAGGATAGTAGCTGCTACCAACCTCAACATTCCGTTAGCAATAGAAAAAGGCAAGTTCAGAGAAGATTTATATTATCGACTCAATACTGTGCCTATTCGTATCCCAGCATTACGCGAGCGTAAGGAAGATATCAAGTTACTATTCAGAAAGTTTGCTGCTGACTTCGCAGAGAAATATCGTATGCCAGCGGTGCAACTCACGCCAGAAGCTGTTGTCATGATGGAGAATTATCGTTGGGACGGTAACATCAGACAGCTGAAAAATATCACAGAGCAGATTTCAATCATCGAAGAAGAGAGAATCATAACGCCCGATATTTTGAAGAATTATCTTCCAAATAACAATGTCACTTCATTGCCTACATTATACAAAGGAGGCAAAGACGAAGACCCACTCTCGGAACGCGATATATTATATAAGGTGTTGTTCGATATGAAGAACGACATTATGGAGCTTCGAAGGACTGTCAAGGAGTTGTCGGAACAAAGAAACAGCGGTAATATGCAACATCTTCCTGAGCCATCGAATATCACACCTATCAACGCTACAGTGATTTCTCCGATGGAAGAGCCGGAAGACAGCTTCGTTTATGTTCAAGATGAAGATACACATACTATTCATGCTCATGAGGAAGAGACGTTGTCGTTGGTTCAGACAGAAAGAGATCTGATATATAAGGCGTTGGAGAGACATAAAGGAAAGAGAAAAGATGCTGCTAAGGAATTAGGTATCAGCGAGAGAACATTGTATAGAAAGATTAACGAATATCAAATCAAACTGTGATGGAGAATTTAATGACACAGAGACGCAGAGACATAGCGACGCAGAGACGCAAAAATACTTGGCGACTCGGTGACTTAGTGACTTGGCGACTTATAACTCGTTGTCCCACAGTCTTATTGACTTGTTGTCTATTATTGAGTAGCTGCGGAATATATTCGTTCTCTGGAGCATCTATTCCGGCGGAGGCAAAGACGGTCTCTGTTCAGTATTTCCCTAACAACGCACAGCTCGTCAATCCACTTTTGAGTAATACGCTTACCAATGCTTTGAATGATATATTTGTAAATCAGACGACATTACAATCTGTTGCTCAGAATGGAGATCTCGCTTTGGAAGGTGAAATTACGGGTTATAGCACCTCACCAATAGCTATCACAGGTAATCAAACCGCTGCTATGAACAGGTTGACAGTCACCGTAAATGTAAGGTTCACAAATAAATATGATGAGTCTAAGAGTTTTGAACAAAGTTTCTCTCAATATCAAGACTATCCAAGTGGACAAGATTTAAGTTCTGTTCAAGATGTTCTTGTAGAGGAGATCGTCAATAATTTGTGTGAAGATATTTTTAATAAGGCTGTGGTAAATTGGTAACTTATGGATAATGAGAGATTTAAACATATCATCACTGATATTCATGACATCAATGAGGAAGATGTAGCAGCACTGACAGAGCTTGTTAGGTTATATCCATATTTTACTCTTGCGCAATTACTTCTTGCGGTTGGAATGAATCTTCACGAGCATAAAAATTCCGACAGACAGATACGTATAGCAGCAGCTATGACACCTAATAGGAGTGTGTTGCGGCATCTTATCTCTGAGTCGCAAGAGAAGGTGAAGACCGAGTTGCCCGATGAATTTGGAGCAGAGGAGGATATTATTCCTGAGAAGACATTCATTATTCCAGAGATTGATTTGAGAGGTTCACAAGAAGAGTTGTCGAGAGAGATGGCGATACTTGAGGAAAAACGCCGTAGCTTAGATGAGTTGAAGTCGCTCATTGAAAGTAGGATAATGGAGTTGGAACAAGAGAAAAAAGAAGAACATAAAACGTTGTCAAAAACAGAAATTATAGACAAATTTATCGCAGAAAATCCTCAGATGCCACGTCAAAAACAAGAGTTCTTTAATCCTATTACGATGGCACAAGCGAGTGTTGTAGATCAAGAAAATATCATAAGTGAAACATTAGCAAATATTTATCTTAACCAAGGTCATGTTGAAAAAGCAATTTCAATATATCAAAAATTAAGTTTGAAAAATCCAGAAAAAAGTGTTTACTTTGCAGAATTAATTGAAAAGGCAAAAAATAAGTTTAACAATAAATAGATATTAAGATGTACGTAGCAGTTTCAGTATTCATCCTTATCGTCAGTTTCTTGATGATGTTGGTTGTTTTAGTTCAGAATTCAAAAGGTGGCGGATTGGTATCCGACCTCTCATCATCAAACCAAATTTTAGGTGTTCGCAAGACTACTGATTTCTTAGAAAAAACAACATGGACATTGGCTATAGTTTTAGTTGCTCTCTGCCTTGTTTCAAGTTTGTCGATTCCTAAGAATGGTGTCAGCACAGGTATTCAAGTAGATACCGAGATGCGTGAAGTAATAGAAAACACAGTAACACCTTCTGAATATCAAATGCCAACAGCAACAGAAGCTGAATAATACAATAGTTATAGTAAAGAAAAATGTCAGATTGTCACACTTTCTGACATTTTTTTTTGTTTTAACTTTTGGCAAACATTTTGACAAGAGGCAGGCAGAAAAATAAAAATCACATAAATATAAAAATAAAAATTATGGCACAATTATCAATTAAACCATTGGCAGACAGAGTCGTTATCGAACCAGCTCTCGCAGAACAGAAGACAGCAAGCGGAATTATCATTCCTGACACAGCAAAAGAAAAACCACAAAAAGGTGTTGTAGTGGCAGTTGGTCCTGGTACAAAAGACAATCCTATGACATTGAAAGTTGGCGACGTAGTTATTTATGGCAAATACGCCGGCACAGAGTTCCACTTAGAAGGAAAAGATTATATGATAATGAGAGAAAATGATGTTATCGCAATCATCTGATTTTAACTCTCATTATTTTTTATTTCATATTTAAAAATTTTAAAATAGTAAAGAAATGGCAAAAGACATATTATTCAACTTAGACGCACGCGACGGTTTAAAAAAAGGCGTTGACGCTTTATCTAACGCAGTAAAAGTAACTCTCGGACCTAAAGGTCGTAACGTTATCATCGAAAAATCATACGGTGCTCCTCACATCACAAAGGACGGCGTTTCTGTAGCTAAAGAAATAGAATTACAAGACCCTGTAGAAAATATGGGTGCTCAATTAGTTAAAGAAGTTGCCTCTAAAACTAATGACCTCGCAGGTGACGGTACAACAACAGCTACAGTATTGGCACAAGCAATCGTAGCAGCTGGTTTGAAAAATGTTATAGCAGGTGCTAACCCAATGGACCTTAAGAGAGGTATCGACAAAGCTGTAGCAATAGTAGTAGAATCTTTAAAAGCACAATCAGAACAAGTTGGCGAGAGCATCGACAAAATTCAACAAGTTGCAAGTATCTCAGCAAATAACGACAATGCTATCGGTACTTTGATTGCAGAAGCTATGGCAAAGGTTAAGAAAGAAGGCGTTATCACAGTTGAAAACGCTAAAGGTATTGAAACGCACGTCGATGTTGTTGAAGGTATGCAATTCGACCGCGGTTACATCTCTCCTTATTTCGTAACCAATACTGAAAAAATGGAAGCAGTTTATGAAAATCCTTTCATCTTGATTTATGACAAGAAAGTTTCTGTCATGAAAGACTTGCTCCCAATCCTTGAAAAATCATTACAAACAGGTCGTCCACTCTTAATCATAGCAGAAGACATCGACAGCGAAGCATTGGCAACATTGGTTGTTAACCGTTTACGTGGTTCTTTGAAAGTTGTTGCTGTTAAGGCTCCAGGTTTCGGCGACAGAAGAAAAGAAATGTTGGAAGACATCGCTATCTTGACAGGCGGTACTGTAATTAGTGAAGAAAAAGGTTATCGTTTGGAAGATGCTACTTTGGCAGAACTTGGTTCAGCAGATAAGATTACTATCACAAAAGATAATACAACAATCGTTAATGGTCAAGGTTCAAAAGAAGCCATCGACGCACGTGCAGCACAAATCAAGGCTCAAATCGCTACAACAACATCAGATTACGACCGTGAAAAATTACAAGAACGTTTGGCAAAAATAGCTGGTGGTGTTGCAGTTATATACGTTGGTGCAGCAAGTGAAGTTGAAATGAAAGAAAAGAAAGACCGCGTTGAAGATGCTTTGAATGCAACTAGAGCAGCTATTGAAGAAGGTATCATCCCTGGTGGCGGTGTTGGTTTCATTCGTGCAATCAGTTCTATCGAAAAGATGAAAGGCGAAAACGACGACGAAACAACAGGTATCGCTATCATTAAACGTGCTCTGGAAGAACCATTACGTCAAATCGTTGAAAACGCAGGTTTGGAAGGTTCTGTTGTTGTAAATAAAGTTAAAGAAGGTGAAGGTGACTTCGGTTTCAATGCTCGTACAGAGACATACGAAAATCTCTTGAAGACAGGTGTTATCGATCCAGTTAAAGTTTCAAGAGTGGCTTTGGAAAATGCAGCATCTATCGCAAGTATGCTCCTCACAACAGAATGTGTTATCTCAAACCATAAAGAAGAAAATCCTATGCCTGCAATGAACCCACAAATGGGTGGTATGCCAGGTATGATGTAATAAATGTATAAACTATAAAAGTATGGAGGCGTCATTTGAAGTGGCGCCTCTTTTATTTTTTATAGCTTAGTAGGTACAAAAAAAGAGACCATCCCTGAGCAGGACGGTCTCGAGAACCAAAAACCAAAATTTATGAAACCTTACGAATAATGTTATATGGATTTACATCATTCGCACTGCAAAGATAATAATTTTTCTTTAATACTTAATAAAAATTAACTTAAATCTTAATTTTTTTATGAAAATTAAATAAAAGTTATAAAAATTTAATAAAAAATCACTATTAAATTTGGAATTAACTATTTATCAACCTTATATTTGTACACATTATTAACAAAATACTATATGGTACTGGGTAATTGCAATTAGAAAGTTAATAATACTTAAAAAATGTAATGTATTTATTACAAATTATTAACTATTAAAATTAAAATGTATGAACACGATCATAAAGATTCTTCTTGTCGAGGATGACAAGAACTTGGGTTATATTCTAAAATCCTATCTGATGATGAGAGGTTACCCTACAACTTTATGCTTCGATGGAACCGAGGCTTTAAAACATTATGAGAACGAAATATATGATTTCATTATCTCGGGTATTGAATTAAAAGGAATAAATGGTTTTTCTTTAGCAGAGAAAATTAGGGAAAAAGACAAAGACATTCCACTCGTATTCCTAACATCGAAATCCTCCAGACTTGATGTGTCAAAAGGATTTGAAGTGGGTGCCGATGATTATATCACCAAACCATTTAGCATGGAAGAACTTTTAGACAGAGTTAAAGCAATATGCAGGAGGGTTGGGGTTAGAACTCATAATGAACATATATTTCAACTGGCATCCTACACTTTCGATACCGTACGCCATATCCTGATACGTGATGGCATGGAACATCGTCTCACACATAAAGAAATGGACTTGCTATATCTGTTCTGTGAATATAAAAACAGAGTCGTTGAACGTACGTTTATCCTTCAAAGAATATGGAACAAAGCAAATTACTTCAGCGCAAGGAATATGGACGTTTATATCAATAAACTTAGAAAACTTCTGCAAGATGATCCTAATGTGGAACTACAGAATGTTCATGGAATTGGTTACAAATTGGTTGTAAGAGAATAAAGTCTGTATCAATGCAAATGAAAGGGGGTCTGTAAATTACTTATTAAATTAAACTATAGTAATTTATAGAAATCCCCTTATTATTTTAATTTTATACAATCGTCATTTTATTATCTTTCAAAAAAAGAAGCATAGCGTTTCTTATAATCTATCATCAGGACTCACAAAAATATATTTTTTTTAATATTTCGATTATTTATTGTAAATACTTTATTACTTCTCTACGATATATTCGTGCAAATCATAAGGTAATAATTTCTTAAAATAATTTGTTTTATTTTCCGGAACATATATCGTCTTAAGTGCATTACAACCATTGAAAGCATTTATTTCTATGGTTGTTACCGAATCGGGGATAACTATAGATGTCAGATTGCTGCAACCTATGAATGCCCCATGTTCGATGGTTGTTACTGAATCTGGAATTTCTATGAATGTCAAACCACTGCAATGAGCGAATGCTCCGTATCCAATGCTGGTAACAGAATCAGGGATAATTGTGTTTTGGCATCCTGTTAAGAGAGTGTTTGTCTCTGTTTCTATTATGGCATTGCAGTCATTTCTTGAGTCGTAGTTCTTGTTGCCTGACGAAACTCTTATCGATGTTAAACGATAGCATTCCGAGAATACATTCTTTCCTATTTCAGTTACCGAATCGGGAATGACTATAGATGTCAAACCTTTGCTGTATTTGAACGCTTTATCTCCAATTCTGGTTATAGTATTGGGGATGACTGTGTTAAAGAATCCTATTACGATAGTATCTGTTTCTGTTTCTATAATGGCGTTGCAGTCGTTTCTGGAGTCATATCTTTTGTTACCCTCTGAAACCTTTATTGAAGATAGACGATAGCAACATGTGAATGTGTTCAATTTAATGTCGGTTATATTATCGGGGATAACTATCGAAGTCAAATCTTTACAATATTGGAATGCTTTATTGTTGATACTTGTCACCGATTCAGGTATTTTTGTATTAGAACATCCCACAATAAGAGTGTTTGTTTCGGTCTCTATGATGGCATTGCAGTTGTCTCTTGAGTCGTATCTAGTATTGCCTTCCTCAACCTTTATTGACTTAAGACCGCTGCATTTGTAGAAAGCATTAAGTCCGATTTCTGTCACCAATTTAGGGATGACTAATGATCTTAGACTGCTACAAGTCTTAAAGCATCCTTTCCCGATTATTGTTGTCGACTTAGGAATTATCATTGACCTCAGACTCTTACATTCATTAAAGGCGAATGCTCCGATACTTGTTACTGATTCAGGAATTTCTATCGATACCAGACCAATACACTTAGCAAAGCTGTATGATTCAATACTTTTTACCGACTTAGGTATTATTATTGATATCAGACTCTTACATCCGTTAAAAGCGCCTCCTCCGATACTTTCTACTGATTCAGGGATTATTATCGATTTCAGTTTAGTACAATTATAGAAAGCTTTGTTTCTAATTTCAGTTACAGAATCCGGAATGACAACAGATGTCAGATTATAGCAACCAAAGAATGCGCTCTCTCCGATACAAGTTACCGAATCCGGAATGACTATCGATTCTAAAAAAGAGCAACCATAAAACGCTCTATAAGGTATTACATCTGTTCCTTCCGGTATGATGCCTACGCCGTCTATTACTTTAAATTTTGCCATAATAAATTATTATCACTCTTCTCAAATTGAATTACTACTTACGAATAAGATAATGACTGTAGTCTATCATTAGAATACACAAAAATAATTTTTTTTATAAAGTTAATGAAATATTATTTAGAATTTGTGAATGTCGTATCTTTATGAAGAACTCACATGATAATTATGACTAAATTAATTTTGATGATAATAATTAAATAGGCATTTATTATTCATTTAAATAAATTATCTTTGCAAATCTGATGGGTTAATATCTAAAATCAATAATATCTGTTTTTTATATGAAAAATAAATGTCTGACACCTATAGTTTATTCCGTTATCCTTGCTGTAGGTGTGTTGTTCGGAATTTATATCGCAAAGTCAAATGGAGTTGTTGCTGAAGATTCTGGCAATAATTCATTGTTTATCGATGATATTTTTTCTCTTATAGATAATGAATATGTCGACACTGTAAATATGAAAGATCTTCAGATGAAGACGATAACCAGTATGTTGGAGTCGATGGATCCTCATAGCGAATACATAAAGCCGGAGATTCTCGACGAGGTTAACGAGAGTTTGAAAGGGAGTTTTCACGGCATAGGTGTCTCTTTCAGGATAGAGAAGGATACGATTACTATCATCAATACTATCAAAGGTGGACCATCTGAAAAAGTAGGAATTATGGCGGGCGATAGGATAATTTATGTTGGTGATTCTTTAGTGGCAGGAAATAAGGTCACAAATAAAACCGCAATGAGTCTTCTTAAAGGTGAACGTGGAACCATGATTGATGTCAAGATTAAGAGACGCGGCGTTGATGGTTTGCTCGATTTCACAATAAAAAGAGATGTTATTCCAACTTATAGTGTCGATATATCTTATATGATTGACGATGAGATTGGTTTCATTAAGATAACCAAATTTTCTGCCACCACGCATAAAGAGTTTGTGCAGGCGATAAAGAAACTTAAGTCTGAAGGGATGACGAAACTTATCTTAGACTTGAGAGATAATACCGGTGGATATCTGGGAGAAGGTGTCGGTGTAGTGGATGAGTTGCTCCCCGATAACAACTTGATAGTATATACCCAAGGCGAACATCGCGACCGTTCATACATATTCTCACGTCACAGAGGGTTGTGGGAGAACAACGATGTGGTGGTACTTATCAATGAAGGTTCTGCCAGTGCCAGTGAGATTGTAGCAGGTGCGCTTCAAGACAACGACAGAGGTGTCATCATCGGGCGTCGCTCCTTTGGTAAAGGTCTCGTGCAGGAACAATTTGACCTCGGTGAAAATGGAGCGTTACGTCTTACCATTGCTCGTTATTACACTCCTACAGGTCGCTGCATCCAGAAACCTTTCAGTGGCGACAAGAAAGAATATCTACTCGAAGAATATTCACGTTATGAAAGTGGCGAGATGTTTAATGTTGACAGTATACACTTCGCCGACTCATTGAAATATATAACACCGGGTGGTAAGGTGGTTTATGGCGGAGGCGGAATTATGCCTGATATCTACGTGGCATTGGAAAACGACAGCACAAGATATTTCTTCAATAAGATGGCTAATAATGCAATCCTATTCCAATATGCTTTCGACTATGCAGACGCTCATCGTAACGAAATCTTGAAATATGGCGATGCCAAGAGTTTCAACGAGAAATTTGTATTTACAGATGCTATGTTTAACGAATTGATGAAACGTTCCGAAGCGAAAAATATTAAAGGTAACGACAAGGAAAAAGCAAAAGCACGAGAACTATCGGAACCATTGTTCAAAGCATATGTGGCAAGAGATGTCTTCGGCGATGAGGCGTTCTACCCAATATATGAACCAATGGATGAAATATTGCAGAAGGCAATCTCTCATCTTAAACAATGACCTAATAAAATATCTGATAATTATAATCCTTAATAAATAAAATATATGCCTATGTTATACAGAACAATATTTAAATCCATTGTCAATAATACCTTATTAATTATATGTGGTATATTGATGATTGCTGCAACATCATCATGTTCAAATGAAGACGAAAACGTTTATGTGGAACCGGAAGTGGAAAAACCTCTGCCTGTAGTAAATGTAGATAGTATCTTCATCAGTCTCGATAAAGAACTCATTGAGAAGAAAGCGACAAATATTGAAAATACTTTAAAAAACTTGAGAAGAAGAGTTGGTTTCAATGGAACTGTTTTGTATGCCGAGCAGGGTAGGATTGTTTATAAAGGTGCATGGGGATTTCGTAACCTGAGGAAGAGAACCGATAGTATTCAAGAAAATGATATATTTCAATTGAGTTCGGTGTCGAAGATGTTTACTGCAGAGGCCATTATGATTCTGAGGAATGAAGGTCTGATTGACTATGACCTCGATATTAGGGAATATATTCCTGAGTTTCCTTACGAAGGTGTCACAACTCGTTTGTTGCTGAATCATCGTTCGGGATTGTCGCGATATGAGAGTCTTGCCGATGCCAAATGGCCAGACAGAAAACAACCGTTTCTCAATGAAGACATGATTGAATATTATGCAAAATATAAACCGAATCCATATTTCAAACCTAACGGAGGATTTAATTATAGTAATGTCAACTATGCGCTTTTGGCTTCAATAGTGGAGCGTGTCAGCGGGATGCCTTTCGCCGATTATATGAGAGTTAATATCTTTGAACCTCTGGGTATGGATAATTCTTATATCTATGAGATGAATCCTGACAAACCTGTCTCGTTGTATATCGATGATGTGGTTCAAGGTTATTATACCGACAGACGTCGTCCTATGCAGGCTCCTAATGAATATCTCAACGGTGTTAAAGGCGACAAGATGATGATTTCAAATACCGAAGATATGTTTAAATTCTGGACCGCCGTTGATTATGGTCTGCTCATTCCTGATTCTATTCAGGATGAGGCTTTCAAACCAGGAAGTCCGAGAAGTAGAAAACGCAAAGACAATTATGGTTTCGGTTGGAGAATATCGGATAAATATCCAGGATGTTATTATCACTATGGATGGTGGAAAGCTTATCGTTCGTTTTTTATAAGAGACGATATCAATGATAAAACAATCATAGTATTGACAAATACAAACCAAGGTCCTGGAGCAGATCACTTCTGGAATATTATCAACGACAAAACCATCACCATCCCCGAAGCGTCTGTAAATATCACATATTGGGAAACTAAAAGAGGAATAGGATTCCCTTATTCTTCCTACCGAGAAAGAGACAATTAACAAATAGAGAGGGTTGCGACTGCAACTCTCTCTATTTGTTATGGAAATCCACTTAATTGTTAAGCGCATCGGCACCACTGACAATCTCAACCAACTCGTTTGTGATTGACGACTGTCGGACTTTGTTGTATGTTAGATTCAACTCTTTCAGAAGCTCCGTCGCATTGTCTGTTGCCTGCGTCATCGAAATCATACGAGCTCCTTGTTCAGAAGCAAAACTATCTAACAAAATCTTATAAACCTGAAGCTTCAACGACTTAGGAATCATAGTCGTGAGAATCTCTTCTTTATTGGGTTGAAAAATAAACTCTATACCTTGATCCTGCTGATGACTGACTGCTGACTGCTGACCGCTGACCGCCGATTGCTGACCGCTAATCGGAAGAAACTGCTCTGTCACCAAAACCTGTGTCGCGGCATTTTTAAATTGATTATAGACGAATACTATCTTATCGTACTTCTTGTCTTGATAATCTTTCATCAGTCGTTCAGCAAAAGTGGCGGCGTTGTCGTATGTCAAATCGTCGAGAAGAACATTTTCATTTCCAATGACAGGATATTTCTTAAACTTCAGTGCGTCTTCAACTTTGGAACCTATACATAAGATATCAAGTTTGTTATCATCCAGATATGTCTGATATTCGTCTTTGATAAGATTCATAGTAGCACGGATTACGTTAGCATTGAACACTCCGCACAATCCTTTATTGGATGAAAGTG
The DNA here is from genome assembly GCA_045606865.1 of Bacteroidales bacterium. GTDB lineage: Bacteria > Bacteroidota > Bacteroidia > Bacteroidales > F082 > Limimorpha. The sequence goes on from JAZUST010000091.1 coordinate 11,667, forward strand.
GAATTATCAGTATTTTTTCAGTTTCTCTATTTTCGAAAAAGACTGTTGTCTGTTGACTGTTGTCTGTTGACTGCGCCAGCATTTCACTAAATCTTTCCGCGTATGGACGCAACGCCAAGATAGCATTCTGCGACTTACGCAACTTAGAAGCCGCCACCATCTTCATGGCACTCGTGATCTGCTTCGTCGAGTTGACAGATTCTATTCTCGTCCTGACTTCTTTTAAGTTTGCCATAACGCTTAATATTACTTGTTCAATGTTTCACAAACCTCAGCAGCTACTTTCCTCAAAACTCCTGTTATCTCATCATCATATTGACCCTGTTTAATCTTAACCAAGACATCGGAATGACTGCTGTTGAGTATTGCTATATAGTTTTTCTCAAACTCTGCAACTTTGTTGAGAGGAAGTTCACGCATAAGGTTATTCACGCCGCAATATATCATAGCCACTTCTTCTTCCACTTTCATTGGTGATGACTGAGGTTGGATGAGCATCTGTACGTTACGACGTCCCTTTTCCAATATTGATTGTGTTGCCGCATCTAAGTCGGAACCGAATTTAGAGAATGCTTCCAATTCACGGAACTGAGCCTGGTCTATCTTAAGTGTACCGGCGACTTTCTTCATCGACTTTATTTGTGCCTTACCACCGACACGCGATACTGAGATACCTACGTTGATAGCAGGACGTATACCGGAGTTGAATAGGTTGGTTTCTAAGAATATCTGTCCGTCGGTGATTGAAATCACGTTGGTCGGGATATAAGCGGAGACGTCACCGGCTTGTGTTTCAATGATTGGAAGTGCTGTCAATGAACCGCCACCTTTCACCTTGTCTTTAAGACATTCAGGGAGGTCGTTCATATTCTTAGCGATGCTGTCGTTATTAACGATCTTGGCAGCGCGTTCCAATAATCTTGAGTGGAGATAGAATACGTCGCCGGGATATGCCTCACGTCCTGGTGGACGACGGAGCAACAAAGATACTTCACGATATGCAACCGCTTGTTTCGACAAGTCGTCATAAACTACGAGAGCAGGACGTCCGGTATCGCGGAAATATTCTCCGATGGCGGCGCCTGCAAACGGTGCGTAATATTGCATTGCTGCGGTGTCGGATGCTGTGGCGGCAACTACGATAGTGTAAGGAAGAGCACCGTTGTCTTCCAATGTCTGTACCACATTGGCAATGGTAGAACCTTTTTGTCCTACCGCAACATATATACAATAGACAGGTTCTCCTCTGTCGTAGAATTCTTTTTGGTTTAAGATGGTGTCGACAGCGATAGTCGTCTTACCTGTCTGACGGTCGCCGATGATAAGTTCACGTTGACCACGACCGATAGGAATCATGGCGTCGATTGATTTGATACCGGTTTGCAAAGGTTCGCTAACAGGCTGACGATAGATGACGCCGGGAGCCTTACGTTCAAGAGGCATATCTAATGTTTCGCCTTTGATGGCGCCTTTACCATCGATAGGATTGCCAAGGGTGTTGACGACACGACCGAGCATTCCTTCTCCTACTTTCAGAGAAGCGATGCGATGAGTACATCTCACGATGTCACCTTCTTTAATATCTCCTGCATCGTTCAAGAGAACGACACCAACATTATCTTGTTCAAGGTTCAAGACGATACCCATTGTACCGGTCTTTTCAAACTCCACCAACTCGCCGGCTTCAGCATCCATCATACCATAGACACGAGCAACACCGTCACCGATTTGAAGCACCGAACCTTTAGTATCGAGTTCGCTCTTGGTGTCGAAGTTGGTTAATTCTTGAAGTAATATCGCTGATATCTCAGCAGGTTTTATATTTTCCATCTTAAAAATTTTTATTTCTTTTCTTAATATCCTTTAACAAATAAGTTCTCTTCAAAGTCAGAATGCAGACGTTTCAAAGTGTGAGTGATACTGGCATCATAAACATAGTCGTTATATTTTACGATAAATCCTCCGATGATACTTTTATCGATAACATTCTTAACCTCGATAGTATCTTTCTTCACAATCTTATGTTTAATGATGTTAACGATTCTGTCGGTAGTTTTCTCATCGAGAGCGACTGCTGATGTCACTGTTACGACCGCTATCTTCTTATATTCTAGATATAAGACATAATACTCGTCATATATGTCAGTAATGATATTTTCACGATTTTTATCTATGAGAAGATTGACGAGGTTCAATGTTATCGAGGCGACTCTGTCGGCAAACAACCTGTTTAATATATTTACCTTACGTTCTTTTGAGACGAAAGGCTGATGGATAAGAGCATCCAACTCTTTATTTCCTTCTATGGTAGTCTTTACCAGGAGGAGGTCATCAAGTGCCTTTTCGACGAGCTCGTTCTGCACCGCCAATTCAAGGAAAGCCTTTGTATATCTATGGACTAACAAATTGGGTTTCATAGTTAATTCATTTGGTTTCTTTCTTCTATTTCTTCAAGAAGACGGTTGATGTAATCTAATTGTTCCTTATCGGAATCGAGTTTCTTTGCTATGATTTTCTCAGCCACTTTTATGGAGATGTCAGCAATCTGATTCTTGATTTCAGTAGTAGCAGCCATCTTTTCATGCTCGATAACTTCTTTGGCGTTTTCTATGATACGGTCTCTTTCCTCGTTAGCCTTAACCTTGGCATCTTCGATAAATTTGTCCGACAACTGTTTAGCCTCGTTGAGCAGTTTCGCTCTTTCTTCTTTGGCTTCTTGAAGAAGCTGCTCGTTATTAGCTTGCAGCTGTTCCATCTCTTTATGTGTACGTTCTGCTAATTCGAGAGCGTTATTGATTTCTTCTTCACGCTTTTTCAACATACCGTTAATGACAGGGAAAGCGAACTTTGCCAATACGAAAAACACTATTCCGAATGCTAATGTCATCCAGAACAACAGACCAAAATCGGGAGTTATTAATTCCATATTTTTTTAGTTTAGAGTTTAAGGTTTAAAGTTTAGAGTAGTTTTAAAGTTGAGTGTTTTAAGTTTTAAAGTTTATAAGATCCAACTTTAAACCTTAAGCATTAAACCTTAAACCAAATTTTCAATTTTCAATTTTAAAAGTGTCGTCATTGCAGCCAACCGCTGCAATGACGCGATTTCTACACTCATTAAAGAGCGATGAGCATACAGACGACCAATGCGAAGAATGAAACACCTTCAATAAAAGCTGCTGAGATGATCATACTTGTTTGAGCATTGCCTGCGATTTCAGGTTGACGAGCCATTGCTTCCATTGTTGAGTGTCCGATTCTACTGATGCCTAAACCTGCACCTATAGTGACGATACCTGCTGCCAATGCAGCACCTAATTTTGCCAATGGAGCCAAGTCAGCGGCTGCCTGAACTACATCTTGTAATAATACTAATAATGACATAACTTATAATTTTTTAAGTTTCAATTCGATTGAGACGCACCAATTACATCGTGTTTATTGTTATTGGTGTAATATGTCACGTCTCTACCATAATTTTCAATTTTCCATTTCATAGACGCCACAGGGGTGACGTCTCTACCATAATTTTCAATTTTCAACTTTCAATTTTCCATTTCATAGACGCCACAGGGGTGACGTCTCTACCATAATTTTCAATTTTCAACTTTCAATTTATTAATGGTGTGCTTCTTTTGCTGCCATACCGAAATATATAGCCGACAACAAAGTAAACACATATGCCTGGATATATGCTACCAACACCTCAAGACAATCGGCGAATATAGCAAGTATAACAGACATCACCGACATTCCGGCACCTGCCATCGCACTCATCTCTCCAACGATAAATATCATACTGATAAATCCAAGTAGAACAATATGTCCTGCTGTTATATTTGCAAAAAGACGAATCGCCAAAACTACAGGTTTGATGAAACACCCTACAACTTCAATGACAGGCATCAACGGCAACGGGAATTTCAACCACCAAGGAACTCCCGGAGTATTGAAAATATCTTCGTAATAATGTTTCTTTCCCGTGAGGTTCGTAATGAAAAACGTGAACAACGCAAGCACCGCTGTCACTGCGATATTTCCTGTGATGTTTGCTCCAAACGGGAATAACGGAATCAATCCTAAGAGATTGTTAAAAAATATAAAGAAAAATACCGTTAGCAAATAAGGGAAATATTTCTCGTAGTCCTTACCGATATTTGGTTTGGCTATGTCGTCACGCACATAAAGAATCAAAGGTTCGATGAGAGCCTGTAATCCTTTTGGAGCTTTCTCGCCTCTGTCGCGATAACCTTTCGCAACAAGCAAGAAGATAATAACAAGTAACGTACATGAGATCAACAAGCCGCAAACAGTCTTCGTTATTGAAATGTCGAAAGGTTTCACCTGCGTCCCGTCAGACATCACCCTGACGACTTTGCCTTCATATTTCCCTTCATCAGGAATCTCAAAAATCACCTCATCACCATGTTTGTTTAAAGTATGATACTGATGTTCGTGATGAAAATGTTTGGACGAGAAGCAATATAATTCGCCTTCACAGAAGACTATTATCGGGAGGTAAACGCTGATATGTTTTCCTTTCCAGGTACAAATATGCCAATCGTATGAATCGAGAATATGGTCGAAGATAAGTTTTCCAGCGTCTAATTTCTCTTCTGCCTCTTTCAAATCATCATCTATAGTCTCTACAACATCAGATTGTTCTTTCTCTTCTGCCATAATATTATTAGGCATCAGGAAAATAAAACATATTAGAAATGACAATATTATGATTACATTATTTTTATTGCAAGTCATATATACACATACTTAATAATAGGATGCAATTTTACGAAAATTTATCAAAACAATCATTTTTTATTTTAATATTTTTTCATAAAAAATAATGAGTGATTAGCGAAATCTTTTTTACTTTTGCGTTATGGCAAAGAGCAAATTTTATGTGGTTTGGAATGGACGTCAAGTAGGCGTTTTCAGCAACTGGGACTCCTGTAAGATGCAGATAGAAGGATTCAAGGGTGCGCAGTATAAGTCATTTCCCGACAGGGCGAGTGCAGAAGAAGCATTTAAATCTGGCTATCAGCAGTCAGCTATCAGCCATCAGCCATCAGCAGTCAGTCAACAGCCAATAGGACAGAGCATCGCCGTCGATGCGGCTTGTTCTGGCAATCCGGGTAAGATGGAGTTTCAAGGTGTATTCGTTGAGACAAAAACACATCTATTTAAAAGTCCGGTCTATGAACATGGTACCAACAACATAGGTGAGTTTCTTGCCATAGTGTATTGCTTGGCTTGGCAGAAGAAAAACAATCTCAGCTATCCGATATATTCCGATTCTGTCAACGCTCAGAAGTGGGTGAGAGAAGGGGTTTGTAAGACCAAGATTACTGAAAATGAGAAGAACAAACCGCTCTTCGAGGTGATACGATGGGCTGAGAATTGGCTTCATACCAATAGTTTCAGAGTGCCTATTTATAAATGGAAAACCGAAATTTGGGGAGAGATTCCTGCAGACTTCGGAAGAAAATAATCTTGTAAAAATCTTGTTATGATTAAATTCGATACATTTTACATTCAATGCCCAAGATGCAAGTCATGGATGGAAGGTCATCTGCTAATATCGTCGATGGTTAATCAGTCGATTCTATATTCCGATGGAAAGATATTGAACGACGGATATATAACAGAACAGCAAAAAATGGTAGTATGTCCGGCTTGTAATCATTGGTCGTGGATTGAGAAGTATGAGGAACCTTATATCAGCAAGAAAAAACCTGATGAGAATTTCTATACATGGAACAGCTGGCGTTTCTACGGCGTTCATTTCGGAAGCAACGAAGGAAGAATAGCTCTTGTGAATCATTACAAAAACTTCTTAGAGAAATCTGATTATAACAGAGACCAAGAGATAAATTTCCGTCGACTTATGTGGTGGGCTTATAACGACTTGGTGAGAAACAAATATCAGATGAGCATCGAACGTTATACATCTAAAGAAATGAGTTTCAAAGTATGGTATCGTAACAGAAAAAAATTGTTGGCAGGAGAAGAATTGTTCAAGTTACATCATACCGAATTCATAGATAATCTCAACATCTTGGTTAACCTTCTTAAAGACAGATATACTCCCGATGATGAGGAATATGAGGCAACAAACTTAGACATCATTGAGATGTATCGTCAGCTTGGCGACTTCAACAATGCTCAGCGACTCTTAGACGAGACCTCACGTCGCACCTATTTCATCTCAAGAATTGAAGAGAAAGTTAAGGAAAGAGACGATTTGGTGTTCTTAGTTACGGGATAGGATACTCCTGATGACGTGCGATGCGCAATAGCATCCGAATATCGCCGGCATATATGATATTGTTCCTACTGTCGCTATCTTGTTTTCTGTTTGTTCTTCTATCGAGACGGCACTTTCCGCCACTTTCTCAGGCGAGAAGACAACGGTAATACCTTCGCGGATGCCGAGACGATGTAGTCGTTTCCTGATATAAAACGCGAGACGACAATTATATGATTTCGAGATGTCGGCGATTTCAATCTTTGTCGGGTCGAACTTACCTCCGGCTCCCATACAGCTGACGATGTTCTGTTTGTTCTGTATGGCATAATATAAAAGGAATACTTTCGGGGCGAGAGTATCGATGGCATCAACAACGAAGTCGAATTTCTGCTCCATCAAGTCGATGATAGGCTGATCTTTAAGATATTGATTTATTGGAATCACTTCCACATCAGGATTGATGTCGCGGATACGTTCAGCCATCACCTCAACTTTAGGGCGTCCAAGCGTGCTGTCTAAAGCGAGCAGCTGTCTGTTCTTATTTGTTATGTTAACGGTGTCGCAGTCAACAATCGTCATCTTACCTATTCCTGCGCGTGCCAGTTGCTCAGCGGCGTATGCGCCAACTCCACCAAGTCCTACAACCAAAACATGACTCGCAGCCAATTTCTTGACGCCTTCTTCTCCAACCAAAAGTTGTGTTCTAGAATTCCAATTCATATATGTCCAAAAATTTTTACAAAATTATCAAAAATATCGCAACGTAACTTTTCCATTTCAACATCCGAAAGAGAAACAGTTTTTTCATAAATATCGATTATGCTTCTCTCCGCGACATCCGTCTCGAGAAAAAGTCTGTCGTAAGGAATTATCTGTAAAAGCCGTCTCGCACGTTCTTCGTTCCTGAACAATATCTCTCCAAGAGAAAGATATATTCCGTCGTGTTTCAGAAGTTGTTCGGCCGATTGTTCATTGCCTTGGAATCCGTGGATAATCCATGGTTGTTTGGCTTTTGTCTCTTTTCTTATTGCTATAATGTCGGGATAAGTACGCACAGCATGAATTATCAAAGGTTTCGAATACTGTTCCGAGAGTTCAATCTGTTTCTTAAAAACATCTCTCTGAATCTCAAACATCCCCGTTCCCGCTCCCGCTCCCGCTCTATCCAACCCGCATTCACCTATTGCTTTTAGAAACTGAGAACCTGAAAAACTGAGAATCTGAGAAATATTTTGAATCTGAGAATCTGAGAATCTGAAAAACTGAGAGTTGTTTGTGCTATGAGCTTTATAACTTTGCGACCCTGCGTCCATGCGACCCTGAGACCTTTCAAATTCTGAGGTTTTCAGATTTTCAGTTTCCAAAAAGGGAGACTGTTGTCTGTTGACTGTTGTCTGTTGACTTACATCCCACGGATGGATTCCTACACTATAAAAACGAGAAACATCGACATTGTCGATATTGTCAATGTCGATGTTCTGTATTGAAATGACTTCTTTATTATCAATATGGTTATGAGTATGGATATTGACAAAAGGAATCATTATTCTATGTCGATATTAGGTTGTATGATAATTTCTTTTGTGTCTAAGTTAAAGGCGAGCAAGTTCCCGAATCCGTCTTTATGTTTATAATACACTCCGTTATCGAGCGAGAGGAAGTCGTAGTTGTTATCACGGAAGAGGTCGATGAGCGACATTTCCACAGGCACGTGACCGTGCAACACAGTCTTACCGCCGGTCTTGCTTTTATCTACTTTGAAGTCTCTCACCCACATCATACTTCTATGGTCCTTGAAAGGATTATCGATGGTGAAGTTCATTCCTGCGTGTACCAGAATATAATCTTCGAGTTCGATGTAATATTCTGTTGATTTCATCCAGTCGATATAGAACTTATTTATTTCGCGAGGACGTTTCACACCGAAACTTGCCAATGTTCTGTTGGCACCGTTGTTTCTCCAGTCTTTTTCCACCGGGCTACGAAAGAAGATGCGTTTCTGATCCTCTTCCCAAGCTCTTATGCAATAATCTTCGTGGTTACCTCTGATGCAATGCACGTCATAACCTAAACTTTGCAGACTCATGATATAATCCAGTACGCCTTTACTATCTGGTCCGCGATCGATATAATCTCCCAAGAAATAAATGGAGTCAGACTTCTGAAGTTCTAGACGTTCTTCAATCAAAGTCCTCAATGTCTTGATGTGACCATGAATATCTGGAACAACCCAACGATTTTTCATTGTCAATTATTTATTAATTTTAATTGTCAATTGTTAATTTATTTAGCTTTACCTTGGTTAGCGACGCTTTCCATTTTACGTTTTATTTCTTCTTGGTCGCCGAGGAAGAAGTGATTTTGGAGGTTCATATTGTCATCGAATTCGAATACGTAAGGAACTGCTGTAGGAATGTTGAACTTGATGATTTCTTCGTTAGTCATTCCGCGAAGTTCTTTGACGATGCCTCTCAATGAGTTGCCGTGAGCTACTACCATAACTTGGTCGTGGTTTTCGAAAGCTTTGAGGATAACGTCATTATAGTAAGGCATGAGACGTTCGATGGTGTCTTTCAATGATTCTGTCAAAGGGATTTGTTCGTCGGTAAGTTCAGCATAACGAGCGTCCATTCTTGGGCTCTTAGGGTCATTCATTTCCAATGCAGGAGGTTGAACGTCGAAAGAACGACGCCAGATGAGAACTTGTTCGTCGCCGTATTTTGCTGCGGTGTCGGCTTTGTTCAAACCTTGTATTGCACCGTAGCTCTTTTCATTTAATCTCCAGCTCTTTTGAACAGGAAGCCAATCCATATCCATAGCATCGAGAACGTTATTTAAAGTCTTGACAGCTCTTTTAAGATATGATGTAAAACACAATTCCGGTTTATAGTTTTCTTGTTTAAGGAGTTTACCAGCTTCGAAAGCCTCTTCCAAACCTTTAGGGCTGAGGTCGACATCGGTCCAACCTGTGAAGAGATTCAATTTATTCCATTCGCTTTCTCCGTGACGGATCAAAATAAGTTTTTTCATGTTGAGATATATTTAAAGTTTGATATTTAAAATTATTTTTGACTTGCAAAGTTAATAAAAAAGCAGCATTACAAATACAACATTCTCGATTATTTTCTTACCTTTGCAACTAAGCAATGTTCTCGATGGAAGAACGGTGACTGAGTCAGTCGAAGGCACAACATCAGGTGCTTCTACAAACTCAGCGAAATCATTGAAAATTGATTTGTGATAATTTATTAAGAAATGAAAAAGTCGCTAATATTCCTCATATTAATAATATGTTTCTCATCTTTATTTTGTCAGAATATAAATCTTAACAATGTTGAGATTCCGACAATAATGGATGAACGCAGCAACAGGGTCATAACTCATAAAGGTTATACTGTTTCTTACAACTACGATTGGAAAATTCCTAACTGGGTGGCATATGAATTAACCGACAGGGAAGTCGCAGGAGAAGTGCCTCGCTACGACAGATTCAAACCAGACCCGATGGTACCGCAAAACGTGACGGCAACTACCAACGACTATAAGCATTCCGGTTACGACAGAGGTCACATGGCACCTGCCGCCGACATGAAATGGGACGAACAGGCGATGAAAGAATCGTTCTATCTCTCCAATATTTGTCCGCAGAATCCTAATCTTAACGGCGGAGTCTGGAAAGACCTCGAGGAACAGGTACGAGACCTCGCCTCACAAAAAGGAAGAATCTTTGTGGTATGCGGACCTATAGTAAATGATGATTCAAATACAATAGGAGAGAATAAAGTCGTTGTGCCACAAGCTTTCTTCAAAGTATTACTTCAAGAAGAAGATGGCGAAATTCATACAATAGGTTTCGTCTATGAAAATAAAAGCGGAAGAAAACCCATGTCGACATACGCCATGACAGTTGACGAAGTGGAAGAAGTTACCAATATCGACTTCTTCTCATCTTTGCCAAATAAGATAGAAAAGAAGGCGGAATCGGAAGTTGATTTTATGAAATGGACAATTAAAAAAAACTGAAAATCTGGAAATTCATAAAATAAAAGATATGGAATCTAAGTTATACATTAAAATAAATATAGATTATGCGTAAGAAGTTTATACCTTTATTTTGCTTAATATTTTTTAATATATTCTCTCTTTTTGCTCAGGTTCCCATCGGGTATTGGGCAACACATACTCCCGGGTCGAAAGTCATTAACGTGGAAAAGATGCATGAGAAAATATTTGCCGCCACGCCTTACGAAATCTTCTATTATAACACAGGCGACAACTCTATCAACAAACTATCAAAAGTTAATGGACTATCTGATTTCGGTATAAGCGTGATGCGTTATAATCCTGCCACAGATCATATCTTCGTCGGTTATACAAATGCCAATATCGACATCATCGACAGAAACGACAATGTTATAAATCTTAACGATATAAAAATAAAAGATATCCTGGCCGACAAAATCATCAATGATGTTTATTTTATTGACGAACTCGCTTATGTTTGTTGCGGTTTTGGCATCGTGGTGATTGATATGTCGAGAATGGAAGTGAGAGATACTTATGTCATTGGCAGAAATGGGACGTATCTTAACGTTAACGACCTCACTGTTTATGACGGGAAATTCTATGCGGCGACAAGTAGTGGCGTTTATTATGCTGACGTCGACAATGAAAATCTCGCCGACTATTCACAATGGACTCGCGACATGTCGATGATTCACGGAGTGGTAAACTATTCTGAGATAGAAGTATTCAACGATAAACTCTTGGTAAATTATTCAAGAAATGAATATAATACGGATACTTTGTTTATGTATGACGGCGAAAAATGGGATTATTTCCCCAGACTAAATTATTCCATCAAGAGAGACATCAAGAGTTATGATGACAGACTGATATGGACGACACATTATTCTGTTAAGGTGCTTGATGAAAAGTATAAGATAACGTATGACTTTAATAACGATTTGGAACCATTTGCTGCAATATATGACAAGAATAATGACGTTTATTGGATCGGTGATAAAACAAATAGTTTGGTGAAAATGTATCCTGATAAAACGCGTGAAGACATTATTTTTAATGGACCTTACGACATCACCAATTTCGATATAAAGGCAAATGGTGATCAGGTGTGGGTTGCTTCAGGAGGTTATTCAGGCACTTGGGCAAAACAATGGATTAAAGATGGGATTTATTATCATACCGATTACGAATGGACCAATATCAACGCCAACAATACAGAAGCCTTCGACACGATATCAGATTTTGTTACCATAGCATTCGACCCTGTCGACAATTCTAAAGTATATGTCGGTTCTTATCATAAAGGTCTTCTCGAATTTGATGATTTTGAACTGAAAAAGATCTATGACAACACAAATAGTACCCTCGATTTTCTGATTGGATATAAATACATCTACGTCACAGGACTCGATTTCGACAGCAAAAATAATCTTTGGGTCGCCAACCATGGTACCGATAAAATGCTTTCTGTGATGACGACTAAAGGCGACTGGTTCTCTTATAATATCGGAAGCGGATATATAAGCAAGTTGGTTGTTGATGATAACGACAACAAATGGATTCTCAATCGTGATGGAGTGTTCATCGTTTTTAACGACAATAATACCATCTCCAACACTTCTGACGACAGATATAAAATAGTAGGTAAAGTTCCAGGACAAGGCGGACTTCATTCTGAGGCGAATTGTATGGCAGTAGATAAAAACGGAACTATGTGGGTCGGCACTAACGATGGTCTGGCGTTATTCTATTCAACGTCAAAAATATTTCAGCAAGGTGCTAATTATGACGCTACAAGAATTCTGGTGCCTCGTAACGATGGCACATCTCAAGCCGATTATCTGCTCTCAGGAGAGTCGGTTCTTTCTATCTGCGTCGACGATGCCAACAACCTCTGGGTAGGAACAAAAAACGGCGTGTTCTATATCTCAAACAATGGTCTCACCGAATATCATCATTTCACACAAGACAATAGTCCATTGCTGTCTAATGTAGTACAAAGCATTGCTATCGATAGCGATGGTAATGTGTTCTTCGCTACCGACAAGGGCATCGTATCATACAAAGGCGTAGCAACGGAAAGTAAGAAAACCAATAGTGATGTGATTGTGTATCCAAATCCTGTACGTCAAGATTATACCGGCGTTGTAGGTATCAAGAATTTGGTCGAGAATTCATTGGTGAAGATCACAACCGTTGATGGTTCTTTCGTGACGCATTTTTATTCAGAAGGCGGACAAGCTGTCTGGGATTGCACTAATATCAATGGCGATAAAGTATCTCCAGGTGTTTATTTAATCTTTGTTAGCGATAGAACAGGTAAAGAGACATTCGCGACAAAAATACTCATCATGTAATGGCAAAAGTTACAGTCAAGACAAGAGCTATTGTTCTTCAGTCTATTAAATATGGCGATAGTAGTCTCGTCGTGAAAATGCTGACAGAAGAGATGGGGTTACAATCGTTTATGGTGAAAGGCGTTTATGGAAAAAAGTCGAAGATGAAAGCGGCGCTCTTTCAAAATATGATGCTGCTCGATATAGTAGCAGAATTGGGTAACAGTAGTCTGGGCTTCATAAAAGAGATTTCTCTATCACATTATTATAAGAGCATCGGTCTCGACTTCAAAAAGACTACAATCTTGATTTTTGTTAGTGAACTTTTGTCGAAGTCAATGGCAGAAAGTGAACCAGATACTAACTTGTTTAATTTTGTCTACGACTCTATGTTATGGCTCGATGATGCAGAATCTGGTTATGCCGACTTCAGCATGATATTCGCGATGAAACTTAGTGCCTATCTCGGATTCTTTCCAAACCTCGACACATATACAGAAAAGACCTGTTTCGACTTGTTGGATGGTAACTTCAAGAAAAATAGTAACGATGATATTTATAAAATCGACGATGAATTAAGTAGTGCTTTTTATCAACTGTCTGTGGTCAGTAGTCGTAAATCTGCATTTTCTCAAGTTCTCAGCTTGTCCGATTCTCAAGTCCTGAAAACCCGTCGTCAACTTTTAGATACCATCGTTACATATTATAAATTACATTCCGACAATGTTAAAGAAATCAAATCACATGAAATATTGCGGGAGATGTATGGTTGAACCTTTTTTGTCAATTCGTAATTTCTTCAACTTCGAAATAAGAGTTCTTACCATCTATTATCAGATTCAGTCTTGGTGATCCTTTGATTCTTTGGTAATATTTTCCGTCCCATTCACAATGCTCCCAACATCTTCTTTTAGGATTGAAAATAATCTCGCTTTTATAAGCATCGACTTCTGGCATATCTTGAGTATGACATACTAGTTCTATACCATCTCCTGTTTTTTGATACAAGAATTGAGCAAAAAGATGATTATATGCGTAAGGTGAAAAAGAATTGTTGTTTGAACACAAATAATATTTGTTTCCATATTTGTCAGACAAACAGAATACTTTTTCTATTGCGACTTCCTCAGGTTTACCGATCATTTGAATTTTGCATCCTTTCTTTGTCTTATAAATAACCATCGAAAGCAACGGATTTGAATTCCATACATTATGGTTTATGATACCTATTTGCTTATCTTCCGAACAGAAGTCGGCGAGGAATTCAATATTTGGACAAAGACGCGCTGCTTGTTCCATAAAACGATATAAGAAAACGGAAGATTTATTAATTACAGAAATATACGCTGCGTGTCCATGTACATAACTTTCTGTATCACTCATTAAAACAATGGCATTATTCACATCCTCTTCTGGATAATACTTGCGTTTACCTTTTGCGTATTTTTCCAATTCTACGATGGCTGATTTTATAGGGGCGGGACCTTCTAATCTTGAAGCTATTTCAAAACCTATTTCTTCCAAGTAGTTGAAGTAGGCGACAAGTTCATTTGTTTCTTCAACATTGAATTCACCTGGTAATACATAATATTCTCTGTATTTGTTCAGGTGTTCATCGTTAATTAGATTATCTTCTTGAGGTTCACAATTTTCATCGTTGGTTGTCACTTCGGTTTTTTGAGGTTCAGTTTCTTTTTGTTCTTTTTGTTTGTTCTTGGAGTCGTCGCAAGAAGCGAAAACTAATGATACTGCTAATGAGCAGATAATGGCGATTTTTTTCATAATGTATAATTTAAATGTTTAATGATATTTTGTTTGGTAAACTCAGATAAAATAAAAAATCCGAACTATTTTCTAAGAATAATAATCCGGATTAATTCTATCATAAATTTTATGAAATATATAGAATTTTTTAGATTCCCAACGATATTCCTAAGCCTTTTGCGGTTTTTACTAAGTCGTGGTCTAATGTCACGAAATTCATTTTTGCTACGGCATCTTCTAATGGAACAGAAATGATGTTAGGATGACGGTATGCAACCATCTTTCCATATTCTTGATTCAATGCCATCTCGAATGCTTTTACGCCGAATTGCGATGCCAAGACTCTGTCGTAAGCAATCGGCACTCCGCCTCTTTGCAAGTGACCTAATGTAGTCTCGCGCATATCGTGTTTGAAACCTGCGGCTTTCATCTGCTCTATAAACTTCTGTCCGATGCCACCGAGTTTCACGTTTTCATAACCAACCTCCTTGCTGACTTCAAAGACCTGCTGTCCGTCTTTAGGTTTCGCGCCTTCTGATATTACGACAACGGCAAAGCCTCTGTCGTGAACGAAACGGCTTTCTAATTTCTCTTTTACCTTTTCTATGTCGTAAGGAAATTCTGGAAGTAAGCAGACTTCCGCTCCGCCAGCAACGGCTGCGTTCAATGCAATCCATCCGGCGTCGCGTCCCATCACTTCTAATACAAAGACGCGGTTGTGACTTGCTGCCGTCGTGACTAACTTATCTACTGCCTCAGTGGCTATCTCGACGGCAGTCTGATAACCGAAAGTGCTGTCGGTCATAGATAAGTCGTTGTCTATGGTCTTTGGAACACCTATTATATTAAGTCCTTTGTCGTATAGTTTCTTGGAGATTCTCTGTGAACCGTCGCCGCCGATATTGATGACGCAGTCGATGCCCATATATTGGAGTTTCTTTATCATCTCATCGGAGCGATCTACTGTTGTCCAAGTACCGTCGTTATTTTTTACCGGCCATGCGAACGGGCCACCTTTGTTGGTTGTCTCTAAGATTGTTCCGCCTCTGAAATGTATCCCTCTCACGCTCTCCGGTGTGAGTCTCACAATCTCAGATGGCTCCCATAGCACTCCGTTGAATGCTTGTATGCTGCCGAGCACTTCCCAGTCTTTCTCCTGCGAAGCTCTCTTCACGATGGCTCTTATCACGGCATTCAATCCCGGACAGTCGCCACCGCCTGTTAATACTAATACTCGTTTCATATTCTATGGCTTTGTGCTACGAGCCTTGAGCTATGAGCTGCTCTTAGCCCGTAGCCCATAGCTCTAAGCAAATTATTATTTCAAATCCAATTTTATCTGTAATTCTTCCAATTGTGCGTCAGCGATTGTTGATGGTGATTCTGTCATCACGTCGCGACCTTGATTGTTCTTAGGGAAAGCGATGAAATCTCTGATGCTTTCTTGTCCGCCAAACAATGAACACAATCTGTCGAAGCCGAAGGCGAGACCTGCGTGTGGTGGTGCGCCGTATTCGAAGGCGTTCATCAAGAAGCCGAACTGTGCTTGTGCGCTTTCGTCGGTAAAGCCTAAAGTGCGGAACATCTTGTTTTGCAATTCTCTGTTGAAGATACGTACTGAACCGCCGCCGATTTCAACGCCGTTGAGAACGATGTCGTAAGCGTTGGCTCTGATTTCTCCCCATCTGCTTGGATCTTCGTCCAAAAGATATTCGTCTTCCGGTTTAGGTGCTGTGAATGGGTGATGTTTTGCGTAATATCTTTGTGTCTCTTCGTCCCATTCCAAAAGTGGGAAGTCGATGACCCATAATGGTTTGTAATCGTCTGGGTTGCGAAGTCCGAGTTGGTTGCCCATTTCGAGACGTAAGCAGTTCATCTGTTCTCTTGTCTCCATCGCCTTGCCACAGAGAATTAACAACATATCGCCTGCTACCGCGCCGCAACGGTCTAACCATGTCTTCAAATCTTCTGGTGAATAGAACTTATCGACCGACGATTTGATGCTACCGTCTTCGTTATATTTTACGTAAACCAAACCTTTAGCTCCTACTTGTGGTCTCTTGACGAAATCTGTCAAGGCGTCGATTTGCTTGCGTGTATATGATGCACAGCCTTTAGCGTTGATAGCGACCACTAACTCAGCGTCGTCAAATACTGGGAATCCCTTACCTTGTGCTAAATCTGTAAGCTCAACGAATCTCATATCGAAGCGGATGTCTGGCTTGTCGCTGCCGTAATATTTCATAGCGTCGTGCCATGTCATGCGTGGAAACTTATCGAACTCTAATCCTTTGACCTTCTTGAAGAGATGTTTTGTCAGACCTTCGAATGTGTTCAAGACATCTTCTTGTTCTACGAACGACATCTCGCAGTCTATCTGTGTGAACTCAGGCTGACGGTCGGCACGAAGGTCTTCGTCGCGGAAACAGCGTACTATCTGGAAATATTTGTCGAAACCGGCAACCATCAATAATTGCTTGAATTGTTGTGGCGACTGTGGAAGTGCGTAGAATTCACCCGGATTCATACGTGATGGAACGACGAAGTCGCGAGCTCCTTCAGGTGTCGATTTAATCAAACATGGTGTTTCTATCTCGATAAATCCTTGTTCCGACAAATAGCTTCTTGTCTCGATAGCTACGTTATGACGTAAGATGAGATTGTTCTTCAAAGGATTACGACGTAAGTCTAAGTAACGATATTTCATGCGGAGGTCATCGCCGCCATCTGATTTGTCTTCGATAGTGAAAGGCGGAGTCTTACTTGCATTCAAGATGTTCAGTTCTGTGAGCTGCAACTCGATTTCACCTGTAGGGATGTTAGGGTTTTTCGATTCTCTTTCAATGACTTTACCTTTAGCTTGAATGACGAACTCACGTCCTAAGGTACGAGCTTTCTCTATCACTTCTGCTGATGTGACGCCTTCTTGTAAGAAGAGCTGTGTCAATCCGTATCTGTCACGAATGTCAATCCAAATGAGAGTACCTTTGTCGCGAACGCGTTGCACCCAACCGCTTAAAACGACTTCTTTTCCTGCATCTGCAAGACGAAGTTCACCGCAAGTATGTGTTCTATACATATTTATATCTTTTTTTATTATTTCAAAATTTGACTTACAAAGATAATGATTTTTATTTTTCTCTAATTACTTTCATGCAACAATTTATATAAATTAGAATAGGTGGCACTGAATGTTTTACACTTTCAGACTGTCTTTGTCAAGCAAAAATTCATAGACATTCATAAATATCACTCCATCATCATTCTGATAACGTTTAATGGGTTCATCAGTTATTATAAATTTCTGAAAATTATCATTTATATGTATTAATGAACGTAATTCCTGTTTTCGCTTCTCTTCAGTAGGCAGTCGAAATGCAGATTGAATATAACAACGTTTACTACCCTCATTACATACAAAATCGACCTCTAATTGTTTTCGTTGACTTTTACCATCTTCATTTTTTGTATTTAAAACAACTACACCAACGTCAACTAACAAACCTCGGATAACAAGCTCGTTGTATATAAGATTTTCCATCAAATGAGTTATTTCATATTGACGAAAATTAATACGGGCGTTACGTAAGCCTAAATCTGAAAAATAATATTTAGCTGGAGTGTCTATGTACTTCTTACCCTTAATATCATATCGTATAGATTTTTCTATCATAAACACTTCTTGCAAGATTTCAAGAAAAGAACTAATTGTATTTAAAGAGATGGAAATGTTCTTTACTGACTTGAATGTATTCATCAATTTGTTCGGATTAATAAGTCCGCCTATTGAGGACGCCAAAATATCAATAAGTTCTTCCAATTCTGCAACATTCCTAATCTTATACCTATCCAATATGTCAGTAATGTATGTTTTCTTAAAAAGTGCATCAAGATATTTCATTTTCTCTTCAGGAGTATGCAAACTTACAATCATAGGTAAACCTCCGTAAGTAAGATATTCTTCCATAGCCTCTTCACGAGAACCTTTGAAAACAGAGAAGAACTCTGAAAATGACAATGGAGCAATCTTGATCTCATATCCACGACCTCTAAACTCGGTAATAACATCAGAAGACAAGAATCTTGAATTACTGCCAGTTACATATATATCTACATTTGGTATTTTCAGATAACTATTCAAAACATCTTCAAACTCATCTACCAACTGAACTTCGTCAAGCATTACATAATACATTCCCTCCTTTGAGATATGTGCGTCTATATACTCTAACAAGGCATCCGGATTACGTAATTTGTTGTTACGTCTATCCTCTAAGTCTATTTTGATTATTTGATTATCAGTTACGCCCTGTGACTTGAGATATTCTACAAACAAGTTAAACAATAGGTATGATTTCCCACAACGTCTGATACCAGTAATAACTTTTATCATTCCATTGTGCATGCTTCTTATAAGCTTGTCTAGATATAAATCACGCTTTATTATCATAATCTAATGAATATTTTTGCGTATATACGCATTTTTATTCAGCAAAGATAAAAAATTTAAATAAATTATTCTTTAATCACTTTCATGCAACAATTTCTGCAATCGAAATCGAGGCGGAATCGTCCTTTGTCGTTGACCAAATATAAGGATGTCGCAGGTTTGCCAATCTCTTTGCTGCATATATTGTTAGCGTAACGAATGCAGTGTTTCGTCGTCATCACCACAAGTTCGTCGTTAGATTTGAGTTTTTCCAATCCGTCTTCAATATCTGTAACGCCATGAAGTTCATAAAACTCTCTCGCTTTGTTGTTTATTACATTTCCGAGATATGAAAGAGACGTTTGTGGATAAATGACTTGAGACGCCAAAGAGGTTACATCCTGAGACGCCACAGGGGTGACATCCTGAGACGCCACAGGGGTGACGTCTCTACGTTCTCTTTCATCTCGATGTTTTTCAATAAGATATGATTTTAATTTCTCAACCAAATCTTTCTTCATCTCGCCAAGAACCGATGCGCGAATGAAATATGCGGTAGACGTCCGTCCGTCCGTATCTACGTGAGATTCTTGTGGACAAAGTCTGTTGTCCGTTGTATGTTGTATGTTGTCAAAAAATATTTCAATCTCCTCCACCGAAAATTCCGTGTCACCCCATTGTGATATTTTATTCTTAATATTTTCTAACGCCTTTTCTGCATTGTTGGCGATTTCTTTTTCTATCGAAATATTTGTCGTAACAAACTGTAGAGACGTCACCCCTGTGGCGTCTTTTGTCACCCCTGTGGCGTCTTTTGTCACCCCTGTGGTGTCTTCATTATGTAATCTTGCCGACAAAGCAAATCCGTCTTCCGTGTCGGTAAATCTCAAGTCGATTTTAATCTTTCTGTTACCTGACGATTTCTCGACTTCTTTCTGCCAGACCAAATCCGAATTTCTGAAAATCTTGCTTCCCTCAATCTTAAATCTCGTCATCATCGAAATATCAGTATTGCTCGTCACTGTCTGATTCTTAATTATTCTGTGACTTTGCGATCCTGCGACTTTGCGACCTTCAGACGCGTCTCTACAAACGGCGTTAACATTAAATCCTAAAAGATTGTTTTCTCTGTCTAAGAAACAAAGTCCGTCGCCGTTATGAAGCGTTTTTCCTGTCCTGATAGTCACTGACTTATTCTTGACTTTTTCTATCGTTCCGAGATATTCGCCCATCGATTTTGGTGAATAAGGAGCGTCGATATATTTCTGGCGACCGTGAATAAAATAATCGGTGAAACCTCTTGAAAACGATTTCTCCGGATTCGGATTGAAAGATGGATTGCTTTCACCGCGAGAACTTCTGCATAAATCATTGCGACGTTCAATGATTTCGTCAATCGTCTTTCTGTAAAAAGCAGTGACGTTTTTAACATAGTCGATGTCTTTCAGTCTGCCTTCAATTTTGAAAGAAGTGATTCCGGCATCGATGAGTTCTTCTATGTTTTTGCTGTTATTCAAATCTCTCAATGAAAGAAGATGCCTGTTGGAAACCAATCGTTTGCCTTCTGCATTTTCGAGATTCCAGCTGAGACGACAAGGCTGAGCGCAGGCTCCTCTGTTGGCGGAGCGACCACCGATGACGTGACTCAAATAACATTGTCCGCTATACGAAACGCACAATGCACCGTGAACGAAATATTCTAACGGAACAGTCGTCTTTGAACGGATTTCTTTTATCTGCTCGATGCTAAGTTCGCGAGCAAGAACGACTTGCGAAAAACCTACATCTTCCAAGAACTTCACTTTCTCAGCTTCGATGTTATGACATTGTGTCGAAGCATGAAGTGCTATAGGAGGCATATCCATATTCAGCAGCGCCATATCTTGAACTATGAGCGCATCGACGCCAGCGTTCCAGCAGTCGTAAGCGAGCTTGTGAGCATCTTCTAACTCATTGTCGAACAAGAGAGTATTCATCGTGACATACACTCTCGCATCGAAGAGAGCCGCATGTCTGCAAAGAGTTTCAATGTCTTCAATGCTATTCCCGACTTTCTCTCTCGCTCCAAAACTCGGTCCTCCAATATAAACAGCGTCAGCTCCGTGATTGATAGCGGCAATGCCAACTTCCAAATTCTTCGCCGGTGATAAAAGTTCTATTTTTTTCATAAGGAAATGTTTGTCGCAAAGATACTAAAAGACAACGGACAACAGTCAACGGACAACAGATTTTTTTGGCAATGAGCTTTGAGCAATGAGGAGTTATTTTAGTAAAATCAGAAATAAATCAAGATTTTTCTTGACTCGTACCTAAGGTCATGATATATCTTTGCACCGAAATCCAAAGCGCAGCGGATATGGTTAAAATAATTAAGTACAAAATCGGAGAGATAAGCAAACTCGCAAGGGTAACGGTGAGGACTCTCAGACACTATGAAGAAATCGGTTTGTTGGAACCCGAGATTATCGACAGATGGACTGGTTATCGTTATTACAGCACGGCAAACTTGCAGAAACTGATAGCGATTCTGAAACTTAAAGATCTTGGTTTTACTTTGACAGAGATTCGGGAATTGTATGACGACGAAAATCCTATTCCTGCTATTGAGGCAATTAAGATTAAGATTGATGAGTGCAAACAACAAATCGCATATCTGAAACAGCGTCAACTTCATCTGAAGAATTATCTTTCCGAGCAAAAGAAAATTAAAAAAATTAAAACTATGGAAAGCATTTTTTTCGATTCATTGCCTGAAATTATTGTGGCATACAACAGAACGACTCTTAAGAGTTATGACGAATTGGGAACACATCTTGTGAACATTGTCGGTCCTGAAATGGCGCGACTCGCTTGCAAATGTCCTGAACCTGGTTATTGCTTCACTACCGAACTATCC
>JAZUST010000092.1:0-3372 GCA_045606865.1 Bacteroidales bacterium
AGTTTCTGTGAAAATATTGTAGAGACGCGTCGAACACACAAATGAAATAAAACAAGGTGTGTTTGACACGTCTTGTTTCGGTCAACAGACAACTTAGCTTCAAGGATAGCACGAATCTGTTGACTATTGTCTTTAAAAAAAGAACTAAAAAGAACTTTTGAAAAAAGGCATTTAATACCTTACTTTGCTCGCATAAACAATAAAAACAAGTGATATGGCGTCTTTAAAAATGAAAACTATATTTACCCCTCCCTATGTGGATGAGGTGGCGATTTTTACGCCATATAAATATTTCCAAGATTTTCATTCGGTTAAACATTGCGGCGAGAAACGGAAGCATTTCTTGTTGTGATGTTTTTTTTATGTCTTTATGTTTAATGATAAAGTAAGATAAAAGAAGTTAAAATAATTTAATATTAACCTAAAATAATTAAAGTTATGGCAAAATCAAATACCAAGGCTTCGTATCGTTTCAATGGCGAAGTATATACAAAAAAGAATCGTTTCTGTCAGGCAGTCGTGAGATATTATGCAGACCAGCATCCGGAAGCAAGACTCGAAGACCTGCAAAAAGTTTTCTATGTTAGTAAAAAGTTTCCTATGGTAGCATCACGCGAGCAGGCATTGGCAATTTTTAACAGCGCTGGCACAGCTGGTGGCGACTACTTCCTCCGCGAAGGCGACGACATCGACGTAAGAGGCGGCAAGGCATTCGTATGGAATTATTTCCCAAAGACTTACTTTGAACCATTTATGAAAATAGTAAATGAATTGGGTTATGAGTTTGAAGTAGTCGGTGAAACAGAAGATAAAAACGAACAAAAAGAAAATGATAGTATGTTAGAAAATTATGATAATGTTGAATTAAAAGATGTTGAAGTAACTATTAAAGGACAAGGTATCACTGTTGAGTTTTATGCCGCAGATGATGAGGATATGGAGGTACCTTGCGTAGAATTTGCGTATCTCTTTAGTGAAGATAATGACTTAACTGTTTGTGTTAATGATAATGGCGAGAAAAGTGAATATGAATATGATAGCCTTAATATAAGACAAATGGGTGATGATTTATTTGAGTTGGAAGAAGGTGAAGTGTCTTATAGTCACGGATATAAAATACGCGGTACAGAGGATGATGTTGTTTTTGAGCAAGGCAACGGCGCTCTTAAAATTGGAGAAACTGAAATATCTTGGTGTGGTTTAAATGATATTACAGCGTCTAAGTTGATAGAATTGGGAAAAAAGGCTAAAAACATTTCATTAGAAGATTATAAAGGAATTGGTGAAAACGTATGTAATATTGATGAAATCTTGATTAAAGATGATCAAAGAAGGATTAGAGAAAGCCTTATAAGAGAAGGAATAATTGATGAGGATGATGAGGAAGCAGAAGTAAGGGTTAGAGTAAATGTATGGGGTCATCTTGAAACAATGGGATATATTAGCATACCTGCAAACGAGGAGTTTGATATAAATAAGTTGGAATTGCTTCTGACAGACTTTGATGAAGAATATATTCCTATCCCTGAAGATTATATGTGCGCACACGATTATATCATCCCACAAATGATATATGATGGTGTGGTTTTTTGCACTATGGGAAGCGACTGCTATTATCCTGAAAATGAAGAAGCAGAAGTGTTTGATATGGTGGTGGATGATGAATGCGCATCATTTGAAACTTGCTAAGAAACAACTAGAGGCTGTCTAACAAGTTTAGGCAGTCTCTTTTTTTGTATAATTATGTAATGTTGCCAAAGACAGTTTGGCGATAAGCTTGTAAATAAATGACAGTTAATGATATGGATATACTTTGATGGAATGTCTCCGTCAAAGTTTTTTTTTATAAAAAAAATAAGGCTTTTCCGTTGAAAATCAGCGAAAAAGCCATTGCTGTTTGAGATTTTTTTCGTATCTTTATGGTGCAAACAAAAAAAACTTAAAAAAACTACAAAAAGTTACAGCGATGGCAAAGTTAGCAATAAAATCCGACAATCAGAACCAAATAATGCTTTTTCCTCCAAGTTTGGACGAATTAATCCCTTCAAACCACGTAGTTCGTATAGTAAGCGCTGTGATTGACCGTCTCGACATAAGCGAGATACTGTCAACCTACAAGGGCGGTGGCAACAGCTGCTTCGACCCGAGGATGATGCTCAAGGTTCTGATATACGCATACCTGAACAACATATACTCATCAAGGAAAATAGAGCGCATGCTTGCGGAGAACATCTGCTTCATGTGGCTGTCTGGCATGAGCCGTCCCGACTACCGCACCATCAACTACTTCAGGGGCAAGCGTCTCAAAACCGGAATAGACAATATCTTCACGCAGGTAGTCGAACTTCTGCATCAAGAAGGTCTTCTGACGCTGGACGTGCAGTACATCGACGGAACGAAGATAGAGTCGTCATCGAACAAATACACCTTCGTGTGGAAGAGGACTGTCATGAAATACGATGAGAGACTCAAGCGTAAGACGCTGGCGCTGATAGAACAGATAGAAAAGAACCATGCCATAGAATGCGAGGACGAGACATCAGCAGGCGAACTTACAGTCGAGGATTTCTCCGAAAGACTGGAACGTCTCAGCGAGAGGATAGACGAAAGCGAACTCAGCAAGCAGGAGTCCAAGGACATCAGAAAGACGAAGGAGGAAAGTCTCCCGAAGATGGAGGAATACAGGGAGCATCTGGAAATCATGGGGGAACGCAACTCGTATTCCAAGACCGACCATGACGCGACGTTCATGAAGATGAAGGAGGACCATATGATGAACGGACAGTTGAAACCGGGATATAACGTCCAGATCTCAACGGAGAATCAGTTCATTACACATTACGGCATCTATCAACGTCCGACAGACACGCTGACATACATCACCTATCAGAAAGCCTTCCGCGACAGATACGGCAGGTTTAGCGATAGCAACGTCGCCGACTCGGGATACGGCAGCGAGGAGAACTATAAGTTCATGACAGACAACGGCATCGCGCCATACGTCAAGTTCAACATGTTCCATACTGAGCAGAAAAGGAAATACAAGGACAACCCGTTCCTTCCGCAAAACCTCTATTACAACAGGGAGGAGAACTACTACGTCTGCCCGATGGGACAGCACATGGACTTCGTCAGGAAGGAGAAGCGTTATACGGACAGCGGTTTTGAGCAGACGGTGTCGATATACAGGGCGAGAAGATGCCATGGATGTCCGCTCAGAGCAAAATGCCATAAGGCAAAGGGGAACAGGACCATAGAGGTGAACCACAGACTCAACGCCTACAAGGACATGGTCAGGGAACTGCTGACATCGGAAGAGGGCTTGGAGCACAGAAGCAGACGTCCGATAGAACCGGAGGCTGTGTTCGGACA
>JAZUST010000093.1:0-3344 GCA_045606865.1 Bacteroidales bacterium
AATGAAGAATATGATAACTTAATCAACGCATCTATCGTTGAGTCTGATCCGGCAGCACGTCAGGAATTGCTTCATCAGGCAGAAGATATCATGATGGAAGACATGATTCTTGCACCAATTTATTTCTATGTAGAGCCATTCTGTATTAACGAAGGATTAACAGGTGAGAGCCATACATCCTTAGGATACTGGTTCTTATGGAATGTAAGAGCAGCTGAATAATTAAGCTGGAATATAATGGTAGGATATGGAAACTTGCAGGTTGAAAAACTTGCAAGTTTCTTTTTGGTTTAGAAACCAATAAAACCACCTGCTATGCAGGTGTGTTCCCAGATAGCTTTAGCTTCAAGTAATAAAAAACCTCCAGTGGTATAATAAGTGCAGGTTCGCCAACCGCACATAATAAGCCAAGGAGGTATCCAAAATGGATAAGAATAGTTTAGCACATACTATGTGGGAATGTAAGTATCATATTGTATTTGCTCCCAAATTTAGAAGAAAAGTTATCTACCAACAAATAAAAGCAGATGTTGCCAGGATTTTAAGTGAGCTATGTAAAAGAAAAGGAGTGGAAATAATTGCAGCGGAAGCTTGCCCGGATCACATTCATATGTTTGTGAGAATTCCACCGAAATATAGTGTATCTGAATTTATGGGATATCTAAAAGGAAAAAGTTCGTTAATGATTTTTGAGCGTCATGCAAACCTAAAGTATAAGTATGGTAATCGTCATTTCTGGTGTCGGGGATATTACGTAGATACAGTAGGAAAAAACGCAAAGAAAATCGAAGAGTATATCAAAAATCAATTAAGAGAAGATTTAGAGTACGATCAAATGTCACTGAAAGAGTATATAGACCCGTTTACGGGTGAGCCGGTACAAAAAGGCAAATAAGAAAGGCTCTTTAGAGCCAGCCAGTGACCGCAGTGCGGAAGGCGGACTTTCAGAGCCTCTTTAGAGGCAAGCAGGGAACAGCGGCTTATAGCCGCAGAGCAAACCAACAGCTAAGCTGGTGGTAATGATTTTTCATTCTATCTTTTTACAAAATATTCTTCATACCAAACAAGGAAGGTATAAATCGTCCATATTTTTCTCCAATTATCAGAATTTCCACCAATATAATCTTCAAAAATAGCATTTACCTCATCTAAATCAAAGAACTTAGCTGCCATCTCACTGCGCAATTTTACCTGTACATCCTGATTATATCTCTCATCTGCCATCCAAATTCGTATAGGAACAATAAATCCTAATTTTTTGCGGAAAGCAATTTCTTCCGGTAATACTCTGGTTGCTGCTGTGCGAAGTGCCACCTTGTTTTGCTCCTCATTTACCTTAAATTCAGACGGCATCCGGGATGCAATATCAAAAATTCTGGTGTCTGTAAGAGGCATTCTAATTTCCAATCCTGCCGCCTCTGCCATTTTATCCACATTCAGATAAATGTCACCCTCAAGCCATATCTGAATATCTATATTAGACATTTTCGATAGCGGATCCAAGCCTTCCATTTCCTCATACATATCTTTTACAATATCTATTGGAAGCAAGTCTTCTTTATAATTTTTCAAAAGTGCCTTTTTTTCGTCTTCCTTCATAATGTTGGTATTTCCAACATAGAAAGTCTTAAGATTCTCTCCATATCGCTCTGCATTGCGATACATATTATACCCACCGAAAAATTCGTCTGCTCCTTCTCCGGAATAACACAACTTTGTATTCTTAGCAGTAGCTTTACACCCCAAAGCAAATGCAATCGCTGATGCATCGCCCAAAGGTTGCTCCATGTTATACATAACATAAGGTACAATATCAAAATATTCTTCCGGTGTAATAAGACATCTGTTATTACCACGTCCAAGAATATCTGCTGTAGCTTTGGCAAGTCCTGACTCATCAAAACGCTCTTCTTCATAGCCACAGGAATTTGTCATTTCAACATCTGACATAGCCACCACATAGGAAGAGTCCACACCACCGGACAAAAAAGCTTCTGCATATTCATCTTTTGCTTTTACTTCCGGCAATATTTCTTGTATCGTAGTATGAATTTCATCTGCCCATTCTTCCAAAGACTTACTATGATTCGGATGAAATTCCGGTGTCCAATATCTTTCTATCTTAATTTTCCCATTTTTCCAGATAAGATAACGTCCCGGCAAAATTTTTTTTACTCCTTTGAAAAAGGTATCTTCTCCTGCCACATATGTAAGACTCATATACAGTTGTAACATATCTTCGTTTAATTCTTTTACAAAGCCTTCCTGCTCCATAATCTGACGAATCATGGTACCATAAAGCAAGTTTCCATCTGTTGTTTCATAATAATAAAATGGCTTTGTTCCAAACTGATCTCTTAAACAAAATAACTGTTGTTCCTTATCATCCCACAATGCAAATGCAAACATTCCATGCATATGTTTTGCCATATCACATCCCCATGTCTCATATGCTTTTACTAAAATTGCATCTTCCCGCTCTTCTCTGTTCAAGGAAGCATCAATAGACAGTTCTTTACACAACGTCTCCCAATTTCGGATATGTCCTCTGTATTCCTTAACTTTAATCATATGTATCCCTCTCTTAAATATTTTCTTATCTCATAGGTGTACCAACTTCTATTAAATTGCCATCCAAATCATAAAAACGGATTACCTTTTGTCCCCAGGAATGTTCCATAAGACGATTTACATATTCAATTGGCTCCTTATAATTTTCTAATTTTTGAGCAAATTGCTCTATCTCTTTTTCTTCAAAATAAAGCTCTGTGGCATGATTTTTTTCCACTATTTCTTTCCCTGTGAACTGCTTCCAGATAGCCGCATCTTGAAGTACAAGTCCCTCTGTCAGTATTACATTTCCATCATTATCAAGGACTACATCCAGACCAAACAAATCCTTATAAAATGCTTTTGATTTTTCAATGTCCTTTACTACAATTAAAATATTTTTTAATTTCATGATTTGATTCCCTTGCAATTACATCATCTTTGAATTTCTAAAAAATATTATAACATTTCTTTGTTTTTTCTACAATTAATAAATCATTCCGGAAACAATAAATTAGCGATTCACATAAAACAAAATAAAACTTTTTCAGATGCAATTATATCACTTTCCATGCTTCACACAATCTTTCCAAACTCCACGCTGCATTTGCAGGGCTGGTTGAGGGTAACTTTATTGCCTTTATACCAGTCTGCTTTTCTGCATATTTGCGGTAAAGCTCATATGCCTTTGCTCCGTTCACATAAATTGTTTCGATTTGAGATTTTTCTAAAATTTCCGAAAAATCATTTACAACCACATCTTTAATAGATGTATCACTAGACCCTACAACACT
>JAZUST010000094.1:0-13532 GCA_045606865.1 Bacteroidales bacterium
AGACCGCTTGGCCTTCCGACTTGTATGACAAAGGTTTAACGTACACACGTTCCCCACTTTAGTACGGTGAAGCGGTGAAGTATTAAAGCGTGCAATTGTTAAAATTTTAACATACATATGTTCGATTGGGAGATTGTTAAAAATTTAACAGGCTTGTGAATAAATTGTCAATATTGACAATTATTTAACAAAAAATTGCACAATAAAAAGTTAAAAGTTTGTGCAAATTGCATAATGACAGTTTGGTTAGGATATGCTATAATTGACTTGTAAGATAAGTAAAAGATATTTTTAAGAAGGGAGTGATTAAAGTCAAGAGTTGACAAATTGTATATCAAATAGCAACAATTAGCTAAATTGTCAGACAATTTAGGACTATTAGTGTTACAAAATTTTAATAAAATTGTCAAGAGTTGACAATTGCACTTTGATAAAAGAATAACGAAAAATGTCAAGAGTTGACAATTTCAAGCCAAAGAAGGGAGAACAAAAAACATGGCAAAGAATGAAATAGCAACAAAAAAAGAATTGACAATGAGCGTAAAAGTGGCTGAGCAATTGAGAGATAATATCTCTGAAAGAATGGCAAGTGTAGGTAAGGCTTATATGTCAATAATTACTGATTTTGCAAGGCTATATGATGGAAAAGGTTTTAAAGCACTTGGATATAAAAATATTGACGAGTGTGCTACAATGGAGTGGGGCATGTCACACGGAACAACAGTAGGCTTGCGCAAAGTTTGGCAATTAGTGGGAGTAAAAACAACAGATAGTAAATATATTATTCCTGAGAAATATCAAGAGTGGAATTATACTCAATTATTATGTATTGCGCAAAATAAAGAGGATTTTGAAAAAGCTAATATTAAACCTTTTGAAGTCTTTACACCAAATATGAAAGTTAAAGACATGGTAAGTGCTTTACAACTTGCGCTTGATGAAAAAGTGAAAGCTGAGGCTGAGGCAATTGAGGCTGAGGCAACTGAGGCTGAGGCAACTGAGGCTGAGGCTGAGGCTGAGGTTGAGGCAGAAGCAGAAGCAGAAGCAGAAGCAGAAACAAATAATCTTTATGACTATATTAAAAACCTTACAAGCGAATTAAAATATGTCAAGGAAGTTGCGAGCGAAAAGGGTGCAAAGGTTGAAAAAATAGTGCTTATAGATGGAGCAATTGCAAATATAAATACTTTTTCTGACTATCTTAAAAAGTCAAAATTAGATTTATCAATTTAATTGTATACAATGCAAAGGGACAGATGTCCCTTTGCTTTATGTCAACAATTGACAAATTTTTAACACTCTGACACTTCACTACATTAAAGTGTTATCACATTAACACGCTACCACTTTATCACTGCACCACTTTACCACTTTATTACGCTAAAGCATTAACGCATCGCAGTGCTGACGCATCACAGTGCTGACGCATTGAAGTGGCGCAGCAGGAATATTTTATCACATAATAAATGTCAACAATTGACAATATAATAAATGTCAACAATTGACAATATAATAATTATTCCGTTCCGTTCCGTTTCGTTTCGTTTCGTTTCGTTTCGTTCCGTTTCGTTTCAAATCAAAAACAATACAAAGGAGATTACAGCAATGCCGTACAAACATACAGAAGTAATTATGCAATTGAAAATTAAAGATATTATAATTCCTGCACTTGACCGTTTTGTTGGAAATCAAGATATGGATAAATACGCAAAGGTTCGTTATAATTCGCCAACCGATGTAATCGTTGACCTCGTTATAAATGTCATTTCTTTTGCACTAGATGACACAAATATGCTTATTGAATTTCCTAATCATAATACAGCAACGTTTCAGGTATCGAATAATGAATACTCGTTAATTGAGATAATATAAGGAGAGCAAGATGGCTAAAAAGTTTGATCAAGCGTTTCATTATACAGAATTGTCAATAGTTGACATTCGTGGCTTAGCATGGAACGCATCGGAAGGTTCTGAAATGGCATATGATATACTTCGTTCGCAGAATCGTCGTCTTGCTAAAATAGCAAACTCCCGTCTACTTGCGCTAGAAAAAGCGCACTATGACATGTTTGCATATGACCGTGCTTTTACATATTTACAAAATCATGGTAAGCGTCGTTTCTCGCAAGTATTACCAAATCCGTCTGATTATAAAGGTATTGTAAATCAGATGCAAGAGTTGATAACTTTTATCAATTCTCGTTCATCAACCGTTGCAGGCGCTCGTAAAGCACTTGACCAGAAACTTGATAAAATATCGGAGTTTACAGGAACATATTATACTCCACAACAACGTTATAATTTAGGACGTTTACTTGGTACTGATTCCGTTTCTACTTTGCTTAGAGAAGTTCGTGGAAATTCGGAAGAAGTAATAGAAGTATTAGAAGAAATATCAGCAACTCAAATCAATGCTCAAGAAATAATCAGAGTTATTGACCGTCATTTACAAGGTTATCAGCCTTGGAGTGGCGCAACCGATTACTTAAACTATGATGAGTTAATGGACGAACTTCGTTCATTATATTACGATGACTTTGAGGGATAACAATGAATAACAAATCAAATCAAAAACAAATAGAATACAAGCCATATCATAATACAAATCCAGGCTCCGTTACTCAAACTTTATCTAATGGAGAGACTGTCACAGATACAATTTATACAGTTTACAATTTTCCGTATGAATCTGTATCTTATACTTTATTACATGAAAAATATTGCGGTCGTCATCAGACTGCATATCTTCGGGATTTTGGAACATTTGATATTGAAACGACTACTTATCAAATGTCAATAGTTGACAATGAGCCGGAATACAACGCTTTCATGTATCAATGGCAATTTTGTATTTTAGATAAAGTAATTATGGGAAGAACTTGGGAAGAGTTTCAAGAATTGCTTAATAATCTTCGTAACTATTTAGCACTTTCACATGGGCATTATTTTGTAGTATATGTCCATAATTTACCGTTTGAATTCCAATTTATGAGGAATTTTGTTCAAATATCGCAAGTTTTTGCGATAGAGAAACGTAAAGTAATTAAATGCGTAGTCAATGATGCTTTTGAATTTCGTTGCTCGTATAAACTTACAAATATGTCGTTACAAAAGTTTGTATCATCAACACCTAATGCGTTATATTATAAAAAAGGCGGTGATTTGGATTATAAGAAAATACGAACTCCAAATACGCCGTTAACAAATGAAGAACTTGCATATTGTTATAATGATGTTCGTGGGCTTCGTGAAGGTATTAAACATCTACTTGAATCTGAAGAAGATACACTTGCGTCAATACCCATGACTTCGACTGGGTATGTCCGCAGAGAGTTCCGTGCAGCATTTAATAAGAATACTAACAACCATTATATTTTTCGTGAATTGGAGTTAAATCCTTATGAATATGCGCTTCTTAAAACTGCTACTAGAGGTGGTAATTGCCATTGTAACCCGACTTTATCGGGAGCATTGGATAATAGGAACGTGTTTGATAACGTCGGCAGTTACGATATGTCTTCTGCTTATCCTGCTGTTATGACACAATGTAAGTTCCCAATGTCAAAATTCATAAAAAGAGCAAATAAAAAGTCAATAATTGACAAATCAATAGAATCAGAAAAAATTGCTCTGATAATAGATTGCGTGTTTTATAATCTAAGAATTAAAACATTAAATACTGTTCCATATATAGCAAAAGCAAAATGCACAAAGTTATGGGAACCACGTATAGATAATGGGCGAGTATTATCTGCTCATTTTTGCGGAATGGTACTTACTGACATTGATTGGAAAATCGTTAATTCACAATATGAATACAGTGATGTTGAAATATTCAATCTCTATTCAGCAACATATAATTATTTGCCAATAGAGCTTCGTGAAAAAATAGTAAAGCAATATACAGATAAGTGTATGTTGAAATTCGGCGACCCTTATCTTTATAACAAATACAAAAACAAAATAAATGCGGATTTCGGTATGATGTTAACTGATATTTGTCGCCGAAATATTAATTTTGACCCGTTACATCCAGATAAAAATGGAAATCCGTTTGAAATGGAGCCGTGGGATATTGAAGGTTCTATGAAAAAATATTATAATTCCCGTAATTCATTTTTATCATATCAATGGGGAGTTTGGGTAACAGCGCATTGTCGTCGCCGTTTGCAAAAAGCAATTGATTTAGTTGGCATTGATTCTTATTACTGCGATACAGATTCTTTGAAATTCTTAGGAAATCATGACGCAGATTTTGAATTACTTAATAAGGAAATACTTGAAGAAGCAGAAAAATGTCAACTATTGACAAGTTGCGATGTACTTAATCCAAATACCGGTAAAACAGAACATTATCAATTAGGAATATGGGAAAAGGAAAAAACATATGCAACATTTAAATCCCTTGGTGCTAAAAAATATGCCTATACGTACAAAGATGACCCCGAAACTCTTAGAATTACGGTCGCTGGTTTATCAAAGTCTAAAGGTGGAGAATGGCTTACAAAGCATGGTGGAATGTCAAAATTCCGTTCAGATACCATTATTCCCGTCGGAGCGTCAGGTCGTACCGTCTCAGATTACATTGACAAAACTTCGCCTTATGAATTATGGTTTAAAGGCGAAAGAATATTAACTGGTTCAGCAATAGCTATTTATGAGACTTCATACACATTTTCAATAGCAGATGAATATGCTGAGTTATTAGCTGATTTGGAAGGAGTAGGAATATAATGGGTGTAGCGATATCATATAAGCATGAAGATAAATATCCTAAAATGGATAATAGATATGTTGAAGTTTATTTTAAAGACGATATGCATGATTTAAAATTAAACGCAGAGTATGTATATTCTGTCGAAATTGAAAATGGATTTATAAAAATATTTGATAACTATGACAAAATTTTGCATTGTTATAATATTAATAATGTGAGTCATTACCATGTACCTGATGAAGTATTTGGTCATAGCTTATAATAGGGCATTGCAGATTTGTCAACAATTGACAATCTGTATAATATATAACCAAAACAATTCAATAGCAGATGAATATGCTGAACTATTAGCTGATTTGGAAGGCGTGGGAATATGAAAACCATATTTGATGAACGTAAAAATGAATACAATGTCACCATTACAGAAGATGAACTTAAAAAAGCTTTTAAATCTAAGCATGAACTACAAGAATTTATGCATGAAATAGTATCTAGTACTTATGGAGAATGGATGGCAGAAGCCGTATTTCCATTATATAAATAGGGCATTGCAGATTTGTCAACAATTGACAATCTGTATAATATATAACCAAAACAATTCAATTATGAAAAAGGAGAACAATTATGAACGACGTAAGAACAAAGAATTTCACAGCAAAGGATATGTTTAATGCAGCAACAGCAAAACCACTTAAGAGCGCAGTTGGTCAGACTCTTATAGTAACTGCTGTTTGGATTACAGAGCGTGCAGATAATGATGGTGTTGTGCAGGTAGTTGCCAGCATAAAGACCTCAGATGGTGAAATCTACGGAACTATTTCTAATTCAGTTATACGTGCAGTAGAAGCCATTCCAGAAATTCTTGAAGATGGACCTGTGTCCATCAATGTTGAGGCTCGTCCCGGTAATAATGAGCGTGATTACCTCGTAATTACATTAGCATAATGTCAACTATTGACAACACAAGCAAATACAAACAATGGAGAATTATATGAGTGAGAATTTTTTCTTTGATATTAAAGACCGGTCTGCAATGCCATTTCAAGTTTATATAGGTGGTCGAGGTATCGGAAAATCATATTCTGCTCTACGTCAACTTGCAACTGAGATGCCTGTTGATGAAAAATGGATATACATGAGAAGAACAGGTAAAGAAATTGAAGCCTGCTCAACTGAATTTGGAAATCCATTTAAAACCATCAATAAAGATTTCGGGACTTTAATAGTTCCGGAATCGGGTGGTAAAGGAGCAGCTGAATACTTTTACAATGAGTTAGATGAAACCAATCCTCAACTCGTTGGATATGGAGTAGCGCTTTCAACATTTGCCGGATTACGTTCAATGGATTTGTCAGATGTAACTGTCACAGTATTTGACGAGTTTATACCTGAACGACAAGTAAAACGTATAAAAGCTGAAGGAGAAGCATTACTTAATTTTTATGAAACTGTAAACCGTAACCGAGAACTTCAAGGTCGTCCGCCAATGAAGTTAATATTACTATCTAATGCGATTGACCTTGCAAATCCAATTCTTGAAACTCTTGGAATAATTTCAGAGTTGGAAAATATGATAGCACATGGAGAGCATCGTCGTACAATTCCAGAGCGTGGCTTGTACGTAGAGCGTGTAGGTAGAGTTGGTGTTACAAGTGCAAAAGAGCATACAGCATTATATAAATTAGCTAATAGTGATTTTACTAATGATACTTTAAATGCCGAGTTCTTATCAGCCGATTTGACTACAATTAAGAAAAATGTGAACTTAAAAGAATATAAACCAATATTCCGCTTTGGAAAATATGTTGTATTCAAAGGTTCGACTTCATTCCACATAGCGCAATCAGATATAACTGTAGCAAAAAACTTTCCCGAATCAGCAGGTATTAAAGTCCGAACATTCTTTGCGCCAACTTATAGAGTATCAAGAGCATATGGAAATATAACATTTGCATCGTATACAACGCAAGTATTTTTTGATGACCTGTTTCAGTGGGAAAATTAACATAGCTAGGTTGGGTAGAGGGGAAGTGACTAAACAGATTGAAAACCAGCTCTCAGAAGGAGTGTCCTCGGGTGGTGCCGACATCCTCTACCTTTCCAATAAATTTATTAACCGTTAATAATTGTCAATAAATGACATTTAGAAAGGAGTTAACATGCCAAATGAGCAAACATATCCAGCCAACGAAACTATTCCTAGCGAAGAAATTAACAAAGAAGTCGGCAATGACGTCAATGCAAAACAGACTACACCAGAAGAAAGCGGGAGCGCATCTGGGGAAACGAAGCCAGAACAAGTAGCTGATTTCGCACAGGTCTACGACATGATTAAAGAACGCGACAATACTATCGACACATTAAAGAAAGAAATTTTAGACTTAAAGAAAACTAATACAAACTTGATGCTTAAAGTAAATGCAGCATCAACTGGAGAGCCTGTTAAGAATCCTTATGAAAAATTTATTGATTCAATGGTATCTCGTTAATATTGTCAATAATTGACAATTCTGTCAATTAAATTTAATCATTAAAGGAGAATAAAATGGATACAAATCAGATTTATGAAATTGTCAATGATGTCGCAAGTCAGACAATGGGAGAAAGTGCATTACAAGCAACTGATACAGCATCACTTGTTGCTATGGGAAATGCAATCCTTTCATCATCAGCAAATACTGAATGCTTTATTGATACACTTGTTCAGCGCATTGGCAAGACAATCATTTCATATCGCCCCTATAAGTCAAAACTTGGATTGCTCGCAGTATCAGATATGACAATGGGTGCAATTATGCAGAAAATAAAGGTTAAGATGCCGCAGGCTGTTGAAGATGTTACAACTCAGCTTATTGATGGTCAGTCAGTAGACCAGTATATCATTTCAAAGCCAAGAGCAACTCAGAAACTTTTTGTAAAGCGCACGCCATATACATTCTATATTACTATTCAGAAGAAATGGCTACGTGAAGCTTTTACATCAGAATCAGCAATGGGTTCATTCATTTCAGCTATTTACGGAGAAGTTGAAAATGCCCTTGAGCTTTCGCAGGAAAATCTTGCAAGACTCTGTATGGCAAACTATATGGCTTCAATTTCAACAGCTACAAATCGTGTTGTAAATCTTGTAACAGATTTTAATACTGCATCCGGTTCACCAGTAACTGCTGCTAATGCTCTTCTTAATGAATCATTCTTGCGTTATGCTCTTGGACGTATGAATCTTATTTCAAAGAAAATGGAAACAATGTCTGTACTTTACAATGATGGTTCAGAAACTCGTCATTCACCTGAAGGAGACCAGAGATTTGTTTCACTTGTAGATTTCCAGACAGCACTTGAAACACAGGTTCAGTGGGCAGCTTTCCATGATAAATATGTAAAGAAACAGAGTGGAATTGAAGTTCCATATTGGCAGTCAGCTCAGACTCCTATGAATATTGACCTTGTTATTGAAGGCGATGACGCAGAGCAGGAAGAATCAACAACTCTTTCAAATATTGTTGCATTCATTCATGACCGGGATGCTCTTGGAACATATCGTAAAGATGTTGAAGTTGCAACAACACCACTTAATGCTCGTGGACTTTATACAAATCAGTTCTGGCATATGAATGACCTCTATTTCAATGATGTAACTGAAAATGGAGTAATTTTCACACTTAATTAAATGTCAATAATTGACAATAAAGGAGTAGGATATGGCTATAAGCGTTGGCTTTACTTCAGCTAGTAAAAGAGAAAATTCCACATTACAATTACAAATGACGGAAACACATAATTGCACATTCAAAAATGGTTGTAGTATGCTGAATCCTACTCTTTTATTAGAATTAAATACAGCAACTTTTCCAACTTATACTGCATTTAAAATTGATAATCGTTATTATAATGTTCGTGATATACGTTCTACTAGAAATAATTTATTTGAAATCACAGGCGAAGTAGATGTACTCGCGACATATAAAGCGAATATTCTCGCAACAACAGCTTATGTTATTTATGACACTGTATTAAATACAGAATTGGTTGATAACCGATTGCCAATGAAAACATCTAAATTAGTATCAGCAAGTACGGCTACATGCCCGCTTGTACCTGATGGTGGTTGTTATATTCTTTCATTAACAGGCTCAAATGATTCAACAGGAATTTATAAAGTAAGTCTTGGAGAATTAAGAGCATTGATTGACGATGTTTCAGATGTAATGAATAACATTTTTGATTATGACCAAGACCCCGCTAGACCAAGCTATCCAAGTCCGCCAGCAGCAGCACAAACAACTATGCAAGCATTAGTTGATACATTTGAATATTTTTGTGATTCATTCAAACTTACAATAGATTACATAATTGAATGGACTAAATGGTGGGCAGATGCTATACGTTTACCATTTTCGCAATTTTTTGGTTCAGGAAATATTCCGGAAAATATTAGAGAGTGCAGATATATTCCATTTAATCGTGGCACAACATACGCACCGAATTTAGTATATTTAGGAACTTTTAAAACAAGGCAATCATTATCCAAATTACAAACAGATACAATAGTAGCATCAACATCAGTTTCAATTCCATGGCAAGTATCAGATTATCGTAGACGCTCTCCATATACTGAAATATATATATATTTACCATATATAGGAATGGAGAAATTGTCAAGTGAAAACTTGGTTGGTCAGTCTTCAATCAATGTTGATTATACACTTGGTATGCGTGATGGTTCGTTAATTTGTACACTTACTTCAGGTTCTGAAATATTAGGGCAGTATTCATGTAATGTTGGAGCATCTGTACCTATTGGAATTTCAAATATTAACATACCAAGAGCAGCTACATCTTTAATAATGGGTGCAGTTTCAGCGGCTCATAAAAATCTTGGTGGTATTGGTATGGCTGCTATAAACTTTGGAGATTCAGTTACACCAAATTTTTCATCAATTGGTGGTCTTGATGGAGTTGCAGCTACAGCAACTAATCAAAATATTACTTGTTATACAGTATTTCATAATACTAATGTTGCACCAAATTCAGAAATTGCTACAATAGGAGCGCCAACATTTGCACCAAAATCTTTAGCAACACTTACAGGATATGTACAAACAATGTCAGCATCTGTTGCAGGTGCAATGACAGCAGATGAAAGGAATAAAATAAACAATTTATTAGATAATGGTATTTACATCGAATAAATTGACAAAGGAGTAGTATGGCAAACAAAAATTCAGATAAAAATTCAGATAAAAATTTAATACGAGAATTAACTCTCGCGCTTCAGTCAGCATTTGGACGTAAACCAACTGAAGTATCTGGTATCGAAAATGTTTCTAGTGCTTACTACTTCAACTATCTCCTTAGACTTGTAAAAGGAATATTTGAAATAAAAGCACCCGATTATTGGGATACTGATTTTCTATTAGATACTTTACTTCTCGACGGAGTGTTTGGTATCTTTGAAAATAATACAGAACCTCTTGCTTTAAACTGTCAGCCTTATGGAGTAAATGTGTATTACAAGCCAACATCATTTAATATAGCAAATCCAGTACTCGGCAATTTTACAAAAACTATTGGTATTGATGGAGAACTCATTTATCTTGAAGAAGACTCTAGTATAAATGGCTCATTCAAAACAATACGCCCTTTATTAAATAAATATTCTTATCAGCTCGCAGCATGTGATAAATGTATTGACCAATCACTTATGAATTCTGGAGTTACTGCTATTTTTTCAGCTAGTTCTAAAAAAGCTGCCGAATCCTTTAAAGAAATGTATGATGATATAGCGCAAGGAAAACCGGCTACATTTGTAGATGAAGAATTAGGACTTGCAGCTTCAAATTCTCGAAATCTTCAATACACTCCAGCAAAAGATAACTTTGTATGTGATAAAGTGCAAATAGAAAAGCGAGCAATTATCGAAGAATTTCTTACAGCAATCGGAATAAACAATGCTAATACATCAAAACGTGAGCGATTAAATTCTGATGAAGTAAATTCTAACAATGATGAATGCTATGTAGCAACTGCTGTATGGCGACGTAATCTTGAAGAAACAACTGCTAAAGCACGTAAACTTTTTCCATCTCTTAATTTCTCACTTACTATTAAAGATTTGTCAATAGTTGACAATTCACCTGCTAAATCTAATGTTGCAGCCGAGCGTAAAGATAAAGAAGGCGGTGATGAAGAATGACATTAGTTGATATTTTACAGACCTATAATGTTAATCATGGCTACAATATTGATGACATGGGTAAAATGTATGAGAATATTGATATTGATAGTAGAATTAATAAAGATATTCTTGTAGATTGCTTATTAGATGAATGCGGTGCATGTAGAGTACTATATAGCACAACCGGAGTATTTAAAAGATTTAGCGATAACTTCTTCAAGAAATATAAATG
Organism: Bacteroidales bacterium; assembly: GCA_045606865.1. Classification (GTDB taxonomy): domain Bacteria; phylum Bacteroidota; class Bacteroidia; order Bacteroidales; family F082; genus Limimorpha. The sequence goes on from JAZUST010000094.1 coordinate 11,128, forward strand.
GAATATTGAAAAGTTATTAGATACTTTGGAATTAAAGTATGACCCTTTAAGTAATATGAACTTAGAATGGACAGAAACAACCAATATTGAGCAGAAGTTAGAAACAGTTGAGGAAAGAGCAGAAGGCAGAATTAAAGAAAACACAGGTACACAAGGTAAAGCAAATACAGGTACGCAAGAAACTGAATATAACGATGACAAGACAAATACTATTAGTGCAATGAATAGCAATGATTATGAACCAGATAATAAAAGCGAAACTATTGGAAGTAATACCAGAACGGACAATTTGAATGAAGTTACAACTGATAACTTAAAAGAAGAAATTGCAGCTAGCAAATCAGGTAATAAGAATGAGGAATTAGGATGGGACGAAACAGATAAACATACTGAAAGCGGAAGCAAAGATATTGTATTGCAGGACTTAATTAATAAAGAAAGAGCAGTTGCAGAGTTTAGTATATACAACTGGATAAGCAAAAAATATAAAAATGAGTTATGCTTATTAGTATATTAATGTCAATAATTGACATTAGAAAGGGGTATTATGAGCTATACAGATTTCGATTTTCCTCATAGCCATTTTTATGATGATGACTTAAGAGAATTGATTAGCATGTATAAAACACTTACAGAAGATGTTGAAGTATTGAATGCATGGAAAGAAACTCATCAGGAAGAATACGAGCAATTAGAGCAGTTATATAATGACATTGTTACCGGAGATTTTCCTGCAAGTATGAAAAGCGCATTGAAACAGTGGTTTGATGACAATGCAATAAGTCTTGTTGGTGAAATGATAAAGCATGTATATTTTGGCTTAAATGATGACGGCTATTTTATTGTAACGATACCGGAAAGTTGGAAAGAATTAGTGTTTAAAACTACAGGCTGGGATTACAATACACCATTGCAACCAGAATATGGGCATTTATGCCTATTGTATTAATGTCAATAATTGACAATTAAGGAGAGAAAATATGGCAAATTTACAATATACTGGCGCTAGATACGTGCCTATACTTTATACAAATCCTGATGATAATAGTAATAATTGGAAGAGTGGAGAAAGTTACGAACCACTGACAATTGTTACTTATTTAGATGATAGTTATACGAGTAAAATTCCTGTTCCGGCTAGTATTGGAAATCCTGCGGATAATTCAGATTATTGGGTTAAGACAGGAAATTTTAATGCAGCTCTTAGCGCAGTGCAGCAACAGGCAAATTCAAATACTACTAAAATTAATTCATTAAATAATAGTAATTTACATAATAATATAATATGCATTGGCGATAGTTACTTATGGAGAACACAGGAAACTGATTCATGGGGGTCTTGGCTAAGAACCTATATGGGAGATAACTGTACAGTTACCTTAAACGGATTGGGTTCAGCTGGTTTTATTGGAACGGCAGCCAAAACTTTTCAACAGTTATTAGCAGATGTTACTGTTAACAATGATGATGATATCAGTGATATTGTTGTACTTGGTGGAATGAATGATATTAATCAAACTGATTCAGCACTTGAAACAGCAATAAGGAATTTTGTTACCTATGCAAAAAATCGTTTCTCTAACGCACAAATTCACATAGGTTTTTGTGGTTGGCAAATAACAGGATTTGCAAACAGAGATGCAAACATACCATTATTATATTCAACTATACATAGTTACCAATATATGAGTGTGCGCAATGGTGCTAATTACATTAATAATATTGAATATATCATGCCATGTCTTATGAATGTGTTTTATGAAAGTGATAAAATACATCCTAAAACAGAAGCAAATAAAGAAATTGGCGAAGCCGTAAAAAATTATTTATTTACTGGCAACACTTATAACAGAGGAAATCAGGCTGCACAATTCAATTTTACCGTTGATGGTACTAACTTTACCGCGCAAAATAACAATATAATTTGGACAGCTAATAATAACATCTTATGTATTCATCGCGGACTAATGAATTTGACTGTTGGCAATACTTTAAATGTCAGGGACTATATTGATATGGGTATGATAAAAGATATACCATTTAGAGGTAGCACAGCATATCCTATATCAATTTCAGGTATAGCTTATATCATGCCTGCTATTAATTCGCCAGGTGTAGCTGTTGAAGGCGCTTTATTTACAATGCTTATTAAAAATTCAGTTGCACATTTGCGTTTAGTATTGCCTCAAAATCCTAATCTTACTACAATTACTGTTAATACAATTCAGTTGAATTTTGATAGTAAAACATTTGATATATTAACAACATGTTAATTCTGTACAACTCACAAATATTGACGTACACGCATTATTCGCAAGTACGTCAATATTTTTTTGTCAATTATTGACAAAAAAAGTATTTAAATTGTCAATTTATTGACATTTATTTGTTAAGTCTTTCACATA
>JAZUST010000095.1:0-23828 GCA_045606865.1 Bacteroidales bacterium
AGTTTCTGTGAAAATATTGTAGAGACGCGTCGAACACACAAATGAAATAAAACAAGGTGTGTTTGACACGTCTTGTTTCGGTCAACAGACAACTTAGCTTCAAGGATAGCACGAATCTGTTGACTATTGTCTTTAAAAAAAAGGACTAAAAAGAACTTTTGAAAACTTAGTCGTTTTTGTGATATTTGCAATCATAATTCAGTTATGAGAATTATGTGACAAAATAAGGAGGAAGCCGAAAATCCTTAATAGAGTAGGCTTTATTTTTAAAAAATTATAGTTATGGGAGCAAGTCCAAATAATGAAGTGACTCAAGAAAAGAAAGAAAAAGTAACAAAATGGAGAGTGCAGGTCAAGTACATTTACAACACTCATAAAATGAACTCAGTTCTTGAAGGTCTTAACGCACCAACGGAAAGCGAGGTGCTGAGAGTTTTGTATAACAAACATGGACGGAACTCGACGTTTTCAGACATTGACATCTGGAACAAATCACAATATCAAGAATAATGTCGTTTCCATTTTTAGATACAAATCCTGACATTCATGATACTATATTAAGTTGGAAACCATACAAGAATGGCGATGATATAGTATCGAGGTTCTCTCCAGAAGAATGGCATAAGATAGCTTTCGACATCGATTCTGAAGAGCATCTTCAAAAGTTGTTTGATTCATATCCTCATAAAATCAGAGGTTTTGTCTTGTACGAAAACGCAACAGATAATCCAGTGGGGTTTGTGTATATTTTAAAAGAGCGCGATGCTTTTAACACAGTGTCAATACATGGCGGAGGGTGGAATAATACTATGACTTCCACCCTTTTCCATTATCGAGGCATGATACTGATGATAGAGTCTGCCTTGTCGCGAGGCGTCAAAGTCAGAACAGCGTGCCTTATCACCAATGAACGTGCATATCGTTTCTTGCGTAGCATCGGTTTCGTGAAATATCGCACGACATCAGATGTGATAAAAATGTGGATAAACGAGAAACGTCTGCATAACAGCAAGATATATAAGCATTTGTATAAAAAATAATGATAAGAAATTCCACCTCATTCCTGAAGATGTAAGCTTAGAAATAAAAGATTTCAAGACTTTTATTGAAAAAAGGATGGTCTTACTTAAAAAAAGATTATTGGAAGTTGTTGGTCCTGTCGATGATACAATGTTTGATTAGTGAAAGAAAGCATGAAGGATAATGTAGGCGTTCTTCGATGAATTTCATCAAAGTTATTTTTTAAATCCAGTTCATGTTAATAAACTCATCCCATGTGAAATTATCACGGATATACTGTATGCATAGCCACGCTGCTAAACCGTTGGCAAACAATATGGCGTTGTTGACGCCATTGACGAGTCTGAAGTTGAATACCTCCAAAGGAGTCTTCACCCAGAGCCAACGCGGAGGCATATCGTATTCGTACGTAAAAAGTCCGAATATAAAGCCGACGATTAACAGTGGAATGGCGTAATATACATAAACAGGATCACCTTCGGTGAATACATATATCCAACCGAGTATTCCTAACCAATTAATAAGTGTTGACAATTTTTCTATCAACCAGACTAATACTATCATAATTTTATGATTTTAATTATTTACACAAAAGTAGTATTTACATTCATTATTTCAAAATTTTTTTTAGTCCTTTTTGAGAGAGTGCGATGTAAAATTTAGTATTTGTTAAGTTTTATGTTACAATATATAAGTCTATCTTTGGTGTTTGCTTCATGAAGTCAGTGTGTTGTTTTTTTGGAAAAATGCTGAAAATATATATTATCTCTTTTGGAAAAATGTAAAATATATAGTATTTTTGCTTTGGAAAAATGTAAGTATCATGTTGGAAAGAAAGATTTCTCATTATATAGAGCACTTTTACGAAGTGAATAAAGGTGCGCTGCTTTTGACAGGAGCGCGTCAGATTGGCAAGACTTATTCCGTGAGAAGATTTGCAGAGAAACATTTTAAAAGTTTCGTGGAGATAAACTTCGTTGAGAATCCTGATGCGGTCGGCATTTTCTCTAACGCAAAAAACAGTGACGATATTCTGCTCAGACTTTCAGCTGAAAATACTTACAGGCGATGATGCCATCAATCATGGTTCCATATATGAGAATGTGGTCGCTCAGGAATTGCTGGCGCATGGCTTCGATGAGTTATATTATTACAATAGCAAGAAAATGGGTGAGGTTGATTTTGTATTGGAATATGATGGAAATGTCTTCCCTATTGAAGTGAAATCTGGTAAGGATTATTCCCGACATCGTGCCTTAAATAATATTCTCAAATGTCCCGAATATAATATTCCTCAAGCTATTGTATTGTGTAACAATAATATTGAAATAAAAGGTGATGTGATTTATGTTCCGATATATATGATGATGTTTTTGCATAAGGAACGTGAAACCAACATTCAATTCCATTTAGATTTAAGCGGTTTGTGATTTTTTTTAAATCTAAGAATCTCCGGTCGCAGAGTCTGTCGAAGCGACCTTTATAATTGACGCATTTTGAGACGTGTCAATGTGTATCATTGTATGTTACATTGACGCGTCTCTACTTTGTGACCTTTATATTTCTACCCAACCTTTCTTTATGTTGTCGGCTATTTCAGCTTCAAGGATAGCACGGATCTGTTGTTCGTCGCTGCTGTATGTCATATCGCGTTTTATCATCTCCTTGCGTGAATTGCTGAAGTCGGTATGATAGAACACGTATGCAGGATAACGTCCTGAATCTTCTTTGTTGGTCTTCCATATCAGGAACTTATGAAGCATTATCTTTTCTCCTGTTACTTTCTTGAAGATACGACGTTCTAGTAAGGTGCTTTCCTTCATTTCTGCATTGCTTTCTCTCTCCTCAAACGGACAGATGTCGGTAATCTGCGATATACGTACGTCGGTGATAGATGTTTGTTTGTCGTCGCGTTCGCGAGATATCGTCAATCCGAGAACCGACACTCCTGGTGTCATGCCTTCAAGCAACCATCCGCGTTCTTCATCGAAGTTGATCAGAGCGTTGAGTTTGATCTTGTTGTCGTTGCCTCTTGTCACGAACTCGAGTGCCGAAATCTCAAACACGATTTCTGGTCTTACCATCTGATATGCCACTCCGCGAGAGTCGGACAATACATATTGTGATTCCACATGTTTCGTTGACAGACGTTCTGCTATCTCCACGCGTTGTTCGTCGGTCATTCCGTTGGATCCGTGAGCGAAGACCTGATAGAAACCGTCCTCGCGTCTTACGGCGAGCATCATGTCTCTCAATCCGTTGTCGGATGTAGTATAACCAACCACCGCAGCATCCACGCTATGACGAGGTTTCACCTTGCTGATGATGCGAGTCTCCGAATGTACCACGATACCTTCGGCACCTTGTCCTTCCACCCATTCTTCATATATCGCCTTGACTTCATCTGTCGAAGAAGCGGTTTTCATCTCGACAGGTTTGCACAATCCGCTTGTCTTGGTCACCATCTGGCCTTTATCATTCTTAACGGTGAGTTTGAAGAGTTCGATAAGTTTAGCATGGACATCTTTATAATGTTCTGCTGCGAAAGGTTCGCCATCTAATTCAATGATGTCGAATGGAGCTAGAGCGAGTTTGTCTTTTTTCTCAGAGTCTGCCAATGCCGACATCACATCGCCGCAGCGTGGACGTTCGCCTTCGCGAGGGAGATAAAGTTCTGCGGCAATGACGGCGCTCTTCAACCCCGACTTGCCTAAGAATCCGGCATACATATCCAGACATTTGAGTTGTTCTGCCTTCTGCACTCCGTTAGAGTTGAGCATCACCACCTCGCCTTCCGAGAAAAAGAGACACTGCATATGACCGTCAATCTTACGTGTCACGCAGAAGTCTTCACCGGCGATACGTGATTTTATATTAGCGCCCTCAACGAGCATAAATTTACCTGCGATATTTCTCTTGTAATCTTTCGCCTTCTGGCGCATCTGTTGTGTTATTTCCATAGCAGTAAGTTTTATTATTTGGTTGGTATCTCTTTAAGTTCAAGGTTGGTAAGACGCAAGATAAGCACGTACTTGTCGCCATTGACACGACCTTCGAGGAAGGCACGATAAGGAGTTCCGCCATTGCTCATCACCACAGGTTCGTTGCCTTTGGTGCCGCCACCGAGAAGCATCATCGACTTAGCATCATCGAGTTTCTTGGCGATGTCATACAAGAAGTCATAAGTAAGACCGTTGATATGCTGCACCTGATAACTCTTTTTAAACACGAACATACGCATCGCCTTTTCTTTCGGGATAAGTTTTCCTGTCCAGCGTAGAGGCACGCCTTCGAGAGAGATGTTGGCCGATGTCGTTGTCTCTGGACGCACTTCTTTCTCAGTGCCGTCTGGGAGATATACGTGTTCGTTGATGGTGACGCCGTATGCCACCTTTTGATCTGGCGTGATATAGATACGTTTCAGATCTTCGAGTTTTAACCCCATACGTTCCATATCTATTTCAGGGTCGCCCGCTATGAGAGCGTCGGCGAGACCTTCGCCATATTGAGAGACGAGTGCCTCATCGGTTGTCGCCATTGTAGTTTTGAGACGGCGCTCATTAGTACTTACACTGCCTGCCGCTGTCTTATATACAGCTTTCTCGCGATGGAATGTCGTTCCGAAGGCAACTTCAGCATCGCGTTTTGCTTCGTTGGAAATATTTATCTTTCTCATAACTTTTCAAAATTAAAACATACTGAAATCGAGGTCGTCTATTTCTTCCTCTACCACTTCTTCCATGTCATCGATGACGGTCTGGTCGGTCAGTGCTACAAATTCAAACTCCTGAACATCGCCAGCAAAGAGGAATAATCCGCCGTTGGTGTTCAACAGATAACCGAAGTTATGGTTTGTGCCGGCACGATAGAAGAAGTCAAACTTAAAAATCTTGTCACCTATCGCTGCGGAGAGTTCCGGATTAATCAACTGATAAACAGACTCCCAGTCGTTGTCGAGAAACTCTTCTGCAGAGACTGTGTTTGTGAGTTCTATAGGAGCATCGAACGATGATTGATATGTTGGCATCACATTGCCGTCTTCGCCGTATGCTGTGAGTTCTGCCTTATCAACCCAGCGACCGTCGTTATCAACGGTACCTTGTTTGTAACCGCCCGATGGTATGATAAGAGCATCGTCAGGGGAGAGGTACGCCGAAGAACAGACTTGTCCTTGTTTGTCGGTAGCGACGAGACTGCTCCAACCATAAATTTTTTTTCTCTCCAATTTAACTGGAGCAGAAGGATATTCAACTCCGGAAAGCATGAAAACCAAATTTTTAGCCATGATATTACGAGTTTATGTCTATTATTTCATAACATTATTTTACTTCACAAATATAACTATTATTATATAGTATTCCCCCAAAATATTTGTTTTATTTTTAATGGGATGATGCAATTTTATTTCTAGTCTACATTCATATATATAAAAATATGTGAAACTTAACAAAGTTCTAAAAGAATTAAAAAGAATTTTTTTAAACTTGTTTTTTTCTTATATTTGTGGTGTTGAAAAAGCAATCTTCAATTATGGGAATAATGCGTTCTGCCCATAATTAAGGATAAGAAGTTAATAAATAGAACGCACCTTAAATAATATATAGATATGGCTAATTTATGTGATAACAGTCTTGAAATCATTGGTGCTGTAAATGATATTATTGATTTCTTTAACAAAGGAATAAAGACAGCAAATGAAAAAGTTACTTCATTAGAATACGAAGCACAGGAAAAAAAGATGGGTACATATAAAATTATCAATAGCGTTGATGATTTGAAAAATCTTGATTCTTGCGATGTTCCATATTTATCGGCATGGTTCCCTATGCCAGGTGATCTTATCGAGAAACACAAACAAGATAACTCAAATGAAGAGTGGTTTGATTGGGCAAATGATAATTGGGGAGTGAAATGGGATTCGGAAGTGGAGATGTTTGACGTTACCGAAGAAGATGGCGATTTGAGAGTCTCTTTGTTTTATCAGACCGCATGGAACGGAAACTGTGAGTGGTTGATTAATGTTGGTCAGGAATTTCCTGAACTTACCTTTATCCTTAATGCATACGACCCTGATGAAGATGAATATTGGGGATGTAAGGTCGAGAAAGGCGAAGTTGACGACGAATATTACGATGAGGAGTGGCTGGAAAATATGAGAGAAGGTAACGAAGACGATTGGGATGACGAAGACGAAGATTGAAAATCGTAGAAACTAAGGTCGCAGAGTCCTTACGACCTTGCGACCTCAAACTCTCAACCGTTGTCTTTTTCCCTAAGATGATAAAATGATTTGTAAGCGCGATATATCGTTCCGAATGGTTTCGTCATATTGATTTTCTGAAACAATCTTCCTTGTCGGTCGATGTAAAATAATATCATGTCGTCATCGCACATAGCATAAGCATAATGATTTTTGAAATAACGTGATTCTAATTTCACGGAATAAACCTCGTGATACCATTTTATGAAATTCTTGATGTCTTTTTCTATGTCATCGCTTTTTATGACAGAAATCTCATCTTCTTCAATTTTATTTTCTGTGATGAAATAACGTGACCTGAAACGGAACGCGATGAGTCCGCTTTTGTTGATGATTACGTCAAGGATAGAATCTTCATGGTCGCCGACATCGAACATCTTTGTCAGTCGGCAGTCGAATTCTTCGATGGGGTAGAAATCGACGGTTTGTTCGAATTTTTTTCCTGAGAAAGTGAAGATGTTGCCTTCGGTTCTGAATGTGATGGATTGTGTGTCGTCGAGCATGACGAATTCGTCTTGACGATAATCTTTCTCGTAATATTCATATTCGATGCCGTTGTCTGTGAGATAGCAATAGAAGAACGAGTTTATCTTATTTTCCTTTGCTAAGTTCTTCATCACGGTAAAATTCACGTTAAATATTATGAGAGAAATTTCGTCATATTTTTCGATTGAAGTTTGTCTCGCCGAATTCAGTTTCCATGAGTTTAAGAGACGATGCAACTCATTTGCCGATGTTCTGTTCAGTGCATCTGCGTAAGCATTTGTGCTTATGTATTTGTGAGTTATAACGGCGAAGCTTTTCACCGATGCCAAAGGTCTGCCATCTAACACCAATATTTCTTTTGTAGATACTTTCATAAGTCTTACCTCCACATTTTTATATCTTCCTGCATCTCGTTGTATAAGTCGATAGAGTTGTCATCGACTTTGATTTTGCTCAGAAGTTGTGCTTGGATGAGCGGCATCATATCTTTGACCGATGTCTCTTTTAACGCGAGAGAAAGAAATGGTCTGAAGTCGTAATCCTCGTCGACGACTTTCATAAAATATTCCATAGCGCATTCGAAGAACAATATTCCATCTACTTCATTTATATGGTTTTCTTTTCTGTCTTCATTCCATAACAATGCGACACCCGGAGTAGGAACTTCTTCATCTTCATGAGCGTAGAAACAATATAGGGAATTATATTTCTTGCCGTCCGACTTCGTCACTGTATCTATCGTGTTTGAGAAAAGATAATGTTTGCTGTGTTGGAAATATTCTTTCATATATTCCATCACTTCGTTGAATTCTTTTGATTCTATTACATTCATGACATACGATTTTTATGTTTACATTCTCATATAATCAAAAATATGTAAAACTTAACAAAATCCTAAAAAAGAAATTTTAAAAACTAAAGACTTTTTTTGTTAAGTTTTTTCCTATATCAGATATATGTGATCGTAAAAGGAAATAATTATGGAAGATAAAGAATTGATAAGAAAAGAATATTACGTCAAGTTCGCGAAAGAACTGATGGAACATATCGGATTTGACCCTTATGCGAGAACTAAAGGTGAAGCATTTCATAACTTCTTGGAAATGAAAGAGAGGGAAATGGAACAACAATCAACCGACTTGCCGAAAATTGATGTGTCTAAGATAAAATACAGTTTCGTAAAGTTGTGGGAAAAACGTTTGATAGGCACTGCGAATTATCGCCCATCAGCTTATGAAAGAGAGTATGATGAATATATCGATGCTTTTTTGAAAGAATATTTTTTTTGAAATTATGGAGGTTGATTACATTGTAAAGTCACAGAGTCTCAAGGTCGCAGAGTTAGAAAGCCCTGCAACTTTACGACAATAACAATTGTCAATTGTACATTGTTAACTGTCAATTGCCTCAAACGTCACCGCGCATCCTCCGCCAGCTGCCATCTTAATAAATAAGGTGTCGTTGTGATTTAATGTCTTCTTTTCTATTTTATATGAAGTAGGGTTGGTTTTCCAATGAGCGTTGTCGCCATCGGAATATATTGTCGCTTCAAAAGCTGATTGCTGACAGCTATTAACTAAAAAACTAAGAGGAATTTCTATCTCACGCGCCGAGCCGTTGGTGGCTGCTCCTAAGTAGAAATTCGTTCCGGCTCGGCGCACGACGGCGATATATTCTCCGGGTTCGCCCTGAAGCGCCTCCGACCAGTCGCAGTCGGGATTGAAGTCGCGGAAAAACTGAAACATAGGATGTCCCTCGTAATGTTCTATCATGTCGGACGCCATCTGTAAAGGCGAATATAATATCACCCAGTTGGCGAGTTGTTTCGCTATCGTGGTGTTGACGCGGCTGTTGCCTTTGTCGTTGCCGTTCCATCTCTTACGTTGCGGCGAGTTACGTGTGTTTTCAAATAAGATGTCGAATGTGCCTGGAGTGTAGTCCATCGGACCTGCGAGCAGTCGTGTGAAAGGCAAAGTGACCTGATGCTCAGGAGGATTGCCCTCGCTCCATGCGTTCCATTCCATGCCGCGCGCTCCTTCGCGTGTCATCATGTTAGGGTAGGTGCGGCGAATGCCGGTCGGCTTGATAGGCTCATGTACGTTGAGAGCGATTTGATGTTTGGCAGCAGTCTCAACCACCTTTCTATAATGTCGCACGTTATGTTGTCCGTGGTGATTGTGGAAGTCGGGGAGAGAACCGGCATAACCTGTCTTCACATAATTGATACCTTTCTCCTTAGTCCATCGATATGCTTCATCTAACTGATTTTCATAGTTCGTGATGTTGCCTCCAGTCTCGTGATGACCGATGATTTCGATATTCTTTTCTTTGGCGTAACGCATAATCTCATCGATGTCGAAGTCGGCGTAAGGTTTTGTATAATCGAAGTGGCATATCGACGAGCTGTTCCAGTCTTCCCAGCCTTCGTTCCATCCTTCAAAAAGAACAGCGTCGATGTTGTTGTTTGCGGCGAAGTCGATATAACGTTTTGCGTTTTCCGTTGTCGCACCATGACGGTCGTCGATGACCCAGCTCTCCACGCCGAGATGCATGCTCCACCAGACACCAACATATTTCATCGGACGAATCCAGGAAAGGTCGCCTTCCAAAGCACAAGGTTCGTTGAGGTTTAAGATGAGATTTGAATTTATCAGACCGACGGCTTTATCTGATATTTGTATTGTGCGCCAAGGAGTTTTGAAACCTGAGAAATTTAGAATCTGAGAATCTGAGAACTTGAGAATCTGAGAATTTTTCAGGTTTTCAGATTCTGAGGTTTTCAGATTTTCAAACTTAGCCTTGATGCCGTCAGGATAAGGAGCGAGTTCTGTTTTGAACTCAGACCTTGACATAGACTCAGACTTTGTGACTTTGCGACCTTGCGACCCTGCGACTTCTTCAAAATCCGCTCCCGTTCCCGTTCCCGCCCGAAGGACTAACGTCATCTCCGGAAAGTCTGTCAACGCCGCTTCATGAATACTGGCGTAAATAGGCTCTGACTTTGCGACCTTGCGACCTTCTATCTTAAAAGTAAACGGCGTGTTTGCATTCTTAACTTCATTTAAAGGTAAAGTCCTGTAAAGCAGTTCGTAAGTCTCGAAATCTGCTGGTATCGACCATGAAGTTCCATCGCCTATTATGTTAAAAGATGTTAATTCGTCGGTGAGATAAATCCTGTCAACATCGGGGACTTTATATTCGTAGCGGAAGCCGAGACCGTCGTCAAAAACACGGAATGTCATCGTAAGGAAGATGCTGTCTTCGTTGAGCAGATTGACTGACATTTCATTATAATGATTACGGATTATTTTGTTCTCGCCCCAAATCTGAGTCCAAGTTTCGTCTTTTGAAGAGAAGTTAACATCAATTATTTCAAAGGAATTTTTAAGATTCAAACCGTCTTTTGCTTCGAAACCTAATTGGGAATGATCAATAAAAATATTGTCATCGACTTTCACATTATAAGACATCGCTCCTTCGTTATCAACGTTGAAAGCGACTTTTATCTTTCCGTCGGGAGAAGCGATTTCTGTTTCAATTTGAGGAGATGAGCAGCTGAAAATTAACAGTGTACAAATTACAATTAACAATGACTTCAGTATATTTATAAGATGTTTCATTTTATCTGAAAAGATTTGACAATGCGTAAATCGGGATTATATCTATGTTGTTTATTTTTCCGAAATTTTCCAAAGAGGTACGTATGCCGTAGTCAAGTTTTTTGTCTGACATTAGTTGGTACATGCTTCTCATAGAACCAGAAGTTCCGGCTTTTACTTCTAATGGGACTACTTTCATATTTCTTGCAATAACATAATCAACCTCAGCCTGTGCTCCGCGAGAAAGATTTTGCCAATAATATAAATCGTGTCTTTGTGTAGGACTATTGTATTTCAGTAATTCTAATCCAGCTACCATTTCTGTTATATGTCCTTTGTTGACTAATTCTGCCGCTGTTCCTGTCAGGATAAGTTTGGATATTTCTGATTGTCCATTAGTGTTTTCAAATCCCAAGAGTCGTAGTAGAAGACCGCTGTCTAAGAAGATATATTTCACAAACTTGTCGTTGATTTCAGCTCCAAGTGGAATGCCGTTGGCGGCAGTATGCACGACTGCTTTTATAAGTCCAGCGTCTTTCAATAATTCCAAGGCTTCTTTTACTTTTTCACTGCGATAATTTCCTTGTACATTGCTGTAAACGAATTTATTCCCGATTTGTGATGCAATGCTATGAAGTGTTTGTCGGAGTAACATCGGTTCTATTCTTTCTTCGTATTTGGAGAAGTCGTCTTCGTATGTGAGCATGATGTCGTCTTGTATTTGCTGGCATCTTAAATAATCACCGGTTTCAATCCAATTGCTTACGGATTCTGGCATTCCCCCGACTAAAAGGTAATTGCGAAAAGATTCTACGAGTTTGCTATGAAGAGCATCAAAAATTGGATTGTCGGGCGTTGAATTCTGTTTCGCTTCTACCCATGCTGTGTTACCGTTTGCAAAAAGAAATTCGTCAAACGACATCGGATACATAAAAAGTGAACGAACTCTGCCAACACCGAAAGATGTCATCTTTTTCAATGCGAATTCTAACAATGAACCTGCTGCTATTACATGTAGTTCGGGATAGTCTTCATAAAAAAACCATAGACTGTGAATCGCCTCATGGCATGCCTGAATCTCATCAAAAAACAATAATGTCTCATTGGGAATGATGGGAATCCCATAGAATGCTGACAATCGAGATGCTATTTCCTTAGGTTTTAAGTTACCTTTGAATATTGAAGTTATTTCCTTATCTCTCTCGAAATTAACCTCTACAAAATATTTAAAACTTTTCCCTAACTGACGTATTGCTGAAGATTTGCCAACTTGCCGCGCACCACGAAGTAGCAATGGCTTGTGATTGTTTTCTTTTTTCCATTCTAATAGATGTTTGTCTATATTTCTGAAATAGTATGTTTTACTCATAAATATATTGTGTTATTCCTCTGCAAAGATAATATAAAATGTAAAAAGTCAGAGATAAAAATAGTTGTTTTTTGTAAAAAGTCAGAGATAGAAATGGCGGTTTTTTGTAAAAAGTCAGAGATAGAGATTATGAAAATAAACTATATTTGTAATCCAAAAAGTTCATAGTCCATAGTCATAGTCATAGTTCATAGTCATAGTCCATAGTTCAAAAATATGATTCGTAAAGCAACATTAAACGATATTCCAAGGATTTTAGAACTTCTTTCGCAAGTTAATGACGTTCATGCGGAAGGACGCCCCGATTATTTTATAAAAGGTAAAAGAAAATATGATGAAGAGGAGTTGATAAGAATTTTAAATGATGCCACGACTCCAGTCTTTGTATGTGAGGAGGAATGTGATATAAAAGGTTATGCTTTCTGTGTGATTCAGGATTTCAGCCGTTGCGACAACCTTCATCCCGACAAGAGTTTATATATCGACGACATCTGCGTTGACGAGAAATATCGTCGTCATGGAGTGGGGAAGAAGCTGTATGAATATGTGGTTCAATTTGCTAAGGAAGAAAGATGTTTCAACATAACATTGAATGTCTGGGCTAAGAATCCGGAGGCTAAGGCGTTTTATGAAAGCATGGGAATGACAGTGCAGAAGGTTTGCATGGAGCACGTGCTGGGAAATTGAAAATTGAAAGTTGAAAATGAAGGTAGAGACGTCACCCCTGTGGCGTCTCGCCTCCGAATGCGATTCATAGCGTTCCGTAAAAAATAAATGAATCCGCAAGAGAATAATAATCTGATAGCAGGAATATGATTGATTTTTTGAGACGCCACGGGGGTGACGTCTGTACAAGGTGACGGCGGTAAAATTTGATATTGCCAATAGAATTGATAATCAACAATTAATGACGGTATTATAACCGCCCGTAGAGACGTCACCCATGTGGCGTGTTAGAATTGGAAATTGAAAGTTGAAAATTGAAAATTAGTTGGTAAAGTCTATCATAATCTTAAACCTTAAGATTTAAACATTAAATAAAAAATATTTTCATTTTTAATTTGCTTTCCATAAAATAAATACTAACTTTGTTGCTCTGAATTGTAAGGTGAAAATTGTTCGATATTTTTTTGAATAATTTTTATCCTTGTTTATTTTAGATTATTTATCAATAAGTTATAAAAAATTACGTTATGACAATTCTTAAAGTTTGCGTTGGCAGTTCATGCCATTTGAAAGGTTCATACGATGTTATCGAAGCCTTTAAAGAAATATTGAAAAAATATGATGTGGAAGATTTAGTTGATCTTCAAGCAAGTTTCTGCCTTGGTTTCTGTGCCAAAGGCGTAACAGTTAAAGCGGAAGGTTTTGATGAACCAACAGTTCAAAAATTAGGAGAAGATTGTCTCTTCATCCATAACGTAAACAAAGACAACGCTGAAGAACTCTTCGCTAAAGAAGTTTATCCTTTGTTAGGTTTATAAGAAGGGAAAATCATGGCTGATTATCTAGAATTTAAAAACGCCAGATGTAAGGACTGCTACAAATGTGTGCGCGAATGTCCTGTCAAGGCTATTGAGGTGAAAGACCATCAGGCGAAAATCATAGAGAGTCGCTGTATCTTGTGTGGTCATTGCACTCTGATTTGTCCTCAAAATGCTAAGATAGTTCATAGCTCGCTCAACGAAATCAAGCAGATTCTTAATAGCGGGGCGAAGGTGTTCGCAAGTGTAGCACCATCGTTCCTGTCAAGTTTTGGATTAAAGGACTTCAACGTGTTCAAGATTGCTTTGGCAAAACTCGGATTCTTCGATGCAGAAGAAACAGCCTACGGAGCAGAACTTGTTACACAACAATATAAGACCTTATTAGAGACCAAACAGTTCAAGAATTTCATCACATCGGCATGTCCTGCAGTGTGCCGCCTCATCCAGGCTTATTACCCAAAAGCATTGCAGTATCTCGCTCCCGTCGATTCTCCGATGATAGCTCATGCCAAGTTGATAAAGAAACAATATCCTGACGCTAAGATAATTTTCATAGGACCTTGTATCGCCAAAAAACGTGAGGCTATGGAAAGCGGCTTGATTGATGGCGTACTGACATTCGACGATATGCAGGAACTGTTCGCCGAAAAGAATATAGTCCTTGAAGAGATTATCGACATCTCTCTCGAAAACAAGAGAACTACAGCTTGCTTGTCAAAAGTATATCCTATTAGTCATGGTATCTTGAAGTCGTTCCCAGAACTTCCAAAAGGTTATGATTATATGGCTGTTGACGGTCCTGACCGTTGCGTCGACGCTCTTCAAAACATCGACAGTCTGGAGAATGTGTTCTTGGAAATGAATATATGTAAAGACGGTTGTGTCAACGGACCTTGTAGTTTGAGCGTCAATATTAAAGGCGGAAGCATCAAAGCTACTGCCGATGTCATTAAATATTATAAGAACGACATCCGTACCTTGGCACCTCATCAATATGAAGAGCATGGTATTGATTTGAACAGATTATATCCGCGCATAAGAAATCACAGCATACCGCCACCGGAACGTGAGATAAAATCTATCTTGGCTAAGATCGGAAAACATAGTGAAGCAGATGAACTTAACTGCGGCGCTTGTGGCTATGCTACATGTCGCGACAAGGCATGGGCTGTATATAACGGTTATACCGATGCTGAGATTTGTCTCCCATATATGCGTGAACGTGCTGAGTCTCTGTCATACGAGATTATTCAAAATAGTCCAAACGGTATTGTTTTGCTCGATTCTGATTTCTATATCCAAGATATTAATATAAAAGGTCGCGAACTTCTCGGTATCGACGATCCTCACGCTAAAGGTCGTCATGCAAGAGACTTCTTTAACCTCATCGACTTCATGATCGCATATAACGAGAAACGTAATGTCAAGGTTGAGAAGATGTTCGTTCCGGCAACAGGTAAATATCTCGACGTTTTGATAACATACCTCAAAGAACAAAATATGTTGTTCGGCATCTTCATCGATGTTTCTAACCAAGTTAATTACGATAACGAAATTAATAAGGTGAAGATGGAGACCTTGAAGACTACTGATGAAGTTATCAAGAAACAGATGCGTGTGGCACAAGAGATTGCCTCACTTTTGGGTGAGACGACAGCCGAAACAAAGGTCGCATTACTTAAATTGAAGAAGACACTTTCAGAAGAAAATATCGAGAAAGGAACGAAGTGATGGAATTATGCTTGGAATATGGATGTACGTCGGTAAATAAATTCGGCGAAGAACTCTGCGGTGATAATGTCGCCTATACAGTTGACGGCGATTATACTACTTTGGTGCTTGCCGACGGTCTCGGTAGCGGAGTGAAAGCTAATATTCTATCTACTTTGACATCCAAGATTTTATGTACTATGGCTGCCAACGGCATCAATATCGATGAGTGTGTTGAGACGTTGATTCAGACACTTCCGGTATGTCATGTGAGAGGCGTAGCTTATTCCACTTTCTCGTTGATACATTCCGATAATCAAGGCAGAGGCTTCCTTTATGAGTTTGATAATCCGCAAGCGATATATTATCATAAAGGGAAATGTATCGACTTTGAAAGAGAGAAGTTAGAGATATGTGGCAAGACAGTATATAAGTCAGAACTGAATCTTGAAGAAAATGACGTCATTATGGTGATGTCTGACGGCACCATCCACGCAGGAATAGGACAGATCCTTAACTTCGGATGGGAACGCAAGCAAATCATGGAACATCTCGACAGAAGCATAAAACCTACAATGTCGGCGAGAGCTATCGCTTGTCTGCTCACCTCAGCATGTAATGACTTGTATTTAGATAAGCCGGGCGACGACACTACGGTGGCAGCAGTGAAGATACGTCCTCGTCTTAACGTCAATATTATGGTAGGACCTCCTGTCGACAAGGAAAAAGATAATTTTTATGTGGAGCAATTCCTCGACGGAGCCGACAAGACTGTTGTTTGCGGTGGAACGAGTTCACAGATTGTGGCACGTTATCTCAACAAACCATTGAGAACCAGTTTCGACTTCCCTGATAAAGACGTTCCTCCAATTGGTTTTATAGAAGGCGTCGACCTTACGACAGAAGGTGTTCTTACATTGCGACGACTTTTAGAATTGTCGGAGAAATATATTTCTATCAACGATTTAACACCAAAGACATTTATAAAACAAGACGGTGCTTCTCTATTGGCGAATGTGCTTTTTGAAGAAGCGACACATATAAAATTCTTCGTGGGACAAAGTGTCAACGTGGCGCACCAAGGTCTGCCTATCGACATCACCATGAAGATGAAACTTGTAGAAAGGCTCGCAGATAATATGCGCGCTATGGGAAAAACAGTAGTATTGAATTATGATTAATTTAAAGATATGAGTGCAAATAATAGAATTTTCGACACAAACGTTCAGGTAGTAAAATACAACGTTTTGAAAGAAGTTATCCGCCGCGCATACGAAGGCGGTTTGGAAGATGCTTATATTGAAATCCCTAAGGTGATTTGCCCGGGTCCTAAACCACAGATTCGTTGCTGCATCTACAAAGAAAGAACTATCATCCAAGATAGAATCAAATTGGCTATGGGTGGTGACAAAAATAACCCTAATCCTGTTGAAGTCATCGACATCGCTTGCGACGAATGTCCTGCAGAAGGTATCATGGTGACACCGGCATGTCGTGGTTGTATGGTTCATGCTTGTCAGGATGTATGTCCTAAAGGTGCAATCTCCATCGTAAACCAACATGCTGTTATCGATAAGGAAAAATGTATCGAATGCGGCAAGTGCGCCAAAGCTTGTCCTTATTCAGCTTTGATAGTTCAACATCGTCCTTGTATGGTGAGTTGTAAGGTGAAAGCTATCTCTATCGATGAAAACAAGAAAGCAAAGATCGACAACGACAAATGTATCTCATGCGGTGCTTGTGTCTATAAATGTCCTTTCGGTGCCATCACAGATAAATCATACGTTCTCGACATCATCGATATGTTGAAGAAGTCGGAGAATAACACTAAATATAAGGTATATGCAGTCATTGCACCTGCTATCGTAAGTCAATGCCGTTTTGGTCGTCCAACACAAGTTGTTACAGCAATCCAAAAACTCGGATTCCACCAGGTTGTAGAAGCTGCTCTCGGCGCAGACATTACCTTATATCACGAAGCATTAGAATGGAAAGAAAAAGGTTTGATGACAACATCATGCTGCCCATCATACGTTGCGTTTATCGAGAAGAACTTCCCTGAATTGGTTCAACATATCTCACACTCAGTGTCACCGATGATATTGACAGCACAGATGATAAAGAAATCAGACCCGACAGCTAAATGTATCTTCATCGGACCATGTGCTTCAAAGAAGTTCGAATTCAAATTGCCTAAGACAGGCGGAGCAATCGATTGCGTAATGTCGTTCGAAGAATTACAGGCATTCTTGGATGCTCGTGGCATCGACACTACAGAATGTGAAGATACTGTATTGGACAACGCATCATTCTACGGAAGAATCTTCGCTAAGTCGGGCGGTATCGTACAAGGTCTTAATGATGTCGCTAAGGAACTTAATGTTGAAGGACTTAGACCAATAGTGATGAGCGGTATCGACGAATGTAGAGCAAACTTGCTGAAGCTTAAATTCGGCAAGGCAACAGAAAACTTCTTTGAAGGTATGGCTTGCGAAGGCGGTTGCTTGAATGGTCCTCTCTGTATCACTCATAGTCCACGTAACATTGTCGATGTCGACAAATATGGCAATGAGGCAAAAGAAAAGACCATCTACAATTCTGTTAAACTTTATGAAATGACAACAAAGGAATGACAGAACAAACAGAACCTATTAAGATTATTAAGACGGTCTTGAGTCGATTGCCTTTGTATTATAATTTTCTTCTTGAGAAGAGGAAAGAAAATTATAAGTACATCTCGTCGACTGTCATAGCGAAGAGTCTGAAACTTAACAATATCCAGGTTAGGAAAGACCTTGCGTGCGTTAGCAGGCAGTCGGGTAAACCGAGAATGGGTTTCGAGATAGAGTCGCTGATATCTGACATAGAAGAAGTTTTAGGATTTAATAATTTAGATGAAGTAGTTTTGGTGGGTGCGGGACGATTGGGCCGCACCCTGCTGAGCTACCAAGGTTTTGCAGACTATAAACTGAATATCGTTGCTGCGTTCGATAATTCGTTAGAATTTGTCGGTGCAAAGGTTAACGACAAACCGATACTTCATATCGACAAGCTCACTCCGATAGTTGAACGTCTTAATATTAAAATAGGTATAATAACAGTACCTAAGGATGCGGCTCAGGAAGTTTGCGATATCATGATATCGGCAGGAATAAAGGTTATATGGAATTTCGCTCCTGTACATTTAGAAGTTCCAGATGGTATTATCATCAAGCATGAAAACTTGGCTGTTTCCTTGGCGTTGCTTGCACAGAAACTTTATAATAATACAAATAATAACATTGAAACACAATAGTTTACAATCGACTTTTTTGATTGTTAAAATATATAAAAAAAATCGATAAAAAAATATCTAAAAAAGAAAAATATAGTATATTTGCACCCGTTAAAAAAGAATAATAAATTTTTTTAGAACATGAAAAAAGAAGATTCAAAAACAACAACAAAAAAATGCAAAAAAACTGAGCAACCAGTTGAAGAACAAATAGTAATCACAGAACAAGAAATAAAAATTCAAGAAGAAATGGAAACAAAGAAAACACGTATCGAATCCGACCTCATCGGTTCACGCGAAATCCCAATGGAATGCTATTACGGAGTACAAACAGTTAGAGCTATTGAGAACTTCCCAATCACAGGTATCGGTATCAACCGTTATCCAAATGTCGTCAAATATTTGGGCGTTATCAAATTAGCAGCAGCTATCGCTAACTACGAAACAGGCAAAATCAGCAAGGAAATTTACGAAGGTATCGCTAAAGCTTGTCAAGACGTTATCGAAGGTAAATTGAACGACCAATTCCCAGTTGACGTTATCCAAGGTGGTGCTGGTACTTCAACAAACATGAACGCTAACGAAGTTATCGCAAACCGCGCTTTGGAATATATGGGTTACCAACCTGGTCAATATGAATACTGCTCACCAAACGACCACGTAAACGCATCACAATCAACAAACGACGCTTATCCATGTGCAACACGTTTGGCTATCTACGCTGACCACTTGGAAATGATTAGCCACTTGGATCTCCTCATTTCTTCATTGGAAAGAAAAGCAAGAGAATTTAAAGACGTTATCAAGATGGGTCGTACACAGCTCCAAGACGCTGTTCCTATGACATTAGGTCTTTCTTTCCACGCTTTCGCTCAATCATTGAGAAACGAAAAAGAACACCTCATCCACGATTCAAAAGAATTCTTATATGTTAACATGGGTGCAACAGCTATCGGTACAGGTATCTGTTCAACATTAGAATATAGAGAAGTTTGTGTTAAGGCTTTACGCGACCTTACAAAATGGGACATCAACTTGTCAGAAGACTTAGTTGAAGCTACATCAGACGCTTCTTCAATGTTGGTTTACTCAAACGCTTTGAGAACATTGTGTACTAACTTATGTAAAGTATGTAACGACTTACGTTTAATGAGTTCAGGTCCACGTTGCGGTCTCAACGAAATCAACCTTCCTAAGATGCAACCAGGTTCTTCAATCATGCCAGGTAAAGTTAACCCAGTTATCCCTGAAGTAGTTAACCAAATCTGCTACCGCGTTATCGGTAACGATACATGTATCATGCTCGGCGCTAACAACGCTCAATTAGAGCTTAACGTTATGGAACCAGTTATGGTTTACAGCTTGTTAGAATCAATCGAGTTGTTAACAAACGGTTTCGACGTATTACGTAAACTCTGTATCGACGGTATCACAGCTAATAAAGAACACTGCCGCGAAATGGTAGAAAACAGCATCGGTATCATCACAGCTTTAGTTCCAGTTTTGGGTTACAAACCATGTTCAAAACTCGCTAAAGAAGCTCTCGAAACAGGTAAAGGCGTTGTAGCTCTCATCAGAGAACATGGCTTGTTGACAGAAGAACAAATCAACGAAGCAATGGCAACAGAGAAAATTATTCTCTAATTTAAAATATATTTCAATTCGGATGGTACCTTTTGGTGCCATCCTTTTGTCGTTTTTAAAAGTATAGTTGTAAATCTTTATATTAAGATATATTTAATATATATAAAAACAAACAACTTATTATGATAAAAATAAAAAAAGGTATTGATATTCATCTCGTTGGTGAAGCAAAGAAAGAGGTCAGAAAATATGAACCTCAACTTTTTGCTTTAAAACCACAGGATTTTATCGGTGTGGTGCCAAAGATGCACGTCGCTGAAGGTGATGATGTAAAAGTCGGTACCGTTTTATTCCACGACAAGAATAACGAAGGCATATTCTTCACATCTCCTGCCTCAGGAAAAGTGAAAGCTATCGTTCGTGGTGAAAAACGTGTCATTCTTCAAGTCGTTATCGAATCGGACGGTAAATTTGAAACCATCGACTTCGGTAAGGCTGATCCTTCAAAACTTACACGCAATGAGGTGATAGAAAAAATGGTTCAAAGCGGAACATGGACAATGCTTCGTCAACGCCCTTATTCCACTATAGCCAAAACACAAGATGAACCTAAATGCATAGCAGTGTCGATGTTCGATACAGCTCCTTTGGCTCCAGACAATAACTTCATCGTCAAAGACCAGATGACAGCTATCAAAGCCGGCGTCGAGGCTCTCGCCAAACTGACAAAAGGCATGGTTTATCTCAACGTCAATTCTTCAGAGACACAACAAGCTCTCGCTTCATTAAACTTCTCTGCAAAGAATGTCACAATCACAGAGTTCCAAGGTCCACATCCTACAGGTAACGTAAGCACTCAGCTTAACGTCTTGTCGCCAATAAACAAAGGCGAGACAGTGTGGTACACCTACGCTCAAAACCTCATCGCTATAGGAAACCTCTTCCTCAACGGAGTTTATGACAGCAGTAGAGTAGTGGCTTTCACAGGTTCAGAAGTGAAAGAGACTATGTACTACAGCACAAGAATAGGCGCAGATATGTCAGGTTTGTATGATAACATTTCATCAGAAAATGTACGTATCATTAGCGGCAACGTCTTGACAGGTACCAAAATCAACGGTGATAACTTCTTGGGATACTACGACTCACAAGTCACAGTAATTCCAGAAGGCGACCACTATCAACTCTTCGGTTGGTTGGCTCCTAACTTCAAGAAGTTTACCTCGACAAACACTATGGGCGCATCATTATGCAAGAAGAGCAAGAAAGTGCTCGACACCAACCTCAACGGTGGCATACGTCCACTTATCATGACAGGCAACTTTGAGAAAGTGTTCCCATTCGACATCTATCCGATGCAGCTCATCAAGGCTTGTATCATCAAAGATATCGACCAGATGGAAGAACTCGGAATCTATGAAATCGATGCTGAAGATTTCGCTTTGTGTGAAGTCATCGACCCATCGAAGACCCCGATTCAACAGATTGTACGTGAGAGCTTAGAAATGCTTCGCAAAGAAATGAACTAATCGAAAATCAGTATTATGGGATTACGTAAATTTATAGATAAAATAAAACCTAACTTTGAAGAAGGCGGCAAGCTCTACTGCTTCCACTCGTTCTTCGATGCAATGGAGACATTCTTCTACGTTCCTAATAAAGTGACTCTCAACGGCGCACACGTCAGAGACGCTGTCGATATGAAACGTAACATGATTTATGTCCTCATCGCTCTTATTCCTTGCTTCCTCTTTGGAACATGGAACATCGGTTATCAACATTTTCTTTCTCATGGCGTAGAAGCTACTTTATGGCAGAACTTCGGTTACGGCTTGCTTAAAGTGTTGCCTCTCTACATCGTGAGTTATGTTGTAGGTCTTGGCATTGAAATCATCTTTGCACAAGTCAGAAAAGAAGAAGTCAACGAAGGTTTCTTCGTGACAGGTTTCCTTATTCCTTTGATCGTTCCTGCCGACCTTCCATTATGGATGCTCGCATTGGCAGTAGCTTTCGCAGTCATCATCGGTAAGGAAGTATTCGGTGGCAGCGGCATGAACGTGGTGAACCCTGCGCTTCTTGCACGTGCCTTCTTGTTCTTCTCATATCCATCACAAATGTCGGGCGACGGCATCTGGATCGCAGAGAAAGCTGACGCTTATTCAGGCGCTACACCATTAGGAACATTATTGAACGGCGGCGGCGTTGAGCAGCTTCCAAGCATGATGGAGATGTTCATAGGAACAATACCAGGCAGCGTCGGTGAGACTTCAAAGATCGCTATCTTATTAGGAGCTTTGTTCCTTATCATCACAGGCGTGGCAAGTTTAAGAATAATATTATCGACATTTGTCGGAGCAGCAGCATTAGGATTGTTATTCACAGCAATAGGCGTGTCGGACGTTCCATTCTACTATCATTACTTGATGGGCGGCTTCATGTTCGGTGCAGTATTCATGGCAACAGACCCTGTTACAGCAGCACAGACCAATTGCGGTAAGATCATCTACGGATTCCTCATCGGTGCTATGGCAGTATTGATTCGCGTGGCAAACCCAGGTTATCCAGAAGGTATGATGCTCGCTATCTTGTTACTCAACGTATTCGCTCCACTCATCGACTATTGCGTAGTGGCAGTCAATATCAACAAACGTAAAAAACGCTGGGCAAAAGCAGAAAGGAGTGCAAAATGAAAGACAGATATATTTTCTTTTACATCACAGTCTTGACAGTGATAGTAGCGATTTTGTTATCAGCAGCAGCATTGGTGTTACAACCATATCAACAAGCTAACATCAATAATGAAAAAATGATGAACATACTTCAGGCAGCCGACGTAAATGTTGAAGGTGCTAATGTTCAAGAGCTTTTCGATAAGGACTGCGTCAAGATGATGCTCGTAGATGCTAAAGGTGAAGTGAAGGAAACTTGTACTTCAGACTTTACAAAGTTCGAGGCTTTTTCAATGAACTTGAAAGACCAGCTTTACAAGAGAGACAACGGACAAGATTACGTATTGCCAATCATCGTTATCAACAACGGTAAGGAAAACGTCAATGTCATTCAGCTTCAAGGTGCAGGTCTTTGGGGACCTATCTGGGGTTATATCGGCATGTCATCAGACTTCCAAAATGTTGTCGGCGTTGTCTTCGACCATAAGTCAGAGACTCCAGGTTTAGGTGCTGAAATCACAACAGAAAAATTCAGAAGCCAATTCCAAGGCAAGACAATCTTCAGCGGTGGCGAATTTGTTTCTATAGATGTTGTTAAAGGCGGCGTTGCTAACTTAGCAGCTGACCTTCAGAAACATTCTGTCGATGCCATCAGCGGTGGTACTATAACTTCACAAGGAGTTAATAAAATGATTGAAAATGTTTTAGGATCTTATTTACCTTATATTGAAAAACAATGAGTAAGAATTTAGAACTTTTAACAGCTCCATTACGCAAGGCAAATCCTGTCACAGTATTAATATTAGGTATATGCTCTGCTCTCGCCGTCACAGCTAAGCTCAAGCCGGCATTGGTAATGGCTCTCTCAGTAACAGTGGTTATCGCATTGTCGAATCTCATCATCTCTTTGTTGAGAAAAGGCATTCCTTCCAAGATACGTATCATCGTACAACTTATAGTCATCGCGACATTAGTTATCCTTGTTGACCAGTTCCTCAAGGCATTCGTTTATGACGTAAGCAAGCAACTCTCGGTATTTGTCGGACTTATCATCACTAACTGTATTGTTATGGGACGTCTCGAAGCCTTCGCTATGGCTAACGGTCCATGGGAATCATTGTTAGATGGTATCGGCAACGGTCTCGGTTATGGTTTGATATTAGTTATAGTAGCATTCTTCCGTGAGCTTTTCGGTTCAGGAACATTGTTAGGCTATCAGATCATTCCAGAAGGACTTTACGATTTCGGATATATGAACAACGGTCTTATGATTCTCCCTCCAATGGCATTGATCATCGTAGGTGTTATCATGTGGCTACAAAAACCAGAGGAGGATAAGAAATAATGGAATCATTAGGAATTTTTATTCG
>JAZUST010000096.1:0-4632 GCA_045606865.1 Bacteroidales bacterium
ACCCACATAGTTGTTGAGGTCATCACTCAATGACACACTACCATGCTTCTTCAACCAGGAAGGTTCAAACTTGAACCCATAGGTCTCCCCACCACGAATACTGTCCATCGTGAGTTCACCAACCAGTTCTATATTTTCAAGCCAATCGAAATCGGCAAAGACAAACAATCGTTTCATGCGTTACGCCTTTTTAGTTGCTCTTTCCCTTCTCTTCAACTGCAAATCCTGCAATCCTCTGCCGATTGGATCTTCCTTTGCTATAAGTAGAATATCATCATCAAGCTGGAGTGCATAGAGTACACGCAAATAGATGCCGATGCTGACAGTTGGCAAACCTTTCTCTACACGAGACAAGGTGAGTTCGGAGCATGTAGCACGTTCTGCCACCTGTGCCATACTCAGGTTTCTACGAAGTCGGGCAAGCTTTATCTGCTCACCTACGATTTGCATCTTCTCCGCAAGCTTTCTGGGAAGCTTAGTGCTCATTGTATTCTTTGTCATATCATCTCAACATTTATTTCCGTATGCAAAGATACAACTATTTCTTTATTTTATGATAGGTTGATTGAATTATATTCGATTTAAAACCCACATTTAACGTATTTTACCCACAAACCTGCCATTTCAATAAGGAGAAAAGCATTATCAAGCACCAAGTTTATGTTAAAATCATGTATATATACATGTAATCTAAACCCGAAAATTAAACTCAAATCCACTTCCGTGAAGAGCAAATGAGTTTAAGTTATATCATATATATGTATATGTCAATTTAAACCTAAACTTAAACTCAAAGACAATACGAAAACAGCGTTTATCTACTAGCTATCAATGGAATACAAAGTAGCCACCGATGAGATTCTGTACAATATCTTTTAAATGTTCCAGAATGCTCACAAATGATTTTTCAACCAAATTTGGACAGTTTTTGGCCCAAATTTATTCAGGCCATTTAAACCCATATGGCAACTGTTAATCTAAATAGAGTAAAACAGCATGAAATCAGGTAAATCACTGAGATATAGCCCTTAATAAAAGTTAAATATGTTAAATCTTGACTTTTTCAGGGAAATTTCTTTTTCCTTTTTGAATTTCAAATATTATCTTTGTAAGTCATTGAAAGCTTGATAGTTACAAGCGTGGCCCAAATTTTTGCCCAATTTTATGTAAGTTATTGACTATCAGAAGGGTTACTTTGCTGCATCGGCAAATAAATGTTTTGCTGATGTGTCTGTAACAACTCTTTTCCTAAACGAAGAGGTGATAAGGTGTCGGGGAAAATAACTTTTATGGATATTCCCCAAGGCTTTGGGGGAAACTGCCGTTACTTTACATATTTTAAATAGAAATTAAAGAGATGAAGAAGTGTATAAAATATTTCCTGATTTTTGCTTTAAGCATTTTAAGTCTTTTTGGTATAATCGTCTTATTGTCTAGGACTATATTTAAAGATGAATTGATTGAATATGCAATCATGCTAAATCAAGAAAAGCAAAAACTTATTAAATCATATTATGTAACAGAAATACCCGTTGAACCTGAAAACTTCGCAGAGGATTTCAAGAGTATCCACAAAATTGTTTCCGACAATTGTCTTTTGTGTGAACAGAAAGGTTACGACATGGACTCCATTTTCAATTCATTTGCTAACAGAATAGCAAATGAGTCTATGACAAAAGCCGATTATGGATTATTGCTTCGTGAATATTTTGCTGCATTAAATATAGGTCATGCAGGAGTAATGCTCACACTTCATTCTGCAGAATATTATCCGACAATTGTAGAGAATAGATTGTTTATAGACAAGCCTAACGACCATTTTACCAATAATGGATTCTCCGACAAAGATGAGATAATAGCAATAAATAACACTCCTATCGACCGATATATACAAAGTATGGCAAAGTATACATCTGCCTCAACTGACGCTTATAAGACGCACCTTACTCAATGTAGAATTTTTACGTCATTTACCGATAGTCTAATCCATTGTGATATACGTAGAAATGGAGAAACACTAAAACTAAAATTACCTCTCATCCGTCCCCAATTAGGTAATACTCCACAAGTGCATTACAGTATACTTCGTGACAGTATAGGATATATCTGTATTGAATCAATGATGGATAATGTTGTAGAGGATTTCAAACAGGCATACGTGAAAGTTGACAATCTTCCATATTTAATTGTTGATGTTCGAGGAAACGGTGGTGGCAATAGCAACAATGGACGTTTAATTGCAGAATATCTGCTAAAGGAGCCACAGGAACATTGTGTTGGCGGTAAGATTTCACCCCAGCCTAATGCTTATAAAGGCAGATTATTTTTATTGACAAGTAATCACACCTTCTCAGCAGCTGAGAGTTTCACAATAGACTTAAAAGAGAGTGGCTACGTCACATTAGTTGGAGAAAAGACTGCAGGTGATACAGGTTGTGCTCCTAAGGATTTCACATCACGACATGGTATTTGGTTCAGGATTCCTACTCGTGCCCCCCACTTCTCTCCTAAGGGATTCCCCATGGAAGGAGTAAGTATCGAACCGCACCATGAGGTTAAACATACGGTTACAGACTTCCTTAACGACAAAGACACAGCCATAGAATATGTGTTGAACGAAATTTTATAGAATAAAACAATGACAATGTTAACGGCTTAAACAAAAACGTGACTATTTACGAAGCTCGCTTCTCTATTTACATATAGCCATGAAGTGTACAATACCTTGCAAAATATAAAACCTATCATAAGAATGGGAACTATTCATAAGTGGTCACCATTATTTCGATTTTACTAAATACACTTTTACTATTATAAGAATCTTCTTTTTAGAAAATTACAGTAACCTTGTGAGATAAAAGAAGATATAAAGAAATATGAGCAGAACATCTTTATTTTACATTCTTTGCAGCATAGTATTCGTTCAATGCACCCCAAAGTTACATGATGCGATGCATGAACAAGAGTATTTAAAAGCTGATAGCACCTTGTGGGCTGACTATGAGTCGGAAAGTGAAAAATTAGCAGAACTATACGCAAAAAATGAAGATTCATTATATATAAAAGCACAAGAATTAGAGACCTATACAGATAGAAAGAATAAGGAACTAGCCATTGAATATTCAGCAACGCCAAGTGGGCTTAGACGCTGTTTTATGCTTCGATTAGATATCGAAAAGGATACTCTTCAATATATCTTAAATAAACTACCTCGCAAATTTCGGCATTCTGAGTGTGCAAAGGCAATCAAAGAACATATCGTAACAAATCAGATTGAAACAGGTATGGAGTTCTATCCTTTCGATGTTGTCGATGCTGACGGAAACAAATTTGCTTGGGATAAACAACGCAATAAAAACATACTGCTTATCTATGGTGGTTTGGGGTGCATGGGGCGTTCTGGTCGTATAGCACTTGCTGCATTGCGCGAGGAATATGCCGAGGATGACCTCGCAATAGTTATTTATTATTCTGTTAGCATTCTTGAAGAACTGAAAGAATTTCGCAATCAATATTCGGCAGACTATACATTTATATCTGAATTGATACCAGAATATTCACCTTTTAAGATAAAGTATGGTGTGCAGTCCACTCCTACTTGTTTTGTCATAAACAGAAACGGAATGGTTGTCCTCAAAACCGTGGGCTTTGATGCGCAACTAATAAAAGAAAAAATTGATATATAGGATAAGTTCGATAGTGCATTTGTAATTGCTATAAGAAATACCTTCAAAATACAATAATAGATATTATACACAGTAACGACACTTTACTTAATATCGCACAATACAAGCATACAAAAAGATTTCAATATAATTGTACACCTACAAGTTTTTTATCGTTTGCGACAAAAAAAAACAATCCAAAAGATATAAATAACGCTCAAGGAGAGGATAATAATACCCCAAATAGCACGCAATAGTAATATTATGGACAACAAAAGAAACAATGAAAGTTATCAGAGTGATTTCTCTTATTTCTCCGTATACTCCCAGCGGTCATAGAAATCATTATACTTGTATATTCCCATCAATTTTCCGTTTTTGTCAAAAATGTCATATCGCTTGTAAAACTCATTCCATTTCTTATATCCTATAAGCCTGCCGTTCTTATCCTTAAAATCCTCACGACTGTAGAAATCATTATAATTCCATGTTGACTCTATTCTGCCATTCCGGTCTTTAGTTTCTGTTCGATTATAGTATTCATTTGTTTTCTCGTATCTCTGCATCTTGCCATTCCGGTCAAAATACTCCATACGATTATAAAAATCGTTATATTTTTTCCATCCCTGAAGTTTTCCTTTTGAATCAAAATATTCCGTGCGTTTATAAAAACTGTTCCATTTTTCCGTGTAGGACTGTGCTGTAACACTCATGGCATAAACAGCAAAAAAAATAACAAAAAACATTCTGACCGTCTTCATAATCGTCCTATTTTAGTTATATTAAAATACACAAAGCGTTACACTGTTTTCTTTCTTATGCAAAGATCATTAGTGTCCCGTTAAAATTGGGACGAGTTAAATATTAATCAAACAACCCCGGAATAAGGGGATCCAATTGCTCTTTGACATCATTGGAATAAGTCTTATCGAACAGTTCTCTTAGCGGTGTTTTGTCCGTTAGTGAA
>JAZUST010000097.1:0-6329 GCA_045606865.1 Bacteroidales bacterium
ATCTTAGCTTTTTCAGCAGCTTCTTTAAGACGTTGCAACGACATTGGGTCTTTTCTCAAGTCCATGTTTTCGTCGCGCATGAATTCTTCTGCCAACCAGTTGATGATCTTGCCGTCGAAGTCGTCACCGCCGAGGTGAGTGTCGCCGTTTGTTGATTTCACTTCGAAGACACCGTCGCCAAGTTCGAGGATTGAGATATCGAAAGTACCGCCGCCGAGGTCGAATACTGCAACTTTAACATCGTTTTTCTTTTTGTCCAAGCCGTAAGCCAAAGCTGCTGCTGTAGGTTCGTTGATGATACGGCGTACTGTGAGACCGGCGATTTCGCCAGCTTCTTTAGTGGCTTGACGTTGAGCGTCGTTGAAATATGCAGGAACTGTGATGACAGCTTCTGTCACTGTTTGTCCTAAATAGTCTTCAGCTGTTTTCTTCATCTTTTGAAGTACCATAGCTGAGATTTCTTGAGGAGTATATAATTTACCGTCTATGTCGATGCGAGGAGTGTTGTTAGGACCTTTTACCACTTGATAAGGAACGCGTCCTATTTCGTTGACCATTTTGTCGTATGATTCACCCATGAAACGTTTGATAGAATAGATGGTTTTCAATGGGTTTGTGATAGCTTGACGTTTTGCAGGTTCGCCAACTTTACGTTCGCCGTTGTCTGTGAATGCTACCACTGATGGGGTTGTTCTGTGACCTTCGCTGTTAGGGATAACTACAGGTTCGTTACCTTCCATAACTGCTACGCATGAGTTTGTTGTACCTAAGTCAATACCAATAATTTTTGACATAATTTGTTTCTCCTATTTTTTATTGTTTGTTTTCTTTTTTTGTTTTCTGACACCGCTTTTGTCAATCATTATGCCAAGGAGTTTTATATGTCAAAATTAAAATATTTATGACAGAATTATTTTGGATAAAAACAAAAAAAGTCACTAAACAAGTGACTTTCATATTTTTATAAAATTATACAATTAATCTGACAACAAGATTTTTTGTGACAAAAAGACAGAAAAATAATGAATTATTATTGTCCTGGTAATTTTTCGAATCCCCATTGTGGATAATCATCCACTAATTTATTGATGGTTTTGCCTGATAATGGGACAATACGGTTTCCTACGGAACGTGATGACAAAATGCCCATACCATTGTCAATGTTAGTATATTCCGGAGTATCCTGGATTGCACTTCCTGAATTCTGAATCAATATATAGTTGTATAATTCTTCGCCTGTTGCTGTTACAACAATTTCATATCCTACGACAAAACGTTTTACATACGACGGTGAGTTATACATTATATTTTTGTCAGAGGCGAGTCTGCTATAGAAAGCATTAGGAGTGTAATTAACCGACATTTCTTTGTTGGCACTATTCCATAACTCATCTCCTGTACCTGAGCCCATAGGCCATTTCAAAGTATAACTAACAGTGTCTGTTTCTCCTGGGTTCAATTGTTTGTAATGGAAATATCCTGTAACCTCATAATAAGCGGCACGTTCAGTTATTTTATGAGGTACCCATTTGACATAATTTGTTGATTGCGATTCAAAACTGATAGAGTACATAGGAGTTCTAATTGTTGAACCGCTAATTGTTCTTACGTCCGATGTTATTATCTCTCCATCGTTACGTTCGATAACTAGTTTATAGTTTGTATTTTCAAGTAATTTTTTAGTGGTATAATATAAGACCTGATCTCTTCCGCTATAGAAAATTCCTGTCGGGTCATATGGTTTATATACAGATGTTGTGTCTAAAATCTCTGTAGAAATCACATCTGGCATATCGGCAAACTTACCGATTAACTTAACCATCAATTTATAATCGTAGTTGCTTGCAGAATAATCGGGTGCTAATTCGAGAGCATTACCTATGAAAGACTTGGTAATTTTCAAATAATTGGTATCAGCATCAACATCCAAATATCCATAAACAATAGTTGTTTCGTCACCTTCAGCATATATGTTGACATCGGTTTCACAAGAGTTTAATAACACAAGTGATAACAGCGCTATCGTCAATAGATTCAGAAATTTATTTCTCATAATAAAATAGATTTGAAAGATTGGCAAAGATACTATTTTTTTATATACTTTTGCCTTTTTAAAACAAAAGAAATGTATCTATCGCATAACGTATCTTTAGTAACAACTCACGTACTTCAAAACATGAAGAATAGGGGTGAAAAAATTGCCATGCTTACAGCTTACGACTATTCTATGGCAAAGATTTTAGATGAATCTAACATCGACATTATTTTGGTCGGCGACAGTGCGTCGAATGTAATGGCAGGTTATAAAACAACCTTACCTATTACACTGAACGAGATGATTTATCATGCTTCATCGGTATGTCGCGCAGTGAAACGTTCTTTCGTTGTTGTTGATTTGCCTTTTGGTACATACCAAGGTAACTCAAAAGAAGCTCTCAATTCCGCCATTCGTATTATGAAAGAATCAGGAGCAAATGCCGTTAAGATGGAAGGCGGACGCGAGATTCTAGAATCTGTTGAACGTATCATCAGTGCCGGTATTCCAGTGATGGGGCACCTTGGACTTATGCCTCAAAGCATCAACAAATTCGGCACATACATCGTACGCGCAAAAGAAGACGAAGAAGCTAGTAGACTTCGTGAAGACGCTCTCTTATTGCAAGATAAAGGTTGTTTCAGCATTGTACTTGAAAAAATTCCGGCTTCATTAGCAACAGAAGTAACGCAATCGTTACGCATTCCAACAATAGGTATCGGAGCAGGTTCCGGCACCGACGGACAAGTGTTAGTGCTTCACGACATGCTTGGCATCAGCAACGATTTCTCGCCTCGTTTCTTAAGAAGATATAATAACTTATACGATGGAATAAAAAATTCCGTCCATGCTTATATCAATGACGTAAAAGACCTTAACTTCCCTAACGAAAACGAACAATATTAATCCACAGGATGAAGAAACCTTTAGAAGACAGAATATTATACGAAGACAATCATCTTCTCATCGTCAACAAAGAACCTTCAGAGATAGTTCAAGGCGACAAGACCGGAGATATTTGTCTGCTCGATGACGTCAAGTCTTATATCAAAGAAACTTATAACAAACCTGGTAATGTTTACGCCGGTTTGGTTCATCGCATCGACCGTCCGGTGAGCGGTGCCGTCATCTTTGCCAAGACAAGCAAAGCCTTAAGCAGAATGACATTAAAAATAAAAGAACGCGAATTCAAGAAGACTTATCTCGCGATAGTGAAAAACAAACCACCTCACGAAGCAGGGGAACTTTCTGATTATATGATAAAAAATGAAACTCATAATAAATCATATATCGTAAGTTCTAACACTAAAGGAGCGAAGTTGGCACAGTTGAGATATCGTTTGATTGGAGCGTCAGACTCATATTATCTTCTTGAGGTAGAACTTATAACAGGACGCCATCATCAAATTAGGGCACAATTGGCACATATGGGATGCCCCATCAAAGGCGACCTGAAATATGGATTCCCACGTTCTAATCCTGATGCTTCAATAAGTTTACATGCTTATAAACTTCAGTTTGAACATCCTACAACTAAGAACATAATCTGTATAAAGGCTCCTAAACCAACGGGAATGCCATGGGATGGATTTGATTTATAAATTGAAAATTGAAAACTGAAAATTGAAAGTTGAAATTTTTTCTGTTTTCAGCTTTCAATTTTCAACTAAAATGTTTTATCTTTGCAAGCGTAAAAATGCCCAATGGTGTAATTGGCAACACGACTGACTCTGGATCAGTAAAGTCCAGGTTCGAACCCTGGTTGGGCAACAATTTCAAGCGTCGATTGTTATACGATTGACGCTTTTTTTTTATTTTTGTAAAATCTTCGATTGACAACGGACAACCGTCGTTATCCAATTTTTAAAACAACATATTTATGTCAAGAAAGAAAAACAAGAACAGTCTCAGCACATTCGTAAATACAATACTTACCATATTTGGCGAGAACCCTTTTAAACCAATGAACTACAAGCAAATCGCGAAGATAATGTCGGTTCGCGATGCTGCCGGAAAAGACGTGATACATCAGATTCTCGTCACACTATGTAATGAAGGAAAACTCATAGAAGATCGTCCTTTTCGTTATCTGCTCCATCCTGATTTTATCCACGAATATGGACCAAAACAGCAGTTTGTCACTGGTATTGTGGATATGAAGAGTACAGGTAAAGCGTATGTCATTCCTGACGAGGAAGGAGAAGATGTCTTTATTGCCGCAAACAACACAGGCAAGGCACTTCATGGCGATAAAGTCAAAGTGGCAATGTTTCCTAAACGTAAAAGCAAGAAAAATGAAGGCGAGATCGTGGAGATTATAGAGCGTGCCAAAACAGATTTCGTTGGTATATTCAGTTTATCTCACGGATTCGCTTTTGTGGTACCCGATCGTATTTCCATGCCTCTCAGCATTTTTATTCCAAAAGGAAATTACAAAGGCGCCAAAGACGGACAAAAAGTCATCGTACATCTTAGCGAATGGCCCGACAATGCCAAGAATCCATTCGGTGAAATTGTAAAAGTACTTGGTAATCCTGGAGAAAACAACGTAGAGATGCAGTCCATCCTTGCTGAATATGAATATCCTCTTGAATTTCCTAAAGCAGTTGAGAAAGAAACCAAAGCGATATCTGATAAAATTAAATCGTCCGAAATCAAGAAACGTCGCGACTTCAGAGATGTTTTCACTGTCACCATCGACCCTCATGACGCAAAAGACTTCGACGACGCTCTTTCTTTACGTTATTTGCCTAACGGGAACTATGAAGTTGGTGTTCATATCGCCGACGTATCACATTATGTACAACCCGGTTCAGCAATTGATGTTGAAGCTCAAGACAGAGGAACTTCTGTTTATCTCGTCGACAGAACTATTCCAATGTTACCGGAAAAACTTTGTAATATGGTATGTTCGTTACGTCCAGACGAGGAAAAACTCGCATTCTCTGTCGTCTTTGAGATGAACGACAACGCTGATATCATCGACAAATGGATTGGCAAGACGG
The DNA here is from genome assembly GCA_045606865.1 of Bacteroidales bacterium. Lineage (GTDB taxonomy): Bacteria > Bacteroidota > Bacteroidia > Bacteroidales > F082 > Limimorpha. Next base: position 5,041 of record JAZUST010000097.1, read on the forward strand.
TGATAAGATCTGACCGTCGCTATGCTTACGAAGAAGTTCAGGAGATGATTGAAGGCGCAGATGGCGACAACAAGAAAGAATTGATGAAACTCAATGATTTAGCGACAAAACTTCGTGCCATAAGAATGAAAGAAGGTTGTATTAATTTCCATTCTGAAGAGGTTAAGTTTATTTTGGACGAGAATGGTAAACCTATCGACACTTATGTTAAAGTACAGAAAGAAGCCAATATGCTCATCGAAGACTTTATGCTTCTTGCAAATAAGACCATCGCTGAAACTATCGCTAAATCAGTAAAATATAAAGATTACACCTTCGTATTCAGAATCCACGATGAACCTAATCCAGAGAAACTTTATAACTTCATACAATTGGTATCGAAACTTGGTTATTCGATGAATATTAGTTCGAGAGAGAAACTGGTGAAATCTTATAACGCCTTGTTTAATGCTGTTGAAGGAAAAGGCGAGAAGAATCTCGTTGAAACAGTGGCTATACGTACGATGGCAAAAGCAATTTATAGCACCACAAACATTGGTCATTATGGATTGGCATTCCCTTATTATACGCATTTCACTTCTCCAATACGTCGTTATCCCGACTTGATGGTGCATCGTCTTGTCGAACGTTATCTTATCGAAAATCTGCCAAGCGCAGATAAAGAAGAATATGAAGAATTATGTCAGCATGCTAGTGATATGGAAAAACGTGCTGCAGAAATGGAACGTGAATCGGTGAAATATAAACAAGCGGAATATCTACAAGACCATATCGGTAAGGTATTCGATGGTCTGATCTCCGGTATCAGTAAATGGGGAATATATGTCGAATTAAAAAATAGCAAGTGCGAAGGTTTGGTACGTTATGCCGACTTAAACGACGACTTCTATTATCTTGATGAAGAGAATTTCCGCGTCATAGGACAAGATTATGGCAACATCTACCAACTCGGAGATGAAGTAAAAGTTCAGGTAAAAAGTGTCGATTTGATTAAAAAACAAATGGATTTCATTATGATAAGTAATCATCCCAATAAACCTAAAAAGAGAAGAAGATAACTTTACGTTTTTTCAACCACAGATTCCACAGAAATATAGGATATAACCAAATAAATTTGCATATTTTTTTAAAAATATTTCTTAACAAAAAAAATCAGGTTTCCTTACGAAAGGTGTTCCGCGCTTGATGACAGCAAACATTCGTAACAGGAGCTTGAATTTAATAGCGTTCGCCACCACTCCATAGGCTTTTCCTTCTGCAATCTTTCTATCATAGTATCTCCTGATTTC
>JAZUST010000098.1:0-40519 GCA_045606865.1 Bacteroidales bacterium
GGTGTCTCTCCCGTGACAAGTTTATACATCGTCGCTCCCAATGAATAGATGTCGGTCGAGGGCGAGAACTGAGACACGCCTCCCTGCTTGTACTGCTCCATTGGGGCGTAGCCCTTGCTTCGGCCAACAGGCGAACTGGTAGTCTGCCCGCCTACTTCATCGTAATGCTTCGAAAGACCGAAGTCGATGAGGATGGCGTTGTTTTTCTTATCGAGAAGTATATTGCCTGGTTTTATGTCCAGATGGTTAATCTTAAGTTCGTGTATATACGCCAAGGCATCGGCAATCTGCCTGATAAAGAACATCGCCTCTTCTTCCGAAAGTCTCCCCTTTCGTGTCACGTAATCCGACAGCGAGCCGCAGTCGTGGTATTCCATGACATAATACGCGGTGCCGTTCTCCTCAAAGATGTCATGGATCCTTATTATGTTGTTATGGTTGAAACTCGCTATGTTCTGGGCCTCCTTCACGAACTTATTCTTAAACCCCTCTACAAGCTCCCTGCTGCCAACAGAAGGAACGCTCACAAACGACGTGTCCGCATCCCTGTTGCAGTGCTCCTTCATATAGAACTCCTTGACAGCAACCTTTCTGTTGAGTCCCACTTGCACGGCAAGATAGGTGATGCCGAATCCGCCCTGGCCTAAAACACCCTCTATCCTGTATTTGCCGTTCTGCAGTAATTTGCCTTTCTTTAATTCCATGATGCTTGGTTTTATTTATTGTATACGGACTTCGTCTGGTTTATATTTTGCTTTGAGAAGTGAGCCTTGAGCCTGCCATAAACCTTAAAACTCAAAAACTATGAACTTTAAAACTACTATAAACTATAAACTCTCAACTATAAACTATAAAAAAAGTCCAGGTTGCAAATTAAATAAATTTATCATTAAAATGCAATAGTATTCTGACGGGCCTGCACGATTTATTTTTGAAAATTCGATTCTTAATTATGCATTAAACAGTACGGACGTGGCTTGCCGCGTCCATAAAAAAACCGGCGAAAGCCGGCTTTTATTTCCTTATCATCCTGCCGCACGGCTCCTAAATGCCGTGCGGAAATGAATCAATGAATTAATGAATTGAATGCGCTACGCTTTATTCTGCGACCGGACGGACTGATCGACCGAGGTAACGGCCGCCCCAACTCACGCCCTGAGTACTGCCATAGAAGTAAAGGTAGTACGCGCTATTGCTAATGCTCCCGTAGGGCGTAGAACTCCAATAGTATCCGTACTCTCCAGCGCGGTAGAGCGATAACCCGTGACGGTAGCCCGCAGCAGGAAGAAAGATACTGTTGCCGTTTGGTCCAGTAATCTCATAGCCCTTAAAGCCGTTCTGGGTAGTCCACTTCCATGTACATTTATTCTTTAATTCTTCTAATTCTGCTTTTGTCGGCAACCTCCATGTACCGCCCCAGTTGGCTCGCGCAGCATCATATTGCGACTTCCCTCCTATATCACTGAAGTTCTTGTCGTAGGTTTTACTATTATATTCTGTATATGATGATTTGGTGGTAATCTCTCCCCATGCATAATAGTTGCCATAATCTCCTGGTTTGTTCGCACCTACGTTACACGTCGCCCATTTAACACTTAAGCCAAGGTCAACCCAGTCGTGGCCGTTCTTGCCGCCGTGAGTACGGGCGTATTGTTCTTGCGTCTTTTTCTGGTCTTCTATATTACCGAGTGCATCCTCATCAAATTTGGCAGCGAGGCGAAAGCCGATGAAGTTGCGCCTGAAGTCGGGATAGTAGTTGAAACGATACGACACACGACAGTTCCATGCGTAGTTGCCCCAGCTGCCGCCGCGAAGAACGCGGACAGAGCCCGACGATGGTCCCTCAGGATTCGTCTGTGAACCACTATTGTAGTTTCCTTTCCAGTCCTGACACCATTCCCAGACATTGCCGCTCATGTCGTAAATGCCCAATTCATTCGGTAATTTGGTCTTTAATTTGGTCTTTACGTCATGTGTTTGTGAATTGCTGTTGCCATCGTACCACGCCACATCTCCTATTGTGTTGCTGCCGCTGTATTTGTAGCCTTTAGACTTGTTGCCTCCTCTTGCAGCATATTCCCATTCTGCTTCGGTTGGAAGTCGGAAGTTCTTGCCTGTCAGTTCGTTCAACTTAGTTATAAAATCCTGGCAGTCGTCCCATGAAACCTCCTCAACAGGTTTTTGAGAACCTGAGAATTTACTTGGGTTGTTTCCCATGACTGCCTGCCAGAGTTCCTGCGTCACCTCCGTCTCGCCTATATAATAATCGGAGAGCGTCACTGAGTGGACAGGTTTCTCATCACTAGCTGCATCGCCACCTTGTTCTGAGGTCGCACCCATTTTAAATGTGCCGCCTTCAACTTTTATCATCTTGAAGGTAACGCCATTGACATCATATATGACCTGGCGTTCTTTTTCAAGACGTGCTGCTTGCTCAACCTTAGCTGCAACTTCCAATTCTGCGACCGGACGGACTGACCTACCGTAGTAACGGTTGAGCCAAAACACGGTCTGAGTACTGCTATAGAAGAGAAGGTAGTATGCGTAATCGCTACCGCCCTCGTTCGGCGCAGAACTCCAATAGTTCCCGTTCTCTCCGGCGCGGTAGAGCGATGACCCGAGACGATAGCCCGCAGCAGGGAGAAAGATGCTGTTGCCGTTTGGTCCAGTAACCTTATAACCCTCAACGCCGTTTTGGGTAGTCCACTTCCATGTACATTTATTCTTTAATTCTTGTAATTCCGCTTTTGTCGGCAACCTCCATGTACCGCCCCAGTTGGCTCGCGCAGCATCATATTGCGAGTTACCTCCTATGTCGCTCATCTGTTTGCCGTAGGTTTTACTATTATTTTCTGTATATGATGATTTGGTGGCTGTCTCTCCCCATGCGTAATAGTTGCCATAATCTTCTGGTTTGTTAGCACCGATATTGCATGTCGCCCATTTCAAACCAGACGGCAACCCTAAGTCAACGTATTCATGTCCTTCATATTCATATCTTTCATCTTCACTTTCATCCACCACTACTATCACCTCCGGTTGTTCTATCTTTTCAAGGTCTTCCAACATCTCATTTACACTCCGGTAACGGTCTTTCTCTTTGGGTTCCATAGCTACCTTTGCATCTCCAAAAGCAAACTCCATTTTACACGTTGGACATTTCACCATTTTACCATCATCTATTTTACCTCCGAATCTTTGTACTACATCTAATTTTTTACCGCAAAAAGGACATATTATTTTCATAATTATAATATTTATTTGTTAATAATTTATTTAATTCCTAATTATTTTTTACCATTTGATAACAGGCATATCATCAGAGAAGTTACCCCACATAACAGGATGCTGCCTGTCTTTTGAAATCTTCACCACGTTAGGATGAACATAATCGAACAATTCTTTCGCTGTGATTATTCTGTTCTTGTCACTATCGGCAGCACCTCTCAATGCTTTCTGCAAATATGTAGTGAAGAAACCATTTGACATGTATGATATTTCGCTCGATAATTCATTGCTCCTCGATGAGAGGAAAAGCATCACATTTGTTTCCTTATCAGACAAAGACTCTTCGTTTGCCTTATCATTGGTGCGAATACGTCCCGAGAAACAAGCATCTGCAAATATCATTTTGTTATTACATTTCGATTTTGACATTCTTTGGCGTATCTCATCATAACGTAATACGGTGTCATAAACCTCAAATCCTTCCATACATAAATGTTTTTGATGATATTATAGATTAAACTACGACATCCTTCTAATTACCGCCAACTCATGCGTATAAGATTTTAACTCTTTATTGAATATTCCTTTGGAGTCGATAGTATCGATGCGTACTTTTCCTGACGCGTGGATAATCTTGTCATTGGAAAGGAGTATTCCCACATGAGTGATGCGATTGTTTTCATTTTTAAAAAATGCCAGGTCGCCTGCTTTAGATTCCGAAAGATTATCGATTCGTTTTCCGCATGTGACTTGCTGCGAAGCGTCGCGCGGCAGTTTATAGCCCGCCACTTTCGCACATAACTGAACAAAAGCAGAACAATCGATTCCCATGACACTTTTGCCTCCCCAACGATATGGCGTATCTAATAATTTGATTGCACTTTCAACCATGATATTAGGATCATAGACCTTTCTCAACGAAATCGAATTCTCACACTTCTCAAAAATCTTACTTCCAAAAGTCAACACATTATTATTATACATACAAACCAGTTCATTGACTATATACTTGTCGTTAGTGAGCAATTTATTCAGATCTTCTTCTGATATTTCATAATGTTGCAGACATCTGACCCAACCTTCATATGAATCATAAAGAGTCTTTATTTTCAACCATCCGTCTTTATCATCGGTAACTTCATATACATCATTAAACAGCAATTCAGAAACCAATTCGCTCTCGTGCGACATTTCCTTTCTCATCGGGACTACCGACAACTTGCATATTCCGTATCTCGCCATAATTTTTTTCTTAAATTAGTTATTTAGTTTTGCTAAAGTATAAAAAAAAAACGTATCTTAGCAGATGTTATTTAATAAATATTTTTTCTATAAAACAAATGCAATGAATAAAAATTCCACATCTTCACACGAGAGACATACATCCATAAAAGACATGATATATGAAGTTCTTTGTAAAGCACTTCATAAATATCAGCTGATATCCAAAATATTTTTTTTAATTCTATCCATTTTCCTCATTGTCTGGATCATGCCACGAACCACCAAATTCAAATATGAATACCAAAAGATGAAACCTTGGCAATATAAATCCTTGTATGCGCCATTCAACTTTTCTATATATAAAACCGCAGAACAATTAAAAATTGAGGAAAATGAGGTCTTAAAAGATTTTCATCCTATTTTCGTATACGACAACAGTGCCACCAACAAACACAGAGAAGAAATACTCGCCGATTTCGAAAATAAATGGACAGGTAGTCAAGAAGACAAATCAAGCAACAAATCGCTCTTAGAAAAGTTGTACGATACTATTGAAAATGTGGGCATAATTGAAAACATCTCGTCATTATCACTAAAACCAGAATCGACTATTAAATTTGTACGCGACAGATTAGCAAAAACAATTCAAGTTGACGAGTTATACACCATGAGATCAGTCAAAGACTCTGTCTTCAAATTCACATCCAACACCGATGAAAACATCGACAAAGATTTGATAAACAAGTTACTTCTGAATCATTTGCATCAAAACATAATATATTCCGAAGACAAGACAAAACAAGATAAAGAACAAGCCATGTCTAAAATATCATTAACATTCGGAATGGTTCAAAAAGACGAACTAATAATTAATGAAGGGGAACTTGTAACCGAAGAGAAGTATAACATCCTCAACTCATTAAGAACTGAATATGAAAAAAACAGTGACAACAATTTCTCCAACAGCAATCTGATTTTATGGGGACAGATCCTCTTCATAACCATGGTCTTCATATGTTTATTATTTGGACTCAACATAATTTATCCCAAAATAAACCAAGACGTAGGTCCTAAATTACTTATCTACATCGTTATGTTGATGATGATTATACCTTCATTTATCATCATAAAAAAACTACCTGAATACATTTATATGATGCCATTGGTCATTTTACCAATGTTGATGGTCACATTCTTCAACACAAGAGTCGCCATATACGTTCAGACAATAACTTTAGTTATTATATGTCTGGTTGTTCCTTCCCCTCTAAGATTCTTCTCCATTCAATTTTTAGTTTCTTTGATTTCGATATTTGTTTTAGGGAAGAACACCTCACGTTCAAGATATTTCATCACTTACATCGTTGTATTTATATCTTATGTTATCACAGAAATAATTATTTCTCTGGCATTCAATGGAAGTTTAGATGACTTTACACGGATTAATTTAGGAAAATTCGCATTTAACACCTTGTTAGTTATGCTAACATTACCTTTGTCGTTTGTGTTAGAAAAAGTATTTGGTCTTGTCACAGATATGACACTCTTAGAATTAAGTAATACAAACACAACATTATTAAGGAAATTGGCATCAGAAGCTCCCGGGACATTCCAACATGTCATGCAGGTTGCCGACCTTTGCGAAGAAGCACTTTATGCTATCGGTGGCAATATGCTTTTGGCACGTACAGGAGCGATGTATCACGACGTTGGGAAATTAAAAAACCCTATGTTTTTCACTGAAAACCAACACGGCAAATACAATTTACACAACGATGTTTCATATCAGGAAAGTTCTCAAATTATTATTAATCACGTCATCGACGGAGTAGAAATCTGCAGAAAATATCACGTTCCAGAACTAATAATTGATTTTGTCAGGACACACCATGGAACAAAACGTACAGAATACTTCTATCAGATGGCACTAAAGGAAAATCCAGATGATGTTAACGAAGCTGATTTCCGTTATCATGGACCTATTCCATTCTCAAAAGAAACAGCTGTTTTGATGATGGCCGATGCTGTAGAAGCCGCATCACGTAGTCTCAATGAAAAAACCGAAGAATCAATAAGTCAACTTGTAGAAAAAATAATAGATATCCAAGTAAATGAGAATCAGTTTATCAACACTGATTTAACATTCCGCGACATCACTACAATCAAGAAAGTTTTCAAGAAGAAACTGATGAATATATATCACGTAAGGATTGCATATCCGGTATAAGCCATCACTGCAACCTTATCGTTATCTTTTACAATCTTGAAACAATAACCGCCGTCGGTTTTCTTTCTATAAACAGACAAGGTTTCACCTTCAAGGGTTTCGTTGAGATAAGAAATTTCTATTTCAGTCAGCATCATGCTTTCTAATTCTCTAACGGAGAATGTGTCTAAAAGCATCGTGACGTATGTGACATTATTAGTATGATGAGTAACGTCAATATCACCCGAACGAATTAATCTTTGATAAACGAAGTCTTCTTCTGTGAAGTCATCTTTAAATCTTCTAAATTTATCCTCAATGGATTTTTCCTTTATCCAATCAATATCATTAGGATAAGATGTAGACTTAACTTTTCTCAGAGTACGGGTTGTCGCATCAATAATAACCCATTCAGTTATGCCATTAATCAGCACCTCATCATTTTCAAGAATCTGGTAACAACGATTACAGCGAACACCTTCCGCTCCCATCGGCCAAGTTCTTATGGTTATATTTTCATTCCAAAACGGAAGTTTGTTAATCTTGACTTTTGTTTTAGTAATAACCCACATCGCATTATCTTTTTCAAGTAGTGAAAAATCATCAACACCTAAGAATATTGCATGACGGCTCGCCACATCTTGAAATGCCATAAAAACTGCCTCTGCTCTAAAACGCATTAGACTATCACATTGTCCGGAAAGAACTGTAGTATTTAGAATGTATTCGTTTTTTTTCATAATTATTTTTAATGTCAATAGTCAACAGACACGGTCAACAATTGAGTATTTGATGTTACAAAAATAGGAAATAATATAGTTCTAATGATAGAAATTAAACGAACAACAATAATATTTCAATTTTGTTCATTCTGGCAAATTTATTTTTACTTTTGCAAAAAACATTTTCGTAATGAAACACATTTTCATAGTCAATACCATTGCCGGCGAAAAGTCGTGTTTAGATATTATAAAGAAAGGTATTACACATTGCAACGAAGTAATTGATTACGAAATATACACGCCTCATTCAGCAGAAGACTCCATTAATTTTATTAAAAAATATTTAGAAAATCATCATAATGAAGAGGTCAGATTTTATGCTTGTGGCGGCGACGGCACAATTAACAAAGTAGCTACAGGCATAGTAGGATTTCCTAATGCCAGTATGACGGCACTTCCATTCGGCACAGGCAACGATTACGTAAAATATTTTGGTTCGGCAAACGATTTCAAAGACGTATGCAGACTCATTCATGGCGAGGAAAAATTTGTTGACATAATGAAAGTCAATGACAAATACGCCTTAAACTCTACACATTTCGGATTAGACAGTGTTGTTGCCAAGGCTATGAACAAACTAAGACGAAACATTATATTCGGCAAAAGAAGAGCATATCCATTTGCAGTAATATGGGGTTTTATTACCGGTATGCGCAACAAATGTATTGTTTATGCCGACGGCGAACAACTCAACACAAACGATATTCTATTGTGCACAGTAAGTAACGGAAAATATGTTGGGGGTTCTTATTTTAACGCGCCTAATTCACTTAACGATGACGGATTGTTAGAAGTATGTTTGGTAAAACCTGTTCCAAGATTAAAGTTTATCGGTTTGATTAAATATTACGTTGCCGGAACACATATCAACAATATAAGGTTTAAAGACATTGTTGTTTATCGTCAAGCAAAAAATGTAAGAATTGAAGGACCGGAAGGATTCTGTGTTTCTATTGATGGTGAGATTTACAAGAGTAATCATATCGAGATTGAAAATTTGGAAAAGAAAATAAGATTTGTAATACCTAAATAACTCAAATCTTGAGTTTACCCAAAAAAAACAAACAGTATTTTTAATTGTTGTAGAAAAATCACTTTTATTTTTGAGAATAAAATATTATATTTGTACCCAACAAAATTAAAATCAACAATTAAAACTTAATATCATGAACAACGCTTTATTTCAGTTTGCGAAACCTGCAAATGAACCTGTAAAAGAATACAGACCAGGCAGTCCAGAACGTATTGCTTTAGAGAAAGAACTTGAAAAACAATCAAACGAAGTAGTAGAGATACCTATTATCATTGGTGGAAAAGAAATCCGCACTGGCGACATGGGCGAGGTCGTAATGCCACACAATCATAAGCACGTTGTCGCAAAATATCATAAAGTCGGCGAGAAAGAAGTCAATATGGCAATTGAAGCCGCTTTGAACGCAAAGAGAGAATGGGAAAACATTCCTTGGGTTGAACGTGCTTCAATTTTAGCCCGCATCGGTCAACTTATCGCAACAAAATATCGTGCAAGAGTCAATGCTTCTTGTATGCTCGGTCAAAGCAAGAACGCTTTCCAAGCCGAAATAGACTCAGCATGTGAAACCATCGACTTCTTCCGTTTCAACAATTATTACGCAGGCAACTTGTATTCAGAGCAACCTTCATCATCACCAGATCAACTCAACAGATCTGAATATCGTCCTTTGGAAGGTTTCGTGATGGCTGTAACACCATTCAACTTCACATCAATTGCCTCAAACCTAAATATGACTCCGGTCTTGATGGGTAACACCACCATTTGGAAACCATCAACAACAGCATTATTATCAAACTACCATTTGATGCAGATTTTCATGGAAGCAGGTCTTCCTGAAGGTGTCATCAACTTCTTACCAGGAAAAGGTTCTCTAATCGGTAACATTGCATTAAACAATCCAAATCTTGCAGGCATCCACTTTACAGGTTCTACTGCCACATTCCAAGGATTATGGAAAGGCGTTGGTGCAAATATCAGCAACTACAAATCATATCCAAGATTAGTTGGTGAGACTGGCGGCAAGGACTTCATCTTCGCACATAGTTCAGCAAATCCACGCGAAGTGGCAACGGCAATTGTTCGTGGTGCATTTGAATTCCAAGGACAAAAATGTTCTGCAGCGTCACGTGCATACATCCCTGCATCACTATGGAATGATGTTAAACAATATATAGGTGAAATGCTCAGCACAATCAAGATGGGTGACGTAACAGACTTCACAAACTTCGTTAACGCAGTCATAGACGAAGCTTCATTCGATAATTGCAAAGGATACATCGACAGAGCAAAAGCAGCAAGCGATGCTGAAGTAATCTTTGGTGGTAATTGCGACAAATCAATTGGTTACTTCGTAGAACCTACTGTCATCCTGACAACAAATCCTAAATACGAATCAATGGCAGAAGAAATCTTTGGACCAATCATCACCATCTATGTTTACGAAGACAAAGATTTTGTTGAAACACTTGAATTATGCGACAGCACTTCACCATATGCATTGACAGGTGCTGTGTTCTCATATGACCTTAAAGCATTGAGAATTGCAAACGACAAGTTAAGATACGCAGCGGGCAACTTCTATATCAACGACAAACCTACAGGCGCTGTTGTCGGTTGCCAACCATTTGGAGGTTCTCGCGCTTCAGGAACAAATGACAAAGCCGGCGGTTTATGGAATCTTATCCGTTGGACAAATCCTCGTTCAATAAAAGAAACTTTTGTTCCAGCAACTGAATATGGTTATCCTTTCTTAGCAAAATAAAAAAATAAATCAAATGATAAGGCGTACAATGTACGCCTTATTACTTTTTAAATTTATGAAAAAAATATTTTTACTTACAATAGTTTTAGCATTATTTAGAGCATCATTTGCCCAAGAAGAAATAAATGTATTATGGCTTGGTAATAGTTATACATATTTCAACAATTTACCCGAAATGGTTAACGAATTATCAAGAGGAACCGACAGAATCATCAAACACGAATCAATAACACCCGGAGGATGTACGTTATTTCAACATGTTGAGAGTAACGCATCACTAAATGCGATAAGAAAAGGTAATTGGGATTATGTAGTACTGCAAGAACAAAGTCAGTTACCTTCAATCGACTACTATAGACACAATGCTATGCGTCCAGCTTATCAGGCACTTTACGACACCATTATGCTGTATAGTCCTAACGCAAAAGTGGTTGGATACATGACATGGGGTCGAAAAAATGGAGGACAACAATGTGTCAATTTCGGTCAAGGAACATACTGCAGTGCAGACTTCACTGACTTTAATCATATGCAAGACACAATGAGTGCAGCATATTGCGAAAACGCTTATGCTACAAACTCCTATGTAGCACCTGTTGGTGACGCTTGGAAAGAAGCTCTTGGTCAGGATGAAAATATAGAACTTCATAGTTCAGACGAAAGTCATCCTTCTTACGACGGGAGTTATTTAGCTGCCTGCGTATTTCATGCTGTATTTTGGAAAGAAAGTCCTATTGGCACATATTTCAACAACACCTCCATTGATCAAGAAAAGGCAGAATTTCTACAAAACATAGCACATGATGTTTTCTTTAGCAATTTAGAAAAATGGAATTTTGAGATTGAATCTGATACAACAAATATCAATAAAGACACCTATAACGATAATTTCGAAATCATCAATAATCCTGATAATGACAATGTCATAATAAAAAACAAGAACAATAATTCCGCTAATGTAAGAATCATTAATATTAATGGCGAAATAATAGAAGAAAAAAATATTAATGGAGATTATACATTCCAGATAAATAATTCAAAAGGTATCTACATTATTCAGATAACAGAATCTGATACACACAAACGATATGTCAAAAAAATTTCCATGTTTTAACTTTAAAACCGCTCATTTTTCTCCCCTCAAAAAACCATTTTCACCACTTACTTATATTTTAACATATTAATTCAAAAACCCAAATCGGATTATTTATCCCAAAACACTTTTTTCAGCAACTTTTCATCCCTATTTAACGTATATTGAAAACAAAATACCATTTATTTTTTTATTTTTGTAAAAACAAAAGTGATAGTAAAAATGGAAGAAAAAAGGTTGTTTGATATTTTGAAATTATATGTTGCAAAATATCCAAATCAAGAAGTCGCATTAGCAAGAAAAGATGGTGGAAACTGGAGAAAATACAGCATTCAGGAATATATTGAAATCACCAACAATCTCAGTTATGCATTTATAAAATTAGGTATCAAGAAAAATGACAAGGTTGCTATCATTTGCAACAATCGACCTGAATGGAACATGCTTGACATGGCAATTATGCAAGTCGGTGCCATTACGGTTCCAATTTATCCTACAATAAGCAGAGAAGATTACCAATATATAATCAACGATTGTGAAGTAAAACTTGTTGTTCTGGAAGGTCAAAGTGTCTTACAAAAAATAGAAAGCGTTAAGGACGACACACCTAGTTTAACATCCATCTATACAGTAAAGACCAAGAGTGACCACCCAACATTCGAACAATTAGTTGAGATTGGCAAAAACAATCCTAATCCAGAAGAGTTAAAGAATAGAGAAGACAATGTTGATGAGAAAGACTGCGCAACAATAATCTATACATCTGGCACGACAGGAAATCCTAAGGGAGTAATGCTTTCTCATTTCAACATAATGAGTCAGCTTCATAATCTCAAACAAACGCCATCACCATGGTCAAAGAAAGCGTTCAGTTTCTTGCCTATTTGCCATGCTTACGAAAGAATGCTGGTATTCCTATATCAATATTTAGGAATGTCGGTCTATTACGCAGAAAGTCTAGCTACAATAGCGTCAGACTTAAAAGAAGTTCAACCGACAATGATGAGTGCCGTTCCACGACTTTTGGAGAAAATATATCTGAAAGTAAAAGAATCTGGAAGAAAAAACAAAGGAATAAAGAGAATGATATTCCTATGGGCTTTTGCTCTAGCAGAAAAATACAGAATAGATCCTAGTAATCGTACTTGGTTCTATGATCAAAAACTAAAAATCGCTGATGCCTTAGTTTACAAGAAAATACGTCAAACACTCGGCGCAGAAAACTTCGACATTGTTGTTTCGGGAGCAGCTAGTATCCAACCTAATATAGCATCTTTCTTCTCAGCAATCAAAATGCCTATCTACGAAGGATATGGAATGACAGAATGTTCACCTGTTATCGCCGTATCATGCAGATTGCCTCACGGACGCGAGATAGGAACAGTAGGATTTGCCCTTCCTGGTGTTGAAGTAAAAATCGCAGAAAACAAAGAAATCATTTGTCGAGGACATAACGTCATGATGGGTTATTACAACCAACCAGAATTGACAAGAGAAGTCATCGATGAAGATGGATGGATGCACACTGGCGACCTCGGCGAAATCAACGAATATGGACAAGTAAGAATTACCGGCAGATTAAAGAACCTATTCAAGACATCATTGGGCAAATACATTAACCCTGACGTAATTGAAGGCAAGTTCTCCGAATCAGGTTTTATTGAAAATATTGTCGTTTTAGGTGAGAATCAGAAATATGCAGGTGCTATCATTGTTCCAGATTTCGCATTCTTGAAGACATGGTGCCAAAAACATGAGATAAAATACACAACTCCACAAGAGATGATTAAGAATCCAGACGTTAAGAAACGTTATGCGGAGGAAATCAAGAAGATAAATCAAAACTTCGGTGATACAGAAAAGATAAAACGTTATGAACTCATCGCCGATGAATGGAGTGTCAACAACGGAATCTTAACTCCGACATTAAAGGTTAAGAGAAGCATCGTCAAGGAGATATATAAAGACCTCATTGAAATGATGTATAAAGATTAACGGAGAACAGACATAGTCACTCTTCTATTAAGAAAATTCAGTTCATCATCAAATTTATTAGGTAGCAAAGGTTGCGTTGATCCGCAGCCTTTTGCTTTTATACGCTCAGCGGAAACACCTCTATCAATCAGTACTTTCTTCACACTTTCTGCTCGTTTCTCTGATAATACCATATTATATTCTTCACTTCCAACATTGTCGGTATGACCTTCCAGCAAGATATTTAGATCAGGATTATTGTTAAGAAAATTTAAGACTGCATTTATTCCTTCTTCTGAACCATCGGTAAGATCTGCGCTATCAAACTCAAAATAAATATTCTTTAAAACCACAGGGTCTCCCCTATCAATTACAGAAGCATAATATTCCTCATCTGCCGGAATTTCTATTTCTATTGATTCCGGTCTAAAATCATCATCTATATCAAATTCAAAAATATCGTAAGATGCAACCGCAGATACTGCATTTAAGACAGATATAAAAGCTTTCTTAGCATCATTAGAAATAACAATATTTATTTCGTCATCTGATGTATTAAGAGGATAACCCAAGTTAATAGGCTCTGTCCATTCTCCATTCATATCACGACGAGAAACAAACAAGTCATAACCACCCATTCCATTATGTCCGTCGGAAGAGAAATACAAAGTATTTCCATCATAATGTAGGAACGGAGCCATTTCATTACCCTCAGTGTTTATATTACCGCTGAGCATCGTAGGTTTCAACCAATTACCTTTATTATCCTTTTGAGAAAACCAAATATCAGAAGTTCCCAAGCGCTTATTCCTTTTAACAAAGTATAATTCCTTACCATCGTAACTCACACAAGGTTGCGATTCCCAATCAGAAGTGTTAATAGATTTTATGTTTTCAGGTTCAGACCAACCTCCATTTTCAGACTCAATGTAATATATATCACAACTTCCGAATCCATTTTCCCAACCGCAACCAGAAAAAAAGATAGTATTACCATCTGACGAGACACACGCCGCACCAATATTATTAATATCTTTTAACAAAGGATAAGGAATTGTCCATACAGAATCATACATTACCGATACAAAGACATTCTCCTCATAGAATCCCTCAACATCAGTCTTATATCGCTTAGTGAAAATAAGTTTATTTTCATTAACATAATATTGATTAACATATTCGTCGTCCGATGTATTTACAACATTACCTATATTTACGGGATTATAATCTACGGGATTCTCCACCAAAGATTTTTGATACTCTGTCAATAACAATTGTTTTTTTGCCAATTCCCGAACCGGTTCCTTTTGATTCTCCAACAACAGATACCAACTCAATAATCTCAGTGACTTTTCAAACTGAAAATATTTCGCATAAAGTTTTGATAAAGATATTGCACTTTGAGGATAATATAATGAATCCACTTCCAGAAGACGCTCGTAAGATTTAATCGCCAATGTATCATCTTTTAATTCCATACAAATCTCAGCTTTAAGCAAAAGAGCGTCTGTAAATTCATCATCTTTATTCAATGCTTCATCTAGAAGAAGCAACGACTGATGATAATTTTTATTAAGGAATTCTTTGTGCGCTTCTTGAAAACATTTAATAGATTTTTTTGAGGAAGTATTGTACGACTGCGCAAAGACAATATTTGACGAAATGATAATAATCGTCAGTATCAATGATTTTAATATTTTAAGGATATTTGTCTTCATATACAAAAACAAAGACGCCACAATGTGACGTCTTGTTATTATTATTTAAGAATAATTATCATCATCTGTTTTTCTTTGCCACCATCAAAGTGTTATGGAGCAATGATACTATTGTCATAGGTCCGACACCACCTGGTACAGGAGTTATCTTTGAAACTTTTGGATAGACATCATTATAATCGACGTCTCCAACAATATGATAACCTTTTTCTGAGTTATCTTTTATACGGTGGATACCTACATCAATAACAACAGCACCTTCTTTAACCATGTCTGCTTTAACAAATTCAGGATCCCCTATTGCCACTATAAGTATATCAGCTTGACTTGTTATCTCTTTTATGTTTCGTGTCTTAGAGTGACATATTGTTACCGTTGCATCTATACCTTTTCTTGAAAGCATCACACTGATAGGAGAACCGACTATATTGGAACGTCCCATCACCACGACATGCTTACCTGCAATTTCCACATTACTACGTTTCAGCAGTTCCAATATTCCAAAAGGTGTTGCCGGCAAGGAACAAGGTTCACCGAGTTGCATCAGACCGATATTATATAACGTAAATCCATCGACATCTTTGTTAGGATTTATTGATTGGATAACTTTTGTTTCATTGATATGACTTGGCAAAGGCAGTTGGACGATAAAACCATCGATTTCCGGGTCATTATTTAGGAAGTTGATAGTGTTAAGCACATCTTCTTCTGTAGATTTCTCATTAAGTCTATATACAGAAGAGACCATACCAACACTCTGACAAGCTTTTTCTTTAGAAGTCACATAAGTAAGACTAGCACCATCATCTCCAACTATAACAGCTGCCAGATGAGGAGCGCCAAGACCTTTATCTATCATGTTGGCCACTTCAGCAGCTATTTCTTTTTTCATTGTTTGGGCAATAAGTTTGCCATCGATGATCTTATTATCAGCCATAATATTAATTTTTTATTATGATTATTTTCTGTTTCTCATTTGAGACATCATCTGCATCATTTTCTTTGCGCCGCCTGTTGTCATCATTCTCATCATCTTTGAAGTCTCTTCAAATTGTTTTATAAGTCTGTTGACTTCAACAATATTGGTACCGCTTCCCATTGCTATTCTTTTACGACGACTACCGTTCAAGATTTTTGGGTTTTCGCGTTCTGCAGGTGTCATGGAACCAATGATGGCTTCGATGCTCTTGAATGCATCTTCATCAATGTCTTCATCACTGATTTTATTCATTCCTGGTATCATTGCAGCGAGGTCTTTGATGTTACCCATACGTTTGATTTGTTGGATTTGTTTTAGGAAGTCGTTGAAGTTAAATTCATTCTTAGCGAGTTTTCTCTTCAACTTGGCAGCCTCTTCAGCGTCGAATTGTTCTTGCGCCTTTTCTACGAGAGTAACGATGTCACCCATACCAAGGATACGGTCGGCCATACGTTTTGGATAGAATATGTCGAGAGCATCCATTTTTTCGCCGAGACCGACGAATTTTATTGGTTTATCTACAACAGAACGTATTGTAAGAGCTGCACCACCGCGAGTATCACCATCTAATTTTGTCAGAACGACACCATCAAAGTCAAGGCGGTCGTTAAATGCCTTTGCTGTATTAACTGCATCCTGACCTGTCATTGAGTCAACAACGAATAATGTTTCGTGTGGATTTACTTTTGTTTTTACTGCAGCAATTTCGTTCATCATTTGCTCATCAACAGCAAGACGACCTGCGGTATCTATGATAACGACATTTTTATTATGGTCTTTCGCATATTGAATTGCGTTTTCTGCAATCTTAACAGGATCTTTGCTTTCTATCTCTGAATAAACCTCCACTCCAACTTGTTCACCCAAGACCTTCAACTGGTCGATAGCAGCAGGACGATAAACGTCACCGGCTACGAGCAGCACATTTTTTCCTCTCTTACTTTTCAGGAAGTTAGCGAGTTTTGCAGAGAACGTAGTCTTACCAGATCCTTGTAGACCTGCTATCAAGACTATTGCCGGATTTGCTTTGATATTTATTTCTGTATGTTCGCCACCCATCAACTCAGCAAGTTCATCATGAACTATCTTTACCATAAGTTGTCCAGGTGACACTGATGTCAAAATTTTCTGACCCAAGGCTTTTTCCTTAATGGTATTGGTGACATCTTTTGCGATTTTATAACTCACGTCAGCATCCAAGAGAGCCTTACGGACTTCTTTTAATGTTTCCGCAACATTTATTTCTGTAATCTGACCTTGACCTTTTAATATCTTAAACGAACGTTCTAGTTTCTCACTTAATCCTTCAAACATATTATTCTTATTTTGCTTGCAAAGTTAATGATTTTTTTAGTAAATGACAATAGTTTTTTAGACTTAATATGAATTAAACAAATCAAAGTGATATTGCATATAAGCCTTACCATCTAAGACTACACTATCTCTGACATTTTCCGGCAACGTATTCTTAACAAAGTTTCCACTATTATAATATACGAACTCACCTTCTGGAGTTTTCCAACCCACCCCATTATTTATTTCAAAGAAAGCAAATGGGTTGTAGCATTGGTTAAACATATCCTTACTCCAGAAAAATTCATTATACGACTGACCTAATTGTGCTAAAATCATTGCAGGCAAATCCGTATTACCACAAATCTTATCGAAAGTCTTACCACGCAACGAATCTTGTAAAGGTTCACCATAAATCAACATAGGAATTTTATGATGGTCAAATGAATCTATTCTGTGATTCTTGTATGATGTATGACTATGGTCGGCAACGAAAATGAACAAAGTGCTATCATACCAATCTTGCTGTCGAGCTTTTTCCATAAATAATCCGATAGCGATATCAGTATAATGTCCCGAATTAACATATTGTTTTTCAATTACAGGCCATTCTATCTCTTCAAATATTTTAGGATAATCATAGGGAGAATGTGTGCTTTGAGTAAATAACGTACTGAAGAAAGGCTGCGGATGGTCTGCCAATTGTTCCACATACCACGGCATCACATCGGTATCATGATAACCGAGCTTACCTTTAAAGAAACCTTCATTTATATCTTTAGCTTCTATTATTCTATCAAATTCATTATAGCGAAGATATGACAAAATATTCCCATAATTCAACTCACCTCCAAAGTAAAAACTATTGTAATACCCAATAGAATCCATCTTTTTCACCAAGGAAGGAACTGCATAGTATTTATCAGGATGGTTTGTTATTGTTGTCACCGGCATTCCTGGCAATCCACCAAACAGAGATGACATAGCATGTTGAGAACGATTTGCACTCGCGTAAATATTTGTAAATAAAAGTCCATCTTTTTCAAGCTCATGAAAGTTTGGTGTTATTCCAGGTTCTCCACCAAGAGACTCTATCAAATCGGCAGACCAACTTTCAAGAAGAATCACAATAATATTGGGACGTTCCATTTTCAAAATAGAAGTTGTGGAATCACAGGTAACCTCATGCAATTTTTCTGTTCTTTTCTTTGCCGATTCAAAATCCATATAATTAAAATGAGCTCGCGATTCTACCTTCTTGGAATTCAATATATTCTCAACAAGATAATATGCCGGATTGACACTCATTTCATTCGCAAATTTATGATTGGTATAATAAACCTTGCTAGACGTTATTGGGATTTCATTAAAACCACCTCGCATTCCTAAAAAAAGCAAGCCAACAATTAGAACAAAACTCCCTGAAAGAACAATTTTATTGGGATTCTTTTCCTCAACATTAAAATCCAACCGTTCTGGTTCAACAAATTTCGTATACAACCAACAAAACAATACAGTAAAGACACTCCATAACACTATCAACAATAATGTTTGTTCCGTTTCTGCAGTATTTATTACTTCTGCAGGATTTTGCAGATACATTAGAGCTCTGTAAGACAACTTGGTACGCCATTCTCCATATATGCCTATATCACCGAAAGCAACGAGATTATAGACCGCAATTATCAAATAATAATACCATCGTAATGGAGCAAATAGAGTGTCTTTATTAACCCAAAAAGCAATGAACATATATATTGCAGGCAGTGCCAACATAAAACTTGTTGTAGCAATATCCAAAGGCAATGCAGTCCAAAATCCTTTCATTATTACTCCGAAAGGAATTTCACTTATAGTCACAAGAGACCAATATTTTATCAAGAAAATTATTCTCATCGTTGCGAAAAGCACCAACAAGAAAACAAACATCTTCAATAATGTAATCCAAATCTTTTTCATTTATTAACTATTTTAACACAGACTTTTGGAACCAAAAAAATACAACTTCTCAGATTCTCATTGTCAAATATTCGTATAATTTCTCGCACCAAAAATCTTACTTCCAACTCTTACCATTGTAGCGCCTTCTTCTATCGCAATTGGGTAATCGTCAGACATTCCCATAGAAATTTCTTTGAATGAATCATCTTTGAAATAATTTTCCTTCAAAGTATCGAATATGTTTTTCAAAGTCTTGAATTCATTACGTACTTGATTTACATCATCTGTAAAAGTCGCCATTCCCATAACCCCGACGATACGTACATTATTCAATTTCTTAAAATTCTCCGATTCAATCATAGTTTTTGCCTCTTCCATATCGAGACCGAATTTGGTTTCCTCTTGAGCAATGTGGAATTGAAGCAGACAATCGATGACACGATTATTTTTGACAGCTTCTTTATTGACAGCTTCGAGAAGTGAAGCGCTGTCGATTGAATGAATCAATGTTACGAAAGGAGCTATATATTTTATCTTGTTAGTCTGGAGATGACCAATGAAATGCCATTTGATATCTTTAGGAAGTTCCTGATGCTTGTCGCGCATTTCGAGAGCTTTATTCTCACCGAAGATACGTTGACCGGCATCGTAAGCTTCCTGAAGATCTGATACAGGTTTTGTTTTTGAAACTGCAATAAGAGTTACGTTTTCAGGAATAGTCGTCCTGACGTTATTGAGATTTTCTTTTATCATGATTGTAAACTTTATGAATTACAAAAATAATAAAAGACTAATGACAAAAGGCGAAAGGCGAAAGATTTTTTTTTAATGAGATATCAATGAATATTCTCAAATAAAAAAGACGTCACTATATTGAAGTGACGCCTTTTTATACTACCATGAAAAACTTTTCAGATTTTCAATTTCTCAGATTCTTATTGATAAAGTTTCTGCCAGTTCTTATATTCTCTTTCTTGCCATGGACCGTTGTGATATACGTAAGAAGCGATCAATGGAATAACTGTTGTACCTTCTGCGTAAACCATTTGTTGGAGTTGGTGACTTACCTTGCCCCATGAACCAGCTTCGAGCAATGTTGATGATGAACAAGCGCCGTCGCGAACGTCAGCAACTGTGATTTGGATTGCGTATTTGTGCATTGGCACTTCGTATCCGAGAATTTCAGCGCAAACTACTGTATCTTGAGCGAAGTTCTTTGGAGTGCCGCCACCAATCATGAATAATCCTGTTTCTGGAGCCTGCATCTTGATTTGTGTCAACTCTACGAAATCTTTTACTGAGTCGATTGACAAATATTTCTCGCCTTTTTGCATTCTTTCCCATTGGTGTTTACCGATACCGAAACCTGCTGATGAGTCGCTGAATGCAGGAACAAAGATAGGCACGCCACATTCGTAACATGTTTGGATCAAGCTGTCTTTCTTAACGGCTTTGCCATTGTGTAACCATTTACCGATTTCATAAATAAATTCGCGTGATGAATAAGGACGAGCCTCGAGCATATTAGCGAGTTCGTATGTTGAATGGTCGCATGCTTGAAGTTCTTCTTCATCAATGTAAGTATCATAGATACGGTCGATATAAAGATCACGTAATGTTGTATCTGGAATAACGTTTTCTTTTTCTCCGATGTAATGTTTGTAACCGAGAGCTTCAAACAAGTCCATATCTATAATAGAAGCACCTGTTGCTACAACAACGTCAATCATTTTATTACGAACCATGTCAACATAAACTTGCATACAACCTGCTGCTGAAGTTGAACCTGCCAATGTCAAGATGTTAGTACATTCTTTTTCTTTACACATCATCATCAAGATGTCGGCTGCGCGAGCTGTATCGCGTGATGTGAATGACATGTTACGCATTGCATCAATCAATTGTGTTGAATCGTAACTTTTTATGTCGATGTGTTTAATAACATCTTTCAATAAATCTTTTTTCTCCATTGTTATTAAATTTTTAATTTGAAACTCTTTTTGTTGTGGTGCAAAGTTAATAATAATTCATAATGCTTAATGCATAATGTATATTTTTTTTTGATGTTTATTTTAATAAAATCTGTATCTTTACGGAAAATATTTTTTACTAACATTTTAAATCAATCAATATGAAAAAAGCACTCATAATAATCTTATCTGCATTATTATTGACATCATGCGGAGATTCTAAGAAAGGTAATAAAAACAATAAAGAACAGGAAGTCTCTCAAGAGGTTAAAATCGAAGACATAAGTCTGACAAAAAACATAGACTATAAATTTTTCATAAATAACATTTGGGATTTGGAAAAGCACCCCGATTCGTTCGCATACAAAGCAGAACTTCCTTGCGTGATAGATTTTTACGCCGACTGGTGCGGACCATGTAAAAGAGTTGCTCCAATAATGGAAGAGATCGCAAAAGAATATGATGGCAAACTTTTAGTCTATAAAGTTAATGTAGACAAAGACCTCAAGTTACCGACAATTTTCAAAGTAAGCAGCATTCCTACAGTATTTTTCTTACCCAAAGAAGGACAACCATCATCACAAGTAGGTGCTTTAAGCAAGGAAGAATATGTAAGTATCATTAACAGACTCCTTATTAAATAATGTCACAGATTTTTCCAACAGCATACCTTCCATCGGTTCAATATGTTTCGTTATTCTTAAAATCGGAAAATGCATCCATAGAATTATTCGAAACTTATCAAAAGCAGTCGTGCCGCACAAGATGTAATGTTATGACTGCTAACGGAGTTCAAACACTTACAATTCCCGTTATAAAAGTCAATGGAAATCACACATTAACAAAGGATATTGAAATAAGTTACAAAGAATCGTGGCAGCAAGTTCACCTTCGCTGTTTGGAATCCGCATACAGAAAATCAGCTTACTTTGATTATTACTTCCCATACTTCGAGAAGATTTACAAGCAGAGATTCAACACATTGGTTGAATTAAATGATTATTGTCTGAAAGTAATCTTAAAATTAATTAAGGTCAAGAAAGAATATTCTTACACTGAAGATTTTGAAAAGATTATTGACAACACAGATTACAGGATTTCTTTATCAAAGAACGAAGTAAATAAAATAGAGATGAAACCATATTATCAGGTCTTTGCCGACCGTCATGGTTTCATCTCCAACTTATCTATAGCGGATCTTCTCTTTAATGAAGGACCTGCCGCAATTAATCTATTATAAATCAATCTTCCATTACTGCTACAGCAACGGCTTTCGGACCCACCTTACCTGCGAGCATAGGACAAGCATCTTCTATATAAAGAGGTTTTCTTCCTGTAAGTTTTTCTATCACCTCACTGAGATATTGTGCTGCTGCAAGATTATCGACATGCATAATGCAATAGTTCCATATTTTCTTATGCTCATAGTTTTCTCTCATCAAGCCAAGAATCTTCTTGAAATTATCTTTAGTTCTGAAAGAAAACGTCTTGAGTTTCAACTCACCTTCTGTATCGATAGTAAACAATGGTTTTATCTTGAAGATTCTAAGTATCATAGCTCTAAATGGAGTCAATCTACCACTATTAATCAAATAATTGGTATTGACGCACGATACGAACAACTTTGTTTTATCAGCCCATTCCGATGCTTTTGCAACCAATTCATCATGCTTCATTCCGTCGATGGCAGCTTGCGCTGTTCTAAGTACTGTCAATCCCAAGGCACCAGTTGCATTATGACTATCGACGACATCGATTTTTTTACCAGACTTACTACTTACCGCAGCGGCAGCTTTTCTACTGCTATTAATCATCCCGCTGAACTTACCATTGAGATGAACACTGACAATGGAATCGTAATGTGTTGTAAGGTAATTATATCTATTGGTAAAGTCCATCAGACTCGGTTGTGACGACTTTGGTATTTCTGTCGATTTAACTAATTTATCTATAAATTGTTTTGGTTTTATGGTCAGTTGGTCGAGATAAAATTCTTCGCCGAAACTTACAGTAAGAGGCACTGTTTGGATCTGGTATTTTTCCAACAATTCTTTAGGAATATCACAGGCACTGTCCGACAAGACACCGATTTTACTTTTACGATTAGTTACCAAATCGTTCTGCATAACCATATCCTCGACTTTCTGATAAACAACACTTCCAACGGTCTGAACTCTTTCTAGTACGACCCATGGTTCATCGGTATGGATATGAAGTCTCATTTTTTTATTAGAACCTGCAATCACGAGACAGTCACCCATTGTTTCTATCAAGGAAGAAAGTCTTTCTTTTTGGAGATCTTCGCCAATGAGCAGAGCTTCTGTACAATAGCGGAATGTTATCTCTTCATGGTTGTCTTCTCCCATCCATTCCGAGTCGATAACTTCTGCATTAGCTACATTAACCGATTGTTCACCGCTATGGAAATATTCGCACATACCTTCCAAGAAAACCACAAAACCTTTCGC
The DNA here is from genome assembly GCA_045606865.1 of Bacteroidales bacterium. Classification (GTDB taxonomy): domain Bacteria; phylum Bacteroidota; class Bacteroidia; order Bacteroidales; family F082; genus Limimorpha. The sequence continues at coordinate 23,672 of JAZUST010000098.1, forward strand.
GCCGGCATCGACAATCGTCTTTGCTTTTGCAGCGATAAATTTTCCTGTACCTTTCAACGATTCCATTGCTACCGTCAATGCGTTAAGGAGCAATGTTGTCAAGTCATCAGATTTATCACATTCTTCACTGAGGAAATTGGACCAATCTTTTATAACCGTTATGATTGTTCCTTCTTTAGGTTTTGCAAGAGCATAATAAGCACATTCCGAAGCTGTTCGCATATATTCGGCAAACTCTTTAATATTCATAGTTTGCTGATCTTTTATATCCTTACTAAATCCGTAGAGAAATTGTGCAAATATGATTCCCGAATTACCTCTTGCTCCGACGAGTGCTGCATCTGCCAATGCTAACGCTGTTTCTTTAACATTTTCCTGAGGTTGCACCGTACTGACTATACTATGCATAGTTGACGCCAAATTTGTACCTGTATCGGCATCAGGGACAGGATAAAAGTTTATATTGTTAAGAAGTGCCTGATTTTCAAATATCTTTTGTGCTCCAGCTATGAAGCTATTATACAACTGCACTCCGTTTATTTCTGATATAGTATTACTCACTTAAAATAATTTTTTGCTCAATCTGCAAATATACAAAAAAATATCAATGATATAAGATTTTTTCAAGACACCAAACCATTAAAATGAACCAATGGCAAATGTTTTTTTATAAACTTTTAATTCTTCAGTCTTTATAGTTATCAGTTTCTTCTTTGACGAATTGCTTCGAAGACGACAATAGCTGTTGTAACAGAAACATTTAAAGAATCAGCTATACCATTCATAGGTATTATCAGATTTTGGTCAGCTGCCTCAACCCAAACATCTGATATTCCCGTTGCTTCCGTTCCCATCACAATTGCAGAACCAGATCTAAAGTCAGCTTCCAAATAATCGATAGAAGCTTTTAAATACGTGCAATAAATTTTTATATTATTAAATCTCAACCACTCAATACATTCTTCAGATGAACAAGCAAACAAAGGAACACTAAAAATAGTTCCGATACTTGCCCTTATAGCATTAGGATTGAACAAATCTGTACGAGGATCCGCAATGATTACAGCATCTACTCCGGCAGCATCCGCCGTACGCATTATAGCACCTAAATTACCAGGTTTTTCAACTGTTTCAAGTACAATAATCAAAGGATTTTTCTTAGGCTTATAACCTTTCAAATCAGCATATTTAGGAATAGCTATCGCCAAAAGTCCATCGCTACCTTCTCGGTAAGCAATCTTCTCAAAAACATCAAGACTTACTTCTTCAACAAGATTTGCTTCTATATCAAAACCATCTTTCAATATGTCCGGACATATAAATAATGTATCAACAATAAAACCACAAGCAACAGCACGTTCAATCTCGCGTCTGCCTTCAATGATGATTCTGTTTTGTTCGCGTCGTTCCGACGACTTCTGCAACTTAACAACGTTCTTTATCTTTGGATTCGTTTTGCTTGTAATCATTTCTTATTAAATTTTAACTGTGATAAAATAAGTCCTCCTATGACCAACAAAATTCCTATAATTTTCTGAATATTAATCATTTCTCCTATAATAATACAACTAAAAATTGCAGTAAACACAGGAATCAAATTACTATAAATATTAGCCTTTGCCGCTCCTAATTTACTAAAAGCGTATGCCCATAATGTATATGCCACCGAACTTGCGAAAACACCTAATGATAATAACGGCAAGATATAACCACCTATTTGTGCAATCTGTGACGGACTAACTTTTTCCATAATGAAAAACATCGGAATAAAATAAATCATTCCTAAGATATTCTGTACAAATGTAATTGTCAATGGTTTATATAGCATTGTCAGTTTTCTTAAAGCGATGGAATATGCCACAGCGACAAAGACGGCAGTGAATAGAAAGACTATTCCTTTCAACGATACCGTCAATTCTAAATTTTTGTTAAGAAGCATAAAAATAACACCGAAGAATGATATTATGAAACCGGCTATATTCCACGGTGTCAGTCTTTCTTTAAGAAAGAAAAATGCTGCAATAGGTGTAAATAATGGTATGGTTGCAATAATGGCGGAACTGACAACAGGTGCGGAATTCAACAATCCGTAGCTCTCGAAAATAAAATACAGGAATGGTTCGAAGAGTGCAGCCAAGGCAAATAACTTCAGATCTTTTTTATCAACTTTCTCAAACAATCCAAAAGAAAACAACAAGACGCCTAAGAAAACACACGAAATAATGAGTCTGAAAAAAATCGTTGTTGTTGGATTTAAGTAATTGAAAACCTGCGTCGACCAAATAAACGATAAACCCCAAAACACCATGGCGACAACACCACTGATATGCACTATAAAATTATTGTTTTTCATAATGCAAAAATAGTAAAAATAGTTAGAGTTCAGAGTGTATAGTTTATTAGTGGTTTAAAGTTTATATGGCATAATATTTGAACAAAAACGCGTGTTAATTTTTTAATAATAAAAACACATCATTATGAAAACTTTAAAATCTTTTACCTTATTTTTTATAATCGCATTGTTTGCAATAACTTCATGCGAAGGACCTCAAGGTATACCGGGTCGCGATGGCAACGCAAATGTTCAATCAGCAACAATAGAAACAGTATCAGACGACTGGGGTTGGGATGCCGAAGCGTCCAATTGGTATCTCGACCTAGACTGGGATGCGATAGACTTAGACATGGTTGACTATGGAGCAGTTCTGGTTTATATGGAAAATCCAGGAGAATTTTACGGATGGCACCAACTTCCTCTCACATTATATCCTAATGAACAATATTCATCAACATTAGAGACTGTATACTATGATTATGGATTAACATTATTCTGGACAAATTCCGACTTGCAAAAACATCAAAACCCATGTAATTTATACAACACCAACCTAACATTCAAGGTGGTTTTGATTGACGCAACTCTATATTCAAAATACCAAAATGAAGATTTGAGTAATTATGAAACCGTGAAAGAATTATTTAATATCATAGACGAAAACGAAAGATAATTATTCTTATGAATATATAAACGAGAGATGCTTTATGCGTCTCTTTTTTTTGTATCTTTGTAAAGATGAATAAATGATTAAAACATAAGACCAAAGTCTATGAATATCAAACATTAACTATGATAAAAACAACATTAAAATCTCTACTATATATAATATTAGGTTTCGTTGCTCTAGTAACTCTTACCAGCATATTCGTACCATCTTACTCTTTTGATGAACCAGAACCTTTTCATGGAAGTTATCTTCACAATCCATATCAAAATATGAATCCCGACCATTGGATTCAAGCAAATTTCCATGCTCACACTCGTCAGTTCGGAGGTCTCACAAACGGTCGCGCCAACACAAATGAAATGGTTGACAGTGTATATACTGCACTCGGGTTCAATCATGTCGGTCTGTCAGATTATAATAAAATAAATTATTACGACTCCGCAAATCCGAATTTTATTCCTGCATACGAACACGGTTATGGAATATTTAAGATTCATCAGCTTTGTATTGGTGCCAAAAAAGTTCGTCGTCTCGACTTCTTCGCATTTCAGAATCTCAGCATGAAACAACATACATTAAACCGCCTCGAAAAACAGACTCGTCTTGCAATACCCGCTCATCCGTCATTTGTTAAAAAGGGATATCTCGTCGATGATATGAAATATCTCAGCAACTATAAGTTAATGGAAGTATTGAACGGATTTAGAATTTCAACTGCCCACTGGGACACCGCACTTTCTAACGGACATCTTGTTTACCTCATCGGCAACGACGATTCTCACGATGTCACAGATATCACAGATGTAGCGACACGTTTCACAATGATTAATTCTCGCAAAAATGAGGCGGAACAATTGCTTTCCTCTTTAGAAAACGGTAACGCATACGCAGTAGACTTCCCTATTATTCGCAATGAAACGTTGGAACAGAAAACAGAACGACTACAGAAGAATCTTCCACACATCACGGAAGTTAAGCTCTGCGGCGACACATTATTCATTTCCGCTTCCAAACCGATATCAAAAATCAAATTTATTGGTCAAGAAGGAAAAGAACTTGACACACAAAAAAATATCAAAGTCGCATGTTACGCAATTCAACCTGGAGACAATTACGTAAGAGCGGAATTGAAATTCAAAGGCGGAACAACATTATACCTCAACCCTATAACACGACACGAAAACAACAATATTGTTAAACAAAGACTCGACCACATAAATTATCCAAAAACAATAATTCTTTGGACAATTTACTTATCTGTCATTGGAGGTATTGTATTCGGAATTAGAAAACTATTCTCCCACTCCACCAAATACTTTAAGTGATATAAACTTTAGGAGAAAAGATCCTATTATCGTTGTTTTGTACAACTTCACAACCTGTGCAAAGATAACAGAAGTATCTTGATACAACTTATATTTGATGTAGAGCCCCAACAAAAAAAAGCACGCCAACTTTCATCGACGCACTTTTAATTTTTTATCTGAGACGTGTCAATGTTCTTTATTTGCAGGAAACATCGACGCATCTCTACTTTGCAACTTTATGACTTTGTGTCTCTGTGACCTTATTTCTTAATGCTCAAAATCAACCCAAGCACAACTCCAAGGAATGCTGCGAACAACACCTGATAGTTGCCCGGCAAAAGGAAGGTGATGGTGTGAGCAGGATACCAGAACAACGGTATGGTCTTCTTGAAAACGAAACCGTATTGTAAGTCCCAGTTGATTTTATGTGCTATAGTCTCTTGTATCTTGAGTTTGTTTCCGAAGAATCCTCTCAACGTTCCGCCTGTCTCAGCGATATGAATATCCGTGACTTTATGGAATGTCATGAAGACAGGTGCGAAGATGGTGTTCATCAAGACGCTGACTAACAATGCTACTCCTGCCTTGCCCCAACTCAATTCTTTTGCGCTGAACCATGCGCCTGCTTCCGAAACGCCGAAGCCTTTTTCTAAGAGCGCTACCGTTCCTGTCTTGAATATCGTCATGGCTGATGCGATGAAGATACCGAGGAACCCCCATACCAACATCTTAGGAATAAGACCGAATCCTTTCTCTGTATAACAGCCTTTACGTATTCTTAAAGCTAACATCTCTCCGAAAGTTCCCAAGATGGCGAACTTGAAGAAACTCATTATCATGCCGTGCTCGGCAGTCATAGTGTTGAACCAATCCATCGCTCCAGGAACGAAGGCGAAGACTCCAATGACTGCCAAGACCGCTAATGTGGTAATTATATCACCTTTTTTCATCTTTCTTATTTTTCAATTCTGATTCTTGCGTCAACAGCGACGACGTTCTTTGGATTACCGAGCAATGGATTCAAGTCCATCTCTGCGATTTCAGGAGCAGCCATCACCAATGCGCTGACTCTCGCAACTTGTTCTGCGTAAATGTCGACATTGACAGGTTGTTGTCCTCTGACACCTTCCAAAATCTTGTAACCGCGTAACTTGGTCAACATATCTTTAGCTTCGCATTTTGTGATAGGAGCGATAGCGTTTTGTACGTCTTTCAATACTTCGATGAAGATACCGCCGAGACCGAAGAACACTTGGTGACCGAATTTCTCGTCACGGATAGCTCCGATATAGACTTCTGTACCGTCGAGCATTGGATACATCTCAACAGCGTATGTCTCTGGGATAGCCATCAAACGGTCAAATTCTCTATCGACAGTCTCAATGTCGCGGACGTTCAATGTTACGCCACCTACATCTGACTTGTGGATAGGACCAACGACTTTCATAACGAGTGGATAACCGACTTCGTTAGCGAAATCTAAAGCCTGTTGCTTTTGATCAACGACGCGGATTTGTTTTTGAGCTATACCTGCTGCGTCTAACATTTCGTAGATTTCATCTGGTCCGATGTAACCGTTTTCGCAGTTGTCAACGACCTTACGGATTCTTGCTACGTCAATCTTAGGAAGTTCTACGTTTTCAGGTTGTGGTTTTGGTGTGTGGTAGATCTTGCATAATGCGTTACCGAAGATGCATTCTTCAGGGAAGTTGATTCTACCTTTATTATTAATGAAATCGTTGATTTCGTCTTTTACGTTGATGATTGAAGGGAGGATAGGGAAGATAGGCTTTTTGCAGGTCTTCATCTTTTCGTTCAGGAGTTCATATACTTCCCAGTTAGGGAACAAACCTGGTGAGCCGAAGATGACGCACATACAGTCGATGTTGTCGAAGTCGTTTTCGCAAGCGTCGATGATGTAACCTAATTGTTCTGCTGTACCTGTTGCCAAAAAATCAATCGGGTTGCCTACTGAAGAACCTGGGAATAATTTTGTCAAAAGTTCGTCAGCTTTAGGACCTTCGATATGAGGAACGTCCATGCCGCCGTTTGAAAGAACGTCGGTCAACATAACTGCAGGACCGCCGGCGTGAGTGATGACAGCTACGTTCTTACCTTTTACTTCTGGATGCATGAAGATTGCGCATACTGTTGTCAACTCTTGACGGTTGTGGCAGCGTACGATACCGGCTTTGCGGAACAATGCGTCGACGATAGAGTCGTTTGTTGCGAGAGCGCCTGTATGTGATGAAGCTGCACGGCTACCTGCTGCTGAGCCGCCTGACTTGATAGCAGCAATGCGGCAACCTTTGCCGATGAGTGAACGTGAATGTTTCAACAGTTTTTGTGGATTGCCGATCTTCTCCATATAAATCATGATGACGCGTGAGCTTGTCTCAGGATCGAATGTCTCGTCTAAATGTTCGAGGACGTCTTCGATACCGACTTGAGCTGAGTTACCTACCGCCCAAACGCTGTTGAAGGTGAGACCATTTGTCATACCGTATTCCTTGATGAACACTGCTGTTGCTCCAGAACCTGTCACGAAGTCAACGCCGTGAGGATCTAATGTTGGGATTGGAGAGTCGAATGCACCGCAGTAGTTACGGTTCAAGAAACCTGTACAGTTAGGACCTATTAAACTTCCACCGACTTTATTTATTGTCTCTACGATTTGTCTTTCAAATTCAGCGCCTTGTTCGTTTTCTTCGCTGAAGCCTGCTGATACTATGATGAAACCTTTTGTTCCTTTTTCAAAAGCCAAAGTGTTGACTGTTGCTGGGCAATATTTAGCTGCTATGGCTATGATTGCGCAATCCACTTGAGGAAGGTCGTCGACTTTTTGGAAACATTTGATGCCTTGAACTTCTGTTTCTTTTAGATTTACGGTGTAGATGTCACCTTTGAAGTTGCTGTTGATGAGGTTTCTCAATACGCTGCCACCTGGTTTTTGAGTGTCGCTTGAAGCGCCAATGACAACGATGCTTTTAGGGTTTAGTAACTCTTGTGCTATCATATTGTTGAATTTTAATAATTTCTAAAATAAATGATATAGAATAATATCATTTTGCGCAAAGTTAAGAAAAAAAACTATATGAAAATTGAAAATCTTAGAAGATTGACAAAAGGTTATCTTTTATTTAAGTATAACACATTTGGAAATTCTATCGATTCTGTTATCTGCAGTAATGAAACATATTCCTAGAATAAACATTCTTTCTTTCCATAAAACGTCCTTATGGAAAAACGAAACATCTCATGAAAGTAAAACTTCAGCTGCTTTCTTCGCTTCTTCAGTGACTTCGGCATTAGACAACATCTTTGCGATTTCGGTTATACGTTCTTCGTGTGTAAGTATCTTGATATTTGAATGTGTCTTTTCGTCAACAATAGTCTTATAAACAAAGAAGTGATTTTTGGCTTTACTTGCTATTTGCGGCAAATGAGTTATACTTACAAGTTGCAAGGTCTCGCCCATCTCATTCATAATATCACCTAATTTTGATGCCACCTCACCGGAGACACCGGTATCTATTTCATCAAATATTAATGTAGGAATATAATTATTTTTTGCAGCAATACTTTTTATCGCCAACATCAAACGAGAAAGTTCACCACCGGATGCTGCCTTCGACATATTTTCCGGAGCATAACCTTTATTGGCTGAAAACATAAACGCAACGACATCAATACCATTTATCGTTAAATCTTTCGTTTTATCCAATCTGATTTCAAAGACTCCGTACGGCATTGCCAGTTGACGTATCACAGAGGTAACATCCTTCTCAAAATCAATTTTTGCCTTCTGGCGACGCTTGTTCAATTCTGTCGCTTTAAGAATTAATTCTTCCTCTAATTTTTTAACCTCACACTCCTTGTCAGCGACAAGTTCATCAATGTTGGAAAACTCTTCTACCTTTATTTTGATATCTTCTCTTAATTGAAGTAATTGCGAATAATCATTAAGATGATGCTTCATCATAAGATGCTGAATTACATCAAAACGTTCATGTAACATTTCTAGAGATGAAATATCATTAGAATTATCTTTGAGATTATTTAAGTCAGAGCAAATATCTTTAAGTTCAATTTTTGCTGAATTCAAGCGTTCCACCATCGAATCCAGTTCAGGGATATAGCGTCGCAATTTTTCCACATTATATAATAATGTATTGATTCCATCAAGGAACGACTGTTCTTCGTTATCCATTATATTAATCGACTCTGATAGAAGTCGGTTTATTTCCTCCTGATTTTCCAGCATTTCGATATGCTTAACGAGTTCTTCATATTCTCCGTCCAAGAGTTCCGCTTTAATGAGTTCGTCAAGTTGAAACTTAAGGTAATCGTTCTCATCTATATTATTGACAGATTTCTGACGAAGTTTAATCAACTCGCTTTTTGCAGAAGAATAAATACGATATAAACTCCTGTATTCAGCAAGAAGGTTATTGTTATTTGCGGCATCGTCTAATAACGTCAACTGAAAATCAGGGTTACACAGCAACAATGAGTCATGTTGAGAATGAATATCAACCAATTGCGATGACAATTCTTTCAATATCTGCAACGACACCGGAGTATCGTTTATGAATGCTCTAGATTTTTTTTGAGGATTGAGTTCACGGCGGATTATACATTCCTCATCGAAATCGATATCGTTTTCATCAAAGAAGTGTTTCAATCTATTATCAGACAAAATAAAAACAGCCTCAACAACACATTTCTTATTATCGTCGAAGAGGATGTTTGTATCTGCGCGATTACCAAGAAGGAAACCGAGTGCGCCCAATAATATTGACTTACCGGCACCTGTTTCTCCGGTGATTACAGAGAACCCATTATCAAAATCAACTGATAATGATGCTATTAAAGCATAGTTGTTTATTGATAACTTCTGGAGCATTATTATTTTCTATTCGTCAAGATCTCTTCATATTCTGAGGCATGAGAAGGATCAATTTCTCTCAAGATGTTAACTGCTTTTGTTTTTTCTTGTTGAGTACCTTCAGAATAAACACTTTTCCACTCACCACGCTTTGTATCATTGATAACCTGTATACTGAGTAAATTTGGTCTTTCATTATACATCTGTTTCAGATATTCCAACGACTTTGTTATTGCGGTTCTAGCCTCATCCTGTTTCGTTGACATGACATCCATACCAAGGCGATGATATTCATACATATATTGGCGGAGGGGTTTATACGACGAATTCATCATATTTTCACATAACCAATAACGGTTTCTCTTGTCATCAAAAGCTTTCCATCCTGATTCCTCGGCGCTTTGGGCAGCATCAACGATGCGTTCGGCAGCTTTAAAGAATTCTTCACCGCCATATAGTCCGAAACTATCGAAATACAATCCTAGACAATAATATGCGTAGAATGCTAAAGTAGAAGTAAGATTCGACATATATGTATTTTCTGCAAAGTCGAGAGGTTGTGATTCTATATATTCAAACATAAAATCGTCATCGACATAATTAAACAGAGGTGTATTGAAATTGGTCTTGTAAGTTGGACGTCGTAACGCAATATTTAATTCTGCATCAATGACATTACCTTCTTTTTTCTTAATATTAATAACGATAGCTCCTTCAAGACGTTCTTCTGGTTTAAATTCGATATTGGTCCAAACCCTGTTATTCATAAAGTTGATAACACCTTCTTTCAATGATTCGAATGCACGTTGGTCGGTTCCTTCTATGCGGGCGGTAGACACTGAGACATCAAACTGAAATTCTTGTGCACGGAGCGAATTCCATCCAAGCAAAGAACAAAATATTATTAAAAAAGAGATTTTCTTAGTCATAATTTAATATATTGATAAATAGCATTTAAAACATCTAATGCGACTTCCGACTTAGGTTTAAGTTCAAATTCCGTTATCTCATCATTTCTATTTATGATTGATATTTTATTAGTCTTTGTCTTAAATCCTACGCCCGATTCGTTCATTTCATTAAGAACGATAAAATCAATGTTTTTGGTATACAGTTTCTTCTTGGCATTAGCGATTCCGTTTTCTGTTTCTAAAGCAAAACCAACAACTACCTGATTATCACGTTTCTGACTTCCTATTGTTTTAAGTATATCGTCAGTTTTAACAAGTTTTAGCGTTATTGTATCCGCATCTGGATTTTTTTTAATTTTTTGATCTGCCACTATTTCAGGACGAAAATCGGCCACTGCCGCACTAAGGACTGCAATATCTGTTTTTGGGAAGAATGTCATCACAGCATCAAACATCTCCTTAGCCGAAGTAACCGGCAACACATTGATATTATTTCTATTTGGAGAAATATTTGACGGACCTAACACCAATGTAACCTCTGCACCTTGATCGGCAAAGGCTCGTGCTATTTCAATGCCCATCAAACCGGAGCTATGATTACCAATAAAACGTACCGGGTCTATTGCCTCGTATGTTGGTCCGGCTGTGATAAGTACTTTCTTTCCTATAAAGTTGCGTTTTGTCTGAAAGAAAAGTTTAATTCTTTCGTAAATTTTTTGAGGTTCTTCCATTCGACCTTCGCCACAGAGTCCGCTAGCGAGTTCTCCTGATGAGGGAGCGACGAAGATATACCCTCTTTCTATTAAGGTTTTTATATTTTGTTGTGTAGACTGATGTTTATACATATCCAGATCCATCGCAGGCGCGAACATGATTGGACATTTTGCCGACAGACATACTGTAAGTAAATAATTATCAGCCATACCATAAGTCATCTTTGCAATAGTATTTGCCGATGCTGGTGCTACGACGAACAAATCTGCCCATAGACCCAATTCAACATGACTTTCCCACTTACCGGTTTCGGCGTCAAATCCATGAGAAAGAACAGGATTACCACTGAGTGTAGACAAAGTAAGAGGCGTAACGAAATCCTTTGCTGAAGGTGTCATCACGACTCTTACATCGGCGCCGTCTTTCTTGAGAAGACGTACCAAAAGAGGAATCTTATAGGCGGCAATGCTACCTGTAACTCCCAAAAGAATTTTTTTGCCGGTTAGCATTGTTACTCCTTATATTAAAAGTCTCCTCCGTTTTCCTTGCTAGGATTACGATAGTAAATACGATCGTTTAAGAATTCATTAACAGCTATCAATGTAGCCTTAGGCAATCTTTCATAATATTTTGCCACTTCGATTTGTTCTTTATTTTCAAAGACTTCCTCGAGAGTGGTATCGTTGCTCGTTGTGTACTCCTCTATTTTTTTATGGAGTTCGCTTTTCATTTCAGCAGCGATTTGGTCTGATCTTTTTGCCATAATAGCAACTGTTTCATAAATGTTGCCGGTGCCTACATAGAATTGGTCTTTTTGACGTGTGACACAAGTTGTCTCGGTATTAACTTTCTTGAAATCCATTATTTAGTATTTTTATTTGATAATTCTTCTTGTATTTTCTTAATGGTTGGTTCTAACGAACTTATATATTTACTCTCTGGATACATATATACGAGTGTATTATATTTTTCCAAAGCTAATTCATAACGTTCTTTTTGTTTTTCTTCAACACTGTTTTCTGCATAGTTAAAATATGTCAGAACCATGTAATTAATTATCTCCTCACGATGATGTGTTATTGGATTTTCCTTGATATAGCTCTCAAAACTAGTTATAGCGGCCTGATACTCCTCCATCTTATAATACAACATACAAGTTTCGAAATCCTTTTCTGCAATTTTATATCTAAGTGTATCTATAAGTTTATTAGCACTATCTACCAACACACTTTGAGGATAAAGGTCGACGAAATTTTGAAACTCGTTAATGGCTGTATATGATTCCGTTTGGTCAAGCGACATCTTTGGGGATTCAAGATAATAGCAACAGGCACTTCTAAACAAGGCTGGTTCTGCGTTCTTTGCGAAAGGGAAATTCACGACATATCTCTTGTAATAATGACTTGCTATTTCATAGTCTTTCATATTATAATAGCACTCCGCTGTATAATACGCTATCTGTTCACTCTCAGGTTTACCTCTATACGCAGTTTGTAACACATCGAACAACTGCAAAGCTCTGTTGTAATCCTTAGTTTCAAAAAGTGAGATAGCGGTATTGTATTTCAATTCATTATCCGTGCTTTTCAGCAATTTACTATGACTATTGCACGACGTAAATGCTACCAAAATAACAAGTCCTAATAATATTAAAAATCTATTCTTTCGCATAGTGCAAAAATACATTATTTTATCTTTCAAAAAACGTCTTTTTTAATAAAATATTATCACTATTCAACAACAATTTTCTTGACTACTAGTTTATCATCAAGGGTCACATTCAAGAAATAAATTCCCTTATTAACATTATCGAGTAATATTTCAAAATCATTTGAGTTTCCTTCAGATTTTCTGACAATTTGTCCTTGCATATTTACTAAAGTCCAACTAACATTTTCTGAATTATTATTCAACTCAACATATAAGACGTCTTTTGCCGGATTAGGATAAATTTCAATACCATTAAATATTTGTTCATCAACGCTAGTACAATCTAGCACAAAGATAGTAACCGATGTTTCTTTTGTATTTTCGCCATCATTAACTTGCACTGTAAATGTAACATCGCCTGCTTCTGTTGGAGTTGCCACTGGATTTTGAGCATACGGATTATCCATCAATTCTGCTGGTGACCACGAATAGGTATATTCACCCGAACCTCCTTCTGCATAAGCTGATAAGTTTACACTTTCACCTAAGCATATTGTATCTTGACTTGCTTCCGCACTCACCGACATCTCACCGCCTATGCATCTTATCACGGCTTTCCATCCAGGATTATTGTATGAATAATCTGACAGGAACCTGAACGTCAGTGTTCCTTCGGTATTGCTCGCTGTATATTTACCAGGTAATGAGGATCCGCTGAGTTCTGCCAAACAAGGATTGTTTCCGACTCCAGTTCCGTTATAAATTCTTAATATATCATAACCATCTTCCGTATTAAACTCTAAAAATTCAACTTGAATCATAGCACCATCAGTAGCTGGCTTGAATGTCATCACGTGAACATCATTGTCAGGATAGTTATTGTTTGGTCCGCCGTAATCATAGAATAATGCGTTGCAAGTTGTTATGGTAACATCATCCATATTATACGATTCTGTCACGTTGATATATCTTTGTTTTGTAATGGTCTGACTGTCGCCATCTGTATTTGTCACTGTGAGTGTCACGTCATAACTACCGACTTCGTTATACTTCACCGTAGGATTCTGGATGATAGAACTTTCAGGTTCAGCACCTTCAAATCGCCAGCACCAGCTCACCACATTTGCTCCCCATGTCTCATCGGTGAACTGAACTTCCGAACCGAGAGCTACATCAGTTGCCGAAGCCGAGAAATCAGGTATCAAGCCTTCACCTTCTTCAAGTTCAACGTTTAATATTGTCGTTTCGCCATCTACTACAGTGACAGTTTTTTGTATAGGATAATAACCGTTGGCTCTAATTTCAACGGTATAAGTTCCGGCATTTATAGGGCGATGGAAATCACCGGCTGGCAATTGTGATTCAACCATAGAATAATTTTGATCATGGTCGAGTATTTCTATCGTTGCTTCCAATGGTTGTTGTGTCTCAGCATCTTTCACAGTTCCATGAATGCCATACAACACCTGATTCATATATGAGAAAATTGAGTTATAGTTATAATCCCAGAATGCTGGCAATTGTGATGCGGATGGACATTTTGTTGTTGAACATTCGATTGTAACTTCGCGACATTGTTGATAATAATTCATATAATCCTGACGACCGCCACCGATAGTGTACCAATCAGAACCATTTGTGATACCGTTTTGCAAGTCTGTCATATAATTAGAATTCTCTTCGTGACAAAGATCTGCATATTCGCGGCTCACCAACTGCCACCAAGCATCATCGGCATGACGTTCATAATTGTTATCCCAAGGGTAGTTCATCACTTCAGCACCGCCGTGATAATTTGCCGCCATTGTAAACTGATAATCTTCGGCGAATTGCATCATCAATTCAGTCTCATAGGCATAATCCTCACCATCAGGATGAGGACCATCGATTGGGTCCGGATAGTTACGATTCATATCCACGCCGTATGCATTGGAACGTGTTGCACCATTCACAGTATGATTGCCGCCATGATAAGTACCGTCAGGATTTGTATTAGGAGCAATGAACAAATCTATATTATCCAAAACATTTTTAACTTCCGGCAGATCTTGCTGCGTAAGAAGAGTCTCGATGAGACGAAGCATCATGATATATCCTGTTGTCTCATCACCATGGATTGTAGAAGAATACAAGAATTTTGGTTTTCCTTCTGTTTCACCATTATTGATTCTAACGACCAACAATTTACGTCCGCTATTAAGAGTTCCCAATTCTATCAAGGTGCAATTTTCAGAATAAGTCTCAGCGAATTCTTCCATCATAGCTTCGTAAGCCTCGTAAGTCGGATATTCGTCCCAGTCATATTCGGCACGTGTTCTTCCGTCGAACATTTTATGATTTTCCAACATTGAAGGAGGCGTAAGCAATGTTGTTTCAATACCTAATGACAGGAAGTCATCGTATGATTTGTTATTAGCGTATGCAATGACCTTATCGCCTTCAATTTTATCTATCGAGATGATTTCAGCAATTTTACTAAGTTCCTGAGAATCATCTATCTCAAAACTGAAATAGAATTCGTTACGTTCTTTCATCAAAGAATTCAATTCATCCTGTTGAGCGAATATGCTCAATGAAATCATCGACAAGAATAATAGAATAAATATTTTTTTCATGACTATAATTATTTATTATACATTACATTAAATTCATTTATCAAATCATTTTTAACATTCTCATTGACTGTAACAAGAGGAAGTCGGAGAACATTCTTACATAAATTTTGATGAGCCATAAGGCATTTTATTCCGGCAGGATTACCGTCTGCGAAGATGAGGTTATTCATTTTTAATGTTTTATAATGAATATCGAGAGATGTTTTCACATCAACATTCATCATAGACTTCACCATTTTGCAGAAAAGGTCAGGGTATCCGTTTGCGGCGACAGAGATAACACCTTTTGCGCCGAGAGCCATCATAGGTTGAGTGATACTATCATCACCAGAAAGCACGTCGAAGTCAGCAGGTTTGTCGCGTAAGATTTCCATAATCTGTTGAAGATTCCCCGAAGCCTCTTTAACAGCCACAATATTAGGATGTTGAGCAAGTTCTACACATGTAGACGCTTGGAGATTCACTCCTACCCTACCAGGCACATTGTATAAAACGACAGGAACTGGAGAGTTATCCGCCACCATTTCAAAATGAGCTTTCATGCCACGTTGATTAGGTTTATTGTAATAAGGCACGACGCTCAATATGCCATCGACACCAGTAAAATCCTGATTTTTAATAGAATTTAACAAATTCATTGTATTATTACCGCCCATACCGAGCATTATTGGACAGCGTTTGTTAGCGGTTTCAATTATGGTTTTCAGCACTTTGTCTTTTTCTTCCTGCGTAAGCGTAGGCGCTTCTGAAGTAGTTCCTAAAGCCACAAGGAAATCGGCACCGTTCGACAAAGTAAATTCCACTATATTTTCAAGTGATTTATAATCAACAGAAAAATCTTCATTAAAAGGAGTTATGAGAGCCACTCCTGTACCAATAAAAGGATTATTTTTCATTTTTATTTCCAGATAACATCAAAATATACTTATACAAAATCTTTAATCTCTCGACATCATTTTTTTCTATACCATAATCAATAACAAGGTCGTGCATTTTCATATTTACCTTTGAATGTCCAACCTTAAACGAGGATTTTATATTGGAAACGATATAGTCATTCATCAAATCTTCATTATTATCAGACAAATTGATAAAAACATCATCTGAAAAAGATTTCAAGATCTCCTCTTTTTCTTTTTTCAAAATACCGAGCTTGTTAAAATCTTCTTTCATAATACAAATCATAGAATCACTTTGAAGCGTATTTTCAGGTACAACATCTGACAAGACGATAAAACGAAGTCTTTTAGGATTAAACGAAGATTTCAAGAATGATTCCATTTCCTTTATATTTTTCTTCTGACCATCATCAATAAGGATCGAAATTATAGGAAATTTGCTTATATCAGGGAATTGCGTCAACAGTCCATGCTGCAAATTATTACGAATTTTTCTTTTCCTAAAAAAAAGTATTATAGATTTTAACATTTTCGAGTATATTATTATGCAAATATACGTTTTTAATATGAAACTTTCATCGTTTTTTTACTAATATTTTGCTATATTTGCGATAATTTAATATGGATTTAATGAAAATTACAATTTTAGGAAGTGGCACCTCTCAAGGCGTTCCGATCATCTCTTGTGACTGCGAAGTTTGTCGTTCTACCGATCAGAAAGACAAGCGTTTAAGGACGTCAATATTAATCGAGACTGATGATACTACTATTTGCGTTGATGCTGGTCCCGACTTTCGTTATCAGATGTTAAGAGCAGAAGTCGGAGGCCCAAGCGGTCTTAGGAAGACAACTGAGCTCC